>NZ_JBICUE010000006.1:0-423906 GCF_043197955.1 Mycobacterium sp. NPDC048908 | reverse complement strand
CAACTCCCAGAACCGACGACCCACAAACGGATAACGCGGAACCCTCATGACAACCCCTCAACAAGAAGCTGTTGCACCCAGCGCTAGAAACCGCCCGGCAAATAGGGCAGTTTTGCGTCTGCTCGCCGGGGAAAAGCTAGCGCAGCACCACCGCGGGGTCGCCGCGGCGGCGGTAGACCGATCCGAACCGGGCGTCGATGCGTAGCCATGTCGGCAGCACCCGCACTCGGACGATCTCGTCAGCGGACACGGTCGCGGGATCCAGTTGCTCCGCCGACTGCGCCAGGAAACCCATTGCGGTCAAAGCGAATACGCAGCGCATCGGGATGCCGACGCTCTCGTCGCCCGAGGTCACCGAGACCACTTCCTGGTCGAGCAGCGACGCGGGCGGGCCATGCGCACTGGAATGCTCCTTCACCAGCGCCGTACCGCGCTGGGCCAATTCGAGCACCGCGCGGGCAGGCACATCGTCGAGGTGCACGAAACCCGTCGGGGGCGGAAGCGCGCCCCGCCAGGCGGAATCCATCGGAAACCCCGGGTCGACGTAGCCGCTGCGGTCCATCGTGGTCAGCCCGGTCGACAACGCATCGGCCGCGGCGCTGAGGTCACCCGGCCGAATCCGCCCACGCACCACTCGGCTGGCCAACACGTCGAAACCGGTTGCCACCCAGGCCACTACAAAGCCGCCCGCCCGCTCACGAAGTCGGATCACCGCCGCCTCGTCCAGCCGCATGGCCCGCTCGGTGAACGTCGTCAGGTCTTCGCGATGCGTGGCGTCATCGAGCCAGATACCGCGTTCGGGTCCGGTCATCGAAGATAGCGCTGCAGGTACTCACGCTGGGTGGGCGAAAGTCGCTGCAGCCGTTGCTCTTTGATGTGCACCGCCGCAAGCTGCGTTTCGGCGATCACCGCAGGCTTGGCATCCGGATCCTTACGAACCGACCGAACCTCGTATCCGATCGTGAAATCGACCGCCCGCACCCGCTTGGAGAACATGGTCACCTGCAACGGCGAATCCCTCAGCCGCAACTGACCCTTGTAGAGGATCTTCACCTCGTGGATGAGCAGCCCGATCTCCTCGATCACGGCCTCGAAGGGTTCACGCAGGAAAGGGATTCTGGCCTCTTCGAGGATGGTGACCATCGTTGCGTGGTTGATGTGCTGATACATATCGATGTCGGACCACCGCACATGTACCGGCGCCACAAAACCATTCACCCAGTAGTTCCTGTTCCACTCGTTCTGGTCATGCTGCGCAACTGGCGCGCCGCCACGGACAGCGTCGCCAGATCCAGCTCGCCACTTTGGTATATCTCGGCCAGCGTGCGTTGAGCCCTGCTGACGCGCGAACTGTTGGTGGTCTCCCACTCGGCGATCTTCTCCTCGCCGCTCTCCTCGGGTTCACCCACCGCCAGCACATCGAAGCACAGCGCCCTGATCGACCCGTAGATGTCGTCGCGAATCGCCAAGCGGGCCAGCGAATGCCAGCGGTCGTCACGTACCAGGCGCGATACCGCTGTCAGCAGGCCGTCGGTGCCAAGACGGGCCATCAAAGCGAAGTAGGTGTCGGCGACCTCTGCCGGGTCACGGTCGATGATGTCGCCGATGTCGATCACGTCGAGCAGACTGTACTGGTACAGCCCGGTCGCCACCATGTAGGCCAAGTCCTCGGGGACGCCTTGCGCACTGAATTCGCGCGCTTCCTTCTCCACGATCACCTTGTCGTCGCCGCGCAACCACTCCGACATCCGCGGCGTCAGCACACGGACCTTCTCCGCGAACCGGTTGATCTCCGCACCCACCGCAAGCGGTTGCGGCCGGTAGTTGAGCAACCAGCGCCCTGCGCGGTCGATGAGCCTGCGCAGATCCAGCGTCATGCGATCGGAGACGGCCACCGAAACGTCCGCCGCGCGGATCTGTCGCCACACCTCGCCGACCCGGAAGATCGCATTGGTCGCCACGTAGCTGCGCACCGCGTCGACCGGCCGGACACCGACGTCCTCGGATACCCGGTAGACGTAGGTGATTCCGCTGGTGTCGACCAGATCGTTGACCAGCATGGTGGTGACGATCTCCCGGCGCAGTTGGTGTTGCCGGATCTCGCTGCCAAACTGATCGCGCAGGTTGTGCGGGAAGTACTCGGGCAACCGCGAGGCGAACACCTCCTGGTCGGGAAGTTCGCTGGCGAGGACCTCGTCCTTCAGCACCAGCTTGACGTGTGCCATCAGGGTCGCGAGTTCTGGCGACGTCAACCCGAGCCCGGCTTCGGTCCTGCGGTTGATCTCCTTCTCCGACGGCAACGCCTCGAGTTCGCGGTTGAGCCCGTGCTCGGCGACGAAGTCCTTGATCATTCGCGCATGCACAGGAAGCAGGCTGGCGGCGTTGGCGCGACTGGTGCCCATCAGATCGTTCTGATCCTCGTTGTCGGCCAACACCAATCGGCCTACCTCGTCGGTCATCGACACCAGCAGCTGGGTCCGGTCCTCGGCGCGTACCTTGCCGGCGGTCACCAGCGAGTCCACCAGGATCTTGATGTTGACCTCGTGGTCGGAGCAGTCCACACCGGCGGAGTTGTCCATCGCGTCGGTGTTGCTGCGCCCACCGGCCAGGCAGAACTCGATACGGCCGAGAGAGGTGACGCCGAGATTGCCGCCCTCGCCGATCACCTTGGCCCGCACCTGGTTTCCGTTCACCCGCACCGGGTCGTTGGCGCGGTCGCCGACATCGGCGTCCGATTCGGTCTCCGCCTTGATGTAGGTGCCGATCCCGCCGTTGAACAACAGGTCAGCGGGCGCCTTGAGGATCGTCTTGATCAGCGCGGGTGGCGTCAGCTCCTCGATGCCCTCGGCGATGCCAAGCGCGGTACGGGCCTGCGGGCTGATGGCGATCGACTTCTGCTCGCGGCTGTAAACGCCGCCACCCTCACTGATCAGCGACCGGTTGTAGTCGTCCCACGACGACCGCGGCAGGTCGAACATCCGCCGCCGCTCCTCCCACGACGTCGCGGCGTCGGGATTGGGGTCGATGAAGATGTGCCGATGGTCGAAGGCGGCCAGTAGGCGGATGTGTTTGGACAGCAGCATGCCGTTGCCGAACACATCGCCGCTCATGTCGCCGATCCCGACGACGGTGAAATCTTCGGTCTGGGTGTCGACGCCGATCTCGCGGAAGTGCCGCTTGACGGCCTCCCACGCACCCTTGGCAGTGATACCCATGGCCTTGTGGTCGTAGCCGACGGAACCGCCCGACGCGAATGCGTCGCCGAGCCAGAAGCCATACGACGCGGCCACTTCATTGGCGATGTCGGAGAACGTCGCGGTGCCTTTGTCGGCGGCCACGACGAGGTAGGCGTCGTCGCCGTCGCGGCGCACGACATCCGCAGGCGTGACCACGTTGCCGGTGACCTTGTCGACGTTGTCGGTGAGATCGAGCAAGCCCGCGATGAACAGTTTGTAACAGGCGATGCCTTCGTTGCGGAACGCGTCACGATCGTCTGCTGGAGGCGGTTTCTTGACGACGAAGCCGCCCTTGGCGCCCACCGGCACGATGACAGCGTTCTTCACCGCCTGCGCCTTGACCAACCCGAGGATCTCGGTGCGGAAATCCTCCTTGCGATCCGACCACCGCAGGCCGCCACGCGCCACGAACCCGAACCGCAAGTGCACGCCCTCCACCCGCGGCGAGTACACGAAGATCTCGAACTTCGGCCGCGGTAAGGGCAGTTCGTCGATAACGCCAGGGTTGAGCTTGACCGCGAAGACGTTCTGCGCGCGCGCCGAATCAGATTTGGTGACAAAGTAATTGGTACGCAGCGTGGCTTGGATCATCGATGCGAAGGCCCGCAGTACCCGATCGGTGTCCAGGCTCACCAGCGCGTCGATGTCGGCGGCCACCGCCGCGGCGGCGGCTTGCGCGTCCCGGCGGCGGGTGTCGTCCGATGGTGCAGGATCGAAAAGTGCCTCGAACAACTCGACCAACGACCGCGCGGTGGCCGCGTTGCCGTTGATGACGCCCTCGATGTGGGACTGACTGTAAGGGAAACCGGCCTGCCGCAGGTACTTTGCGTACATCCGCAGCAACGCGACCTGTTGCCAGGTCAGCCCCGCACGCAGCACCAGTTCGTTGAAGCGGTCGATCTCGGCGCGACCGTGCCATATCGCAGTGACCGCGTCGGCGAACCGATCGGCCATGCTGGCGCGGTCAGGGCCCTCCGATGGCGTGGGGATGTCGGGGTGCGGCGAAACCTTGAACTGGTAGATCCACACCTGCAGTCCGTCGGGCCTGGCGACGGTGAAGGGCCGCTCCTCGAGCACCACCACGCCCATGGACTGCAGCATCGGCAGCAGGTGACTCAGCGACGCCGACCGCCCGCCGAGATACCAGGTGAGCTGCGCGACGCCGTCCTTGTCGCGCTCGCCGAGCACCAACCTCACCGAATTGTCTTGCAGCTCTTCGATGATCGCGATGTCGTTGATGGCATCCAGCGGGGCGACCGCCTGCTTGTACACCTCTTGGAAGGCGCCCGCGTAGTGTTCGGCCATGGCCTGGGTGATCGAGCCGGTTTTCACCGCACCGATCAGCCGGTCACCCCACGTCCGCGCGGCCTCGGTGAGCAGGTCCTGTATTCGGGATTCGTTCTCCAGCGAGACGTCGATATCCTGCTGACGGCGGCCCTCGGGTAGCCGGACAGTGAAATGTACGACCGCCCAGGGTGATTCGCTGACCCGCGCGGCATAGTCGATGCTGACTCCGCCCAACTCGCGGACCAGGATGTCCTGCATCTCCAGCCGTACCGCCGTCGTGTACCTGTCACGGGGCAGGTACACCAGGCACGACACGAAATGCGCGAGTTGGTCGGCCCGAAGGAACAGCAGGGTGCGGCGCCGTGAGCCGAGATCGACCACCGCCATCGCCATATCGAGCAGTTCCTTGGCCGACAACGCGAAAAGCTCCGACCGCGGGATGGTCTGCATGATGTCGAGCAGCAGCTGGCCGGGATGGCTGGGGTCGCGGTGCGCTATCGCGAGCGCGTCGTTGACGCGGCGCGAAATCAGCGGTATCTCCAGCACATTGGCGTTCATCGCGGCCACGGTGAACAACCCGACGAAGCGGTGCTCAATGACGGTCCCGTGGGTGTTCTCGCGGACCACCACGATGTACGGATAGGCGCCGTAGCGCAAGAAGCTGGGCATCGTGGCCTGCGCGAGCACCAGCAGGTCGTCGTTCTTGGTGAGTTGTGGGAGCACATCGGTGCGCAGGCGCAGCACCCCGAGACGACTCGACGGGTCGACGGCGGACTGGCCGTTGCTGACCTGACAGCGCTGGTAGCCAAGCAACACGAAATGACCGTCGGCCAACCAACGCAGCAGCGCCGCAACGTCTTTGCGGTCGGGGGCCGGGAACCTGCCCTGCGTGTCGGAGTCGAGTTCGGCGGCCAGGCTGATCAACATCGCGGTCATCGATGTGGAGTCCAACGCCACCTGGCGGGCGTCGGCGAGCACGCCGGGCAACAGGCGTTTGACCTCGTCGATGGTCTTCGGGTCGCACGAGTCGGCGAGTTGAACGTGGATCCACGTCTCGTCGATACCATCGCCGAACGGCGCGCCCGAGGCGGGTTCGATGGCCAGCAGGTCGCCGCTGGGCCCACGCCGGACCCGGAACACCGGGTTCATGATCGCCTTGTAGGCCACCCCGAGCCGGTGCAGCAGCACCGTGACGGAGTCCATCAGCATCGACGCGTTGTCGGTGACGATTTGCAGCGCAGGCCCGAAACCGGCCGGGTCGTCTTCGCCGTAGACCGCGACTCGGGTGTCGCCGAACGCCCGGTGAGCGCCCATTCGCAGCTGGGCGTCGATCATCGCGGGCGAGATTAGTGTGCTGACGGCCGCGCGAACCGGTGCCGTGACCGTCGCATCGGCGCCGGGGGCGTCACCGTGCGGGCCCCGATAGGTCGCCATATAGGCCCGCGCCAGCCGGGCGATGGTGTCCTGGCTGAGCGGCGGCGCCGGCGATCTGCCGACGCCTGTGCCAGTCCCCGGGTTGACCGTCATCGCCGCTCCTACCTACGCGCCCATACCAGCCTCGGTGCATGTCGCCGCCGAAGCGGCTTTGTGGTACGCAAATCGACACTAGTCGCGTGTGAGGCGGCGGTGGGTCACCCTGTGCGGACGGGCCGCATCGATGCCCAGCCTTTCCACTTTGTTCTCTTCGTAGGCGGCGAAGTTGCCTTCGAACCAGAACCATTTGGCCTCGTTGTCGTCGTCGCCCTCCCACGCCAGGATGTGCGTGCAGGTGCGGTCGAGGAACCACCGGTCGTGGGAAATCACCACCGCGCAGCCGGGGAAGTTCTCGAGCGCGTTCTCCAGCGAACTCAGTGTCTCCACGTCGAGGTCGTTGGTGGGCTCGTCGAGAAGGATCAGGTTGCCGCCCTCTTTGAGGGTGAGCGCCAGATTGAGCCGGTTGCGTTCACCACCGGACAACACCCCTGCCGGCTTCTGCTGATCGGGGCCCTTGAAACCGAACGCCGAGACGTAAGCCCGCGACGGGATCTCGTTCTGGCCGACCTCGATGTAGTCGAGCTTGTCGGACACCACCTCCCAGACCGTCTTGTTCGGGTCAATGCCCGCACGGCTCTGGTCGACGTAGGACAACTTGACGGTCTCGCCGATCCGCACGGTGCCGCTGTCGGGCTGCTCGAGGCCCACGATGGTCTTGAACAGCGTCGTCTTACCGACACCGTTGGGCCCGATGACACCGACGATGCCGTTGCGCGGCAGCGTGAAGGACAAATCCTTGATCAGCGTGCGGCCGCCGAAGCCCTTGTCGAGATGCTCGACCTCGACCACCACACTGCCCAGTCGCGGCCCGGTCGGGATCTGGATCTCCTCGAAGTCCAACTTGCGGGTCTTCTCGGCCTCGGCCGCCATCTCCTCGTAGCGCTGCAGACGGGCCTTGCTCTTGGCCTGCCGTGCCTTGACGCCGGAGCGGACCCACGCGAGCTCGTCCTTGAGCCGCTTCTGCAGCTTGGCGTCCTTGCGGCCCTGCACGGCGATGCGCTCGGCCTTCTTCTCCAGATACGTCGAATAGTTGCCCTCGTAGGGGTAGGCGCGGCCGCGGTCCAGTTCGAGGATCCATTCGGCGACGTTGTCCAGGAAATACCGGTCGTGCGTGACGGCCAGGATGGCGCCCTTGTACTCGGCGAGGTGCTGCTCGAGCCACTGCACGCTCTCGGCGTCGAGGTGGTTGGTCGGCTCGTCGAGCAGCAACAGATCGGGCTTGGACAGCAACAGCTTGCACAGCGCGACGCGGCGCCGCTCACCGCCGGACAGGTTCGTCACCGGTTCGTCGGGCGGCGGGCACCGCAGGGCGTCCATTGCCTGCTCCAGCTGTGAGTCGAGATCCCATGCGTCGGCGTGGTCCAACTCCTCCTGGAGCCTGCCCATCTCCTCCATCAGCTCGTCGGAGTAGTCGGTGGCCATCAGTTCGGCCACCTCGTTGAAGCGGTCGAGCTTGACCTTGATGTCGCCGAGGCCCTCCTCGACGTTGCCGCGCACGGTCTTCTCCTCGTTCAGCGGCGGCTCCTGCTGCAGGATGCCCACGCTGGCGCCCGGTGCCAGCAGCGCATCGCCGTTGTTGGCGGTGTCCAGCCCGGCCATGATCCGCAAGACGCTCGACTTGCCTGCCCCGTTCGGGCCGACCACGCCGATCTTCGCGCCAGGAAGGAAGTTTAGGCTGACGTCGTCAAGGATCACCTTGTCGCCGTGCGCCTTGCGGACCTTCCGCATCGAATAGATGAATTCGGCCATTGCCGTTGTGTTGCCTTTCGCGAGTCTTTGGTACTGCTCGCGGACCATCGTAGGCGTGACCACACCGGCGGGACCGACCAGAGCTGGTCGAGCGGTTTATGCGGACAACGGCATGGGCGTCTCGTCTTCGGCCTCGACCACCGTTTCCTCCGTGGAGTCGTCGGCCGCCGGCGCTGCGTCCCTGGCTGAGGCCGTCTTCTCGATGATCCGCACGATCGACCGCGCCAGATCCGGCCCGACGGACGTGGCGCGCATCTCCAGGCTCGACCGGCGGTTGCCGTCACGGTCTTCGTATTCGCTGGTGTAGACGTGACCGACCACGATCACCGGGTCACCCTTGCGGAGGGCGGCACCGACGCCGGTGACCAGCTTGCCCCAGCAGTTGACGGTGACGAACAGCGAATTGCCAGGTTCCCAGTTGCCGTCGGCCGTGCGCCTGCGCGAGTTGCTGGCGACCCTGAACTTGATCACTTCCTGGTCACCGACCCTGCGGCCGTGCGGGTCGTTGACGATGTTGCCGACCACGGTGATGGGCGTCTCGAACATTGCTCAGTCCTCTCATGTCATCTCAAACCGCGACGCGCGTCGCACCCCCATTGACCGCCGCGGCCCCGACACCGCGTCCCTTCGCGTCCACGTCAGCGCCGCCCCTGTGGATGAAGTGCGCGCTGTGGATCAATCGGCCTTAGGTTGATCGTCATGACGGTGTGGATCACTCGCAGACCCGAGGCCGAGGTCGCCGCTGAGCTGGAGCGCAGCACGGGCACACTGGCGGGGCTGCGGCTCGCGGTCAAGGACAACGTCGACGCCGCAGGCTTGCCAACCACCGCCGCCTGCCCGGAGTTCGCGTACCGGCCCGAACGGGACGCCCCTGTCGTGGCGGCGTTGCGGGCCGCGGGCGCCGTCGTCGTCGGCAAGACCAACCTCGACCAGTTCGCCACTGGTCTGGTCGGCACCAGGTCCCCGCACGGGGTGGTGTCGGACAGCCGCAGGCCCGAATACATCAGCGGAGGTTCCAGTTCGGGATCGGCGGTGGCGGTGGCTACCGGCCAAGCAGACATCGCGATCGGCACCGACACCGCAGGATCCGGCCGCGTGCCCGCGGGCTTGCAGGGCATCGTCGGAATCAAGCCAACCGTCGGGGTGATCTCGACCGATGGTGTGGTGCCCGCCTGCGAATCCTATGACTGCGTCACGATTTTCGCGGCCGACGTCGAGCTGGCGAACCGCGCGATGGGCGTGATGGCCGCGGGCGCCGGTGATCGCCCATGGCCCACCGACGTCCGACTGGCCGCCCCACCGAATCCGGTGGTGGCGGTCCCCGACGAGTTGCCCGAGTTGGACCGCGAGTGGCGCGGCGCGTTCGACGCTGCCGTCGCCACCCTGATTGCGGCTGGGGCGCGCGTCGTCACGGTGGACTTCGCGCCGTTCCTGGCGGCCGCCAAGCTGCTGTACGACGGAGCGTTGGTCAGCGAAAGGTACGCTGCGGTCGGCGAATTCATCGACACGCATCCCGACGCGACACTGGATCCGATCGTGCGCGGCATCGTGACCGCGGCGCGCGACATCCCGGCGCACCGGCTCGTCCGCGACCGGTGTGAGGTCGACCGGTTGCGCCGAGTTGCGATGTCCGGACTGGACGGTGTCGACGCGCTGCTGGTACCCACCGCTCCCATGCATCCGCGCATCGACGAAGTGGCGGGCGACCCGGTTGGCGTCAACTCCCGGATGGGTACCTACACCAACTTCTGCAACCTGTTTGATCTGTGCGCGGTGTCGGTGCCCGCGGGCGCCGCGGGAGAGGCGCAATTCGGTGTGACGGTGCTGGCGCGTGCCTTCGAGGATGCCGTCGCGTTCGACATCGCGGCGTTGGTGACGGGACAGCAAGCGCCCGACGGCGTTTGGCCGCTGGCCGCCGCGGATGCGGTCGAGCTGGTGGTGTTCGGCGCCCATCTGCGGGGCGGCCCGCTGGCGCATCAGCTCACCGACCTCGGCGCTCGTTGGGCAGGCGAGGCGACGACGGCGCCGCACTACCGGATGTCGGTGCTGCCGACCGCTCCCCCAAAACCGGCGATCACCCGGGTGCCTGACGATGCGCGAGGCGCCGCGTTACGCGGCCACCGGTGGCTGCTGTCCCCCGCAGCACTTGGCCGGTTCCTCGCCGCGTTGCCCACCCCGATGCAGCTTGGCAAGGTCGAATTCGACGACGGCACATGGCGAACCGCGTTCGGATGCGACGGTGCCGCCCCGACCGGACCCGACATCAGCGCGCACGGCAGCTGGCCGGCGGCGATCGCGGCGGGCGCGGTCTAATCTTCGCGGTCGAGTGGCCACTCGAATGATTGAGCGGCGCGCGCTTGGAGCGCAGCCGCCAATGAGCGTTCTGCGCGCTCGCGTGTGTCCCGCCCTTTGCGGGGAGCGCCCTGGTTCGCGCCCATCAAGGTCGGTGGACCGACCGGGGCGAGCGTCTAATTTGCGTAACGCTACGGCGACATTCCGGCCCTTTTTCCGCCGCAGCGTTACGCAAAGCCGGATGTCGTCAGGCCGGTTTCTGCCATATCGACACGTGCCGCGTGCTGTCGTGGGTGAACGGCCGCAGATCCCAGTCTTCCCATCGGTCAACAAGATTCATCCCGGCAATGCGTGCCATCAGGTCCAGCTCGGCGGGCCATACGTAGCGAAATGGCATAGAGCGGAGTCGGGCTGTGCCGTCGAGGTCATCGACGTAGTTCGACGTCATCGACTGCGTTGCACAGTCGTAGAGGTCATAGGCCCAACATCGGTCGCCCACGTCGAACGGGACAGCGCGTTGGCCCGGCGGTAGAAGCCGCAGAGCGGGGACACCGACCTCAACGACGAAGCTCCCACCGGGCTGCAGGTGGCGGGCAGCGTTCTGGAAACACGCCACCTGTGCGTCTTGCGTCGTGAGGTTGCCGATCGTGTTGAACACCAAGTAGGTCAGCGAAAACGCTCCGGGTACGCGAGTGTCGGCGAAGTCTCCGATCGCCACCTTCATTCCCGATCCACCCGGCTTCTCCCGCAGCCGAGCAACCATTGCCCGCGACAAGTCGATGCCCTGCACCTCGACGCCTCGTCGAGCGAGCGGAATGGCGATGCGTCCCGTGCCGATGCCGAACTCCAGTGCTCGGCCGTCCCCGGTGAGCTCGGCCAGCACGTCGACGACGCAGTCGATGATGCTCTGGTCGTACATGCCCGATGTCGCGGCGTCGTAGGTGGCCGCGATCTCTTCACCGAAGAACCCGTCGTCGGTGGTCACGACGAGCGGGTGTCCCGTTTGGCCAACTCCGCCAGCATCGCGTTGTATGCGGTCAACTCGGCGTCATCGTCGCGCTCGGCGGCTCGGTCCAGTCGCTTGGCGGTACGCTGATCGCTGCGCCGCCACTGGATCAACAACGCGATCATCACCAGCACAAGCGGAACTTCGCCTGCCGCCCAAGCGATTCCACCGCCCAGCCGCTGATCTCCGATCAGGTCGGTGTGCCAGCTCAACGCCAACGACCGATAGAACGGCGCGCCGAGCACGGTCTGCATTCCCATCAGCACCACGCCGAAGAACGCATGCAGCGGCAGCGACGCGAACACCATCGCGACCTTGCCGAGTTGAGGGATCTGCCGCGGTGTCGGATCCACACCGATCACCACCCAGTAGAACAGGTATCCGCTGAGCAGGAAGTGCACATTCATTAGCACGTGCGCGGCGTGGCTGCTCACCCCGGCATCGAAGATGCCGCCGAAGTACAGGCCGTAGAACCCGGCGACGAACACCACCGTGGCCACGATCGGATGGGTCAGGAACCGCGATACCCGCGAATGCAGCGCTGCCAGCAGCCATTCGCGTGGCCCCGGCGGCTGCCCACGTCCCGCGGTCGGCAGCGCACGCAGCGCCAGCGTCACCGGCGCGCCCAGCACCAGCAGCACCGGCACCAGCATGGACAGCATCATGTGCCCGATCATGTGCATCGAGAACATCGCGGGCATGTAGCGGCCCAGCCCCGACGACGTGGTGAACAGCAGCGCCGCGCACCCGCACAGCCATGCCGCAGTGCGTCCCGCCGGCCACCCGTCGCCGCGCAGCCGCAACCGGTGCACCCCGAACAGATACAGCCCGGCCATCACGATCGCCGCGGTGCCGAAGATGAGGTCGAAGCGCCAGTCGAACAACACCCGAGCAACGGTCGGCGGCCCGTCGAAGCCGTACCCGAGCGCGAGTTCGACGGGGCTCGGCTCGTAAAGCAGCGGCGGCGGTGGTGTGCGGCCCAACCCGACCGCGATACCGAACGTCGCGCCGAAGACGGCCGCCTCGATCAGGGCCAGCCGCAGCAGCGGCCCGCGCGCCTCCGGATCGGACCGAAGCGCCGCCAAGCCGCTGCGCCGCTGGCGCCAGCCGATGAGGCCGAGCACACACAACGCAATCACCTTGCCGATCACCAGCCAGCCGTATCGGGTCTGGACCAGATCGGTCAGCCGCATCCGCACCGCCGCGTTGATGACGCCGCTGACCGCCATCGCCACGAAGCACCACAGCGCCAGCGCCGAGAACCGCCTGGCGGCCAGATCGGCATGTCGTCCCGACCGCAGCGCATGCGCCAACAACGCCAACAGACCGCCCGCCCACAGCGAGCCCGCGACCAAGTGGATCAGCAGGCTGTTGGTGGCCAGATCGTGGGAACCGCCCGCCGACGAGTGACCGGTCAGCGCAAGCGGCACCAACGAGACCACGGCGCCGGCCAGTAGCACGGGCGTCCACGCCCATCGCAGCACAGGAAGGCTGGCCAGTGTGACACCGGCGGCGATGAACGCCGTCCAGCGCCACGCCACAGCGGTGTCGACGAGACTCGCCGCCGACCAGATGTTGACAGGATTGAGGTTTTCACTGAGCGGATGACCGGAGACGTCCGACACAGTCAACGGCACGAGTAGCGCCGCGCACACGGCCCAGACGGCCGACGCTGAAGTTCCGAGCCGCAGCGCCCGGTAGCCCGCAGCGTCGAGCACGCCGTTCGGCTGCGGCGGCACCAGAAACGCCGCGAACAGGAACGCCCCCACCGCCAGCACGGCGGCGATCTCACCTGCCGCCCGCACGAAAGGCAGGCCGTAGGTGGTCACAGGTCCTGGGTTCGGCAGCCCGGTGGCGGTCAGCGCGTCGGCCAGCGACAGCGCTCCGATACCCGCTGCGACGGCCCCGGCCAGCACCGCGACGCCGAGCAGCACAGGCCATGCCGCGCTGTTGCGCACGCTGGTGGGCACAGTGGTCACCTCACCAGCGTATGGCTTCTCGGCGACTGCCCCGTAGGGCCGTCCTACGCCGACTTGCTCCGCAACGCCCGGCGCGCGGTCTCTCTGGCGTAGAACTGTTCGCGCGCGACCTGCTCGACCTTGTCCATATCGGCCAGGACACCGAACAGTTCGTCGCGGAACGCCTGGCGCCGCTCGTCGAGGTCGGCGGCGGGCTCGAGCAGATGCTGGTCGGCGATCACCTGGCGCGCGGTGGCGAACAGCAACGCCGACACCGCCTCGTTGCTGCGCACCCGGTTCTGCGCGACGTACTGATTGCCCACCCCGAGCGCACGCGTCGTCAGTTCCTTCTCGCCGATCTCGGCGGGGGCGTCGCGCACCACGTCCGCCACGATCTCGTACGCCTCGAAGAACGGCCGCAGCATGGCACCCGCGATCAACGGCTTCTTGGCCCGCAGCAGCATGTCGATCTGGTCACCGCCCGCCGCGACATGGTCTTCCCAATTCTCGTGCCAGGACATCTCTTCGGCCACGTGTTCGCGAAATGCTGCCGAGTCCGCGAAGTAGAAATCGAACTTCAGCAAGTCGCGCAATCGCATCGCCTGTGACCAGAAGGCTTCCAGCCGGTTGGATTGCGTTCGCTGCGCATACGCCAGCGCCAACTCGACGATCGACGTCTCGAGGAACGCGTCGATCAGTGTGTTGCGGTAGAACGCCGCCTCATGCTCGTTTTCCGGCGCGATCCGCCAGACCGGTTCCTTGCCGCCGTCGACACACGTGACCGGATGGCCGTTGGACAACGCGTCCAACGCGGCGCGAACGCCCTCAGCCGTACGAAGCCGCAACGCGCTGTTGGTCATAGGGATCTGTTTGCGTTCCAGGTAATCCAGCGAGTCCTGCAATGTGTGGTGCAGCTGATCCAATGTCAGAGCGACTCCGCGCGTGGTCAAGAGCAGTGCCGACACCAAAGCCGTCGCGTTGACCGGCGTCGCCCGCAGAATTCGCCACGACACTTCGAACGCCATCTTCTGCAGCGCTAGGCGTTTGGCGGCCTCGTCGTTGGTCATCGGGCCGTGAGGCTCGCCGAGATACTCCCGCATCGACACCGCCTCGGGGAAGCGGACGTAGATCTTGCCGTAGTTGCGCTCGCCCTGCGCCTTGATGAAGTTGTACATCCAGGACAGGCTCTCCGGCGTCTTCTCGCCACCACGGGCGTAGGCCGCGTATTCCGCTGTCTCGTGCAACTGGTCGAAGCTGATCGACACCGGTTGCAACAGGATGTCGTCGCTGCGGCCGTCGAGGTAGGCATCGGCGACGTAGGCGAGCAGGCCGAGCTTGGGCGGCAGCATCTTTCCGGTGCGCGAGCGGGTCCCCTCGATCGACCAGCTCAGGTTGAACCGCTTTTCGACGATGTAGCCGACGAATTGCCGCAGCACATACTTGTACAGCGGATCGTCGAGCTTGCGACGCAGGAAGATGACGCCGGAGTGACGCATCAGCGGGCCCATGAAGCCGAACGACAGGTTGACACCCGCGAAGGTGTGCACCGGCGGCAGCCTGTTCTCTTGCATGGCCACCGGCACGATGACCCCGTCGAGATACGAGCGGTGCGAGAACAACAGCACTGCGGGGTGATGCTCCAACCCGCGGCGCATGGCTTCGACTTCGCTGCGGTCGTAATCGATGTTCGGGTCGAAACCACGACTGAAGATGGCCCGGCCCAGGGACGGAATCAGGTCGACGGAAAACCGACTCCAACCGGTAGACAGCTCGTCGAGCATCTCGCCGGCCTTCTCCACCGTCGCGCCGGGGATCTTTTCCAGCCCATCGCGGAATCGCGCGGACGCCAGCAGCTCGGGCTTGATCAGCCGCGGCGACTTGTATTCCGGCCCGAGTAGCCGCAGTTCGACCCGTTCAATCGCCAACACAGCGCGCCGGATCACGAACCGTGCGAATTCCCTGGGGTTTTCGGCGACGGTGGTCTCATTCCACTGCTGACGCAGCTCCGAGACCTTCGCAGGCTCACCGGCGACCACCCTTGCGCGCGACGGGTCCTTCCTCAGGATCCGCTTCTGCAGCACCTCTGGCGGGCGGTAGGTGTCTCGGCCGGATATGAGCGCCACCACCTTCGAGCGCGTAGGCAGACCACCCGGCACCCAGAAGACGCGCACCGGAACGACCGACCGATCCTCGTCCGCGTCCAACTCCTCGACGAGCCGGGCCAGCGTCCCCGGCGACGGTTCACCATCGGCGGGCAGCCGCAACACGTCGACGTTGGAGTCGGGGTGCTCACGTCGCTGCTGCGCCAGCCAGTCCTTCAGCAGTTCCTCTTCGGCAGGCGACGACACCGACGCGAGCACAAGAGAGTCGTCGGTGGCGGTGAAAGGCGCGAACTGGTCGGCGGATACCTTCACGACCGGCCCTTCGCGGCGGCCTTCGTGGCCCCTTTCTTCGCCGCGGCCTTCTTGGCCTGAGCTTTCTTGGCAGCCTTTTTGGCGGGCGCCTTCTTCGCCTGCGCCTTCTTCGCCGGCGCTTTCTTACGCTTGTACAAGTCCGGTAACTGCAGTTCGTCGTGCGGCCAGTCCTTCAGCGTGTCCAGGTACAACTGGCGGACTTCGGCGATGCGCTCGGAAAGGTTGTCGTGCGTCCAGTCGTTGACCGGAATCGGCGGATACACCACGACGTCAACCGTGCCAGGGTTGAACGTGCTCGAGTCACGGGCGGCGATCACCTCGGCATTGCGAATCACGATGGGCACCACCGGAATTCCGACTGACATCGCGATTCGGAATGGCCCCTTCTTGAACTCGCCTACCTCGGTGGTGTCCAGCCGAGTACCCTCGGGCGCGATCAGGATCGACAGGCCTTTGCCCGCCAGCTCCTCGACCTTCTTGAGTCCTTCGATCGCCTTCTGTGGGTCGTCGCGGTCGATGAACGCGGCGTCCATGATCTTGCCCATGGTGCCGACGATGGGATCGCTCTCGAGTTCCTTTTTGCCGACCGACGTGAAGTTGTCGTTCACCAACCGCCCGGCGATGAGCGGGTCGGCCTGGTTGCGGTGGTTGAAGATGAACACCGCGGGCCGTTGGGCGGTCAGGTTCTCCTTGCCCAGCACGTTGAGGTTGATCCCGATGGTGTTCAGCAGGGTCCGCCCGAACGTGGACGTGAAGAAGTTGACGCCCGTGCGTCTGTTGCGGGTGAGCAATCCCAGCCCGAGTGCGCCAGCGGCGATGGGCACCATGGATGCGATTCCCGCCGCGGTCCGAAGTTGCGAAACCGGGCTGCTGCCACTGCGACTCGTGAATCGCAACACGGGCCAGCCACGTTTGGCCGCGACGGCGGCCAGCTTGCCTGCCGGGTTGGTCGGTCGCGGATTGCCCACCAGATACATCAGCGCGACGTCTTCGTCGCCGTCGGCGTAGAAGTAGCTCTTCGCCAGGTCCACACCGTTCTTGGCGGCGAATGCCTGAACCGCCCTTGCCTTTCCGGGCCCCCAGATGATCGGCGTGAGCACTTCACCGGTGAGCCGCCCGTGCTCATCCGTCTCGAACTTGTTGCTCAGCACGTTCTTGATGCCGAGGAATCGTGCAACCGGCTCCACCTGGACCGTCAGCGCCGACGAGCTGAGCACGACGGTGTGGCCTCGCGCCATGTGAGCGCGGACGAGTTCGCGCATCTCGGGATAGATCCGGCTGACGATCTTCTGCACAAACAGCCGCTCGGCCAGTTCATCGATGTCGTCAAGGGAGTTGCCGCGCAGCATTCGGGCGCCCTTGCCGATCAGATCCTCGAACTCGGACCGCCCGAGCTGATGGTTGAGGCCGGCCTGCACCATGCCGATGAACTCACCGACGGACATCTGGCGCCTGCGCAGCCGGTCCTGGGTCATGATGACGCCGGTGAATCCGGCCACCAGGGTGCCGTCCAGATCGAAGAACGCGCCGACCTCGGGTCCGGCGGGGCTGGCCTCGATCTCGGCGACCGATCCGGGCAGCCGCATGGTCCGTTGGTTGGACTGACCGTTAGCCGAAGTCATTGCGCCGCACTCCCGTTCGGTGACACTGGACTGGGTTCTGGAGCGTCGACGGCGAACGTCGCAGGCGCCGCGCGGCCTTCGCCGCCGAGAGCCAGCACTTCATCGAATCCTGCAAGCAGACAGCGCGCCCAGAGGTCGGGGTCGACGATCGACGCGCGGTCGTAGCGGGTGCTCACCGTGCAGTAACCAGCGCGCGAGATCAGCACGACCATCATCGCCACACCCGGCAGAGGCCCAATGCCATACTGGCGCAACACCTTGGCCCCCGCGATGAAGGTGTCTCCTGCGTAGACAGGCACATTGCTGGCCTGGACATCGGAGTTGACGATGGAGCCGGCCATCGACTCGAGCACCGAATCGGGCATCAACGACAGCACCGGCGCGATCGCGCCGACCATGTCGATGGCACGTTCCTCACGCTTACGGGTCATCTGCGAGCGGATGTTCTTGATGCGCACTTGCGGATCCTGCAGGCCGATCGGAGCGGCGAGGTTGACGCCGGCAAATCGGTTGCCACCAGCGGGATCCGCTTCGGACCGCAGGTTGACCGGCACCGCCATCGGCAGCGCGTCGATCGGCACGCCCTTGGCTTGGTGATAGAGGCGCAGAGCACCGCAGAGCCCGGCCAGATACGCGTCATTGATCGAGCCGCCACCCGCCTTGGCGGCTTTGTGCAACGCCCCGAATTCGATGTCGATGGCGTCGCTGCGCGACGACAGGCTGCGGCGCCGCAGCACTGGTGACGGCGGGGCGACCGGGCCGACCACGCGGGCGCCGGACATCGCATACTCGACGACGTCGCCCATCCGCGATATCGGATCGCGGACCATCTCGCCCACCACGTGCGCCGCGCCGAACAGCACGCCGCGTACCCGGCCCGCGATCGTGCCGGGCAGCCGGTTAAGCCCTTGGCGCATCAGATCGTTCGGTGACAAGTCCTGAGGAACAGGAAGCGGCGGCGGGGGCTGCTTCGGTGGGTCTCGTTCGAGATCGTAAAGATTGGCGAACATCTCGACACCGCCAACGCCGTCGGTCACCGCGTGGCTGAGGTGCACCAACTGGGCGGCGCGGCCACCTTCGAGGCCTTCGACAAGTGTTGCCGTCCACAGCGGCCTGGAGATGTCAAGCGGCGACTGCGCGGCGACCTCGGCGAGGTCGAACACCTCGCGCAGCGTGCCCGGTTCGGGGACGCGCAGGCGACGGACATGGAAATCGAGGTTGAAATCGGGATCGACAACCCACCGCGGCGCGACGGTGGGCAGCGTCGGCATCACGACTTTCTGCCGCAGCCGCAGGACCTTGCGGGACGCGTGCTCGAATCGGGCCCGGTAGGCGTCCCAGTCCGGGGTGGTGTCGAGCAACTCGATGGTCATGATGCCGGAACGGGTACGTGGATGCGCCTCGCCGCGATGCAGTATCTGGTCGAACGCGCTGAGTTCCTCCGGAAGTCCGTCTGCGTCGAGATCCGGCACGTCACTCATGCTCGTCGCTCCCCTCCTTAACGGCGATGTGCTGCCACCACGCTAGTCCGCTGCCTGTCGGGGCGTGTCTGTAATAGCTGCTGCGGCGCCGGGTTCCTGCGGCGAAGGGCTGCCATTCATCCTCAAGTCCTGTTTCGGGCATCGACGGTAAGCCTCGACGCCAGATTCGTCCTTTGATTCACGGCTGCGCATCGGCTCAGCCGCGAAGCGCATGCGGCAGGTCACGGAAGGCCGCGGCATCCAACACCCCTGCTGATTGGCCGTTCCGACTCGGAGTAATTCGTAAAGTCACCGAAGCGCCGTGTGCCTCTGGCTGGATGTAGTAGCAATCGTCCGTGTCCGGGCAGTAGATGCAAACCGTATCGATAGCGTTCTTGTCCATGGGCGTCACGTGTGTTCCATTACGGTCGGCCCACATCGAGCGAAAGTGGACCTTGACGGTTCCCCCGCGAGCGGACCGGTACTTCACCTGAAGGCGTTGAAATTTCCCGGCCGCATACGAGACGAGGTCGAACGGTGCATGCTCCGTCGCCGGAAAAAGCACCGTAAAGCCTTTACTGACCAAGTCGGCGTGCACTTTGGCGACGGCCAGATCGCCTTTGTCCTTGGTGTGGTGTTTCACCATCCACTCCAGAGTAATGGACGGCCCATCCATCGGTCCGCGGCAATTCAGCTAGGGTGGGTTCGCTTGCCCCCGTAGCTCAGCGGACAGAGCAGCCGCCTTCTAAGCGGTAGGTCGCAGGTTCAAGTCCTGCCGGGGGTGCGTCATCTTCGCTGGTCACCCACCCGTAAGGGTCGGTACCCGCCTTAAGGACGCGGCCATCGCGGCACGGGGCGCTGGCGCCATGCCTTACGCTGACGTCGATTCGCAGCGACAGAAGGACACGTGGATGCCGTGGTTTCTCGCCCTCCAGAGCACCGCAAGCATGACCAATCAGCCGTCCGTGTACGAGCTCCAGGACGGCGTGGACGTCGAGAAGATTTCGGAGGAGCTGGTCAGCTCCGCCACCCTCGACAGGGCCGTTCGCATCCCCGCTGTGCTCCAGCAGAGCACCGGCGCGAAGCAGGGCGTGACGGTGTACATCCGGCCCGCGGCGTGGGGAATGTGGATGTTCTATCAGTTGACCGAAGAGGAGCGGCGGCAGGCGATGGCGCAGAACCCGTTGCTCAACGCGCTGTCGCAAGCCGCCCAGCAGCGCGGCGCATCATGACGTTGGTGTGAGTCGCGTCATCCGCCAGGCGCCTGCTCCGACGATGTCGAGGCGGTGATCGTGAAGCGTCTCCAGCGAGTCCTGGTGGCTGACGCTCACCACGATGGTGTCGGGCATCTGCGCGCGCAGCAGCTCGTACAGCGCGAGCGCCAGGCCCTCGTCCAGCGCGGAGGTGGCTTCGTCGAGAAACACCGCCTTGGGCCGGGTCAGCAACACTCTGGCGAACGCGACGCGCTGCTGCTCTCCCGGTGAGAGCACCTTCGACCAATCCCGCTCGTCGTCCAGCCGCTCGCGCAGGTGTGGCAGCGAGACCGAACTGAGCACATCGCGCAACCGCTCGTCGGCGACGTCGCCGACCCTGGCCGGGTAGGACACCGCCGTGCGTAGATCGCCGAGCGGCAGGTACGGCAGCTGCGATACGAACATCGTCGCGTGATCATCAGCCGGCCGACGCCACAGACCGGTGGCGGCGGGCCACAACTCGGCGAGGCTGCGCAGCAGAGTGGTCTTGCCGCTGCCCGAGGCGCCGATGATGACCAATGATTCGCCCGGCTCGAGCCGTAGATCGAGCGAATCGATGAGGTGCTCGCCCGTCGGCGTGCGCACCTGCACGCCGACCAATTCGACAGAACCGTCCATGCTGGGCTCGCTTGGCAGCACCGGCAGCTCCCGTGCGCGCTCGTTGGCCTCCGTCAGCCCGTGCAACCTGATGACGGCGGCGTTGTAACTGGCGAACTGGCTGTATGCGTTGCGGAAGAACGACATTCCCGACTCGATCTTGCCGAATGCGCCCGCGGATTGCATCACGTCCCCCAGCTTGATTGTGCCCGCGAACAACCGTGGTGCCTGCAACACGAACGGCAACGGCAAAATGGCCTCGGTCACCGTGTAATTCCAGCCGACCAGGCCGAGAGTCCTTCTCACGTAGAGCCGATAGTTCGAAATGACGGCACTGAATCTGGTGTCGAGGAGTTCGCGTTCGGCTTTCTCGCCACGGTAGAAGCCAACGCCCTCAGCCGAATCCCGCAGCCGAACCAACGCATACCGGAAGGCCGCATTGGTCTGCTCATTGCGGAAACTCAGTCGGATGAGCGGATGGCCGATCCGGAAAGCGATGATCGAGGCGGTGATGACGTAAGCAATGACGATCCAGAACAACGCCTTTGGGATCTCGACGCCGAACACCGTCAATGATCCCGACAGTCGCCACAGAATGGCGGTGAACGACGCCACCGAAGCCACCGAGTTGACCGCACCGAACAGCAGGATGCTCTGCGAATAGTACGAAGGGATATTGGGCCCGGTACCGACCCCGGTGGTGAAGACGTCGATGTCCTGCTGGATTCGTTGATCCGGATTGCCGACGGTGTTTCCGGTGAAGCGGCCACGGTAGTAGGCGCGGCAGGTCAGCCAGTCCCCCGTCAATCGGTCGGTCAGCCACACCCGCCAGCGGATGATGAAGCGCTGGGTCAGCCAGGTATCGCCGACGATTCGGCCGATATGGATGACAGCCAGGATGCAGAAGACGGTGATCGAACTCCAGAATCCATGTATGCCTGAGATCCGTTGCGCCGCGTTGTGCGCGCCCACGCCTTGAAACGCCACCTGAAGCGCCGAATAGACGTCGTTGTTGTAGTAGCTGAGCAGGACGGCGATGCGCACCTCGACTATCACCGAAAACAACAGCACCGCCAGGGTCATCCAGACGGGCAAGCTCGCGGCGCCGGTGAAATAATCGCCGGTGACGCGCCAGAAACGCTTGGCCCACGCGGTGTATCGGATCAGCAGCACGGCGATCACCACGACGCACACGGCACTGACCGCCCAAGTCTGAAGCATCCACCACGCGGACTCGACCAATTGGTTGCCCCAGTGAATCGAGGGCTTGAACCTCTCCAACCGAACACCCCTCCGTTGCGGTGGCGCCCGCGCGCGGGCACCGGGAAGATCCGCGAAGTATCGACCTGGCACGTGAACAACGTTGAAACAAGTGCGACGTCGATCGCGCCCGCTGATACCGTTCGGCTGAAGCTTGTCTGCGAACCAGGAGACGCCCACCGTGCCGCCACTGCTTCGTGACCTGTTCCGCCCGTATCGGCGCACCCTCGCAGTCATCATCGCGGCAACGTTGGTGTCGATGGTGATGACGCTGGCCGCCCCCTGGCCGCTCAAGGTGATTCTGGACAACGTCGTCGGGAATCATCGCCCGCCGATGTGGATCGTCTGGCTGTTCCCAATGGTTGGCGGCACGACGAAGACGCACATCGCTGCCGCGGCCGGGGTCGCCACGGTGGCAATAGCTGCCGTCAGTGGCATCGCGTTCTACGTCGCCAGCTATTCGACTGAAAAGCTCGGGCAAAGCATCGGCAACGACCTTCGGGTACGGCTCTATCACCACTTGCAGGAATTGTCGCTCGAGTACTACGACCAAAACAGGGTCGGCACGATCCTCAGCACACTCACAACCGACGTCCAGACGATCCAGAGCTTCGCGTCGACCTCGACGCTGAACATCCTCACCGACGCGTTGATCCTCCTCGTGATGATCGCTGTGATGCTGGCGATGCGTTGGGATTTCGCGCTGATCGCACTAGCGGTCGCACCGCTGCTGATCGCCTTCCTGATCCGCGTAAACAGGGCCATCAAGGTGGCCGTGATCGAAGTACGCTCCCGTCAGTCCGACCTTCTGTCCACCCTGCAAGAAGGCCTGCAGTCGATCGAGGTCGTACAGGCGTACTCCCGGGAGGACTACGAGGATCGGCAGGTTCGAAGGGTCAGCAAGGACACCGTGACGGCGTGGCTCAGGACACGTCGATTGTCGGCAATGCTTTCGCCTGTAGTCAGTCTGGTGATCGCGGCGTGCACAGGCGCGGTGCTGTGGCGGGGTGCGCTGCAGATCCTGGCGGGCACGATGACTGCAGGCGCACTGACGGTCTTCCTCGCTTACCTGGCGCGGTTCTTCCAACCGGTGCGCGCTCTCTCGCAGATGACCAACACCTTGGCCCAGGTGTCGGTCGGTTTCCAGCGAGTCAATGCCGTGTGCGACGCCGACACCGTCATCCCGGAGAGCACGGACCCGGTCGAACCAGCACCGTTTGAAGGCGAGATCACATTCGAGAACGTCTCGTTCGCCTATGACGCTGAAGTGCCGGTGTTACGGGACATCTCGTTCACAATCGGCCCTGGGCACATGGTGGGCATCGTCGGGCCAACAGGTAGCGGCAAATCCACTCTGGTGAGCCTCATACCGCGGTTCCGAGACCCGCTGGCCGGTCGGATCACGATCGACGGAGTGGACATCGCCGACTACACCCTGCACGGTCTGCGCACCCAGATCGGCTTCGTGCTGCAGAACACCGTCCTGCTGCGAGGCACCATCCGCGACAACATCGCCTTCGGCCGCCCGGATGCCACCGAGGACGAAATCATCATGGCGGCAAAGCTTGCCAATGCCGACGAATTCATTGCGCGCATGCCCGACGGCTATCAGAGCCTGGTCGGCGATCGCGGTTCCACCCTGTCCGGCGGCCAGCGCCAACGGATCGGAATCGCCCGCGCCCTGATAAGGGACAACCCCATTTTGATCCTCGATGAGCCAACCGCCGCATTGGACGCCGAATCCGAACATCTGGTGATCGAGGCTTTGGAGCGACTGATGGCGGGCCGCACGGTCATCACAATCGCTCACCGCCTCAGCACGCTGCGCGATGCAGACAAGATCGTCGTGATCAAGGACGGCCTCGTTGCCGAACTCGGCACTCAAGCCGAATTGTTGGAACTGGACGGCGTCTACGCCGAGCTGCACCACCTGCAGTTCGATCAGCGCAGCTGAACGATACCCGAACTTTCTTGCTGCCCAACGGATTCCGAACTTCTGGTTAACGGTTGGTGGCCCCGAGCTCTAGCGGGAAGATGTTTGTATCCACGGCGGTGATAGTTGCAATTCCCTTGCTAGCATCCCGGCTAATCCACCACTCGGGTTGGAGATCTTCTCAGCAACAACACAGTTAAGGAGTCCACCGGATGCTTACGATGCGAGATCACGGCGTTGAGGAATATGTGGCGCTGCGCCATATGGATACCACCGACGTCGGCGACCTGAGTGATGGTGACCGCGCCTGCCTTGCCGAGCTCGGTGAGTACCTCAGTAACACCCACGCGTGGCAGCGCTTCGGTGTCTGGTTGCTGCACAAGCACTTCGATCCCAATCCGGGTGAGGTCTTCGTCGAGCACTGCATTGACTCGCCGTGGCGCACCGAAACTGCACCCGTCATGCGGACCGCGTTCACAGCAACAGGATTGAGCACTACAGCAATTCGGTTCGAGGATTCGATAACTGATGGCATTGCTGCGGTTGGCATGGAGTTCGCGGAGCCGGACGACTTCGGCGATGCCGAGCCGCTGAGCGACGATGACGAGGCAATCCTGACCGGCATCTGCGAACTGCTCAAGGCGCACGGCAAGATCGACCGGTTCGGTGTTCGGTTGATACGCAATCCCCTTGGACTCACAGAGAACGAATTGCTCCACGAGACCTGCGACAGCGCCACCCGCACTCTGCACTGCACAGTCGGCGAACGAGACGTGATGCTCGCCAATCAGGAGACCATTCAGACCGCATGGAAGTGGCGGGTGATTCAGGACGGCGTTCACGCGGTGGTGATGCAGGACTGCACCGCCGGCTGCGTACGGGTCGGAGAAGGCCACGACATCGCCCACACCGCGTCCGGCACGGACGACTTCGACAATCCCACCGAGGGCGGCCCGAACCAGCCCTTCTGAGGCACGGGCTCGAGACGACCGGTGAATGGCCCCTCCGCCGTTGTCAATGGCGGAGGGGCCGGCTCCGGTGGATTGACTTCCATTTTTCTACCGAACAAACTCGTCGGCCAACAGCGCGCCAGGCTAATGCAAATTGATTAGTTTTATTATTGCGGCGATGGTCGACGGAATAGCGGTGCAATTCGGCGCAAATAGCGCCAGGGAGAACGGTGCCGGCATCCGACGCGCCATCGTGCGATGGCGCGTTAAGCCTTGCACCACACCGGATCCTGCGTCCCACGGCTCTCAGTCCGTCGGCTTCCTCGGCGCCGGTTGAGTGAACGGCAGACGAATTCCAGTTTGCGAGCTTACGTCGGTTACCAGTCGAAAAACGTACGTCGGCAAAATGACCAGGGAAAGCGATCAGCTGTTACTAGTGAAAAGGCCGGTCCTCAGTTAGTTTCTGCGTGTCCAATTCTCGCCTCTTTCTACCCACAGGGGTCGACGTGAAAGTTAGTAAGTCCACTGCGCTGATGGCTGGAGCCAGCACGATCTGCATCGCCGCTGCTTCGGGCACGGTCGAGTCGCAGGTCCAACTCGCCGCACACCAAGAAAGCGCGCCCATCCGTGTAGTCACTCAGGACTACAAACTGGCGGCATCGGTTAATCCGTTGGCGCTGGCCGAACTGCCGTTCCAGTACTACTTCACCATCGCGTCAACGCTGGGGAATCTGGCGGCCTTCGTGCCCCCGGTCAACGCGGCCACCGGCGCGTTCTTCCAAGGCCAATTCGAGAAGATCCCTCCGCTGCTGCAGCAGGCCATCGCCGCCGAGGTGAAGGCGGTGCAGGCCGTTATCGCGTTGCCTGCCACGCTTGTCGGCGGTCTCGGTGCCCTCTCGACCGCCAATGCCTTGGCCAAGAGCGACGCGACGAAGTCCGCCGCGATCGCACCCACCGCCGGCAATCTGGTGCCCATCGCCGAGCTGCCATTCCAGCTCTACTTCACCGTCGCTTCGACGCTGGGGAATCTGGCGGCGTTCGTGGCTCCGGTCAACGCGGCCACCGGCGCGTTCTTCCAAGGCCAGTTCGAGAAGATCCCGCCGCTACTGCAGAAGGCGTTCACTGACGAGCTGGCGGCCATCAACAAGGTGCTCGCGCTGCCTGCGACGGTGGTGTCGACGATTGGCAGCGCCATCAGCGGCGGTTTGGCGACGAGCGCGCTGACGACCACTCGGAGCAGCATCGAGCAGCAGGCGCTGACGGCGGCACTGAGCACAGATACCAGCACCGAGAAGAGCACGGTCACCAAGACCAAGGGCGGCGTCACCGACACCGCTACTTCTGAGGCGACAAGCTCAGCAGGTAAGACCGGTCAAGGCGCCACCGCCACCGACGCCAAGGACACCACCGGCACCACTGAGACGGGCACCAAGAGCACGACGGGCGCCACTGAGACAAGCACCAAGAGCACCACGGGCGCCACAGGAAACGACGCCGCCGGCGCCGAGAAACCCGAAAGCCACACTGGCACAACGGGTACGGCAGCGTCCGGCACGTCTTCAACGGGCGCCAAGGACAGCACGGGTGCCACCGGCAAAGACACCGGTACCACCGGCAAAGACACCGCAGCCACCGGATCGAAGGACGCCAGTGGCACCAGCCACAAAAAGGACGCCGGCGGAAGCCACAAGGAGACCAAGAAAGCGCAGCACGCAGCCAAGAAGAAGTAAGACCGCGCGACACGGTCACCAAGGTCGGCGTTACGGACTCACCACCCGTAACGTCGACCTTGTCGCGCGGGGGCAACTCGCCCGACGCCTACTCGCCGAGGTAGGTTGCTATCCACGACCTCCAGGGGGAGCAGGAAGTGAGCAAGACCGCCTCGAAGCGTGTGAACAGAGTCGCGATCGGGTTCGCGGCCGTCGGCGTCGCAACTACCGTTGCGACCGTTGCTGCGACGCAACCGGCGTCGATCTCTACTCCGCTGATCGACCTCTCAGCGCTGATCGTCGTCGGCAGTTCGACGCACCCTGACGGCAGCGGCTCTGAGAACTTCTTCAACGGGTTGTTCAATGCGCCGCCCTACAACCCCGGTGACGACCTCCTGCACGTCAACTTCTTCAGTGGTCCGTTCGGGATCAACCAGGCCCTGCAGGCCCATTCGGGTGAGGACAACGCGGTGCTCTCGTCGGGCTGGGGCGCGGCGAACGCCAGCCTGCTGCTGATGGCGCTGCAGGCCACGAAGGATCCCGTGCTCGCGAAGACGGTGTTCATCCTCGACAACAACGTCGCACGGCCCGACGGCGGCTTCGGGACCCGCTATCCGTGGTTCGCCCTCATCGGCGTCAACCCGATCCCCTCGCCGACCGACACGGATGCCCTCGGAGTCGTCGACGTCGGCTACGAGTACGACTACAACTCGAACGCACCCGCCGATGTGCTCAACCCGGTGGCCGCAGTCAACTCCCTCGCCGCGTATCTGTATCGCCATCTCAACCAGAATGACCTCGACTTACCTGTCAATCCCGACGGATCGCCATCCGTCACGTGCGGCGGCGCCAACACCTGCGGCGTCACTGACAACGGCGACGTCCTCGCATGCCCCGACGCGCGGTGCGAAGCGATACCAGAGGGTGATCGCGTCGCCGCGTATGTGACGCAACGCGGGAATACGACGTACGTCACCTACACAAGCAACGGCCTGCCGCTGACGAATCTGATTCGCGACGTCGTGCCGTTCGGCAATGTGATCGCCGACCTCACCGAGCCGGTGCTGACCGCGATCGTCAACTCCGCCTATCCCCACGGCAATCCGATTCCTGCCGACCCAAGCAAGTACCAGCCCGCGACTCCATTCTCGTCGCTGCCGCAACTCGCCTCGACAGCTCTCAACCAGACGGCGTCCACTTCGGACTCCGAATTGAAGTCAGCCACCGACGAGCCGGCAGTCAAAAAGAAGCGCCCCAAGCGCAACGTGGTGCGCGACAGCGAGAAAGCCGTGCCCGGGTCAACCACTGACGACGACGCCTCACCCGAGGCGAATCCCACTGTCGCCGTTGGCAAGCCGACCAAGAGCGAGCCCGCTGACAGCGACGCCTCGGGTGACAGTGAAAACCGGCCAAAACACGACAAGGACAAAAAACCCGACAAATCGTAGGGCAGTTATCCCCAGACGCGTATCACCACCGCGGCGGCGTCACCCTCACCGGACCCGCCGACCGATTAATCGTCACTGACAGCGACGGCCACCCACTGACCTCGGCCTCACTGGCGCGCCCACCCACCGGAGCCCAACCCGATGTTCCGCCATGGACCGGGCCGATCGGTGAACGCGCCGACTGGTGGTGGTACGACCCCTACCAACCCACCCACCACCAAGCACCAACTAACTAGCACGCCTTGACCGAAAAGCCTTCGGGCGTAGCGCAACTCATGCCTGCGAGGGCTGCCCGCAGCGACGGTGCCAATAGCACAACCCACATGTTGATGTGGCCGGCTCGCAGCGACAAAGTGGCTGAGAGCCAGGCAATTTGAAATGCTCACCCAGGCTGCTTACGACCTCGGCAATCGACGGCCGAGAATTCCACAGCCGCAGCACGCAACTAACCCGCTGCAGCGAGCCGCACCAGACCTCAGTGAGGAAGCTTCGTCGTGATCTTGCCAGCGACGGCAACGGCGTCACCGACCGCGGCTTGCTGCTGCGGTCTGCACGCCTGCACGTCGAGGATCAAATTCGCCACCAACGACAAGGAATGCTGGCAGGACCTGGTCTGGTCCCCTGTTCCTCGGGTGTATGGGATCGCAAGCTCTGTGTCGGTCTTGGTGAGCTCGCCACTCACCCACTTCGGCAAGGTCTGCCCGTTGAGTTGAATGTTGAGGGTGTGATTCGTGCACTTCGACCATCGGTCGGCCGACTCGATGAGGAACTTACGGGCCGCGTCGGCGGTGCGGTACGACACGATCGATTGCACAACCAGGAAATTCCACTGCTCGCTGTCCGGTGCGCGAACCAATTGCTGGCGCACTGACTTCCAGTTGCTCGACTCGTAGATCGACGACTGATTGACCTGCCAGACACCAAGACAGTTGAGGTTGGGCAGCAGATTGCGGTTGTCAGTCATCTGCGCAACGGGCGTGTGCGGCGTCATCCCGCTTGCACCCATCACCGTGTTCAACTCGTCTGCGGTGAGCAGCGATGCGGTCAAAACCGTATCGGGCACCGACTTAGGCGGCGCGGATGCGCCCGACGCCGCCCCTCCGCCGCAGGCGGTCAACATGACACTGAGCGCACAGAGCGCTCCAAACACACCGCGTTTCACGTCGCTACGCGTGCGTCCCCGCGGCGGCACAGGCTTGCTGGACCAGCTCTGCCTGATTGTTCATCTCGTTCGCCGTGCTGTTGAGACTGTCGCCCGGAATCCGCAGTCCCATTTTGACCAACAGCTTGCTGGCCCCCAACGACCAAACCCGCATCGGATTCGCGATCGACGGATCCAGTCCAGGTGTGCCCGCCGCCTGCATCGCCACGGCCGCCGCCTGCCGAAGGGCTGTCCTGCCCGTCGCATTGCTGCTGTCGACAGCCGGATCCGCATAGTTCGACCCTTCGAACGAGTCGGCGAAGTCTCCGTAGTAGTTCGACGAGTCGTCCAACACCTGAGCGAAGGTCCCGCACGCGGACACCGCAGGCTCGGTCGCACCATCCGACGGGTCCACCGCGGTCACCACCACCGGTCCAGGCGACGACTGATCATTTACTGCGTCGTCGGCCGCGGCCGCCGGAGCCAACGCAAGCCCGATTCCGAGCGCGACCATCGACGCGACAACGGTTCGCTCGCGCACATGCGATGCCTTCAATGTTTCCTCCAGTGAGTTCGGTCTCGAAGGGCCGCTGGGTTTGCGTTGACGCGCTGGGACGCGTTACAACGACCGGCCAAACCACGCCGACGAGCCTCGTCCAGTCTCGAGGGCAATACATAACGAAACCAACGGTCGGCGGGTCAGGTGTCCGGATGGTGAATTAGCGACGAATACGCCTTATCTAATTGCAGTCCATCGGCTTTCATCCGCCTGTGAACGGCATTACAGCTCTCTGTGGTAGGGGGAAGACCGCAGGCTGCAGACGCTTGTTAGACGGAAACGCGGCGCGATTTGTTCCAGGTCCGTTCACCGTTTGGAAACCCCACCATTAGAGGCTCCCTCGCGACACTTCCGTTACAGATCCGTTGTGTTCAGACCACGAGAGGCGCTATCCCAACCATGTTGAATCGCTTTGCCATGTTGGCATCCGTCTGCGTCGCGATACCGGTCGCGGCCGTCGCGCCCCTCGCGCACGCCGACCCGCCTCCCCCACCGGACCCCGCGGTGCCTGTGAATGCCACCAACCCACTGCCGCCCGAAGGCGCTGTCCCGTCGGGCCCGCCAGGAGTGCTCGATACCCCCGACGGCTGGCACCTCGAGGTGGTGGGAAGCAACGAGACTCAGTTGCCGGTCGCCCCACTGACTACGGCAATCTCGTCGCGCGAGTACCTGGTGGCAGGCACCTTCACCGGCAAGATCAGCGGCGGCGGCAAGACAAAGCTGGCCGGCGGATCGATGGAGGCAGGAGAGCAGATCGGCTGCGGCATCATCTCCGATGAAACGGAGGTCAACCCCGGCGCCAGCTTCACCCCTGGCATCGGGATTCCCTTCACAGGCAACGGGACTGGCGCGTTCGGTGTCAGCCTGCAAGCCAAGGTGTACCTGAAGCCCGGCACCGTGACGACTGTGGCCATCGACAAGAAGTCGTTCAAGGGCACCTCGACCCGCATCACGATCACCGGCGTGCGGATCAAGACGGACCAGTGCGCCGGCCAGTCCTTCATCCGCTCGTACGCAACGCTGACGAGCTCGACCGACAACACCGACGACGTCATCACCTACCTCGGCGTCACCAAGGCCGTTTAATCCCAGTCGAACTCGAAGGAAGAAAACAATCGTGAATCGTTTTGTCGCATTGGCCGCCTGCTCGCTGATCCCGCTCGGTGCCGCACCGATCGCTTCCGCCGACCCCGGCGATGACGGCCCACCGCCGGACACCGGCGTGGTCGAGTCCTCGCCCCCCACCGTGGTGACGTCCCCGGACGGCTGGGTGCTGACCGTGGTCGCCAAGGACGAGACCCAATTGCCGGTAGCACCGTTGACAACGGCGGTCTCGTCGCGCGAATACCTGGTCGGTGGCACGTTCACCGGCACCGTCACCGGCGGCGGCAAGACCAGCCTCAGCGGCGGCACGTTGGAAGCCGGCTACCAGATCGGTTGCGGCATCGAACTCGGCCAGGTCCGTCTCATCGGCCAGGCCGGCATCAGCACCTCGGGTTCGTCGATCACCGGTGGCCTCATCCCCACCGGCGTCACCTTTCCGATCTCCGGCACCATCGAGATCCACCCGAAGCCGGGCACGGTGTCCACCGTCACCGTCGACAAGAAGACGTTCAAGGCCGCGCCCGTCCGCGTCACTCTGAAGGACACGCACGTCAAGGTCGACGGCTGCGTCGGCCAGTCGTTCATCCGGTCCTACGCGACGCTGACAAGCTCGACCACAGACACCGACGACGTGGCGGCGTACTACGGCGTCACCAAGGCCGTCTGACCTCTGCCATGGCCTCGAACCGAAAAAGATTAACAGTCGCCAACATCGCGGCGGCCGGCTTCATCACGGTGGGTGCGGCGGTCTCCTTCGCGGCGACCGCCGCCGCCGACCCCCCGCCGGACCCTGCGCCAGCGCCAGGTGATCCCGGACCGCCACCACCGCCTCCCGGCCAGACGGTGCCCATGATGGGCGGCGCTCCGCTCGGGCCGACCGGCCTTGGTGTGCTCACGCAGACCGGGCAGGACCCCAACCCTTCCGCACTTGGCGCACCGGCGGTTACCGGCATCGACTCGACCACCGTCCTTGGCCAGAACCCGATTCCCTCCGCACCGGGCGGCAATCCGGGCGTCGTGCCGAACCTCAATGTGTTCAACAACGCCTATGGCGTGCAGCAATGCTTGGCGCCGTCGGCCCCGGGCAAGTGCGAGGAGTTCGGCGTGGCTCCCGGGGATGAGAATGCTGATGTCAACCGTAGGCAATGGTTCGGCCGGTACATCGACATGTACCGCGCGGGAATGCTGAAGGGTGGATTGCTCGGCCAGATGCCTCAGGAGCAACTCGGTGAACCACTACCCGGTACAGCGCCGCCGCCGGGCACCAACGTTCCGCCAGGTTTGGTGCAGTTCCAGCCTGATCCCCCACCGCCACCAGACGCACCAGCGCCGCTGCCTCCGCCACCCGGCTGAGGCGCTCGATTCGAACGGATCTGATCAGAACGGGGCCACATCCGCATGGGGTGTGGCCCCGTTCTTTGGTCTACCTGGCGGCACCGCAGCAACGCTAAACCCGTTGCACCGGAGGTCGTTTCAAAGCAGATCGACGCCGCACGTGCCGAAGCCGCGCTACGGCATTGGTAGCATGACGAGCGGGCGGCCGCTTCAGACTTCAAGCCCGCCTAGCGAGGAGAAAACACAGTGAGTGTTCTGGACGGGATTCTCGACGGGGTTCGCGAAGATCTTGAGGACCGCAAGCGCCAGGTGTCGGCCACGGAGTTGCGATCGCGGGTGGCCGACAAAGCCCCCGCGCTCGATCCGCTGCCCGGGTTTCGCTCACCAGGGGTGTCGATCATCGCCGAGGTGAAGCGCAAGAGTCCGAGTAAGGGCGCGCTCTCCGAGATCCCCGATCCCGGGTGGCTGGCGACCCAGTACGCGGCGGGTGGCGCGGCCGCTATCAGCGTGCTCACCGAGCGGCGTCGCTTCGGCGGATCGCTGGCCGACCTCGATGCGGTGCGCTCCCACGTCGACATTCCGATCCTGCGTAAAGATTTCATTGTCGACCCGTATCAACTGTGGGAAGCACGCGCCCATGGCGCCGATCTCGCCCTGTTGATGGTCGTGTCGCTCAGCGACACTCAGCTGGCCGATTTGTTGGGGCAGTGCACCGAGTTGGGCCTCACCGCTCTCGTCGAGTCGCACACCGCCGAAGAAGTCGGCCGTGCAGTCGATTCTGGTGCGGAACTTCTCGGCATCAATGCGAGAGATCTGACCACTCTGGAGGTAGACCGCTCTGTTTTCGCCGAGCTCGCACCGCTGATTCCGGAACATGCTGTGCGAGTGGCGGAATCGGGCGTGGCGGGCCCTCAGGATGTGGCGGAATATCGCGGCTGGGGCGCCGACGTAGTGCTGGTCGGAGAGGCATTAGTCCGGTCGGGCGACCCTCGGACAGCTGTCCGCGACTTCAGTGAGACCGCGAACGCCTCGGCTACATAGGCTCGACGCAGCGCCAGGCGGGGGTCAGCCGACGTCCTCTTCGTTGTCGTCAAGCTCTTCTCGCGCCACCGCAAAGAACGACGAACCATCGTTCGGGCTGCCGCTGATCTGACCCCGGTGCCGCCGGGGTAGCAAGGGCGATTCCTCGGTGTAGCCGAACTCGGGTTCCTCGGCGGCCAGCCGCTGATTCAGCGTCAGATGGTCCTCGGCCGGGATCCAGCGCGTTGGCGCGTCGACCACGATGTCACCATCGTCGTTGCGCACGTCGTCAGAGTCCAGAGACTCGCTGGGCCCCAGTGTGCCGTCGGGCCTCGCGTCGTCGTAGTCGCCGTCGATGATGCTGCTCCTGACGCTCACGCGCAGCCCGTTCCAGTGGCCGCGCTTTACCCGGTGATCGACGCCGTACGATATCGCAATCGCGACGTCGACGTGCCAGTGTAGTCGACACGGACCATATAGTCCATGAGGGAATAAAGCGGCCACGGCGGCAGCTGATCAGGGGTGGTCGGCGAAGAATCGGATGCGCGCAATGGCCATGTCGATTGCCGTGGCCATGTGCTCGGCGTTGCGGCTCGCTTGGGCTCGGACGTGGCCACCATAGAGGGCGGCGACCAGACCTGTGGCCAACTCGTCGAGATCGGCGTCGCGTCGCAGCTGACCGTCGGCTTGTAAACGCAGCAGTGTTGTGACGACCAGGCGGCGCCATTCGGCAAAGTAGCCCGTCGCTTGCATGCGGAGCCGTTCATCGTCATCGGTCAGCCGAGCGACCATGCTACCCAAGACGCAACCAAGAGCGCCGCTGCGCTGCGTTGTGACCAGATTGTCGCGCCAAGTGTCGAGGTCGGCCACGGTGATGACACGCGCCAGCTGTTGGCGCTGAACGAAGAGCAATGCTTGGGCCCGGCCATCAAAGACGGAATGCACGCGGTCTTCCTTATCGAAACATGAGCCGTCAAATCGAGGCTAACAAACAGCGGACTCCTCGGTCCTTTCGCGCGTTTTTACCGTGCAACGAGTGATGGCGCGCATCTGACTGGTCATGCCTGCGCCAGCCGGATCAATGCATGAGCCCTAGCCGATATCATACGGACCATAAGGTCCGCGCTAATGGCGCGTCATCCCAGTGCGAGCCTTATCACCGGTTCAGTAGGGCCTCGACCTTCACCCGGGTGAAATGCACCGCCGGATGAGGACAACTCACCTTGTGCGCACAGAAGGTGATCGCTGTTGGTGACCGTCGTCCGAGCTCCCTCGGGCAACGAATCGAATTCAGGAGACTTGGCAATGCGAGCCATCACGGTTTCATATCTTGACGCCGGTGTCGCCGGCATGTCGCTGACAGACCTGCCCTACCCCCACCCGGCCGACAATGAGGTCGTTGTGCGGGTACACGCGGCGGGTTTCACGCCAGGGGAGCTCGAGTGGCCACATACCTTTGTCGACCGAGTGGGGCGTGACCGCACACCCAGCGTGCCCGGCCACCAGCTGTCGGGCGACGTCGTCGAGTTAGGCTATGGCACAACAGGTTTGAGTGTTGGCCAACGTGTGTTCGGACTGGTCGACTGGGCCCGCAACGGCTCCCTGGCCGAGTACACCGCGGTCGAGGCGCGCAACCTCGCGCCACTGCCCATCGACATCGACCACACCGTGGCCGCCGCACTGCCCATCTCCGGATTAGCTTCCTGGCAGGGCCTCTTCGACCACGGCCACCTCACCGCAGGACAAACAGTCCTGGTCCACGGCGCCGCGGGCGGAGTTGGCTCGATCGCGGTACAGCTCGCTCGAGAGGCCGGTGCGCGCGTCATCGGCACCGGCCGTACCGCAGACCGCGACCGCGCGATCACGCTGGGTGCGCACACCTTCCTCGATCTGGAGACTCAAAAACTGGAGGACGCAGGCGAAGTCGACGTGGTATTCGATGTGATCGGCGGCGACATCCTGGCCCGCTCGACCGCCATGGTGCGCGCCGGCGGCACCCTCGTGACGGTTGTCGAGCCGCCCAAGACGCAACCGCGCGAAGGGCGGGCGCTCTTCTTCATCATCGAGGCCGATCGCGCTCGTCTCGCCGACCTTGCCGCGCGGGTACGGGATGGTCGCCTCAAGCCGGTGGTGGGCGCCGTGCTGCCTCTGGCGCAGGCCGCGGCCGCGTTCGCCCCCGACAAACGCACTCCAGGCAACACCATCCTGCGGGTCATCGAAGACTGATAGCGCAGCGTGGCGTGATGACACCGCATTGGTCCAACTGGAGTCTTGGCCGTTTCGCAAGAATCACCCGGGGTGAATCGGCGACCAGGACGATGACAATTCACCCCAACCGTCGCAAAGATGTGCCCATGGCACCATCACGTGACGACCCGGCAGACAGCAATTCACTGCTGGCTTCGCGAGACGCCGACCTGACGGCTCGGTTCATCGACGATGCACTCCCGTATCTGAGTCAGCTGTCCGACCGTGCCAGCAGACTGACCAGCAACCCTGTGGTCGCAGAAGACCTCGTGCAGGAGACGATGTTGCGCGCCTTTGCCACGTTCGACACGTTTGCCGAGGGCACCAACCTGCGAGGGTGGCTCTATCTGATCATGACCACCACCTATGTCAACTGTCTGCGCCGTGCGCATCACTGCCCAAGCGACTACCTCATCGGGCATGGGGCCGGCCAGAGCAGATATTCGGGCCGAGCGGGACGCTCGTCCAAAGTGATGCAGTGGCTGCGCTGCCCGACACCGGCTGGAGCAACACGTTGACGATTTCTTCCGGCGTAATTGCCACCAAGCACGTCCTGCTGCGAGCGGTGATGCTTCTGGCGTCCTGGGCGGTCGGACTGTTGGTCGCGGCATGGACGGTGCCTGGAGTTTCACTGTCGGTGGCCGGGTTCCTCGTCGCCGTCGGGATCTTTGCGACGACGCAGGCGATCCTGTCGTTGTCGATTTTGAAGTTGCCTCATGCGTATGCGTCGATGCTGCTTGGCGGCACCGGCCTGGTACTGACGATCGTCAGTCTGGCGCTGGCGTCGCTTGTGACACACGGACTCGCAATCGACGGCGTCGCATCCTGGATCGCCGCAACAACCGTGGTGTGGCTCGTCACAACGGTAGGGGCGATCACGCTACCCGAGTTGCTCGCCCGCGACGGGACCCCGGCGCGGTCATTGGAGATCCATTATTCAGCCCGACGACGGAGGGGGCGTGATGGGCGACACGCATGACGATCCGACCGATCACTCTAGGACCACTCAACCGCACGCCGGAATCGTGCTGAAAGACAACTTTTTCTGGCCTGGCCTGATTCTGCTGGCGGTGTCGACGCTCGGGTTGATCGGCACGGCATCAGCTGCCGCCTATCGACACTTCGAGTGGCTGTCCAGCACGGTGCTCATCGCCGTTCTCGGGGCGATCGCCGGAACGCTGTGGTTCGTCATCGAGAACCGCCGCTTGGCCCGGACCGAGGCGCAATGGGCCGCCACGCACCCACGTAGCTCGCGGCGTTCCTAACTGAGTGCAAGCCGCTGCCCGGACGGGGCTCACGCAATCGTGGGATCGTCGGGTGCTGGCGGGAAGTCGATATCGGTGTCGGCAACGTTGTTCATGAAATTGGTCAGCAGGAATTGTGCTGCCAGGGCGACCAGTTCGACGATCTGCTTGTCGTTGTAGCCTGCGTTGCGAACCGCCTCGAGGTCGGCGTCGGTGACTTTGCCGCGCTCCTCGATCACGCGTCGGGCGAAGATTCCCGCCGCCTGCCGCTTGGGGTCAGCCGAGCGGCCTTGGCGTGCGAGCGCGATTTCCTCCGCGGTGGCATGGTTGAACTGAGCCGCGGTGTGGCTGTGGGCCGAAAGGCAGTACTTGCAGCCGTTAGCCTGCGAGACCGCCAGCGCGACGACATCGCGTGTCCGGGCGTCGGTTGTCCTCGCGAGTGCGCCCTGCAGCGCTACGACGCCAGTCAGCGCTGAGGGACTCAGCGACATCAACTTGAAGGAATTAGGAGTGAATCCCAGTTGCTGGTCGACTGCTCTGAGCGCCGGTCGGCTGGCCTCAGGCGCGTCGTCGATCGAGTGGGGAAACTTCAAGCGGGCCACGGATCGTCCTTTCCGGGAGTGGGATCTCGGCGCATCAGCATGCCTCGACATGTGCTGGGCGCAGCGTGATGGTGAATCGGGTGTTCCCCGGTGCCGAGTTCACAGACAGCGTCCCGCCGTGCCGGTTCACAACGATGCGCCATGCGATGTTGAGCCCGAGCCCTGCGCCCTCACCGACCGGTTTGGTGGTGAAAAACGGGTCGAAAATGTACTCGCAGATGCTCGAATCGATACCCGGCCCAGTGTCGGTGATCTCGACGAAGACGGCATTGTCGGTCATTCCGGTGCGCAGTGTGAGTGTCCTACCGTCGGTGTCGCCGCCGCGCATCGCATCGATGCCGTTCGACAGAATGTGGCTGAAGGCCTGCGCCAATTCACTGGGATAGCAGGGTAATCCGGGTAGCAGCACGTCGTATTCACGCACGACCGCGATGTCGGTGCCCAGCCTGGGCGCCAGGACGTCGATGGTGCTGTCGAGAAGCAGGTGTAGATCGACTACGTCGAAGGCGGAGCCGTCCATGTGCGAGAACTGCCTGCTGGCGTCGACCAGTTCGGAGATCCGTTCGCCGGCCTCCGCGATGTCATTGATGAGGTGTTGGGCATCGATGACGTTGGCCAGCCAGCTGAGTGCCAGCTCGGCGGAATCTGGGGCGCGCATGCAGTCAAGCGTGTTGACCACCGCATCCAAGCGTGTGGCATCCATTCCGGCGGCGGTGAGAGTCGGCGCGATGCTCCACGGGTTCGAGACGTCGTGATCATCGAGCCAGTCGCAGATCTCGTCTTCGAGCCGCGAATTCTCAAGCGGCGAACGACGCTCGCCCGCCGGCATTCGGGATTGTTGGGCGTGGCGGCACTGGATCTCTTCGATCACCGCTGCGAGCACCGTGCGTGCGGTATCGCTGGGAACCTGATTCAGGGCCAATCTGTTGACACGCGAACGTAAATCGGCCGCGGCACGCACAGTCGCCGACGCCGGGTTGTTCAAACCATGGGCAAGTCCGGCGGCAATGGTGCCTGCGGCGCGTATCCGGTTATGGTGATCCACGGTGCGGTGGATGCCTTCGTGATCGCCCCACAGGCCTTGCAGCATGTGAACGGCCATCGCGAAATGCTCGCGTACGAAGCCGCCAAAGGCGTGCGCGTCGAGCACCACGAACCGCGATCGCGTGGTCGCGCGCACCGAGAACGGATACGTCCGGGGTGGCTCTTCCAGACACGACGCCACCGCACCGCAGTACGTTCCTCGGTGTGAGGTGCGTCCTGCTTCGATGTCTCGGTCCCCAGACAGCTTCGATATCACGATTTCACCGTCCATGAGCACGAGGAACAGCAGCGCGTCCTCGCCTTCCTCCACCACCGGACCCGTTTCGAAAACCTCGATGCGGGCGTTGGTGCACAGTTGCGCGAGCTGATCGTCTGTGAGCTTCTCGAACAAGAACAGTGTGCGCAGATCGTCTGCGCTGCATGGCTGTTCGGGCCGGTGGTGCGCCACCTCTCGGGTCACCTCCCTATCCCCTGCTCGGCCAGCGGCGCCGCCGACTCGGCTTCCTGCGATGGGCTGCGGATCTCGGTCAAGCGGCTTGCGGGTTTTCCAGAACCATTGCCACGCCCTGGCCGGAGCCGATGCACACACCGATGGCGCCGTAACGCAGATTCCGTTCGCGCAGTTCGGTCGCCAGGGTCAGCGCGTAGCGCACGCCGGTGGCACCGAATGGATGTCCGATCGCCACGGCGCCCCCGTTGGGGGTGAGCTTATCGTCGGGGACCTGGAATCCGTCGAGTTGGTTCGGCAGCTCCCGCAGTACGCCGAGGGCTTGCGCGCTGAAGGCCTCGTGGATCTCCCATACGTCGATCTGTTGGGGCGTCAGACCCGCGCGTCGTAGCGCCAGCGGTAGCGCCCAGGCCGGGGCGATGCCCATCAGTAACGGATCGTTACCGTAGACAGCCGAGGACACCACCCGAGCCAGCGGGGGGATGCCCAGTTCGTCGGCCCGCGCGGCGGAAGCCAGGACCAGTGCGGCCGCGCCGTCGGACAGGGGGGTGGAGTTCCCGGCGGTCATCTGAGTGGTCCCTGGCTGGGCGGGCAGGGCGGCCAGCAGCTCGAGAGTGGTGTCGTCGCGGATGAATTCGTCGTGGCTTACGGTGCGAAGTGGCGCTTTTCGAGTGGCCGGGATGGTCACGGGCATGATTTCTTTGGCGAGCCTGCCCGAGTCGCGGGCGGCACGGGCGTGCTGTTGGGAACGTAGCGCGAACGCATCGATCTCTTCGCGACTGAGTTGATACCGATCGGCGACGTTCTGCGCGGTTTCGATCATGCCGATGTAGGCATTGCGACTCAGCAACACCGGGTTGGGGGGGCCGCCGGAACCGGACCACATGGTGTCGAGCAGCAATTGCGGCCCGCGCGGACTGAACGGGGCCTCGCCCTTCATGTACGCAAATCCTGAGCGTGACATCGACTCTGCGCCGCAGGCGATCCCGACACCGAGGTCGCCGGCTTTGATCGCATGCGCGATCATGGCCATGGCGCTCAGTGACGACCCACAGAATCGATTGACAGTGGCCCCCGCCGCGCTGTCAGGGAAGCCGGCCGCAAGCGCCGCCCAACGGGCGAGATCTCCCATCCCCTCGTGCGCGGGATTCACACATCCGGCGATGATGTCTTCGATCTGGTCGCGATCGACACCGACGCGTTCGCAGGCCCCCACCAGAGCCAGCCCGAGCAGGTCGTCGAGGCGCAGGTGGGACAGAGATCCGCCATACCGGGCGAACGGTGTCCGCACGCCCCCGAGCAGGTAGGCATCAGCCATCGTGTTCTCCTGTCCTGCAGTGGTGTTGCGTTGGCAAGATCATGCGTCCGCGCCATTGGCGAGACCACCACCGACAGCGACCACTATCGGCGCACACGGGGTGAGTTGTCTTCATCCGATCGTGCACTTCACCCGGGGTGAGGAACCCACGTAGAAGCGCCGCAACTCGGCGGCGCAGGCTAAACGGTTCGGTGGCCGACGTGACCGGGCGTGCCGTCCAGCAGGTCTCGCGCGGCACTGTCGATACTCGCCGCGTCGATTGCAGCAGCAGCGAGCAACTCACTGGGTGTTCCCGATCCTGGCATGATGCGCACGGCCAAGTGCGCCAGCCGAATCGGGGGTGTGTCTTTTCCGACGAGGGCTTCGAGAACGGCCGAACCGAGTCCGCCCTCGGCATGGTGGTCCTCGGCGATGACCAAACGTCCACTCGTATCACGCACGGCGCCAACCAGCGTGTCCCGATCAATCGGTTTGATGGAGTACACGTCGATGACGCGGGCGGCGATTCCGCTGCGGTCCAGCGATTCGGCCGCGGCCAGGCATTGGTGAACAGTGACGCCGGCACCGATCAGTGTGACCTGGTCGTCGGCGCTGCGTCGCAGCGTGTGGGAGCCGCCGACGGTGAACTCCGCGGCCGGCCCGTAGAGAACGGGATAGGCGCCGCGCGTGGTCCTCATGTAGCGGATGCCCTCAGCGTGGGCCATGAGGTCGACCAGGGCGGCGGCGCTCGTCGCGTCGCTCGGATAGAGGACGGTCGCACCGTGAATGGACCGCATCATCGCCAGGTCTTCCAATGCCATCTGGGATGGCCCGTCAGCGCCGATCTCGACGCCCGCGTGAGACCCGACCAAGCAGATGTTCGCGCGGGAGACGGCCGCCATGCGGATGAAGTCGTGCGCCCGAGTCAAGAACGCGGCAAAAGTCGACGCGAACGGAATGTACTGCCGGACACTCAGTCCGACGGCCGACGCAACGAGTTGCTGTTCGGCAATGAACATTTCGAAATAACGCTCAGGGCACTGGCGGGCAAATTCGCCAGCCCCGGTGGAGTTGCTGACTTCGCCGTCCATCGCCACAATCCGGGGATTGGCCGCGCCAAGCGCAGCCAACGCGGCCCCATACGCTGCTCGGGTCGCCACCTTGTCCCCGGGTGTGTAATGCGGTCGACGTGAGGCGGCGGTTTCGGTCGCCACGCCCCGTTCCGGTGTTGCGCGGCACTCGCGCACCGCCGGTTTGAGCCCGGTGACGGTCACGTCTTCGATGCTGCCGAGTTCGGCCAGTGCGCGTTGCGCCATCTCGGGCGGTAGGGCTTTACCGTGCCAGCCCTCTTGATCTTCGATTTCGCTGAATCCGCGCCCCTTGATGGTTTTCGCGAAGATCACCGTGGGAGTCGCGGAGTCGCGCGCCGCGCTGAACGCGCGGTCGATGTCCTCGAGATTGTGCCCGTCGACGGTGATGGCCTGGCAGCCGAAGGCTTCCGCGCGTCGCGCGTAGGTCTCCAAGTCCCAGCCCAACTCGGTGGGTCCGCGTTGACCGAGCCGGTTCACGTCGACGATGACGGTGAAGTTCGCCAATGCGTAGTGCCCGGCCTTGTCCAGCGCCTCCCAGACCGATCCTTCGGCGGTTTCGCTGTCACCGCACAACACCCACACGCGGAACGGAGACTCGTCGAGGAACTTTCCAGCTAGCGCGACACCGACGCCGTTGGCGATTCCCTGACCCAAGGACCCGCTGGCGACGTCGACCCACGGCAGGATGGGTGTCGGGTGACCTTGCAGGCGCGAGCCGAAGCGGCGGTAGCCGGTCATCAGTTCGGTATCGGTGATGACGCCTGCCGCCTTTAACATGGCATACAGCAACGGGGATGCGTGCCCTTTGGACAAGATGAAGTGATCGTTGTCCCGGTGGTCCGGCTGATCCCAGTCGTAGCGCAGGTGGCTCGCGAGCAGAACGGCCATCAAATCGGCGGCCGACATGCTGGAGGTCGGATGCCCCGAACCGGCGGCGGTGCTGGCGCGGATCGCGTCGGCGCGCAGCTGGGTAGCCAGTCGGCCGACCATTGTCGTGTCGATTGATCGATCGGTGAGTTCAGTCAACGGTAGGTCCCCTCGATTCGGTCATGCCTTTGATGAGAGTGCCGCCCAGCAGGGTGACTGGTCATCACCCTGACTGTGTGATCATCCGGGTGAGTCCTGCGGGACTGCTCACAAGCGCCGAGCCAGCATCGAGTGCGAAAACCAGAGCAGAAGACACTTTTGGGAGAGATCACCCGGGCGATCCTGATGAATGGGTGATGACCACTCACCCCACGTGACGACAGGCTCAACCGACAGAGGCACCGCTGTCCACGACGCAGCCGAACGCGCCCACCCCACAGACCGGGCGCCATTCACCACCGGACGTTCACCCGGTGCGAATGCTCTCGCGCCACAGCGCCCTCCGGGGCACCGCGACCAAGGGAGATCACATGCCTAGAGCCCAGACACGTGCCGGTTTGGTCAAGAACCGCCACGGCGGAGATGCCGTGGGGCAGCCACCTTCAATTCTGATCGTGGGTAGCGGATTCGCCGGATTCGAATGCGCACGCCAGCTCACCAAGCTGCTACAGCGGCACCGCTCCGACGCGACTGTGACCCTGATATCGCCCGTCGATTACCTGCTGTACACGCCCCTTCTACCCGACGTCGCCGGTGGAGCAATCGACCCCCGTTTTGCGACTGTGCCTTTGATCGACAAACTGCCGGGTGTGCAGTTGTTCAGGGCCTATGTCGATTCGGTGGACTTGTCTGCACGTTCACTGCAGTGCCGAGACCAGGAAAACACCTCCCACGAGCTTTCCTGGGATCGGCTCGTCCTGACCCCCGGCTCGATCAGTCGGCTGTTCGACATCCCTGGACTGGCCGAGCACGCGCGCGGCCTGAAGTCGATAGCCCAGGCGCTCTACCTACGCGACCACATCATCGAGCAGTTCGAACTAGCGCGCATCGACAGCAACCGGGAACGCGCGAATGCGCGCAGGACCATCGTGGTCGTTGGATCTTCTTATTCCGGAACAGAACTCATCGCACAGTTATCGGCAATGGCCACAGTGGCGGCGCGCGACTTCGGATTCGAGCCCGAGGACGTCAGGTTGATACTCGTCGAACGCTCGGGACGGCTGATGCCCGAACTGGGCCCCGGGTTGGCCGCACGAGCCGAGCGGGTGTTGAGAGAGCGTGGTGTGGAGATCATCACCGGTGTCACCCTTTCCCGGGTCGCGGTCGATCATGTTGTTCTCAGCGATGGGACCCGCGTCGGCACATACACCGTCGCATGGGTAGCCGGCGTGGTCGCGAGCCCTCTCATCGCAGCGACGGGGCTGCCGACTGAGAAAGGCAGACTCAAGGTCGGACCGGATTTGCAGGTGCCCGGTTTCGACGGCGTGTACGCCGGCGGTGACGCCGCGGCCGTGCCCGACGCCACCAACCCCGGAACGATAACGCCGCCGACTGCACAACACGCCAACCGGCAGGGCAAAGTCCTCGCGCGAAACGTCGCCGCCAGTCTGGGTTACGGCAAGGCCCGCAACTATCGACACCGCGATCTAGGAACCGTTGTCGACCTGGGTCCCGGATTCGCTGTCGCGAACCCGCTCAACGTTCAACTATCCGGTTTCGCCGCGAAACTCGTTACCCGGCTCTATCACCTTTACGCCATCCCCCGTAACGCCAACAGGTGGGCCGTTGCGCTGGGGTACGTCACCAACACTCTGTTCGCCCGGCCATTGGTATCGATCGGTTTGGCCCAATCCGCGCTGGCTCGATTCTCCGCCAGCGAGGAGTTCATGCCGGCATCCCTGGAGATGCGCCCCAGCGACGAGCAAATGTACGCCGATGACATGCGGTACCAGAAAGCGTCCGCCAAAGGGACGGCATCGTCGCCGAGAACCGATTGAGAGATCAGTCACATCTCGTTGTCTGCCAACGTATTCGGGGATTCATTTCTGATCGTTACGATGGACTCCGCGTCCGCCTCGACTACCTGGTTGGCCGTGTGCAGCACAGTCAGCACGTCGCAGGCCGGGATGACCACAGCGCCGGAGGCATCGGCGAATATGAAGTCGCCGGGATGAATCGCTACACCGTCGATGACCACCGGGCGGTTCGCCTCGTAGGGGGTGACCGTGTCACCGCCCCACCGTGTGGTTTCACCCCTGCAGTAGATCGCGAGATCGTAGTGTTCGAGTTCGGCGAAGTCGCGCAGCCTGCCGTCGGCGAGAACGCCTGCGAGCCGATGGTTTTCAGCCCGCGACAACTTCGTTCCTCCGGCCAACGACGCGTCAGTGTAGCCGTTGCTGGCCAAGACCAGCACGCGCCCCTTGGCGCCGTGTTCGATGGCTTGATAGAACAGCTTCGAAAACGTGTGCTGCTCCGGCGGCATTGCCGACCGGCATGCGGGGAAGAACGCGATGGTCACTGCAGGCCCGAAGAGTCTGCGACCGGGAGTGGGGCTCACCAGGTCGAGGAGATGACAGCGATGCCGATGCAGTCGCCCGATCGCGTCCACGATGTCGGCGGTGCGCACGCGACTGGCAAGCGTGTCGAGGGACTCCATCAGCCGGCCGGCACGGGGATCCGCCACGAGCGGGCACCGCTCAGGTCGAGCCACACATCGGTGGGCGTTCGTGACAGCCGGGCCAGGACGTTGTCACAACCCGGGCAGCGGGCCACGATGCCAGGGCCGCGAGAATAAACGTGGCTTTCGGCGAAGGCTACGTCGTGAGCACAGCCGGCGCAGATCAGCATCGCGGTGGTGACGTCGAATCCCAGTATCTCCGCGAAATCACCTGCTGCGGCGTTGCCGTCGACATGTGTGGGCTCTGTCATCATTCCTTCTTCCTCGACTAGCCGTTCGGGCCGAACCGCTCGGTCCGGATGGCTGATGGCCGATATCCTTGTCCGACCAGCGTCGCGGTCACCGATTCCACGAATCCCGTTGGACCGCAGACATACACGTGTACGTCGCCGCCGACGCTGAAACCCGGCACCGTGAGATCACTGCCGCCGATCCGCCCTGGCGGCCTGGCCGTCTGCGGCGTGGCCACTCGGGTGTAGATCACGGTTGTCGTCAGCCAGTCACAATCTCGCTCGAGTTGCGCCAATTCTTGTGCGTAGAAGACGTCAGCCGGACTGCGCACCGAGTAGACGAGCCGAAACTCTGCATCACCGTCCGCTGTCCGCTGTCGCAGCATCGCCATCAACGGCACGATGCCGGATCCGCCGGCGACCAGCAGTATCCGGCCCCGCTGGGCCGGCCGCCAGACGAACCAACCACCGATGGGTCCGCGAAGCTCGATCTCTTCACCGGGTTGAAGCCCGGTGAGGTAGGGCGAGACTTCTCCGTCAGGGAGCCGCTGCACCGTGAGTTCTATTCGCTCACCGTCGGCCGGCCTGCTCAGCGAATAACTACGCTGTGCGGTGTAACCGTCCTCGGCGGTCAGCTTGAGGTCGATGTGTTGACCGGCCGCGTGGCCGCGCCAACCCGGCACCTCCAGTGCGATGGTCTGGGCGGTATCGGTTTCGGGTTCGGACGCCACCACCCGCGCCACCAGCCACCGCAACTTCGGTGTCAGACCATCAGCCACCGGTCAATCCCCGGCATAGCGTTGCTCTCGCCACGGATCGCCGTAGCTGTGGTAGCCAAGACCTTCCCAGAATCCGGGTATGTCCGTCTCGCGCAACTCAATGGATCGCACCCACTTCGCGGATTTCCAGAAATACAGATGGGGCACCAACAGCCGCGCTGGGCCACCATGCACCGGCGGCAGCGGTTCGCCCTGATAACCGTAGACGATCCAGGCTTTGCCACCGAGGAGGTCTGCAACAGGGATGTTGGTGGTGTAGCCGCCGTAAGAGCCGACCAGTGCGAATTCGGCTGTGGTGTCTACCGATTCGAACAGTGTGTCGATTGAGACGCCTTCCCATTTGGTGTCCAGCTTGGACCAAGTGGTGACGCAATGTATGTCGACAGTGGGCTGCTCCTTGGGCAATTGCTTCAACTGGTTCCACGTCCATACGTGTTCGCCACCGCGCTCGTCGCGGATGGTGAACCGCCAGGCGTCGAGGTCGATGCGCGGAGTCGGTCCTGCCTGCAGCACCGGGAAATCCGGGGTCAGATGTTGACCGGGTGGCAGTTCGCGATCCACTTCTGCGCGGCGGCCATGAAAGCCTTTGTTGACAGTAGTCATTAGTGCTCCCTGTTGGTGATGATCAGCGCCCTATCCCGTGTTCTCTTTGTTGCCCGGGATAGCTGTCGGAGCCGATGGTGCGTGGACCGTCGGCGTGAACCGGTTCCCTCCGGTGGGATTGATGCTCTTCTCGGTCGGTGCAGGCGGCGGCGCGGCGGGAGGCGGAGCTTGTGTGGTCGCCGTTGTCGTCGTCGGTGGTTCAGTGGTCGACGGCGCCTCCGAACCTTTTCCACTACAGCTGGCGATCGAAGCGGCCAACCCAGCCAGCACCGCTGCGCCAGCGACCACACGTACCAGGCGGGCGGCATCCCAGTTGTGCATCACGATGTCTCCAATCGATCGGGGCAGGGGTGACTCGGACAAGGTCTCGTAGCGCCTGTTCGGATTCTCGAGGCGGGCTCAGCTCCTACCACAGAGATGGCACCTTTTGCTTCGAGAATGGCGAGATGGATACCGTCGGCGTCGAGATGCCCGTGTTCGCGCAGCACCGCCTCTAAATCCGCGGTGGTCAGGCCGCAGCGGCGTAGCGTGCGTCGGTTCACCTCACCGTCTTTGATCAAGACCATCAGCGGCGGATCGACGAACCTGCACATTGCGGGAATCAAGCGCAGTCGGGCGATGACCGCGTGGGCGCCAAGTACGCACAGCAGTGCGGTGGTCGCCTGCAGCCACGCGGTGTCGGTCGCGGTGGCGGCACGTCCGACGATGGCTCCGGCGGCGACGGCGGCGATCCAGTCGAATGGTGCGAATTCCGCCAAGGTACGTCGTTGGGTGAAGCGGAATAAAATCGCCGCGGTCACGAATAACGCGGAGGTTTTGATAGCTACGTCCGCCACGGTGGGCAGATCGCCGATCAGGGCATGCACTAGCCGGTTCACGGTGCCGCCACCGATCGGTGACGGGTGCGATGCACGTGCGCCTCGTCGCGTATCCGGTCAACCATGTGTGGATAGTGCAGTTCGAATGCCGGACGCGCCGAACGGATTCGGGGCAACTCAGTGAAGTTGTGCCGCGGCGGCGGGCAACTGGTGGCCCACTCGAGCGAGTTGCCGTAGCCCCACGGATCGTCGACCATGACCGGTTCCCCGTAGCGCCAGCTCTTGAATACATTCCACACGAACGGCAGTACCGAGGCACCGAGGATGAAGGCGCCGATCGTCGATACCACGTTCAAGGTGGTGAATCCGTCGGTGGGCAGGTAATCAGCGTAGCGGCGCGGCATACCCGCGGCGCCGAGCCAATGGTGCACCAGGAACGTGCCGTGGAAGCCGATCAAGGTCAACCAGAAGTGCAGCTTGCCCAGCCGCTCATCCAGCAGCCGGCCGGTCATTTTGGGAAACCAAAAGTACACCCCACCGTAGGTGGCGAACACGATGGTGCCGAACAGCACGTAATGGAAGTGCGCCACCACGAAGTAGGAGTCGGTGACGTGAAAGTCGATGGGCGGCGAGGCAAGCAGGACGCCCGAAAGGCCGCCAAGCAGGAACGTGACAAGAAAGCCGATCGAGAACAGCATCGGTGTCTCGAACGTCAGCTGGCCCTTCCACATCGTGCCGATCCAGTTGAAGAACTTGATGCCCGTGGGCACTGCGATCAGGAACGTCATGAACGAGAAGAACGGGAGCAGCACCGCACCGGTGGCGTAGAGGTGATGTGCCCACACCGCGATTGACAATGCAGCGATCGAGGTTGTCGCATAGACCATTCCGATGTAGCCGAAGAGCGGCTTACGCGAGAACACCGGGATGATCTCGGTGACGATGCCGAAGAACGGCAACGCGATGATGTACACCTCCGGGTGCCCGAAGAACCAGAACAAGTGCTCCCACAACAGGGTGCCGCCGTTGGCCGGGTCGAAGATGTGCGCGCCCAGGTGGCGGTCAGCGGCCAATCCGAACAGCGCCGAGGTCAACAACGGGAATGCGACCAGCACGATCACGCTGGTCACCAGGATGTTCCAGGTGAAGATCGGCAACCGGAACATCGTCATGCCCGGCGCGCGCATGCACACCACGGTGGTGATCATATTGACCGCGCCCAGAATGGTGCCCAGGCCGCCGACGATCAAGCCCATGATCCACAGATCGCCGCCGGCGCCCGGCGTGTGGATGGCGTTCGAGAGCGGCGTGTAGGCGGTCCAGCCGAAATCAGCGGGGCCGCCCGGGGCGGCGAAGCCTCCCAAGGCGATCAACGCGCCGAGCAGAAACAGCCAGAACGACAACGCATTCAGTCGCGGGAACGCTACGTCGGGCGCACCGATCTGAAGCGGCAACACCAGATTGGCGAACCCGAACACGACCGGTGTGGCGTAGAACAGCAGCATCACCGTGCCATGCATGGTGAACAGCTGGTTGTACTGTTCATTGGACAGGAATTGCAGACCGGGCGCCGCCAGTTCGGTACGGATGAACAGAGCCATCAAACCGCCGATGAAGAAGAACGCGAAGCAGACAACGACGTACATCATGCCGATCACCTTGTGATCGGTGGTCGTTATCAGCTTGTAGAGCAGCGTGCCCTTGGGACCCTGCCGGGCGGGAAAGGGACGCCGCGCCTGCAGTTCACCGACAGCGGATGCCTGGGTGGTCAACGACCCGGCCCTCCCCCGCCACGCTCGGTTTCGGTCGTTGAACTGGGATAGGCGTCGAGGAGTTGGCGCCAAGAGGCGGTGAACTTGGCGACGCCGTCGTTTTCGAGCACCGAGAAGACGTCGGCGAGGTCGACACCGGCTGCACTGATCTGATCGAGCACCGTTCGGGACCTATCGGCCGTGCCGATGATGGAGTCGGCCACGGCGCCGTGGTCGGCGACGGCTTCCAGAGTGTCTTCCGGAATGGTGCTGACGGTGTGCGGTGCGATCAGCTCGGTGACGTACATGGTGTCGGGATAGTCGGGGTTCTTCACTCCGGTGGATGCCCAAAGCGGACGCTGCACGTGGGCGCCGGCGCTGCTGAGTCGGGCGTAACGCGGTCCTGATTCGAACACGTCCTGGTAGGCCGCATATGCCAGGCGGGCATTGGCGATGGCCGCCTTGCCGCGCAACCCCAAGGCGCGATCGGTGCCGATCGTTTCGAGACGCCGATCGACTTCGGTGTCGACCCGGGAGACGAACAACGAAGCCACCGAGTGGATTTCGGCGAGATTCCGACCGGCGAGTTGCGCGGCTTCCAGCCCGGCCAGATAGGCATCCATCACCTGTCGATGACGCTCGACGGAGAAGATGAGCGTCACGTTGACTGAAATGCCTTCGGCCAGCGCGGCGGTGATGGCCTGCATCCCCGCCGATGTGGCAGGAATCTTGATGAAGAGGTTCGGGCGGTCGATGATCTTCCACAGCGCGGCGGCCTGGCGGACCGTCGCCTCGGGATCGTTCGCAAGCCGCGGATCGACCTCGATCGATACCCGCCCATCGACACCACCGGATGCCTCCCACTGCGGCCGCAGGATGTCGCAGGCCGACCGCACGTCGTCGGTGATGACGGTGAAGATCGCGAATTCCGGGTCGGCACCCTGCCGGGCCAATTCGGTGAGCTGCCGCGTGTAAGACTGGCTCCCTGAGATTGCCCGCTCGAAAATCGACGGGTTTGCGGTGACGCCCACCACGCTTCTGGTGTCGATCAGATGCTGCAGATTTCCCGATGTGATGCGGTCACGGGACAGGTCGTCCAACCAGACCGACACGCCCGCCGCGGACAGCGCGCTGAGAACGGCGTTTTGTGTCATCTGACAGCCGCCTGCACGTGTTGGTGACGACGCCTTCGGGAAATTCGCGCGGCAATCAGCGTGGCGCCGTAGGCGATGACCGGTGAGTACGCTGCGGTGAGCATCTGCCGATCGCGCGCCGACAGAACCTGACACCGCGCGTGATGGCGGTCATTCACACGGGTCCGACTCACCGACGGTGCTCCGCGCTTTCAGATCCGCTGCGGTCAGGCAGCTTCCATTGCGGCCGGATGTAGTGGCACGTATACCCGCCCGGGTAGCGCTGCAGGTAATCCTGATGCTCTGGTTCGGCCTCCCAGAAGGGACCGGCCGGGGTCACCTCGGTGACTACCGGGCCGGGCCACAGGCCCGAAGCCTCGACCTCGGCGATGGTTTCGCACGCGATGCGCTTCTGATCGTCGTCGAGGTAGAAGATCGCGGATCGGTAGCTGGTGCCGACGTCGTTGCCTTGGCGATTCTTGGTCGACGGGTCGTGGATCTGGAAGAAGAACTCGAGCAGGGTGCGGTAATCCGTCTTGGCGGGATCGTAGGTGATCTCGATCGCCTCGGCGTGCCCGGGGTGGTTGCGGTAGGTGGGGTGCTCGTTCTCGCCGCCCGTGTAACCGACCCGGGTCGATTCCACACCGGGCAGCAGGCGCACGAGGTCCTGGACGCCCCAGAAGCAGCCGCCCGCCAGAATCGCCGTTGCGGTGCTCATCGGCGCGGCTCCGTGAGCTGAGAATCGGTGTGCTGCCCGGCCTTGGCGGCGGTGTCGAACAGGCTCAGGTAATCCCCGTAACCCTCGGCCTGGAGGTTGTCGCGGTGAATAAAGCGCAGCGCGGCGGAGTTGATGCAGTAACGCAAGCCGCCCCTCTCCAGGGGTCCGTCGGCGAAGACGTGTCCCAGGTGGCTGTCGCCGTGGCGCGAGCGGACCTCGGTGCGCTCCATGATGTGGCGGTGGTCGGCCTTTTCGACGATGTTGTCGCCGTCGATCGGTTTGGTGAAGCTCGGCCAGCCGGTGCCGCTGTCGAACTTGTCGAGCGAAGCGAACAGCGGCTCACCCGATACCACGTCGACGTAGATGCCTGGCTCGTGGTTGTCGAGATATTCGCCGGTGAAGGGCCGCTCGGTGCCGCTCTCCTGAGTGACGTAGTACTGCTCAGGGCGCAGCCCGGCGATCGCTTCCGGATTCTTGTGATAGTCGTGCATCAGAGGTGCTCCTGGTGTTGAGTGCAAATTTTGATTGCGCTGGGATAGGCCGGTGGGCTAGTTGCGGCCGGCCATGATGCCGCCATCGACGTTGAGAATCGCGCCGGTGATCCAGCTTGATTGTTCGGAGAGCAGGAAAGTGATGGCGTTGGCCACATCCACCGGGGTACCGACGCGGCCGAGGGGATGAAGCGGTGCGAACGTCGCCAGCGTGTCGTCGATCTGCTCCTTGGGGACGAACCGTTCGTACAGAGGTGTTTTCACCACTGCGGGCGCGACGGCGTTGACGCGAATCTGATGACCTGCCAGCTCGATGGCCAGGTTGTGAGTGAGCGCGTGCAAGCCGGCCTTCTGCATGGAGTAGCCCGTCGACGGTGTCGCACCGATGGCCTGATGCGCCCACATAGAGCCGATGTTGACGATTGATCCGCCCTTGCCTCCGGCGACCATGCCTGCGACAACGGTCTGAGTGAGGAAGAACAGCGCGTAGTTCAGATCCAGGTAGGAGTCGTACGCCTCGGAGTCGTATTCCATGAACGGCTTCGGGATGAAGAAGCCGGCCGCGTTGACCAGCAGCGTTGCGTCGCTGTGGTTTTCCGATAGTTCGCGTTGCACGTCGGTGACGGCGGACCGGTCGGTCAGCTCGGCAGCGATCCCCCAGGCACGACCCTGCCGGTTGGTCAACTCGGCCACGGTCTCGTCGACACGACTCTTGGAGCGCCCGATGATCACTGCGCTACCACCTCGATCGATGACGTCGAGCGCGGCCTGGCGTCCCATGCCCGCACTACCGCCGACGACAACGACTTTCTTACCGTCGAACTCCGAACCCATCCCTGCGCTTCCTTCCCGTGATTTGTTCACCTGTCACGCCGCCGGATCGGACCTTTGGCCGTGTGCGGCCGGAACAATTGCGACGGCCGCGCAGGTCTTTCGGGAACCAAGCCTGGTTTGCTTCGGGGTGAGCTGTCTTCACCCTTTGGCGCCTATCACCCGGGTGAGGGCGAATCGAGCGCACCGTTCTCGATGTGACGTGATGTGGCGCGATGCAGTTGTGCCGCGCCAAAAGGCACGCCAGCGGAGGCGCCCAGAGCGCCGGAAATGTCCTGTAGCACAGGAGTATCGCGGTGACCGAAACCACAACCACCGCGGCGATGACGAAGATCGAATGCTAACGCACCAACTCGCGTTTCACCGGTTAAGCACTTTCGGCGACGTCCGACACATCGGGGCAGCCGTCGTTGATCCATAGCTCAATCGCACGTATGGACTCGTCTGGCACTGGGTCGAAACCAACTGGCATGCGGGGAAACTCCGCATCCGGACCGGAGCCGAAGGGCGGCTCGCCCTTCAACGACAAGATCAAATTCGAGTTGGCGCCGTCACCGGACTTCACGATCGGTTGTCCGAGCAGCTTCGTGGCGACGAACTCATCCCGAGTGACGTTGCGCCAGAAGGCGTGGTGTGGGGGGCCGACCTCGGTCTGTGGACCATTGACTGCGGCGTCGAGGATCTCGACGACCTCACGAAAGGTGTTGATGCCCATTTGTTCTCTCCTGCCTCGTATGGTTGATCCGCCAGGTCCGACTCGTCACAGACGTCTGCCGGGCGCGCGGCTACAACGCAAACCGTCCTGCCGAGCCATCGCTGCGCTGCGGCGGGGCGATCTGGTCGAGGCTTCACTGCGACCGCGAAGTTTCGACATATCGCCGGTCGCACGTCGATGCTGCCATGGGCCTACCCTTTCGAGAGTGCCGATGAATTGTCATCACCCGCGTTGTCGATTCACCCGGGTGATGTCGCATCGTTTCCGGCGATCGGCGCGTTGACCGGGCTCTTTGCTGGGTGGAGCGCCGTCGTCCTCTCCGAGGATCTTGTGCGCGCGAACAGTTCGCGGTCGGCGGGACCGTGCACTCGTGGGTGACGCGTCCACTTCGCAGACATTGGCGGTGAGGTAGCGGATTACTCATGTCGGTCGTCGCCGCGAGGCCGACACTGAGGACTTATCCGCCGGCGATGAGTCAGCGGGCGTGCACAACGATCAGACAGGGGGATCCGATGCGCAGAGCGGTCGAGGTCAAGGTCAATGTCGAGGGAGCGGTGGCGGATGCGCTCGCGGCGCTACGCATCGACGGAGGAGAAACGATAAAGCGTCAGATCTGGTTCGCCGATGACCATGACGGCGTGCTGCGCGGCGATCTGCCGCTGTTGGCCCGCGGCGTCATCATCAGGTTCCGCAGCGGCGACGAACCAGACGACCTCACCGTCAAATTACGACCGTGCGACGAGCGCAATCTTGTCGGCCGGTGGCAGCACGGTATCGAGGGTGAAGAATTCGAGTACCGGATCGAAGGTGACTGGGCGGGCAGCAGGCACTCTGTCGCCGCGTCGGCGGTCGGCAAACACGGGCAGGGCGCCTTGCTGGCTGCGGTAGGTCAAGACGCCGAGCCTGCCACCGTACTGAGCCGCGATCAGCGTGAGTTCGTTGAACAGTGTGTGCATCCCACCGTGTGTCTGGATCGACTCATCGCACTTGGGCCTATCGCCGCCACCAAGTGGGCCGACCGAACGATCGGCAATGTCGAGAAGGTCTGCATCGAGCGGTGGACCGTCGGCGACTTGGATCTGTTGGAGCTTTCGATCCGGGTCAAGCAGAAAGACGAGGAGAACGCCGAGGATTTCGAATCGCGCGTCGGCCAGAAACAGCGGCAGCTGCAAGCCGCAGTTCGCGCCGACGGGGTGCAGATCGCCGACCGCGAGGAGAACAAAACCCAGCTCGTCATGAACACACTTGCCGGACTTCGCCTCGTCGACCACTAGCGAGTCTGGGGCATGTAGGTGGGCTTTCGGACGGCCAGCGCATCTCAGGCGATGTCGGCGCCGGAGCGCAAACGAGTACCGCATTACGCATGTGTGAATGGTGCCGTTGCCCGACACTAGGTGCAGATCGCGATAGCTCCTGGGGGAGCTCGTCAGCCTGGCCGGTCACCGGGGCGCTGGCGCGCGATCACCACACCGACGCGGGGGGACACCAGTGACGACCAGCGAGCCGCCGCCAGCTGCCCGAGCTCCGCTCGTCAGCCCGGTGCTGTTGGCGCCGACGATCCCTGCGGAGGCTCAAGCCGCCGTCCTCGCCGACGGTGACCAACGCGCAGTACTGATTGAACTGCGCGTCGGTCCCGGCGATGATCCCGCCGAGGTACGAGACAGTTTCCTTCTGCTGTTCAGTCGGGTGTTCGGCAAGACTGCTATGTCGGGGCGCACCCCGGTTCCCGTCGGCCGTCATTACATGCGATGCGCGCTGACGCCCGCCGAGATCGATCGCTTGATCAACGGCGGCGCGAGACACAGCGCCGCGTTGGCCGACCGCGCCATCACCCTGATCTTCCGAATGTGGCCGGACCTGGTCGTCGAAGCACATCTGGATCGCTCGTTGACCACCGTTCAGGCCGACGCGGCATCGCGCACCTTCAATTGCGGGGGCACCGGAGTGGTGTGGGCCGTACTCGATTCGGGGGTGGACCACAAGCACCCGCACTTTTTCGCCAACAAGACCTTGACGTCGAGCGCAGTCAACAAACTGCATCGCGACTTCACGATCGGCGACGTCGGCGGTGATCAGGCGTCCGCGTTGACCGACCCGTTCGGTCACGGCACTCATGTCGCGGGCATCATCGCGGGACAGGCGCCGCGAACCAAGGCGACCCTGCGGCTGGCCACCAACGAACCAACGATGGACGGTCTTCCGCGATGGGTCGCGCGCGACCTTGCCGCAGGCACGTCGCTGTCAGGTGTGGCACCCAACGCCAACCTGGTCAGCCTGAGAGTCCTCGATGAGAACGGCAAGAGTCTGCAAAGCGCTGTCATCGACGCGCTGGATTACGTGCGGACCCTCAACAGCGGTGGGCGCGACCTGCGAATCCACGGAGTCAACTTATCGCTGGGATGTGCCTGGCAGCCGACGGATTATGCTGCAGGACAAAGCCCGTTGTGTAAGGAACTGGACTTGCTGGTGGGCACGGGCGTCGTTGCGGTGGTCAGCGCCGGCAACATCGGTGCAGGGGTCGTCGGCGGATTCGTCGGCGCGGACGTTGCCGGCAGGACGACCGACGTGTACGGGCAGCTATCCACGATCACCGATCCGGGCAACTCGTTGTCCGCCATCACCGTCGGCTCGGTGCATCGCTACAAACCACACACCTACGGCGTGACCTTCAATTCGTCAAAGGGCCCCACGCTCGACGGCCGACTCAAACCCGACCTGGTGGCGCCCGGGGAACGCATCACATCGGCCGCCACCGGCAAGAAGGCCCAGGGCATCGGTCCACTGGAAGCCAAGCCATTACCGAACGACGTTGCCGCGTACATGGAACAGAGCGGCACGTCGATGGCCGCCGCGCATGTGTCAGGGGTCATTGCAGCGTTCCTGTCGGCCCGCAACGAATTCATCGGCCAGCCACAGCAAGTGAAGAAGATATTCATCGACTCAGCCACCGACATCGGGCGACATCCGTTTTTTCAGGGCGCCGGTGTCGTCAATCTGATGCGCGCGTTGACCAGTACCTAAGAAGGGAAGAAACGACCATGACCACGATCAACGGAATGCCGTACTACGAAGTGCATTTCAACGCCGACGGCACATTGGACACCGCCCACGGCCACGGTGACGGCGGCCTGCCTGCGGCGATCGCCAGCGGCGGCGTCTCGGATCTCTTCGTGTTGTCACACGGGTGGAACAACGGCGTCGCGTCCGCGCGTGACCTGTACGAGTCGATGTTCTCCCTGCTCGCCGATCAGCTCGCTGCGCGCAAGTCCACCAGCGCGGCCGTCGGCGTGATCTGGCCGTCGTTGTTGTTTCCTGACGACGATCCGGCCACTGCGCCGCAGGTGCCATCGACGGGATCTGAGCTGGCCGCGGCGCTCGCCCCGGCGTTTCCAGACCAGCACCACAAGCTCGACACACTCGGTAAGTTGCTCGACGACAAGCCACAGGACGCCGACAAGCTGACCGAGTTCCACAGCCTGGCTGCCGGTTTGGTGACCACGCCACCCCAAGGCGATGAGGACGCCGGCGAGGCGGCGTTGATCACCTCCGACACCGTCACCGTGCTCGGTCACGCTGCCGCGATGGCGCCGGTGACGGTCGACGGCGCCCAAGGGGTGGGTGACGTGTTCGGCGGATTGTGGTCGGGCGCGCGGGAGGTTCTGCGCACGATGAGCTACTACGAGATGAAGAACCGCGCGGGCGTTGTGGGCCAGCATGGCTTGGGTCCGCTACTGGCTACGCTGACCGGGCCTACGGGAGGGCCGCGAATCCATCTGATAGGCCATAGTTTTGGGGCACGACTGGTGTCGTATGCGCTAGCGGGCCTACCGGTTGACGCCACGGGCACCACCAGCCCGGTCAAATCGCTCACACTGATCCAAGGGGCGTTTTCTCACTTCGCGTTCTCCTCCACGTTGCCGTTTGACCGGACACGGGGCGGGGCGTTGGCGGGCCTGGCCGCGAAAGTCGATGGTCCATTGCTCGCCACGTTCAGCAGTGCCGACCGCGCCGTTGGCTGGTGGTACCCCGCGGCGAGCATGCTGGCCCGTGAAGATGCCCAGGCCGCCCAGGAGCTCGCCTACAGGTGGGGCGCCATGGGTCATGACGGATACCAGAATGATCCTGCCGCCTCCGTCGTCCCACTCGCCGCGGCGGGCCACCCCTATGACTTCGCGGCGGGCCGTTTCTACGCGCTCGACAGCAATGGAGTCGTCGCAGCCAACCAGTCGGCATTCAGCGGTGCGCACAGCGACATCCGCCACCCCCAAATCCTTTGGGCCATAGCCGAAGCCGCTAAAGCCACGCGCTGACAGGTACCTGCACGGTCAGGAGGATCCGATGCGGTTCCGAACTTCGGTGGCGGGGCGCGTCGGCAACACTGACCCGTCCCCCATTCCGTCGGCCCTGAACGGCTTCGTCGACTACCGAACCTTCGGCGTTCCGGTGATTTCCCAGCCACGCAGTCGGAGACGGGTGCAGTTCGGCCGCATCGAAAATCGCCGCCCAGAGCTCTCTGCGCGAATGCCGGACACCGTCGTCACCGGAGCCGTCGTGGGCTCGAGGTCAGACCGACATGGTCGGCGGTCATCGTCAGACGAGTAGTCAAACGACGAATTCGTCTTTTCCTTTTCCGTTTCTGCTTCATTTCAGCGCAGATCCGGCTGTAATGGACATGGCCGATCAGGGCCAGGCAGGTAGCGACGTTCGGGGGGTTCGTCATGGCTAAGGCCTACTTCATTGGCAGCGGATCGTATTCGAGGTACGACACCGCGGCCGACAAGATCGATGCGGGATATCCCAAACCGATCACGAGCGGCTGGGCAGGCATCGAGGCCACCGCTTTTGCGGGCGGGTTTGACAGTGCATTCGATCTGGGCAACGGGAAGCTCTATCTGTTCCTCGGGTCGGACTATCTAAGAATCGACCAGGCGAGCAACAAGGTCGACAGCGAGGCGAGGCCGATCGCCGGCAACTGGGGCGGCTTCGCCGAGAACGGATTCGGCGACACCATCCAAGCAGCGGTGAACTGGGGAAATGGGAAGGGGTACTTCTTCCGCGGCGACAGATACATCGAGTACGACATCGTAAGCGACACAGTGGATCCCACCGCGTCCGGACTCATCGCGGGCAACTGGCCCGGCTTGGCGGAAGCGGGATTCGGAGACAACATCGACTGCGTCGTGATGTGGGACAATGGCAACGCTTATTTCTTCAGAGGCGACCAATACGTCCGGTATGTTGTCGGAAGCGGAGTTGCTGAGGGATACCCGCTGCCAATCGCGGACTACTGGCCCGGATTCTCCGACGCCGGTCTTGCCAGCGGCGTTGACGCCGCATGGCTCAAGCTCAGCGGGGCCGGCGGCGGCGGTGGCAGCACCTCCATCACAGGCCTGGTGCCAGGCGATCACGTGTGGTACTGGAACGGGAAGGTCTCTGTCGCACAGGATATTCCACGCTTCGACTGGTTCGAAGGCCTCGATGGCAACCATCTGGATCCCGCCGACAACACCGACTACGGCGGACACGGCAAGGAGATCTTTAACTTCGTCGTGCACGCCGACGGAACGCTTCGGCGTGGGCAGCCACACATGACGGGGTTCGCGGGGACCTTCGCGTGGCTGGACAACAATCCCGGCAACATCACTGGCGGTAAGAACGGCACCAACTGGGGCCAGTACATGAACAAGTTCAACTGGCACAGCTTCCTGGTGTTCCCGACGGAGCAAGCCGGCCGCGACGCGATCAGACGGGTGCTGTTGGAAGGGGGCTACCCCGCCAAAACCCGGGGTGTCAAGCAGTGGCCCGCCGGCCGGTACCGCGATCTCGGCATCACCGAGGCGTTTCACCGTTGGGCGCCCGCAGAGGACGGCCACAACAAGCCTGATGTCTATGGGGCGAAAGCCGCTTCAGCCGCCGGCGTTTCGCAGGAGACGGTGATCAGCACGCTCAGCGATGCGCAGATGAGTTCGGTGCAGGATGCGGTGAAGGACATGGAGGGCTGGGTCCCCGGCGACGAGTGGAGCCGTGACGACCCCCGGGTGCCGGCTGCAGTGCGCGCGGCGCTGGCGTAGGAGGCGACTCGTGGCAACTGGATTCTCGATCGACATGAACGGTGTCTACGACATCGGCGGGTTCACGGCTGGTCTCGGCGGCCCGGCCGAGGGCGGGCACGCCGCGCAGACGGACTGGTACAACCGTTTCGGCATGGACCTCGGCGCCGATCCGGGTACCACCGTCTTCGCGGCGTTCGACGCTCACATCACGAAGTACAACCCGCACAGGCCAGAGGCGGATGGCACGGAGGCCAACGGCAGAGGCTACGGCGCGCAACTGTTCATGCGGTCGATCAACGACGGGATGGGCGCGTTCTACACGCACATCAGCGAGGTACCGGAAGGCCTCGCGGTTGGTACGCAGATTTCCCGTGGCGACGTGCTGGGGTCGGTATTCGAGTTCGTCGGCATCACACCACATGTCCACATGGCCATCGTCGAGATTGTCGGCGCGTTGGTGCCAGCCAACTACCACGGTGTCGACAGTCTGTACACGCTGATGCAGAACCTGACCGTGAGAGACACCGCGACCGTCAACTTCAATCAAGACGGCACACCGCCGTGGGTCAGCTAGCTGGGATCAGACCGACGCGACATTGACGCACTGAGGTTGGAGGCGGCGTGGCTGAGGACAACGGCACCGCACTGCTCAGGTTGTTGCGCAGTAGCTTGACGGCGCTGCTGTCTGATGCGCTGAGCGAGCTTGCTGACACCGCAGGACTTCCTGCGCTCGGGCCGTCGGGGCCTGAATGGGCGGGTTGCGGATTCGAAGACCATCTCCTCGCGCCGATCGTCGATGGCGGTGGCGGTAACGCCAATCCGGTGACCGCGAAAGTGGTCTCGGCGCTGCACAGTTTGTCGCAGTTTGCCGGTCCGCACGCCAAAGCGGGCCTGTTCGGCTGGGACCCGGACCCGCTAACCCATACCGCGGATAGAGGGATCGCCTGCGCGGTGCGGATAAATGCGGCTGACGGCGGCTTCGCCGCGGCTCTTGCGGTCACGATGACCGCGAATTCGCCGCGCATCGACGTCCTTGCCAAGGGCGACGTGGCGAAGTCTGACCCCCGAGCACTCGACGACACGTGGTCGATGGCCATTGGCGGACACGTTTCGGATGTGTTCGAGGTCCGGCTGCCCGAAACCGGCCCAGCCGCGGTGACTCGCGGTTCCAACGGTGACTCGATTCAGCTGGTCTTGTTCCGCAAGGGGGCCCGCCAGGGGTCGGAGCCCGGCATCGACTTCGGCGACACCGTGCTGACCGCCGTGCTCGGTCTCAACGGCGCGACTCCGACACTCACCGGCGCCGTGCAGATCATCGGCGGTCAGGTACGTATCGCGCCGGGGGAGCTGTCAACGATCGTGCCGATGCTCGAGCCGACTCCCCTCGACGTGGAGCTGTCGCTGTCCAGCTCGGCGGGAATCACCATCGCGGGCAGCCCCACGCTCTCCGTGCGGCTTCCGACCGGCGCTTCGGAGCCCGGGCTCACCGCGGGCCCCCTCGACGTGGAGCTGATACCCAAGCTCGAGCAGCCCCCGAGCGTCCGGGTCCGAGTCACTTGTGCGATCGCGCTTGATCTGCCGGCGGTACCGATCCACCTCGACGTGCAGGGCAACGGTTTCGAGGTCCCGTTCCGATTAGGCGGCGCGGCACTGGCATTCGACCCCGAGGAACTGGTGCCGCACACTCCGACGGGCGCAGGCGCGGCGCTGGCCCTGCCGATCGTCAACGGAGCCGGACAGTTGTCTCGTGTAGGCGACGGCTACACCGGCCAGCTGTCTGTGCAGATGACACCGATGTCCGTTACCGCTCTGGGAACTCTCGACTTGCGCACCGGGGCGTTCCTGGTGCTGCTGGGCGCGGTCTTCCCACCGCCGGGAATCCAGATCGGATTCGGTTTCGCCATCACCGGCGTCGGCGGCATTGTCGGGGTCAGCAGACGCATCGATCGCGACGCGTTGACGCGAGCGGTGCAGGACGGTACGGCCGCATCGATGCTGTTCCCGGCGGATCCGGCCAAAGCCGCGCGCGACGTTGTGCCGATGCTCGACCGGGTGTTCCCGCCGTCACCCGGCTCGGTGATCGTCGGCCCGATGTTCCAAATCAGTTGGGGGGGACGACTTCTGACCGGATCGGTGGCACTGATCGTCGAACTGCCCGATCCCGTCCGGCTGTCGGTTCTCGGCAAAGTATTGCTCGCGGTGCCCGATCCCGAGCTGCCCTTGATCAAGTTGCAGATCACCTTCTTCGGTCAGATCGACCCCTCGGTGCCAAGCCTGCAGTTCGTGGCCAGCCTGACCGATTCGTCAATCGCGGGCATCCCCATCACCGGCGACATGTTCGTCCTCGTCCAGGGCGGCTCCGAGGCCAACGTCGTCGTGTCCGCGGGCGGGTTCCACCCGCAGTTCAACCGGCCGCGTGGGGTGCCGGCGCTCAACCGCGTCGCGATGACGCTGTCGTCGGGACCGTTCCTCCAGTTACGTTGCAGCGCATACGTCGCGTTGACGTCGAACACCCTTCAGTTCGGCGCCGTGGCCGAACTGGTCGCCGAGGTCGCCGGCTGCGGGCTACGCGGTCACCTCGGCTTCGACGTGCTGATCCAATTCTCGCCGTTCCATTTCATTGCTGAGATCTCGGCAGCCATCGCCGTGGAGGTTCTCGGCGAGACCCTGGTGGGGGTCGCGCTGCGACTGTCGCTGGAAGGGCCAGGGCGTTGGCGGGCTGTCGGCCGCGGCAGTGTCGAGCTCTTCGGGTTCGATGCCTCCTTCGACTTCGACGAGTCCTGGGGCGGCTCGAACCCCGCCGTGACCGCAGCGCCGGACGTGGGCGCAATTCTGACGGCGACGCTGCTCGAGCCGCAAGCTTGGCACGCATGTGCGCCTGATCCCGCCGCCCTCCCGGTTCAGATCACCGGGTCGGCGGGCTCCGCACTCGCCGATGGCAGCGCGCTGCACCCGCGCGGATCATTGTCGGTGCGGCAGAAGGTCGTTCCGTTGGGGGTCGACATCGATCGCTTCAACCGCGTACCGATCACGCCGCAGCGATGGGACGTGTCCAGTCCAGTATTGGGTGAAGGCCGGCCGGCGCCGGTCAGCGGAGAGGAGCGCGAGCAGTTCGCCCCGGCGTCGTTCTTGACCATGACCGACGATGCCCAGATCGCGCGCCCCGCGTTCGAAACCTTCCGGGCCGGGCTGAAACTGGTCGCCAGCGAGGTGGTTATGGGCGAGGAGCGCGGCACCGACTTCGACTACGAGACCAAGGTCATCTCACGGCATTTCAGCACCACCGACTCAATCGCAGTCGAAATCGGCGCCCTGGTCGAGGCTGTCGAGATGGCTGCGGGTGCAGGGTTGGACCACCCACGTTGGTGGCGCAGTGACCGCGACGTGGTGACGGTGTCCGACGCGCCGACGTATGCCGTCATCAACACGTGGTCGCTGTCCGCGGCGACCGACGTCGCGCCGCCGTCGCGGAGTGCTACCGAGGCGTACCAGGCGGCGGCCGCCGCGCGACTGGCAGATCCGCGCCGACGAGTCGACGTGGCCGAGGCGTGGGAGGTCACCGGCACATGAGCACCATCCGGTTCTCGTCGTGGGCGCAGACGGCCGTCGGCCAGGCGATCGTCGCCGAGGATGCGCCGGGCCGACTGCCCGCCGCAGACTTCACACCCGGGATCTCGCTGGTCGACCCGTCCGGCCACGCCACCGCGTTGACGGTCCCGGCGCCGATGTCGATGCTGGGCCCCGACGCCGTCGCGAGCCTCGACGCCCGTGCGGTGGTGCGCACCGACCCACCCGCGGGCGCCGCCGATGTCGAGGACAACTACCTGGCCTCGGTCGACCTCAGACCTGTCGAATTGCCGTGGCTGTTCACCCCGGCCAAGGCCAGTGCAGGCCGACTGCGGCCATGGATCGTGCTGGTGGTGGTCGAGATGGCGACCAGCCGGCTGGTTGCGGGCGATCCGGTCCCGACGCTGAGCGTCGGCGCCGACCAGCTGCCCGATCTGGTCGACTCCTGGGGTTGGGCGCACGTGCAGCGCGCCGACGATCCCGCCGAGCAGGTGGCCCGGCTGCTGTGTCCGCGCCGCTTGCGGGAATCGACCCGATACCGGGCTTGTATCGTGCCCTCGTTCACGTACTCCGTTGCCACACAGTCCTATTCGCCTGCTTGGCAGAACGGCCAGGCCGAGCTCGTCAACGTGCCGGTGTACTACTGGTGGGAGTTCGGGACCGGTCTGCTCGGCGATTTCGAATATCTGGTGCGACGGCTCGGCCCGGCACCCGAGGACCGGGTAGCGAACCTGGGCACGGTGTTCGTCGATGTCGAAAGGCCCTGGGCGACTGACAATCCGCTGGACGGTGCGCCGCGACCCGCCCCGTACCCGGTGCCCGGTGCCCTCGGGCAGCTCGACACGGACGGCGAAGTGCAACCCGACTTCGCGGCCGCGGTGACCGCGGACTTCACCGCCCGCATCGTCGCGCAGTGCAATGCGGGCGCCGGAACGCTCGACGAACAGGAGGGCGACGAGCCGGCCGCGATCACTCCACCGATCTACGGGGGCCGTCACGTCGTTGTCGACGAACTCGACCCCGACGGTGCTGGCGTCCCTCCATGGCTGCAGGCGCTGAACACGGCCATCCCGACCAGGATCGCCGCCGGGCTTGGCGCCGCATACGTTCGTCTGAACCAGGAGTCGTTGATGGCCAGGGCCTGGGAGCAGGTCGGCGCAATTCGGGAGGCGAACCGCAGGCGGGCCCTCGGGCAGCTGGCCGAAAGTGTTACAGCGGCGTTGCACGGCAAGCACGTCGCCAACCTCACTCTGGGAGAAGCCGTTTCGTTTGCCGCACCGGCCGCCCCTCGCGTTCGCCCCTGGGGTGCGCAGGCTCCGCCGCTGGCGACCGCGATCGAGGTCAGCGTCATGCCGACGGCCGCAGGTTCGACCGCGTTCGCCCGAATGATGCGCCCCAGCGGGCACATCGCCAGAGCGGCGTCGGTGCAGTCGCGGTCGGTGATCGAACGGGCCATCTCCGGCGCCGTCACGGTGCCGGCTGCGCGTCCCGCTCCGTCGTTCGTCGTGCCCGACGCGGCGCCCCCTGCAGCGGCCGTCAGCCCCGCAACTGCGGCCGCGGTGACGGCTCAACGCTCGGTGTCGGCGGTGAGCGACCTGCTTCGGCTGCAAGCGATGTCCGACGTGGCCCGCGTCAACGGCCTGCACAGCGCCGCGGACGCCCTTACCGCCAAGCTGTCCGCTACCGGGCTCGACACCGAGGCGATGCGCATCGGCGACGTCACACAGCTGCGCGCGCAAGTGGTCCCACAGCTCAACGCTGTCACCGCAGGCGTCGCGACGGCGCGAGCGCAGTTCGTCAGGCCCAGCGGAGCGGGTGCTGCGGTGACAAATATCGGGGTGCAGCTCGACGTGGCGGCCCTGCGCGGCAACCTGGTAGCCGCGCTGGCTCCCGGTGACCGTGTCGCGCGCGCCGTCGCCGCCCAGATCGGGGTGCCAGAACGGATGGGGCCGGCGACTTCGCTGGTGCCCATGATGGACCATCCGTCGTTCCCAGCGCCAATGGCGTTGGCGCTGCGCGACTTTGCTCCGAACTGGTTCCTACCCGGCATAGCCGACTTCCCCGCGGAGTCGGTCACTCTGCTAGGTGTGAACAACGCCTTCATCGAAGCGTTCCTGGTTGGCTTGGCGCATGAGTTCAACCGTGAACTCCTGTGGCGGGAGTACCCCACGGATATGCGCGGCACGCCGTTCCGTCGGTTCTGGCCCACATCGGGCGTGCAGCCGGACATCGACGAGATCTACACCTGGACTGGTCCGCTGGGCAGCCATTTGGTGTTGGGCGAGAACAACATTGCGGTGTTATTGGTGCGCGGTACCGTGGTGCGCCGGTTCCCGTCGATGGTGGTCGCGGCGGCCCCCGCGCTGATGGACGCCGGCGGCGATCAACCCGCCACCAACTCCGACCCTGCATCCTGGCGGGCGCCGCTGTTCGCGCTGCCGATCGATGACCAGACCATGGCGTACGCCTTCGCGGTCCCGCCTGACGACTTACGGGCGTTGCCCACCCCCGCCAAGCCCGGATGGTTCTTCGCGTTCCAGGAGAATTCGACACGCGTGCGGTTCGGTTTCGACATCGGCGATGGCGCCGCCGTGGACCCTGCTTTCACCTCGTGGGACGATCTCACCTGGAACCGGATCCTGGCCGCCCATCCCGACGGCGCCCGGTCATTCGCCCGCGCCGACGCGGCCGTCGCCGCGCCTGAACAACCCGGCGACAAGCAGTGGAACCGCGACGCTACCGACATCGCCAGAATCACGCTGCAGAAGCCGTTTCGAATGCTGATCCACGCCTCAGAACTGGTGGTTCACTCATGACGGGACCGGCCGCAACGGCCGAAGCGCTGCTCGACGCTCTCACTGCGGTCGGCATAGATTTCAGTGTCGCGAGGGACGACCTGCTGGAGTGGCTGGGCAACCCCGAGTTCACGGAGTACCCCGCCTTCGCGACCGCGCTGCTGCGGTTGCTTCGCGGCCACGCGTTGCGGCAGCCGGTGTTCATCGACGTGATCGTCGGGTTCTACGAACAGTCCCCCGGCAACCCGTCGCCGCGTCGTGCCGAAGACGTGGATACCGAATTGCTCAAGCAGGCGATCCTGGACGGCTTCAATGAGCGGTACGACCAGCAGGTCACCGACTTCACGGCGTTACTGAAGCCCTCGGTCACCCTGTTTTCTGGAATGCCCGAGCGGCGCCGGGTCGTTCGGGAAGCCCGCCGCCAGCGGGAGGCGGCGTGGCGGGAACGGTACAACACCGAAGCTATTGCCGACGATCTATGGACGCGCACTCAGACGATGCGCGACGACTTCGCCGCCTCGGTGTTCGGTCAACCGTTCGTCGAGGCGCGAACCGCCGCGGAGAATGCGAAGACATGGGCCGCCAATCGAGCCGAAGACGCCGAGCATCATGTGGAGGACGTCGACGCGGCGTGGGATACCGACGCTGCCGCCGATCCGCTGTGGCCTGACGGTGGCGGTGAACTGCCTCTGATGTTGCTGCCGGTACGGCTCGAGACACTGTTTCGACCATCGGCGTCGGGCGGGGCCGAATTGTTGATCCGGGTGTATCCGGACGACATCCACATCGACAGCCATGAGACCGCGCTCACCGCCGCCGAACGTGCTGCCGGCGAACGGTATTGGAGCGTGGCCGGCGCGCCCGGCGCCGACGAGGCCGCCAGGTCCGCCGCATGGGCGGCGGTGACGGCCTCGGTCGGACCGTCGCGTGGGTTGTGGGCCGTTGAATGCCTGCGCCCAGGCGGCCGCGGCGCTGACGCCAAGGACAGCACTTGGACCCGGGCCCCGCTGGCCCGAATGATGCCGCACCACTTCACCTTTTCCGCCTACCGCGAAGGGCGATTGATGTGGCGGGTGGACGGTGCGCCTGTGCCCGCAGAGTTGCCCGCAGGATTTACACCACCGGCAATCGAGCAGGACGACGGAGACGATGATCCTGCGACGGGGGCGGTGCCCTGGCAGCGCGGCAGCAGATGGTTGGTCGACTTCGACGATGCGGTCGCCGTGGGTATGGCGGTGCGGGTGCCACTCGGCGACCCCAACCTGCACTACGATCTGCTGACCGCGGTGGGCGTCGGATCGGCGGACCCCGAGACCGCCGCGCGTAGCGTCGAGGAGTTGCTCGTCGCGCACGACTACACCGATGGGCTGTCGGTGCTGGCCGCGGGCACGCCGACCAACAACACCCCGGGCAGTCGGTCCGGGTGGCGATCGCTGCCAAAGCGGCGATCACCCGATGACGCGGACACCGCGCGTGGCGCATTGGCGGCTGTCGGCCCGGCCTCGGCCGCGCAGCGTGTGGCGTCCGCGCTCGGCGTCGACGCCACAAAGGCCCTGGCTCTCATCGACGGCGGCCTCTCCGATCCCGACGATCTCGCCGCCCCCGCGCACCAGTTCATGGCCGGCTTGCTCGGCAATCTCTCGGTGGACTGGCTTCCGGTGGGATCGAGCCTTTGGAAGGCGCCCACCGATATCGGGTTCCTCGCCGACCACTTCACATCTTTCGTTCGCAGTCGCGGGCCACTGCCCGCATTGAGGGTCGGCAGGCAACCGTACGGAATTCTTCCGATCACACCGATCGACCTATGGCGCGGTGACGACGTCAACGAGGCGATCACCTACGTGATGTCGTCAGTCTTGTCGTATTACAAGGAAAACGTGCTGCGGGCCGCCCAGGTCGGCGCCGGCCGCGACCAGGACGCCACGATTCTCGACTTGTTGAGTCGGCGCCCGGCCTCGACGCGGGTGCGCTACATCTCCGACACGAAGTCCGATTTCGTCAACCGCAGGGCGCACCCGCCGGCTACGGTCGGCATCGCGATGGCCGACATGGACATGATGTTCTCGGCGCGCGGGCCGATCGGGACAGCACCTGCCGGCTTTGATTTCACCGCGGCGATCGACCCGACACCAGAACTGCTCGAGTTCGTCGCTACCCGTCCACTGCATCTCTATGCCGAGGTGGTCAACGACACGCAGACATGGCTAGCCGGCGTCCCCGAAGGCGGGCAAGCGGAGTGGCCGCCGGAACTCATCGAGAAGATGAAGGCCGTCAACGCCTCTGCGAGTCAACTGGATCCGGCCACCAGCGGCCTGTTCTACCAGCTCGCTTTTCCGCTGTTTCGCAGCTTGTGGTGGCTTTCACTGCTTTACGGGTTCCCGTCGCGCATGCCCGCCGATCACGAAGCGCGGCCGGCGGCGGAGGCGCTGGCGCTATCCACCGCGGCGGCCGTTGAGCTCGAAACGATTGCGGTGCAACGGCTTGCAGATCTCGAACGTGCATTGTGCGAATGCCTCGACACCGCGTCGCACCGCGTCGATGCCTGGGCCACTTCGCTGGCCACCGCGCGGCTGGCCCATGTGCGCGCAGACCACCCGACCGGGTTGCGCACGGGTGCGTACGGATGGGTGGCCGACCTCGCACCACTGTCACCAGGTAACCGTCCTACACGGGACGGCTACCTGGTCACCCCGTCGATGCAACACGCCACCACTGCGGCCGTGCTGCGGTCAGGGTGTTTGGCGCATTCGGACCCGACAGCGTTCGCGGTCAACCTGAATTCGGGTCGAGTGCGCAAGGCGTTGCGCACGCTCGAGGGCATCAAACAGGGCCAATCGCTGGACTATCTGCTCGGTTACCGCTTCGAGCGGGCATTGCACGACCGCTCGATGGATCACCTGATCCCGGCGTTTCGCACGCGGTATCCAATTGCGGCGCAGGTGAATCCGGAAGCCGAGGATGCCGGTGCGGTTCAGGCCGCCGTCGCTGCCCGTCATGTCGTAGACGGCTTGGCGCTGAGCCGTGACTGGCCGAGCTTCGATGCGGGTGTGCCGACTGTGCCGGTCGGGGCGCAGCTGTTGCCTGCGGTGCGCGAGCTTGTCGCCGATCTGGTCGACACCTTCGATGCGGTCGGTGATCTGCTGCTGGCTGAGAGTGTGCATCACATCGTCGGCGGCAACCCGTTACGCGCTGGACTGGCCGCCGATGTCGCCAGCCGCGGCCTGCTGCCCGACGACTTCGCCGTGATCTCGACACCGCGCAGCGCGGACACCGTCGCATACGCCTTCGGCGCGGTGCTCACCGACATCCTCGACGCGGGTAGCGGATGGGACGCGGACAACGGACTGGCCGAACTCGAACCGGCGCTGGAGAATTGGTGCCGAACCCGGCTGGGGCCGCCCGCCGGGTGGGTGTTCGCCTGCCGCCGGGCCGATGGCTCGGAGTCGACCGCATCCCTGGCCACACTTCACAACGGCGCGCTGGCGACGGTGCGGACGGTCGAGTCTGGTAGCCAGTCGACCTTCGCTCGGCAACTGCTCGCCGCCGCGGGCGCTGTCGAGTTCACCGACGAAGGGGCTGGCCGGTACGGCGAGCTGGTCACGCTGGCGGAGTCGCTGCGGACCGTGATCGCCACCAGCACACCACTTCTCGCATCGCACTTCGATCCCGTCACCGATCCGTGGGCGGTCGCCGATCTCGGCGAGCTGGCGGGCCGCCTCGACGCATGGGCCACCCGTGTCCAGCAGGCGACCGCGGTACTCGGGCAGCAACAGGCCGACGCGGACGACGTCGGGACTGCGACACGGCAGCTCATGGGATGCGGTCTGTCGGTACCGGCTGACACCGATCTGTCCGACGGCGATCAGCTGACCCGCATTGCCGCCAAGCTCGTCGCGGCCGTCACCGATGCCAAGCTGCAGGCGCCGCGTCCGGCCCCGCCATCCGGCAACGACAGGGACTCGACGAGCACCCTGGAATGGATCAGCAAGGTGACCGCGCCGGTCACCGCGCTCACCGGCGCCGGCGTCCCCGTTCTGCCGCGCCTACGGCTGGCCGATAGCGGCATCGACGCATTGTTGTCACCACAGCACCTGCCTGCCGCAGCCACCGGTGACGGTCTCGCCGACTGGATCCGCGACATCGGTCGCGTGCGGCCCGCGGTCAGGTTGGCCGACGATGCGCTGACGGCTTCTGAGCTGGAAGCGGGCCGGGCGCCAACCGGATTCGTCGTCACCCAGGCGCCCGCCACCGCGAGTCCACCGTGGATCGCGGTGAGCCGCTGCGCCGCGCGGGCATCGGCGGTGTTGGCCGTCGACGGCGAAATCAGCGCAACGTCGATGACGGGTCTGGTGTTCGACTCGTGGTCGGAGGCGCTACCTCGAGAAGGTCGCGAACCCGGGAGCGCCGACGAGGTGGCGGGCGTCGCTTTCCACACAGCCCGGCCGGATGCACGAGCGCCGCAGGCGATCCTGCTCGCGGTCCCCCCGGACCGCAGCCGCGGCTGGCATGTCGAGGACATCCATGCCGCCGTGGAGGAAGCGTTCGAACTCGCCCAGGTGCGCGGAATGGACCTGACCGACTTGCCCGAGTTGCGCGCGATGATGCCACCGACTTTCGAGGGTGGCGAGTTCACGGTCAACCTGCCGGGCTGAGGAGTGTCAATGCAGATCCGATTCGAACCTCTTCCCCGCGACCCTGGAGTCGACGACGGCGTCGCCGCACGCGTCCACGACCCGTTGTGGTTCCTGTGCAGGCAATGGCAGTTCGGCGAGTTCCGCGGTGAAGACGCCGGATCCATCGCCATGGTCCATGTCGACATCGATTCCCACCGGCTGGATCAGTGGCGCGACGGCGCCGACGGCGAGTGGCGACCGTACGACCCCTCGGCTGCACCGCTGGAACGCATGGTCGAAGAGGAACGGTCCGATCCGGCATCGGATCCACGGCTGCGCCGCGACGGTGGCGTGCGGCTCACGCGCCAATTGGCCGCCGCCGAGCTGGACCCGGCTTCGTGGGCGGCCCGGTATGCATTCCCCGAAACCGTACCCGAACGCGCACCGAGCGGGCTGAACCGGTTGCTGCGCGGCCGAATCGGTGACGGGGCCCGTATCGCCGACGGGCTGCGACGGTTGCTCGATCCCGCGACCAGCGCCGCCGAAGTGGCGGCCCTCGGATTGACCGCGGGCCATCTGGCGGCCGCGCGGGAAGTGGCCATCGACTGGCTCAGTTGGTGGAACGCCCGGGTGCCGGCGGTCCTTGCCGCCAGTGAGCGGATGCCCGCCGCCTGGAATGACCACCGACTGGAGCATGGCTTCGCCACTCGTGCAACAGGTTTGCCAGCGCTCGAACTACGCGCCACCGAGTACGACGGCGGCACGCTGGACTGGTGGTGCATGGACGTCGTCGCGCCCGAAGAAGCGGCCGGGCCCGGCCCCGATCCCGTTCAGTTACAACTCAGCGGTATCCCGGCTCCCGCGAGCTACGGGGCGATGCCGTCGTCGCGGTTCTGGGAGATGGAAGATGCCAAGATCGACCTCGGCGCCGTGGACGCCGCGCCCCAGGACCTCGGCCGGCTGCTCATGGTCGGCTACGCGACGGTTTACGGCAACGACTGGTACGTGGTGCCGCTGCGGATGCCGATCGGAACACTGTGCCAGATAACAAAGTTCGTGATGACCAACGTCTTCGGCTTGACGGAGACGGTCGGACCGGCCGGAGCCGAGGATCCGAACTTCAATCTGTTCGGTTTGTCGGATCCGCGCGAGCACAGCGGCGCCAGTCCCTGGTTCCTGTTGGCCCCCGCCTTGCCCGGTTCGCTGCAGAGCGCGCCGATCGAGCACGTGCTGATCGCACGCGACGAAATGGCCAATCTCGCCTGGGCGATCGAACAGCGCATCGAGGACGACGCAGGTGTGCCATACGACCGGTACGACGCCATGACCCGTCCTGCCACCACGGCGCCCGGCAACATACCCACCTACCACGTCGACTCCTTCGTTCCCCATTTCTGGTATCCCCTTGCCCCCGAACACATCGATGCGGGACGAGAAGCGGTGCGGTTGCGCCTGGTCCCGCTGTCCCGGCGCGAAGCGGGTGACGACGCCGTCGATGAGGTCAGCACCGTGCTCCCACTCGGCGGGATTCTCGAAGCCGCCCGGGGACAGAACCACTTCTGGTTGCACGAGGAGGAAGTGCCCCGCTCCGGCGTCGACGTCATCCGATCACACCAGCGCGCTCGTTGGCACGACGGATCGGTGCACGTCTGGACCACTCGACGTAAGGGCACGGGTGCGGGCGAGTCGGCCAGCGGACTGCGCTTCGACACGGTGACGGAGGCCTGATATGGCGATGGGTTCAACCACATGGTTTTTCAACTCCATGAGTTCGGTGGCACGTGTCGACCTCGTCGACGGCAATCCCGTCTGGACCGGACCGGCCGACATCGGTGAAGTATTCCCGGCGTTGCTGTCCATCGGGCTCAATCGCGACCGCTATCCCGGTTTCGGCAACCTCAAGGTCGGTTCGATCACGGCCGTGCAGCAGACGGCGGTCAACGAGGCGGTATTCGACATCGGCATTCGGCTTTTTCTCGATGGCATGCAGATGGACATCGATCGCAACGTGCGGCTCGATCTGGCGACCGGCAAAGTGCTCGAGTATCCGGCGAGTTTCGGGACGACGTTCAAAGCAGAAGGCTGGCGCGAGTACCGGATCTGGGACAAGTCGGCCTGGAAGATCCTCAACACGATCACGCGCCAGTTCATTGTCGAACAGAACTGGGCCGACCCGGTTTTCACGCTGCCGAACGGACAGCGCACCGGCCTGCCCGCCGACGGCACCACGATGGGCATCGACCGCGGCAAACTGTACGTCAGGACACCGGATACGGCAGGGTCCTACCGGGTCTTCGACCTGGACAACCTGACAACCGACGGCACGGTCAAGGGCGCGCGCACCGACGTCACCGGGCCGCCCGGTTTCGACCCGATGTTCACGATGTTCACCGATCCCGATGCGTGGCGCGCACGGCGGCCCGCCCCGGAGTTCGACCGCGCGCTGCTGACGGCGATCAATTCAGCGGCACACGACGCCGGCACCGATACCGATGTGTTGCTCCGCGTGCTGTATGCGGAGAGCGGTTTGCGCACCACCGCATACCATCCGGCGGGGCGATACGGCTTGCTGCAACTGAACGCCGAGCAGCTGACCGCCGCCGGGTGGGCGAAAACGCCGCAGGAGTATCTCGATGCCGGCGCCGAGCAACTGCCGGTGATCGCGACGCACCTGAAGTCGCTGGGGCTTCCGTCCGAGACGGACGAAGCCGGACTTTGGTTGTGTTACATGCTGGGCCGGATGTACACAGAGGACGATTTGGCGGCACCGGTAGCCGCGCCGGATGGGCCGAGACCGGAACTGTGGTCCAGCCACGCTGTAGCTGACTTCGATGGTGACGGAGTGCTGAGTGTCGAGGACGTGCGGTACTACATCGGATCGATCCGTAATGACGCGCGCTTCGAAGAGATCAGGAAACGGATCGGTCGGCTGTCGGCGATCATTCCGGACTGGCCCAACTTCCAGGAGATCATGCAGGGCGACGACATGGGCATGGTTCACCCCAGCGCGGCATCGCTCGGGCTACTGGTCGACATCACCTGGGACCAGAACAACCCCGCGTACGATGACCGGCAGGTGGAGTCGATCGACCCGCCGCCGGGCACGCTGCAACTGCTGGTGGATCCGGTCCGGGTCACGATCAACTCGGTGGGCTTGTGATCTGCGAGCCTGTCCACTTATGTTGCCATACAACACTTCCCCGTGCCGGCTCCTCATCCGAGGCGGCGCCACCAGCTACGGGCGCGGCTTTCAGAGATAGTCGCTGAGTTCGGCGACGAGGGCGGACTTTCCGCGCGCGCCCACCAGACGCGCAACCGGGGCGCCTCCCTTGAAGACGATCATGGTGGGGATCGACACCACCTGGTACTTGCCAGCGGTGAGGGGATTCGCGTCAACGTCGAGCTTGGCCACGGTAAGGCGGCCGACGTTCTCGGCGGCGATTTGTTCGAGCACCGGCGCCACGGCACGGCACGGTCCACACCACTGCGCCCAGAAGTCCACCAATACTGGTTTGGGACTGTCGAGGACATCGGCCATGAACGAGGCATCGGTGACTGTGATCGGTAGGGATTGGGTCATTGTCGTCAGTTGTCCTTCCGGAAGGTGACATTGGTTGTGGTGGAGAATGATTGAGTAAGCCAGCGTTGCACGTCCAGTGCGGCCCGACATCCGCTGGCGGCCGCGGTGACACCTTGGCGGTACCGCCGGTCGATCAGGTCGCCGGCGGCGAACACCCCATCGACGTGGGTATGGGTGCTCTTGTCGCGGGTGATGACGTAGCCGCGGGCGTCGAGGTCAATGAGTTCCGCCAGCGAACTGGAGTTGGGAGTCTGACCGATGGCCACGAATACCGCATCGAGGTCAATGTCGCACACCGTGTCACCATTGCGTACCCGCAACCCGGTGACATGGTGTTGGCCCCTGATCTCGAGTACTTGGGTGCTTTGCAGGACAACAACATTGGGTTGGGCACGCAGTCGGGCAACCGTGCCGGTCGATGCCCGCAATCGAGGTTGATGGTGAATGACCGTCACTCGGCGGGCGAGCGTCGCAAGATACAGGGCCTCCTCCGCCGCGGCATCCCCGCCGCCGACAACGGCAACCTCGCGGCCCGCGAACCGGTCACCGTCCCGCTTGGCGCTGACGCTGACTCCACGGCCCCGCAACTGACGCTCCCCTGGGACGCATAGTGACCGATTCACGGAACCCATCGCCAGAATCACCGCAGTAGCGTGAAACACGTCATCGTTGACTGCGACCGATTTGACCCCACCTTCCAGTGCGAACCCGTCGACGTCGCCGCCGTGAAAATCGGCACCGAATCGGCAGGCTTGGGCGCGCATGGCATGAGCGAGGCTGGGTCCGCGCACCGGCGTGGAAAATCCGGGGTAATTGTCCACCTGTCCCGCGGCCATCAGCGCACCGCCGGGCACGTTGCCTTCGACGACCAAGGTGTCGAGTCCTGCCCGTGCGGTATAGATCGCCGCCGTGCAGGCGGCGGCACCCGAACCCACGATGATGACCTCACGGAACTGGCTTGCCCGCAACATGTTCGGCTCGCACCGAGTCGGCGACCCGAGCCCGAGGGCGTCATCGCGACGGCCGATTACCGGAGCGCACTGCAGTGGCCCGTTCATGCGTGCTTTCGACAGACGGCGTTTGCGCTGTACACGCTCCCAGGGGTGTGCGCGCCCCGCGCCTGTCGAATGCGAAATGGCACCGGCTGAAACTGCCGCGCCTGAATCTCGGCAAGTATCGCGCGTAGTTGCGGCTCGTCTGAGCTCCCGACGTACCCGTCCAGCCATCGAGCCAGCCTGTCGATGATTGCCACCGGCAACGCCATCCCGCTTGACATGACGGCGTTGAGGATCCGCTGAATCGCGAGATTGCCTTCTCCGCTTCCTAATTCGACGAACGTCATCATCCGTTCGTGACCCGTCAAACACGCATCCGCGGCGATGGCCAGCAACCACGCCATGTTGGCATCCGATGTCGTTGACGAGTCCACCGCGTTTCGCGGCGACGCACCGGCCGGGCTCTCGGTGCGCCGGATGGCGTCAACGCGGCCAGTCATCTCGGATCGCACTTTGAATTCGGTTGGCGCTGGGCGGCGAGTAGCTCTCGACAACAGCGAAAAGACCTGCGCGACTGTGCACCATCAGAGTGTCACCACTGCTTGTAGGATGTCGGATGCGCTGAGAAGCGTCTTGCCACAACTCGGGCATCGAGCGGAGCGCCTGGACAGCCGCCGCAGCCCCGTGGGCTGCATCTCGGCCACTGTGCATTCCGCCGTGTGATCCAATGCGTCCAGGTGATCAGCACACACGAAACCGCACGCGTTACCGTCCGCGTCACAATCGAACCGCTGACAGTGCCCGACCATGTGGAATTCCACATACGCCGCCGCCCGCACCGCACAGCGGTATCCGTTGTCCAGGAACCCCAGCTGACACTGGGGAGCGAGATCGCCGTCGCCGGTCACAGCGCGGACAACGGCGGACGGACTGCGCAGCGCAGTCCTATGTGATATTCGCGGCGGTGCCAGGCATCTTGCGTCGACGTCTGAATGCATGTCCTGGTTCCTTCCCAGACTGGAGCGATGATGGGCCACCATGTGCTGGTCAAACATCAACTCTTCATCAGGTTTGCGTCGAGCGGGGTGACTGGTCATCACCCTCACGCCCGTTCACCCGGGTGATTACGCTGAACGGTTGCTCCGGCGGCCATCTGGCTTGAGCGCAATGTTGGCGGCCCGCTAGAGGAGCCCGAGCCCGCGGGCGCGGGTGACGGCCGCGGCGCGGTCCTCGACGCACAGTTTGCGATAGAGGGCGCGCTGGTGGGTTTTGACCGTGTTCAGTGAGACATACAGCCGCTGGCCGATCTCACGGCGTGAGAGCCTGGTCGCCAGCAGGCGAAGAATCTCATGCTCTTTGGCGGTGAGCTCCTCGGTGACCGCGTCTTCCTGGTCCCGGCGCCGTACCGCAACGCACGTGCTGCGCCGGGCGGAAGTGAGCGCGGTTTGCGCGATATCCGTGTCCGTACAACCTCGGAGCAGCGCGCTGGCCTCATTCCGGCTTGCTGCTTCGGTTGCGTGATCACCGAGGCGCTCGGCGATATCGGCTCTGATCACGAGCGCCTTTGCGAGTTCCAGCATCCCGGCGCCCTTGCGGGCCAAGCTGACGGCCAGCTCGGCCGCGTCGGCCGCGGCAGCCCTGTGGCCACGCTCATCGAGAATGATGGCCGCCGCGAGCGACACGATCGCATTGACGAACTGCTCACCGCCCGCCAGATATGTACCGACGCCAGCAGTTCGGCGGATGTGCTGCTCGGCATCGGCGAGTTGACCGGATTCGGCGGCGATCAACGCCAGATAGGCCATCGCATAGATTCGGCGACGGCGATCTCCTATTTTCTTGGCCAGCTGCGCGGCCCGTTGGAAGGTGGCTTGGGCCTCGCCGGTACGGCCGGCGAAGTACAGCGCGGAGCCGTAGATGCAGCACGCCGCCGAGCGGGCCTGCGCGGCGTCTTTGAAGTCCAGAGTCATCGCGCGGCGAGCCATTTCCAGCGTCGTGGTGACGTCACCGGTCTTGAACGCATAGACCGCCCGCAGCGCGACCAGTTGGGCAGCCAGCCCGCCATCCTCATCTGGGGTGCCGGTGTCGATCGCCTCGATCCACCGGCGCGCGTCGTCGAATTGGCCCACGTTCAACGCGATCCATGCCCGCGCCCCGCTCAGCCGCCGATCCCCCCGGACAAGCTCCTCGGCAAGCAGATCAAGCCAGCCCGACACCGTTGACAGCCCGCCGCTGTTGAATTCGTCGACCCAGTTGTCGGCGATCACATCGGCACAGCGCGCGAGCTCATCGGCAGCGACCAAATGGCGTATGGCCTCATCGATCAAACCCTCACCCTCGAACCACACCCCAGCCCGCTGGTGCAGATCAGCGGCACGACCGGGGTCGCTGCGCTGCAACTCCGCGCGCAGCAACTCGCCGAACAAATGGTGATACCGATACCAGCGTCGTGACATATCCAACGGCACCACGAACAGGTTCTCCCGCTCGATCTTCTCCAACACCGAAGCCGAACCCGCGGTTTGCAACACCGCGTCACACAACGGGCCGCTGAGCCGACCCAACACCGATGTGGCCAGCAGGAAACTGCGCACTCGCGGCGGCTGATTATCGAGCACCTCAGCCATCAGATAGTCCACGATATGACGGTTGTCACCAGCGAACGTCTCGATCGACGCCGCGGCATCAGCATCCCCGGCAAGCGAAAGACCAGCAAGATACAGCCCCGCCACCCATCCCTCGGTGCGTTGATGCAACAGGTGCACATCGGCCTTCGCCAAGTCGAGCCCGAGCACCTCCTTGAGCAGACGTTCTGTCTCGGCAGGCCCGAAACGGAAATCATCGCTTCGCAATTCGACCAGATCACCACAGGCCCGCAACCGCGCCAACGGCAACACCGGATCCGACCGAGTCGCCACCACCAGATGAAAATTCACCGGCATCCGGTCGACGACGAACGCCAACTGCTCATGAACCACCGGATTGGCCACCAAGTGAAAATCATCAAGCACCAACACCATCGGACCGGCGACCGTGGCCACATCATTCAACAGCGTCGGCAACACCACCTGCACCGGATCAGCACCCACCGCCAACAACTCCACCGCACGGACCCCGACCCCAGGACAGACCCGCTGCAACGCAGCAACCACATACATCCAAAACCACACCGGGTCATTGTCAGAACGATCAAGCGACAACCAACCCAACACCCCACCCTCACCCGCACTCAGAGCCCACTGCGCCAACAACGTCGTCTTACCCCACCCCGCAGGCGCACTCAACAACGTCAACTTATGGCGACGTCCCACCGACAACGCCTCCAACAACGCAGCCCGATCAACGAGCCCGCCCGCCAAAGTCGGCACATGCAACTTGGTAGCCAACAACACCGCCCGCTCGGCGCTCGGATCGGCTGACAGAATTTCAGCCAGCGCCGTCGTCTCGCGACGTCCGCCGTCTCGCGGGGATCCGCCGTGGATGGTTCCGTATAGCGGTGGCAGAGACTCGAGTGGCTCGGGTGCCGTCGCCAGAAGTACCTCGGGCTTGCGCCGGCAGTGGCCGGTTGAGCCGCGGCCGGAGTCGGGTCCCGCCGATGGCTCGACGATTTTCTCGGGGTCCGCGCCAACACTGCGTCCGCTCATCGTGGTTCTCCTTTTCGTCCATCGATGCATGACTTCTGCGACCGATCACAGCGCTGCGCGCGGATCTTGAGCGTCTCAAAATGACGTGAATGCGCGTCTCAAAGTGAGACGCCGGTCGGCACGCTGACGGTGTCCCGCTATCGCATGTTCAAGAGCGTCGGGACACCAACGCGTATCCGCCCACGCCGAACACCACCGGCATCATCATCAGAATTCCCAATACCGTGCTCACTGGAGTGCTCCTTCGCCTGTGTCCTTCGTTCTTTGGCGCCGGTTCCCGTCTTGCGTAGAGGTTGCCGCCGATCAAACGTTCAGTGACAACGTTGACAGGGGGACACCACCATCACCATCGTCCAGTGGGTGATCTTTAGGGCCGGGTCGGCGTACAAGCAGTCGCCGTGATACCCAGTGCGAGCCCGGCGAAGGCAGTGGACGTCCTCCCGCACACCCACCAGAGGGTGGGTGTGCTTGCCCGCGTGGTTGTGGTGATCGGCGAGCATTGCCACCGGGTTGGTTGCTGGCGAATGTTGCGATTCGTCTGATCAACGCCACCGCCGCGCGCGTAGATTGAGTGTGGTCGCGGTCTCGGCCAGGTGACGGCGATCCGAGGTCGAGGTAGATGGAGGATGAGGGCGCAGGCCGGCCGCACGAGCGAAGTTGAGCGGGCCAGGGAACGGTTCTTGACCGTCGGGTCCCTCGACGGAATGCGCTCAATCGATGAGGACATCCTTCAGCCCAGCGTCCTGGACTCTTGGCGCCGGTCCCAGGTTCTGCACGTTCATCCCGACCGGGTCGAACTCCCCTACGTGCGTGAACCGAACACCGCGTCCCCATTGGTCCGGGCGGCCGCGCCAGTACTGCAGCGCGTCACCGATGACCTGGCCGCGCAGGCTGTCAGCGTTGTCCTCACATCGACCAACGGCGTGGTGCTTCAACGCAGCGCCGCAGAAGTGTCCATCCTCAACGCGTTGGACGCGATCAGCCTGGCACCCGGTTACAGCTTGGCCGAAGAGGTCGCGGGCACCAACGGGATAGGCACCACCCTGGAGACTGGCCGCCCCGCATTCATCCGTGGCGGTGAGCACTACGTAGGGATGTTCACCGGTTTCGCGTGCGCAGGGTCGCCGATCCGTGATCCGATAACGGGCAGCGTCATCGGCGCCGTGAATCTGAGTTGTCTGACCGACCAATCCGATCCACTGTTGTTTGCGCTGGCCACCAGTGCCAGTCGCCACATCGAGGATCGCATGCGGGCGGTGGCCCATGAGGGGGAGACCGCACTGTTGGCGGCCTATTCGCGGCACGAACGACGGTCTTCCAGCGGAGTGCTTGCCATCGGCGGCGATGCGGTGTTGATGAACCCCTATTTGCGTCAGGCGCTCAGCGGTGACGACCAGACCGCGCTGCTCGAACACGCCTCGGATCTGCTTACCTGCGCGCTGCCGGACACCGCGATGGCGATGCTGCCGAGCGGCCGCATCGCCAAAATCACCGCTGCCGAGCGGTCGACGCTGCGTCGCGGCCGCACCAACATAGTTCTCCAGGTTGATCTTTCCGCCTCGACCGGCTCTCGGCCGCGTCGAATCGGCCATTCGCTACCCGACTACGTCCCAGGGTTGGTAGGTCGCAACAGCGCCTGGCTGCGCTGCTGCCGACAGGTGCAGCAGTGCTGGCGCGACCGGCACTGGGTGATGCTCGTCGGCGAGAAAGGATCCGGGCGGGCACGTATGGCACAGGCGGTGGCTCAGCATGCGCAAGCTGGCCGCCCCGTCAGTGTGATACGCGCCGATACCTTCCCAAGCGGTGCGCATCTTGTTGCCCGGCTGGCATCCGAGTCGGGCGGCGACGATTTCGCAGTGGTGCTCGCCGATATCGACGACATCGAGAAGGACACCCTCGCAGCGATCACCTCGATGCTCGCCGTTCGCGCCGGCCGTGGATGGATCGCCGCGACGAGCAGTGGCGCGTCTTCTTCGGCACCAATCGAGAAACTGCTGCGACTGTTTCCCCGTACCGTTACAGTGCCGGCGCTGCGACACAGGATTGACGACCTCGCGGAGCTCGTGCCCCGCTTGCTGGGTGAAATCACCCGGGGAGCCGACGTGGGACTGGCGCCGGACGCGATGCGCCAACTCAGCAAGCTGCCGTGGCCGGGCAACATTCCGCAGCTTCGGCAGGTTCTGACGGAAACCGTTGCCCGGCAACGATCGGGCATCATAGGCGCCGACAAGTTGCCACCGGAGTGCCGCTCCGTCACCCGACGCAAGCTGACCGCAATGGAATCCCTGGAGCGCGACGCGATCGTCCGCAGCCTGCAAGACAACGGCGGCAACAAGCAAGAGGCGGCCCGCGCCCTCGGAATGTCGCGGGCCACCATCTACCGCAGAATGAACGACTACGGCATCACGTGAGGATCCCAGGTGCATCGCCCAAACCATGTGGCTGCTAATGAACGTCCGAAGCGCGGAAAGACTTCGTAAATCACCCGGGTGAATCCGTTCGCCGGGTGATGACGCTGACCCTGTTGCCCGGGGATGGTGATCACCAGACGGTGTGCGGAGGATGGATTGGAGCCGACGATGTGAGATCCCATCGCCACTTCCCGGCACCGCCTCCGTCCCACACTTGCGGCACACTTCTGGTGCATGGCGGCGTCGACCATCATTCGAACTACTGACTCTCAGGGATTCGATCGGCGATGGAAGGCATGACACTGAAGTAAACAATCACACGTAACTCTGGAAGGTTCCACGATGAAGATCGTAGTCATTGGCGGTCGTGGTCTGATCGGCGCAAAAGTAGTGGAAAAGCTCGGCGCACAGGGACAAGACGTGATCGCGGCCTCCCGCCGATCAGGCGTCGATTCACTCACCGGTGAAGGCCTCGCCAACGCAATTGCCGGTGCAGACGTTGTCGTCGACGTTGCCGAATCACCATTGTTCGACGATGAACCGGTGATGCACTTCTTCACCACGACAACCGCGAATGTCCTCGCTGCGGAGAGAGATGCGGGAGTCAAGCATCACGTCGCGTTGTCCGTAGTGGGTTCGCAGAACATGCCAGATAGCGGGTACAACACCGCGAAGGCTGCTCAGGAAAACCTGATCAAGGAAGCGGGGCGACCCTATTCGATCGTGCGAGCAACCCCATTCTATGAATTCGCGATTGGCTTAGCGGATTCCGCTACAGATGGTGACATCGTCAGACTGCCACCGGCGTCGTTCCGCCCCATCGCCGCCGACGACGTCGCAACTGCCGTTGCACGCGCCGCGGTCGGGAACCCAATAAACGGAGTAACGGAGATCGCCGGCCCCGAAGGAATCGCAATGGATGATTTCGTCCGCAGAGGCCTTGCCGCTCACGGGGACCAACGTCGGGTCATAGCGGATCCCGAGGCGCCATACTTCGGCGCGGTGATCGACGATCGCACCCTCGCGCCGGACGCGAATGCCACGTTCTTCTCGACTCGATACTCCGACTGGCTCGAGAGACACTCCAGCAGCCATCGTTGAGATCAACAAACCAAGGCGTCCACCACGGTCTTGCGCCTAGTGCTGACGCCACGACTCCAGACGCAGGACAGACTGCGCGCTGTGAAAGGACATTCCTCATGCGAACGGCCGACCGCGATTTGATGTGGCACGGCATGCTGTTGTTCTTGATCGGGTTGGTGACCGGCCTGATGGAACGGCGCTTCACCAACATGCGCATGGCGCTTTCCGCGCATCTGGAGGGCGTGATGAACGGAACCTTCCTGATCGCCGTCGCTGCGATTTGGGGCCACGTCGAATTGCCGCCACGCGTGGAGAAGGTGGCGCGCTGGTCGGCGCTATACGGCACCTATGGCAACTGGCTGTTCACCACGTTCGGCGCCGCGGCGGGTACCGCTGCGGCCAACCCGATCTTGTCGCAAGGCCATCACGGGAGACCATGGCAGGAAAGGGTTGCGGCGGCGGGCTTTCGCAGTGTTTCGTACTCGATCCTCCTCGCCGTGGTGCTGATGCTGTGGGGGCTTGGGCGGCGGCGGTCAACACCGGCCACCGACGCCGCGACGCGAACATCGGTGTCGACGACCAAATCGACGACAGCCGATGAGCATCAGCTGACCACGAATTAACCGCGAAGAGCGCACCGGAACACCGTCCGACAACCACGCACATCAGGAGGAACCTCATGCAAGCCATCACTGTTTCAGATCGTGACGCCGGTGTCGCCGGCATGTCGCTGACCGACCTGCCGGAGCCCGAGGCAGCCACTAACGATGTCATCGTGCGGGTACACGCGGCGGGTTTCATACCAACCGAGCTCAACTGGCCGGACACCTGGACCGATCGCGCCGGCCGTGACCGCACCCCGAGTGTGCCTGGCCACGACGTGTCCGGGGTCGTCGTCGAGTTGGGCTACGGCACAACAGGATTGAGTAGTGGACAACGCGTTTTCGGATTGACCGACTGGTCCCGCAACGGCTCGCTGGCCGAGTACATCGCGGTCGAAGCCCGCAACCTCGCGCCCCTGCCCATGGACATCGACCACACGGTCGCCGCCGCACTGCCCATCTCCGGTTTGACCGCCTGGCAGGGCTTGTTCGACCACGGCCACCTGAGCGCCGGAGAAACGGTTTTGATCCACGGCGCGGCGGGTGCGGTCGGGTCGATCGCGGTACAGCTCGCGCGAGAGGCGGGTGCGCGCGTCATCGGCACCGGCCGTACCGCAGACCGTGACAGGGCGCTCACGTTGGGTGTGCACACCTTCCTCGATCTGGACACCGAAAAACTAGAGGACGCAGGTGAAGTCGATGTCGTGTTCGACGTGATCGGCGGTGACATCCTGGCCCGTTCGACCGCAATGGTGCGCGCCGGCGGCACCCTCGTGACGGTTGTCGAGCCGCCGAAGACGCAACCGCGCGAGGGGCGCGCCGTGTTCTTCGTTGTCGAAGCCGATCGCGCTCGTCTCGCCGACCTCGCCGCGCGGGTACGTGATGGACGTCTCAAGCCGGTGGTTGGCGCCGTGCTGCCACTGGCGCAAGCCGCGGCGGCGTTCGCGCCGGACAAACGCACCCCGGGCAAAACCATCCTGCGGGTGATCGAAGACTAGGACGTGCGGCGGGAGCATCCGCGGTATCAAACGCTTGGTCGACAACCCGACGTCATGCTGATTGCTGGATCTCCACCGACAGGTAGTCCGCTATGCCGTGTATTGCCGGCCAGTCGCGATCGCGCACCGCTCGGCTGAGCAACTCGACCAACGGACTGCACGCGTCTAATTCGGCCAGCCATGCGGCCACAGTGGTCGCGATGTGATCTGCCTGGACGCGCACGGTACGGCCGTGCAAGCGATCGGTCAACTGATAGATGGTCACTGTCGCACGCCTTTCGCTGGATCACGTCGTTGTTGTTGCCGGTTGCATCGGGAATCCGCGCTGAGGTGGGCCGACGCCGTAATCGGTCACTGTGGAGATCCGATCCGATGCATTAGCCGGCGTGATCCATCACACCGCCGCGGGCGTATGCTGAACGTCTCAATTCGGGGAGGGTTACTGGTCTCAAACTGAGACACCGGCATTGAGGGGCGGCTGCACCGCTCGATCGGGAACGAGGTGCATGCGTCGATGAGCTTGCGGGCCGACGTCCACACTGACGTTCGCCGGATTCGCGAACGGTTCTTGTCCGAGGGGTCCCTGGAGCCGGAGACATTGTCGCCAAACGTGCTGGACTCCTGGCGTCGGTCCCAGGCCATGCGGGTTCATCCCGACCGGCTCGATTCGCCCTATGTCAGGCAGCCGGACACCGAGTCGCGATTAGCTCACGCCGCGGAGCCCGTGCTACTCGAGGCCACGCAGGATGTGACGACCGAGGCGATGACGGTCATACTCACGTCGGCCGACGGTGTAGTGATAGAGCGCTCGGCCTCCGAACCGGGTTTGATGAACGCACTGGACTCGGTGAGCCTTGCCCCCGGGTACAGCTACTCGGAGGAATTTGCCGGCACCAACGGCATCGGTACCGCCCTCCAGACCGGGCGGCCCGTGTTCATTCGCGGTGGCGAGCATTTCGTCGAACCGCTGGGTGATCTCGCCTGTGCCGGAGCGCCGATTTGTGACCCGATAACTCAGCAGCTTGTCGGCATTGTGGATCTCACTTGCTGGGCCAGCCGATCGAATCCAGTCCTGTTGCCGTTGGTCAAGAGCCTGGGAAGCCAGATCGAGGACCGGATGAGAGAGTCGGCCCACGCAAGCGAGATCGCGCTTCTTCAGGCCTACCAACACCACGCGCGCCGGTTCCCGCTCGGTGTACTGGCTATGGGCGGTGACGTGTTGCTGATGAATCGTTACCTGCGCCAAGCACTCGACACCAATGATCAAATCGCCCTGTTGGAACACGCCTCAGATCTGCTCCACATCACCGCGTCGCGACATCCGCCGACGGTGCTCCCGAGCGGAACGACCGCCAACGTCTCCGTCGCCGACCATGCCGAGATTCGCGGTGGCAGGACGAATGTCGTTTTCCACGTGCAACTGTCGCTCGAAGTGCCACCGCGCCGTGCGGTGCTGCGACAATCGGTCGCGCCGCCCCACGTTCCGGGCCTCGTCGGACGTAGCAGCTCATGGCGGCGCAGCTGTGCAGAAGTAGAGCGATGTTGCCGGGACAGACAATGGATACTGGTCGAAGGCGAGAAGGGCTCCGGACGGGCCAAGCTTGCGCAGGCGGTCGCCCAGTACGTGCACCCGGGCAAGACGGTGCGGGTACTGCGTGCAGAAACATTTTCTACTCCAGCGCTTTTCGTCGCCGAAGTGGTGGCCCAAGCGGACACCGATGACTTTGCGCTCGTTCTAGCTGATGTGGACTGCATCGACCAACGGACGCTCGCGGCGGTCATTTCGGTGTTGCATCTGCGCGCGAGTCACGGCTGGATCGCCGCTACGATGAGTTCCTCGACCCCTTCTCCGGCGATCGACATGCTGCTGTCAACGTTCACCCACACTGTGACAGTGCCCGCGCTGCGGCACCGAATCGAAGACATCGAGGCCCTGGTGCCGTTCCTGTTGCGCGAGTTGACTTCCGGTGCTGACGTGCGTTTCGACGCGGATGCGATGCGGCAACTGAGTAAGCTGCCATGGCCCGGTAACGTTGCGCAGTTGCGGCGAGTCCTCGCCGAAACCGTTGGGCGACAACGTTCAGGCGTCATCGGTGCCGACAAGCTGCCGCCCGAGTGCCGATCGCTGACCAAGCGCATACTCACCCAGATCGAGGCGCTCGAGCGAGACGCCATCGTCCGAAGCTTGGCGGAGAACTCCAATAACAAGCTACAGGCGGCGATAGCGTTGGGGATGTCGCGCGCAACGATCTACCGCAAAATGCGGGACTACGGCATCGCCTGATCCGCCTCGTGCGAGGGTCAGAGCAGGCCGAGTTCGCGGGCACGGGTGATCGCCGCGTTGCGGTTCTCGACGCACAGTTTCCGATACAGGGCGCGCTGGTGAGTCTTGACGGTGTTCAGTGAGATGTAGAGCCGCTGGCCGATCTCGCGGCGCGACAGCCGAGTGGCCAGCAGCCGAAGGATCTCGCGTTCTTTAGCGGTCAGCTCTGCGTTGTCCTGCGGGCAGCGGGGGCGTACCGCGGCCGCGCTGCTGCGGTGCGGCCCGTTGAGCAACGCCTCCGCTACATCGCTGTCGGCGCAACCCCGCAGCAGCAAGCACGCTTCGTTGCGCTTCGCCCGCGCGGCTTGGTGATCGCCGAGGTCGTCAGCGGTCTTGGCGTTGAGCAGCAACGCCTTCCCGACTTCGGGAATTCCTGCGCCCTTGCGGGCCAAGCTGACCGCGTGCTCGGCCGCGTGCGCGGCAGCAGCCGCATCGCCACGGATGTCGAAAACGGTGGCCGCCGCAAGCGAGACCATTGCGTTGACGAAGTGTTCGCGACCGGCCGGATCGCCACCTATGCCGGTAGCCCGGCGCATGTGGTGCTCGGCATCGGCGAGCTGCCCGGATTCGGCGGCGATCAACGCGAGGTAGCCCAACGCGTAGACGTAGCGTCGCCGGTCCCCCGTTCTCTCGGCCATCTGCGTGGCCCGACGGAGGGTGTCCTGGGCTTCGTCGATGTGTCCCGCGTGATACAGAGCGGCTCCGTGGATGCTCTGTGCACCCAACCAGGCCCACCGCGCGTCGCCGAAGTCGAGGGTGATCGCGCGGCGAGCCGTTTCGAGCGCCGCGGCGTTCTGTCCCATCTTGAACGCGTGGATCGCCCGCAGGGCGACCAATTGCGCAGCAAGCACATCGTCATCATCTGCGGTACCGGCGTCGATCGCCTCGATCCACAGGCGCGCCTCGTCGAACCGGCCCACGTTCAACGCGATCCATGCCCGCGCCACGCTCAGCCGCCGATCCTGCCGAACAGTCCCATCGGGCAGCAGATCAAGCCAGCCCGACACCGTGGACAACCCTCCGCTATCGAATTCGTCGACCCAGTTGCCGGCGATCAAATCGGCACTGCGGGTGAGGTCACCCGCGGCGACCAGATGGCGGACCGCCTCATCGATCAAACCTTCATCCTCAAACCACACCGCAGCACGCTGATGCAGACCCTCGACCAGACCGGGGTCGCTGCGCTGCAACTCCGCGCGCAGCAACTCCCCGAACAAATGGTGATACCGATACCAGCGACGCGACATGTCCAGCGGCACCACGAACAGGTTCTCCCGCTCGATCTCCTCCAACACCGAGGCCGAACCACCGGTCTGCAGCACCGCATCACACAGAGGGCCGCACAGCCGACCCAACACCGACGTGGCCAGCAGGAAACTGCGCACCCGCGGCGGCTGATTGTCGAGCACCTCCCACATCAGGTAATCGACGATATGGCGGTTGTCACCAGCGAACGTCCTGATCGACGGCGCAGCATCGGCACGCCCGGCCAGGGAAAGACCAGCAAGATAAAGGCCCGCCACCCACCCCTCGGTCCGCCGATGCAACATCTTGATGTCCTCATCAGCCAAGGCCAACCCGAGGATGTCGTTGAGCAGTTCGCCGGCCTCGGCCAACTCGAAACGTAAATCGTCGCTTCGCAATTCGACCAGATCACCACAGGCTCGCAACCGCGCCAACGGCAACACCGGATCCGAACGGGTCGCCATCACCAAATGAAGATTCACCGGCATCCGGCTGACGACGAACCCCAGTTGCTCATGAACCGCCGGATTGGCCACCAAGTGGTAATCATCAAGAATCAACACCATCGGGCCGGCGATCGTGGCCAAGTCATTGAGCAACGTCGGCAACACCACCTGCACCGGATCAGCACCCATCGCCAACAACTCGACCGCGCGGGCCCCGACCCCCGGACACACCCGCTGCAACGCAGCGACCACATACGTCCAAAACCACACCGGGTCATTGTCAGAACGATCAAGCGACAACCAACCGAACAGCTGATCCTCGCCCGCACTCAGAGCCCACTGCGCCAACAACGTCGTCTTACCCCACCCCGCAGGCGCACTCAGCAGCGTCAACTTGCGCCGCCGCCCCGCTGACAACGCCTCCAACAACGCAGCCCGATGAACCAGCTGACCCCCCACTGCCGGCACATGCAACTTGGTAGCCAACAACACCGCCCGCTCGGCACCCTCGCCCGCACCATCGCCAGCAGGCTCAGCCGAACCGAGCACCTCCGAATGCCGAGAATCGGACCAACTCACGCCCGGGGTCTGGCCGACCGCCGTCAGCTCAGCCTCACTAAGTGGTGGCGGCGAAGGCGCCATCGAATCAGAAACACGCTGGGGAACCGTCCTGGACGTACCCCCAAGTCCACTTGAAGTTCTCATGGCAGTCGGCACGCCAATGCGTACCCAGCGATGCCGAACGACGTCGGCGTCATCATCCTTTTAAACACTGTGTTCAAATAACGCTTTCTTAATTCTCTTGTATTGCACTGCCTCTACGACTCATAACGCCGCCGAGCGGAAGCTTGAGCATGAAACGGCTGAGCACTCGAAGCGAGACAGCAGTGCTCCTGTTCAACGCCCGTCGCCCTCTTCCCTCGCTTGGTCTCGTCGCAACATCAGCTCACGTCCCACACCAGTTGCGGGGACTAAATAGTCCATTATAGTGATAGTCTACGTGTCGGGGAGATGCCCTCGACCGTCACTGCGGCTGCCCGGGGGAAGGGCTTCTGGAGGTGGACACGTGCTTGTCGTGCGTAACGGCGCGCGAGACGCGCCCCTGGCGCACCGACGCACTGCGCCATCCACTACACGACGATGTCACCCGCGCCGTCCTGCCAGCGCCGAGTCACCCCTCGCGGCCTGGTCACGGCCCACGTGACCATCTCGAGGCTACGAAAACATGCGGTTGTAGTGAACCGACTGAAGTCCGCGCCCAACCGCCGCCCAGCCCCACGTTCAGCTAGCTACGCCCAGACCGCCAGTGCCTGGTAATCGCGGTTGGGCCGGACGCGCCGCACACTTTTGGGGACCTGATCGTCCAGCGCCGGGTATCTTGAACCCGACATATTCGTCGTGGGCGTACCGCACCCCAGGGTGTCGGTGCCGCAGAGGGCCAGGGGCAGGAAGCTGTGACAACCGCACCGAGCACCAAACGGTCGAACCGCAACCGTCGGGCGCCTGCCGCTTCAACGGGGTCTCGACGCGGCGGCGCGGCCAACGACGAACACTCCGGCCCGGCCGGCAGCGCGGAGCCGGAAAACAGCAGTGAGCGGCCGAGGCGGCGAACAACCGCACGCGGGGAAGCGACGCGTGCCCGGATGATCTCCTCGGCTGCTGATCTGATGTATGTGCGCGGCGTCAATGCGGTCACCCTCGACGACGTCCGGGCCGCAACGGGCACCAGCAAGTCACAGCTCTACAAACATTTCCCGGACGGCAAGCCCGAACTGGTGCGCGCCGTGGTGGCATTGCGAGGCGAACAGATCCTGGCACGGGAGGAGCAGCGCCTGGCGCGGTTGAAATCAATGAGCGGTCTACGGCGATGGCGTGACGCCCTGGTCCAGGGCGCTGCACTGCAGGGCGGTGCCTACGGTTGCGCACTGGGCAACTTAGTGGTGGAGCTTTCCGATCAAGACGACCACGCGCGTACCTCGTTGTCGCGGCACTTTGCTACATGGGAAGGGCTGCTGGCTAATGGATTTCGACGTATGCAAGACGACGGAATCCTTCCCGCGACGGCCGACCCCGGCGCATTGGCGACCGGACTGATGGCCACGCTGCAAGGAGGCTACCTGCTGGCGCAGGCCGATCACGATGTCTCCCCGATGGCCACCGCACTTGATATGGCGCTTGCGCACATCGAGAGCCTCACCATCCGCCCCACAAAGGTTGCCAAACAACGGAAGACCGCAACGTCTTCAATTCGTGCGAGCGCTGCCCAGCCGCGCCGAAAAGCCGCCGCAAAACGATAAGGCGGACGCGTTCGGTAACGCGATGAGCCGATTGATCCTGTCGAGCGAACACGGCGATGTGGGCGTCCGTCTAACTGTGTAACAGGAATAGGCCTGCTCGCTCCGAGCGTTAAACACAACATGGCGACCGGAATCTCGTTGTTTTCCAACCCACAAGCGATCAATCACGTCGACGACATCGTGGCTCAGGCGGCGCGCGCGTACGACCTTGGTGTCCGCCAGGTCTGGTTGGGCCAGCGAAACGATCACGATGCCATCGCCTTGGCCGCTGTGGTCGGCGCGGCCGTACCGGGAGTCGAGGTGGGCACGTCGGTGGTGCCAATCAATCCGCGTCACCCGCTGATCGTCGCGTCGCTCGCGCAGACCGCGCAGGCCGCATCCCACGGCAACTTCAATCTCGGCCTGGGACTGGGCGGCCACGAGCCAGAGCGGCGGGCGTTCGGAACATCATGGCCCAACACGATCGAAAGACTTCGCGAGCACTTGACGGTTCTAAGGTCCATCTTCGACACCGGAGAGGTCGACTTCAGCGGCAACGAGATCACAGCACAGCCGGAATGGTCGGTACGGGTTGCGGGGGGCACACCCGTACCGGTTTACGTCGCCGCAATGGCCCCGAAGGCGTTGAAAGTCACCGGTGAGCTGGCCGACGGCACACTGCCCTATCTCGCCGGTCCTCGAACCATCGCCGAGTTCATCGAACCGACGATTACGAAATCGGCTGTCGATGCCGGACGGCCGAAACCAAGGATTCTGGCGCAAATCCCGACAGCCGTTTCCGACGACGTCGATGCGGCGAAGGATTTCGTAGCGGAGCGGTTGAGCTTCTACGAGAAGATCCCCTCTTATCAGAAGGTCATCGCCCGAGAGGGTGTATCCAGCGTGGTCGACCTTGCCGCCATAGGTTCAGCGGAAGCGGTCAGGCGGAAGGTTCAGAGCTACCTTGATGCGGGTGCCACCGACGTTGTTCTGAGCCCGCTGGACTGGATCGGCTCCGCTGCGGCCGAAACATTCTGGGCTACAGCCGCTTCGCTGTGACCGAACGGAATACAGGATGCTGAATCCTAACGCCGGTCAGTGCCAGCGCACGCCGAAGGTCGGTTTGGGATAGTCGAGATCGGCCGCGGTGAGTCGGTAGACCTGCAGCGTGAGACCGTAATACTTGTCGGTCTCGCCGACCCACTCCATTCCGACGCGCTGTGCTGTCGCCACACCCCGGGTGTTACCCAGGCGCACCACGGCGAACACCTCGGCTACCCCGTTGGCAAAGGCCTGGTGTGCTACCGCATGGCCAGCCTCAGCGCCGTAACCATGCCCCCAAGCCGAAGGGCTGATCTGCCAGCCGATTTCGAGGTCGGTGCAACCGGGGGGCAACGGCAGCAGCGCGACCGCTCCAATGACCAAGCCACTGTCCTGTATTTCGATCGCCCAATGCCCCAGCGGCCGCCCGACTTCATCGTGTTCGGTGGCCCAGCGGGCCAGCAGTTGCTGCATCTCGTCACGACCGGAAACGCGCGGCACCGCCGGGGTGAGCCAACGCGCGACTTCCCGCCGACCGAAGATCGTCAGTGCGGCATCGGCGTCTTCACGTCTCCACGGACGCAACCGCAGGCGCTTGGTGATGATCTCGTCGGTTCCCGCCACCACGCGGACGTGGGCGCTCTCGCACATCGACTACTCCTTTCGGGTGACACGCCTGCCGGAGACGACCGACGCTGAGAACACCCTGGCGAGGGTTTGTTCGCGCCGGAAGTGGACTCCGCTGCGCTCAATGATGAACAACTTCGGATTCGTGGGCCAGCAGGGGATCCCAGACCTGGCTGAGTGTGGGGTGCGGCGCGACGGCATCACGCAGGACACTCGTGGGAACCTTCGTGACGACAGCCAGGGTGGCCGCCTGAACCAGTTCGGAGAACTCGGGTCCGACGAAGGTCGCTCCGAGCAATGTGTTGGTCGCGGCGTCAATGACCAGTTTCGCCCATCCATCGAAGCCATCCCGGTAAACGGCGAGCTGAGGCGTTTCGCCGGGATATCGGGCGATTCGCGTTCTCACGACGAATCCTTCTGCCCGAGCCTGACTTTCCGTGCGTCCCACCTCGACTACTTGAGGGTCTGTGAAGATGACACGGGCAAGGCTGACGAGATCGCGAGCGGCCAACTCGTTTTCCCACAGTTCACGCCCCGCCGCCCGCGTTGCGATGATGTCAGCCACCAGACGGCCATGGTACTGGGAGATGTGAGACAGCAACCGAGCACGCCCGGTGATGTCTCCAAGGGCGTACAGCCAGTCGCCGTCGACGCCGATGGCCTGGAGATGGTCGTCAACACGAATGAATCCGCCGACCGGCAGGCCAACGGTTTCCAGTCCGATGCTGTCGGTGTTGGGGCGGCGTCCTGCGGCCAGCACGATCTCGTCTACCTCGATGGTCTGGCCGTTGAAGGTCGCGGTCACAGGCCCCGCCTCGACCGGGCGAGCCACCGCCGACAATCGTGTTTCAAAGTGAATCTTGACGCCCTTGTTCCGCAGGGACTGTTCGACCAGGTCGCCTACCTCGGGCTCAGATTTGCCGAGCAGTGTTTTCCCCCGCACCAAAAGCGTGACCGCAGAGCCTAAGCCAGCCAAGAGGGTGGCGAACTCGACGCCGACCGCGCCGCCACCCACCAGGAGCGTGCGAGGTGGCACGTGCGCCATGGTCGTCAGGTCCCGGTTCGTCCAGGGACGTGCTTCCGCCAACCCGGAGACGTCAGGCAGGGTCGGGCGAGTTCCGGTGGCCAACACCACCGCCTGGCGCGTCGTCAAGACGTCCTCGGTGTCATCGGCATACGCGACCCGCACTGTACGTGGGCCGCTCAACCGGCCGAACCCGTGAAACACCGCTACACCGGCTTCCCGCAGTGACGCTCTGCGGTCTTGGTCGGAGAGATGCTCGATGATCGTGTCGCGTTTCGCCAAGACAGCTGCGACATCCGGCCGGTCGCCCGAAATTCTTTCGCGCACACCGGGAACAGTCTTCGCAAGGTTGAAGACTTCGATCGAACGAAGCAGTGTTCTGGTCGGGTTGCAGGCCCAGTAGTGGCATTCGCCACCGACCAGACGGTCCTCAACAAGAGCTACCGCGAGCCCCGCAGCCGCGAGGCTGCGCACGGCGAGCATTCCGCCGACTCCGCCGCCGAGCACGATCACATCGAACTCTTCACCACTCACTTTTATCCTCGTTTCCGATCCCTGACCGGTTGATGTGCGTGTCGCGGTGCTGGATCTGGAAGTCCAGCACTGCAAACGGCGTCCCGGCATCGAGGAGAACGGAGTCGTATTCGCACCTCATCATCGACGTGGTGGCGGTACGTGGGTTGCGCGCGGTCAATTCGATGACCAGCCGAATTCGCGTCTCGGCGGTCACGCCACGTCCCAGAACATGGATTGCCGGCAGGTCGCTGAGCATGTCGAGCCGGATCGGCACCACCCTCATCGGGTGGCTGCGACCGCTTGATTGGTCGCCCAAGGATGTCATTACGACATTCCCTGTTTCCGCGAGCAACACGTCGTTCGACAATGCATTACCCGTCAGAGTGATCAAGATCGATCCATGCCATTGTGGCGGGTGTGCCGCGGCCATTACGCTGACTCCGACCAACACCAGCTCGCGGGTGGCATCGCGCCACTGGCGAGCCCGCTCGTATTCAGAATCGTGGTGCGCATCGGAGTGCGACGCATCGATCGCGGCCGGGCTCTTGTCGTACTCGTGTGACACCGATGCTCCTTGGGCAAGGGTCCTGCGCCCGGGGACTTTTCGAACTCGCCGTATCCGCGCGTGTCGAAGAGTTTGCGCTTCCACCAGCGGGGGTCCGGTCTATGCGCCAGGGGCGATCGCGCATGCTGCAACGCAGACCCAGGTGCCCTGACGCTTCTGATAGGTGTCCGTGTACAGGGCCTCTTGGTGCACTCCATCGGCGAGCATGGTGTACGTGGCGCGAGCGTGAATCAGGGCGACGTCACTGAGGATGCGGATGTTGACGTCATGTACAGCAAGATCCTTGAACGGACGCGGCTTGGCGATGTAATCGAGGAACTCTTCCCGGCTGCGGGTAACACCAGGAGTCTGCACGATGAAGTCTTCAGCAAGGAACTCGCTGAAGCGCTTGACATCGTTGAGCTGATCGGAGTGGACGTAGTCGTTGTTGAGCTGCTCGAGGATGGCCAGATCTTCGGTGGTCTGCTTGGTGTCCGTCATCTCTTTATTTCCTTCGCGGTTTGGCGTTCGGCCCACGTGGGTGGCCGGTTCTGTGCGTTAAACGCCGTATCAGCTCAGCGCCGCTGCCGGACAGCACATTCGTCCGAGTCCAACAACGTCTACAGCCCTGTTGGCCGCAGATGCATTCAGTCCTTCCTGGTTCGCCGGTTTCGGTGGCGGCTCTGAAAGCGGGCCGACGATGCCGTCCGCTTGTGGCGTATCGAGCCTGCGGCCTCGAGGGGTGACCTGTCATCACCCCGCCCGCCCAGTCACCCGGGTGAGCTGAGCATGACCACTGGCCCGCTCGAGTAGCCACTCACCAACGATCGAAATGCAGCACATCGTCGAGCGGAAGCCGCTTGGCGCGACGGAAGCTCGAGCCCATGTAGTAAGCGGTGGGGACGGTCGTGGCGTGGTAGACGTTGTCGGGCAGGCCGAGGATGGCGCGCATCTCCTCGTCAGCCATTATGGTCACCCCTGTCCAGGTGGTTCCCAAGCCCCGAGAACGCGCCGCGAGCATGTAGCTCCATGTGGCGGGCATGATGGAACTCCAGTATCGGTTGGCGTTTTCGCCCGTCAGCGTCGTGTCACCGTCGATGAGCGCGACGCACGGGATCATCAACACGGGTACCTCGCCGATGTGTTCGGCGAGGTACGTCGCGCTGTCTGATACTTTCCGTTGCTCGTGATTGCGCCCGGGGTCGTCTTTGAACCGATCGGCGACAGCGAAAGGGGACGCGACAATCGAATTCCATGTGCGCAGATACACATCGGCGATCGCGCGACGCTGTTCGGTGTCGGTGACCACGATGAAACCCCAGTTCTGCACGTTAGCCGACGTTGGGGCCTGCACCGCAATCTCAAGGCATTCCCGAATCAGCCCCATGGGAACGGGTTTGGTCAAATCGAGGCGTTTGCGCACCGAGCGGGTCGTGGTGAGCAATGCGTCGGTGGACAAATCGACAACGGGATATTGACCCATGGCCGGACATCCTTTCTCGGAGGACACCGAAACATCCTGGCGCCGAACAACGCATGCCCGGAATAGCTGGTGCTCTCACCGCCGTCAGCTGAGTACGCCGCTTATTGCGCGCCGCGTCAGAGGGTTTCGGTCGCTACGCCCACGCGGTCTAGGGGCGACCTGCCATGAAGCCGCCATCAACGTTGAGAATCGCGCCGGTGACCCAGCTGGCTTTGTCGGAGAGCAGGTACATGACAGCGTTCGCGAGGTCGGTGGGGGTGCCGACCCGCCCAAGGGGATGAAGCGGCGCGAAAGCATCGAGCGTCGCGTCGATTTCATCCTTGGGGACCCAACGCTCCAGAGCCGGCGTCTTCACAGCTCCCGGCGCCACCGCATTGACGCGGATCTTGTGCCCGGCGAGCTCGATGGCCAGGTTGTGGGTGAGCGCATGCAGCCCCGCTTTTTGCATTGAGTGCCCACACGACGGGGTCGCGCCAATGGCCTGATGCGCCCACATACTGCCGATGTTGACGATGGAGCCGCCCTGGCCCCCCACGATCATGCCTTCGACCACAGTTTGGGTCAGGAAGAACAGGGCATGGTTGAGTTCCATGTACGAGTCGTAGAACTGCGGATCGTAGTCGAGAAAAGGCTTGGGAATGAAGAATCCGGCGGCGTTGACAAGCAGCGTTGCGTCGCCGTGGTGTTTGGACAGCTCCCGCTGCACATCGGCGATCGCGGCGCGATCTGTGAGCTCGGCGGCGATGCCCCAGGCCAGCCCACCTCGACTCAGCTCCCCGACGGTTTCATCGACACGCGATTTCGAGCGCCCGACGATGACCGCACTGCCGCCGTGGTCCACGACGTCAATAGCGACCTGCCGCCCCATACCGGCGCTGCCGCCAACAACCACAACCTTCTTGCCTTCCAAATGCATTCGCGGTCCTTTCTGGTTCTCCACTTCAGCTGCGGCGCCACCGAAAGCGGGCCGACAATCGCGTCCGGATGAGGTCGTACTGAGACTTCGGCCAAGCCGGGTGAACTGTCATCACCCCAACCACCTAGTTCACCCGGGTGATGTCAGCGCAAGGTGAACCGTGGCGCGGGCACTCGGCCAGGACAATTGACCGTCAATAGGCCACCATCAAATGTCCTCCCGGGGCCTTGCTATGTGCGCATCGGCTGGCGCTGTTTTGTTTTGACGATCGACAAGCGTCAGTCTGACTTGACGACCCTCGCGCGTTTGCGGGTTGCTTCAATCGCGTCTACGAGCAGCCACAGCGCCAATCCGAGGTTCGCGATGTCCTTCATCAGAAACTCGCCGTCGGCGGACAACACGGGAAAACCGCCGGCAGAAGCCTCGCCAACGCCGGGAGTCGTGACCATGAAACTAAGCGTCATCACGAAGAACAGCGAGGCGAGTATGCCGCCCACCACGGAGACCTTGGGTAACCACGGCTTGACGGCAAGCAGTGCTGCAACGATCAATTCAATAGATCCGTTCAGTCGACCGAAGTCGTCGATCGACATGACGTTGTACATCCAACTCAAGAACGGGCTGTTTGCCACCCAATGTGAAATACCCTGGGATTCATAGTGAGTGAACTTCATGGCACCGAACCAGGCAAGAACTATGACCAGACCGTAGCGCGCCACGAGCGCTGCGATGTCGCTCATTTGCGAGCTTTTGAGCTCATCAGATGTCAATTCCGCGAGTTGATTGTGTGACATGCGGTCTCCGTCCCTATCTCATTTCTCATTCCGCCGTTGCGGGGCCCTGCCTTCAACGCAGACGGTCGAGGTCGTCCAGGCGTTGGCCCCTCGCGGCTCAGGTCAGCGACTACTATCTGTGTGCGCCGGGTGAGTTGTCCTCATCCGGATGCGCAAGTCACCCGGGTGAGAGGCCTAGGCGGACCGGGTTTTACGTTCGTGGCCGTTTCGGCCGGTTGCGGGTCTCGCCCAGGGCCGGTGAATCACTGAGCAAGTTGCGCAACCGTCGTCGCCCTCGGTGGATCCTCGAACAAACCGTTCCCTGTTCGATGTCCATGATCGCGGCGATCTCCTTGTATGAGAATCCGGCGACGTCGGCAAAGTAGACGGCTATCCGAAACTGCTCGGGCAGTGCTTGCATTGCCGCCTGGATGTGCGGGTCGGGGAGTGTGGCGAGGGCGTGGTCTTCGGCCGACCAGAGCCCTGCAGGCCTGCGCGCCGCGCTGGCCGCCAGTTGCCGGTCGGTGATCTGATCGGTGCCGCACTGCATGGGCTGGCGCTTCTTGGCCCGGTAGCTGCTGATGTACGTGTTGGTCATGATCCGGAACAACCACGCCTTCAAGTCGGTTCCCGACTTGAAGGAATGCCTAGCCGCATAGGCTTTCAGCAGTGTCTCCTGCAGCAGATCCTCGGCGTCCGGCTGGGCAGAAGTGATCCGAATAGCCCGCCGGCGGAGGGGTTCGAGCAAAGGCGTCACGTCACGTTCGAAGTGAGCACCGCCGCCCAGATGCTTTGTCAGGGTTACACGTTCGCTGTGTGTGACGGCCACCATACCTACATTCCCTTCATCACCTCGGCGTTCGGTGCACTTGTCCGCTCGCCGGCTGTTGGGCAAGCATTTCCCGATGCGGGGTGAATGGTCATCACCCGGGAACCCGATTCACCCGGATGAGTACGAAGGCGGACGCGGAGCCGTCAGTCAGCCTGCGACAGCTTCGGCCGTCCTGGCCGTGACGTCGATGTTGGTCCGAGTATCGCGTACGCCGCGCCGGCGCTTGCTGCCGCGAACACGCTGTAGCTCAGCGGTGATTCGATACCGAGCGATACCGCCATCGCGACACCAAACACGATGAGCAACAGACAAGTTGCCGCCCCAACGAGTCGCGGGAGCCAGCCACTCAAGAGCAGTATGCCAAGTGTCGTTTCGGCGGCGGTGGAAGCCCACACGATGAGGGTCAGAGACCAACCAGAAGCAAAGGGCAGGAGTTCGTGGGCATAGTCGGCGAAGGAACTCATACTGCCCCAGCTACCCTGTCCCAACGGTGCCCACCAACCGAATCGGTCGGCGACAGCGGATAGGAATCCCGCCGCGAGTGATAAGCGGAGAGCGATCCGAACAACCCGGACCGCGTCAGGTGTGGGCATGGTCTCCTCCTGCTGCGCCGCGCCCCCGCGATTCGGACGACCGTGCGCCCGCCTTTGAATGCCTGGGGGCGCAGACGTCTGGGTTGTCTACGTGGCGGGTCACTCCCCCGGGTTGTCGTTCACGGTGAGCGGTCCGTCTCCTGTATCGACCAGGAAGACTGCGAGCAATTCGGCGGGTTCGGTGGTGCTGGCATTTTCGCTGATCGTATGGTGCGCGCCCGGTGCCTCACTCCACGTCTCGCCGGCGTGATAGACACGTTCGGGCTCACCCTCGACTTGGCTGCGGATCGCCCCGGAGATCACGTAGGCCATGATGAAGGCCGATTTCGCGTGGTGGTGAGCTCCGCTCTTGGCTCCCGGCGGGTAGCTGACAGTCACAGTTACCAGCGATTTGCCCGGTACGTTCGTAGCTTGATCGAAAACAGTACGCACCACGTCGGCTTGGCCTGGGTTCGGAGGCGCGGGCTCAGCGTTGGCTACCGGCGCGAGTGTCGCGACACCGATCATTGCGGCTATCAATGCTTTTGGGGCCATCCTTGACTACCTTCCCTCGAAAGTTTTGAACGACGGAATGACGAGCTAGCGTGACAAGCCGGTACCGGTCCGCACTCGCGGCCGCGCGTTTCGCGTACCTGACCTCAGGCGACCGCGTCGAACCTAGAAGCCGTACACCGGCGCCAGGATTCCTCCAGTTGCCAGCTGCTGAAACAGCATTCAGAGCCGCGGGGTGAATAGTCATCACCCAAAGAAGCAATCCACCCGGGTGAGATTTGAGGGTGGCGTTTCCCGCGTTATCCCGTCGCTTGCCGGATGTAGCGGCCGATCTGGCGCAGTGAGCGGGTGGCCTCTGGGATCATCGGCGCGGCGAGTTGGAACACATGAATTTGACCGGGCCATATTTGCACTTCGACTGGCACGCCCGCGCTAGCGAGTTGGTGGGCCGCGAGCTGCGCATCGTGGAGCAACACCTCGGAGCCGGAGACGTGAATCAGAGTGGGCGGCAGTCCGGATTGAATGTGATCGAGTGGCTCGTAAAGCGCGACGTGATCATCAAGGGCCGCCGCGCGAGTGAGCAGGCCGTGGAAGGCATCGAACGCCCTAGGCGGAAACATGGCGTCTGAGCCGGTATTCGGGTGAGTCATTCTTGGTGCCGCGGCCAGTTGCAGCAATGGTGACATGGCCACCAGCGCCGCAGGCTGCTCACCGTAGTCGAGCAAGCGCTGCGCCAGCGCGAACGTGAGGTAGCCGCCAGCGGAATCACCGGCGAGCACGATCTGCTCTGACTGATAACCCTTTTCGCGCAACCACCGGTAGCCGTCGTAGCAGTCATCGATCGCATCGCGGATCGAATGTTTGGGAGTCTTGCGGTAGTCGGGCACCAGTACCGGGCTATCGGCGAACCTGGACAGCATGCTCACCAGTCGACCGTGCGAGTAGGGGCCGCAAGTGAGGAACGCCCCGCCGTGGAGATACAACACGACCCGGCGGGTGCCATCGGCCGGTAGCACTCCCTCGGCGCGGACCAGGTGCGCGGTGCAGTGCGCCAGGCCGATACCATCGCGGACGGTGCCTCTTGTCGGCGTGATGGTGCGGGCGGCGAACTCGACGACGCCCCACGGCCACGGCGCCGACGACAGATAGCTGCCGACGTTCAGGGTCGGTCGGATCATCAGTCGGGCGCTCAACCACGCGATACGTCCTGCCATGCTTGGGTCTTCGTGGAAGACCTCCAAAATTCGGCCAGTGCTGACCGGACGTCGTCGGGGTTTGCGGGCTCTGCGACCGATCAGATCAGGATGCGACGAAGCCGGCTTGGCCGCCGGTGTACTCATGTCAAGCCGCCAGCAGACTCATCACGTCGGCTATCAGCCGTGAACGGCACGCATGCTTCGCAGAAGCGTGCACCCTGTCGATCGGCGAACCTGGGTGAATCACTTGTCTTCTGATGTGCGCCGCCACATAACAGGCACTGTGGGCCGGCTGCGGTAGCTGCCCACTGATCGCGGCGTTCGCCGACGGCCGCAGTGGCCGACTCGTGTTGCCGCCGGGCATCGTCGTCGTCCCCATAGGCGATCAGGCCGGCCGCGAGCGAGGATCCCGCACATATGGCTGCGGCGATTCCGAAATGGATCAGCCGGCCGTCGATCAACATCAGGAACGCGTAATCTCCGGCCAGCACAGCCACAACGAGTAAGGCGATGCGTAGGGGGGTCATGACGTCAGTCCGTTTGATGAAATCGGGCGCACAGTGAAGACGCTGGGCAGGTATCGAGTGGGACGCCCGCAGGTGCTGCACACCGGACGGGTGCCGGCTCGAGACGCCGTCTCACGTTTGTCGCCTACGTACGCGGCCATCGCCCGCTGCAGTGTTGTCAAGCAGGATTGGCAGAGTATCTCGATGAGGTCGCCGCCAGGGGTCAATCCCATCTGCTCGCATCCGTCGATGGCATGTATCTCTGCTACGGCCACCGCCGTTGCACCACAAGCAATTCCGGTCGATACCCGCTGGGCACTGCAGATTGGCTTCAGCGTGGTAAGTTGGTCTTCGATCGCGGGGACGGTGCCCATCGCAGCATTTGCTTTCCGATGCGTCGAACGCCAGGCGCGGGCAGCAGCCTTCCGCATTCGATACAGGATCGCGGGTGATCGTTGGCATTGACGGTGCTTCATCTGATTTTCTCCACTTGCGACGATGGCGCTTTACGGTGTGCCGCACAGTTGACACTCACCGTGTCACCACCTGCTGAGCAGCCTCCACCGGCGTGGGATGAGTGGTCATCACCCGAAGACGTGATTCACCCGGGTGATGGTCCGATGGTTCGCGCGTCGCAACAGTGGCGCACTAGCGCCACGACCCCGCTTCACTCACCAGAACGTCTGGGGTAAACGCCGTTTCCCCGCGCGGCGCCTTGCGGTAGCTGACGGCTTCGCAATGACCTACTGCTACATACCCATTCCCCACCGAGGTCACCTGTGGTAGGTCGGCCCCGCGTCGCAGATCTTCATACGCCGCGCGCTTACAGGGTTCCGACGGTGTCGCCGCCGCGCTTGTCACGCGGTGCAGTGGTCAGCCCCGGCCGATCGGTGTCCACGACGCCTTGATATTCGGGGTGGTCCGCGATGAAGTCGGCGACGAAGCTGCAGTAGTTCGTGACTTTGTCGCCACGCTCCAGTAGATCATCGAGGACCTTCCGGACCAGTTCGGTGCCCAAACCGCTGCCGCGATACTCAGCTTCGATCACGGTGTGGCGGATGACGACGCGACCGCCGATGCGCTTGTAGACCACGACTCCGACCACCTTGTCGCCGATGAGTCCCTCGTAGCAGCCTCGACCGCTGTCGTTGGTCACGTGCATCGTCGGACTCACGGGGGCCCCTCACTTGTCGCCGGTCCAAAAAAAGGACTTTATAGTCCACAGTAGCTTTGTCGCCGATGTGCCGCAAGACGAGTGGTGCACCTGCCACCCGCCGCTGTTCAGTCGCGCCGCGTCGCTTCGGCTCGTCGCCTGCCGGGGCGCATTTGCGCCTAGTCAAGACCACGCGGGCCGGGTCCAACAAGCCCGTACATGTTCAATCAGGCGGCACGCTCGGCACGTCACCGCCGCAACCTGGCGACGGCCCGGTCATTAGGCTGAGCCCGTGTCTGATCCAGTTCTGGTCGAGGTCGACGATCGCGTCGCCCTCATCACCGTCAACGACCCCGAGCGCCGCAACGCCGTCACCGCGGAGATCTCGGCCGCCCTGCGTGCGGCGGTCGATGCTGCCGAGGCCGACCCCGCCGTGCACGCACTGATCGTCACCGGCGCAGGCAAGGCGTTCTGCGCGGGTGCGGACCTGACGGCGCTGGGCGCCGCCACCGAGGACGGCCTGCGCACCATCTACGACGGATTCCTCGCGGTGGCCAACTGTGCGTTGCCAACCATCGCGGCGGTCAACGGTGCGGCGGTGGGTGCGGGGCTGAACCTCGCGCTCGCTGCTGATGTCCGAATCGCCGGTCCCGCAGCACTTTTCGATGCGCGGTTCCAGAAGCTGGGAATTCATCCCGGTGGCGGCGCCACATGGATGCTGCAGCGTGCTGTCGGCCCCCAGGTGGCGCGCGCCTCGCTGCTCTTCGGCATGCGCTTCGATGCCGAGGCTGCGGTCCGTTACGGGCTCGCGCTGCAGATCGCCGACGATCCCGTCGCCGCGGCGCGCGAACTCGCTCAGGGACCCGCCGCTGCCCCCCGCGACGTGGTCATCGCCACCAAGGCGTCCATGCGCGCGACCGCCAACCCCGGCGTCGTCGACACCGAACAACACCGCATCGCCGTCGACACCGAGCTGGGACCGCAAGCCGTCTCGATCACCTCGCCGGACTTCGCCAGAAGGTTGGCTGCCGCGCAGCGAAAATGATCCCGCCATCAGAAAAGGCGCATACGCTGCAATGGGCCGGGTCAGCAAAAGGAGCTCGAGATGAAAAAGCTGGCAGCAGCGGTGTGCGCCGCGATGGGGATGGCAGTGATGCCGGTGGTCATCGCCCCGGTTGCCGACGCCGATGTGTGCGCGGCCGGGGGCGGACGTCATTTCTCGGTCGGCGGGTGCACCAACATCGCGGGTGACGCCGCGGCAGTGGCCATCGCCTCGCAGCATGTGCCGTACGTCCCCGGGGAGATGCCGTGCTACACGGCCGAGGGTGTGCCCTACTACACCCCTCCTGGCGCCCCCTGCTGATCAGAGGTCCAACAGCGCCAATTCCGGCGCCTCGATGAGGTCGCGAAGTTCGGTCAAGAACGCCGCGACCTGGGCCCCGTCGGCGATCCGATGGTCGAATGCACATGTCAGAGACATCGTCGGACGCGCAACCACCTCGTCGTCGACCACGACCGGGCGCGGCTTCAGTGAGCCGATGCCCAGGATGGCGGCCTCGGGGTAATTGATCACCGGAACACCGTCGTCCAACCCCAACGCCCCGAAGTTCGACACGGTAAACGTGGAGCCTTGTAGCTCCGACGGCTTCAGCGTGCCTGCACGTGCGTCGCGGATCAGCCGCGCGACCACCGTCGCCAGTTCGCGTGTCGTTTTCTCGTGTGCGTCGGTGACGACGGGCACCAGCAGTCCACGCGGCGCGGCCACCCCGAACCCCAGATGCACCGCCGAATGCACGTGGATCTGCGGGCCGTCGGTGGTCTCCAGCCAGGTCGCGTTCAGCTGCGGGTGGTGGCCGAGCGCGATCGTCAGCAGCCGCAACGTCAGCACGAACGGCGTGATCGGGCACCCGTCATCGGACACGATGTCGCGCAGGCGGTCGCGCATCCGGATCAAGTTGGTGCAATCGACCGCAACGCCAGCATGCGCGTCTGGTATCTGGCTTCGCGACAGGGTCATTCGATGCGCCATCTCGGCCTGGACGCCCCGCACCGCGACCATCTCCGGTGTCGGCGCCGACCTGCCCGCCGCGGCCAGCACATCCTCGCGAGTGATCACCCCGTCTGGACCGGTGCCCGTGACACCCGACAGGTCGACGTTCAGTTCGGCGGCCAACTTGCGAACCGGCGGCTTGGCACGCGGACGCTGACCGACCGATCCACGCCTGCTGGTGTCCATCTGTTCGTCGGCGCCATAGCCGACCAGAACCGGTTTGCGCACAGTGCCGTTGGCGCTCGGCGGCGCCGCGGCGGGCTCTTCCTCGGCCGCCGACACCGCAATGCGCACCAGCACAGAACCGACGGCCAACGTATCGCCCTCGCCACCCCCCAATTCCACCACCCGGCCCGCAAACGGGCTGGGAATCTCGACCTCGGCCTTGTTCGTCTCCACCGTGCACAACGTCTGGTTCAGTTCGACGTCATCGCCGACCGCGACACTCCAACCGGTGATGGTCGCGTCTTCGAGGCCCTCGCCCAAGTCCGGCACGAGGAACTCCTTGACCCCGCTCACGGCTGACCCATCGCACGCTCGACGCAATCCAGCAGGCGGTCGGGCCCGGGTAACCAGAGCTTCTCCAGCCGCGCGGGCGGGTACGGCGTATCAAACCCGGTGGCGCGCAATACCGGTGCCTCCAAGTGGTAGAACAGCTCCTCCTGCATCCTGGCCGCCAACTCGGCACCGAAGCCCAGTGTGCGCGGACCCTCGTGCATCACCACCGCGCGACCGGTCTTGCGGACGGAGTCGGCGACAGTGTCGAAGTCCAACGGGTTCAGCGACCGCAGGTCGACCACCTCGAGGCTCCAGCCGTTCTGTTCTGCGAGGTCGGCAGCGCTGAGCGCCGTCGCGACCAGCGACCCGTACGTCACCACGGTGACGTCCGCGCCGACACGACGCACCGCCGCCCTGCCGAACGGCAAAGTGGGCGCATGGGTGTCGACGGCCTCCCTGGTCCAGTAGCGGCGCTTCGGCTCCAGATAGATGACGGGGTCGCGGCTGGCGATCGATTGCCGCAGCAGCCAATAGGCGTCCGATGGTGTCGACGGCACGACGACCTTGAGGCCCGCAGTGTGCAGCCAGTAGGTTTCGGTGGACTCCGAGTGATGCTCCACCGCACCGATGCCGCCGAACGACGGAATGCGGATGGTCACCGGCATGTCGACGTCGCCGCGTGTGCGCATGCGGTACTTCGCAAGATGACTGACCATCTGATCGAATGCGGGAGCGGCGAAGCCGTCGAATTGAATCTCCGGAACCGGCACCAAACCGCGGATCGCCAGCCCGATCGCGATACCGACGATCCCGGACTCCGCCAGCGGGGTGTCGAAACACCTTTGCGCCCCGAATGTTTCGGTGAGTCCCTCGGTGACCCGGAAGACGCCACCCAAAGTGGCGACGTCCTCGCCGAACACCAGCACTCGGTCGTCGGCCGCCATCGCATCGTGCAGGGCGCGGTTGACCGCCTGCGCCATCGTCAGAGTGGCTGCCGTCGGAACGGCGGTGAGCATCGGTCCCCGCGGTTCTGGTACGTCGTCACCGTGCATCGGGGGTCGTTCGATGATCTGCGTCACGTCAGGCCTCCTTCGCCAACTCGGCCAGCAGTTCCTGCCGCTGGCGCGCCAGATCCGGGGTGATGTCGTGGTAGACCGTGTCGAACATTTCGCTGACATCGAAATCGTCGGCGCCGACCACAGATTCGCGTAATTCGGTTCGCAACCGCTTCGACTTGGCCGCGACGCGCTCCTCCATCCGCTCGGTCCACACGCCAGTGGCTCGCAAGTATGTCCGGTAGCGCGCAATCGGGTCCAACGCCGCCCACTGGTCGACTTCGTGCTGCGACCGGTAGCGCGTCGGATCGTCGGATGTGGTGTGCGGACCCATGCGGTAGGTGACCGCCTCAATCAGCGTCGGGCCGCCTCCTTCACGGGCGCGCTTGGCCGCCTCCGCGACCACCGCGTAGCACGCAAGGACGTCGTTACCGTCAACGCGGACGCCCGGCATCCCGTAGCCGATGGCCCTGTGCGCGATCGACGGCGCCGCCATCTGACGGCTCACGGGTACCGAAATCGCCCACTGATTGTTCTGGATGAAGAACACACACGGCGCACCGAAGACCGCCGCGAAGTTCAGCGCCTCGTGCGCGTCGCCTTCGCTGGTGGCTCCGTCGCCGAGGAACGCGAGCGTGACCGAATCCTCGCCGATCCGCTGGGCGCCCATCGCGGCGCCCACCGCGTGCAACCCGTGGGTACCGATGGGTATCGCGATCGGTGCCACGCACTTCTCGGTGAAGCCAAGGCCGCCGTGCCATTTGCCCCGCCACACGGCACCCATCTGGGCCGGCGTGATGCCGCGCAACAGAAATGCACCGATCTCACGGTATTGCGGGAACAGCCAGTCGGTTTTGCGCAGGCAAGCTGTGGCACCGATTTGGGCTGCCTCCTGGCCGCGGCACGACGCGAACAGCGCCAGTTCGCCCTGGCGTTGCAGGTTGATGAATTCGCCGTCCAGGTCGCGGGTGACGACCATCAGCTCGTAGAGCCAGCTCAGCGTTTCGGGTGGGAGATCGCGGCTGTAACGATCGTCGGCTGTCGGTGTCCCGTCGGGATCCACCAGCCGGATCGGGGAGAGATCGACTCTCTCCGCGTCCGCAGACACTTCGGCCATACCGCCTCCTTCAGGTCCCAGTCGCGGCATGTTTCGCCGTTAGACCATGCGGTGCTCAGCGCGGAGGCGGTCAGAGCAAAATCCCTGGTAAGGGGCTGTCCCACTAGCTACCGGGGTGTGGAGCTAGCCGGACGATGCGCTCTGCTCGCCGCAGCACTGGGGCAACCTCCATTATGCCGTTGCCGTTGAGTGTGTGTTTTCTGACACGCTCATGCGGCGTGCCCTTCCAGGGGACCTTGGCCTGCTCCGCAGACACGCGCACGGCCACCTGCGCGGCATCCGTGCAGACGCGCTGCATGAGGCGCTCAAGGTAGCCACGCTGTCCGCGGCGCTGACCGTCGCAGCGCGCGCCGCGCTGGCCAGACGGGCCACTGCGCGGGCGGCCAATCGGCTCACGGGGACTGAACGAACCGCATCATCCTGCTCGCGCAACCATTCCCACCGGAGCACGACCTGAGTAGCGTGATTTAGATCACAGGTCTGGGGGGATCTGAACGGCTCTCGATGACGAGGGGGACGCCGAATATGACGACCACTGAGCACGCCGATCAACCCGCCGAATTGCCGGCCACCACGGCGAAACCAGCCTTGGTCTATCCGAAGATGTGGGTGCTGTTCGGCGTCCTCATCTGCTGTTTTACCGCGTGGGGGGTGGCGGCAGACCTCACCACTCCAATGGTCGCGGGCTTCAAGCGCATCTTCGATATGAGCACGTTCCAGGCCTCGCTGGTTCAGTTGGCGTACTTCGGCGCGTACTTCTTGCTAGCAATTCCGGCCGCATTCATCAATCAGCGGTTCGGATACAAGGCCGGTCTTCTGACGGGCCTTCTGCTTGCCGCGATCGGCGCGTTTGCGTTCTATCCGGCGAGCAAGCTCATGACGTACGAAGCGTTCCTGGTCGCGCTGTTCGCCATCGCCGCGGGCTGCTCGATACTTGAGACTTCTGCCAACCCCTACGTCCTTTCGCTGGGGCCGGAAAAAACCGCGACGCGGCGGCTCAACTTCGCGCAAGCCTTCAACCCTGTGGGCACAAACATCGGTGTCCTGCTGGCCGCCACCCTTATCCTGCCCAAATTGGACGAGCCGGTGAATATGGCGAATCTGTCGCCTGCGGAGGTACGGACGATCCGCGCTGGTGAACTCGGCGCGGTGATGGGCCCCTATCTCGGTCTTGGATTTGTATTGATTGCCATAGCGTTTGTTTTTGCATTCCAGAAGTCCCCGAAAATCGTCGAAGAATACCCGTCGGGCGACCTGGAAGGAAAATCACCATTGAAGATTCTGGTGTCGAATAAGCGCTATGTGTTCGGCGTAATAGCGCAATTCTTCAACGTCGCGGCCCAGGTCTGCACATGGACATACCTCATCCAGTACTCACAACAGGCGCTGGGTGGATCGCTGCAGTTGGGCGGATTCCTGCTACAGGTGAGCCTGATCGTGTTCCTTATCTCGCGATTCATCATGACCTGGGTGATCGGGCGGATTCGCGCGACGGCTGTTCTCTCAGTTCTCGGGGCACTCGCGGTATTACTCTGCATTTTTGCGATGTTCTCTCCCAACGTGGCCGGCGTGGTGGCTCTCGTCGCAGTGTCCTTCTGCTTATCGCTCATGTTTCCGACGATCTACGGGGTGGCTCTCAAGGGACTGGGACCCGCGACAAAATTCGGCGCCGCGGGCCTGGTGATGGCAATCGTGGGTGGGGCGATCATGCCTTTGGTCCAGGGCCGACTGCTCGACGCGACGAGTCCCGCGATCTCGTTCGTGGTACCTGCTTTCTGCTTCGCAGTCGTGACTAGCTTTGCTCTCTTCGATCTGAAGGCGGAACCGAACCCGGTTGGAGAACGCGCATGAAACGCTACTGGATCCTTGCCCTGGCATTGGTCGTCGCGGCATGCGGCGGTGGCGGACAAGCGGCCAACTTCAAAGATGCAACTGACCGACTCGAGGTTGTTTCGTGGTGGGTGTCGCCGTCCGAGCATCCGGCTTTCGAGGTATTGCTGAACGCCGTCAAGTCAGCCAATCCAAAAGTGAATGTGATCGATGGTGCAATCGCCGGTGGTGGTGGGAGCAATGTGCAGGTCGCGCTGGCCGCACGGCTGCGGGCTGGTGATCCGCCCGATGTGTGGCAGACATTCCTGGGCAGTTCGCTTCGCGCTTGGGTCGACGCCGGCCGGATCGCAGACGTGTCCGCCGTGTACGAACGCACGGGCCTGGACCACACCATGCCAGCGACATTGCTCGACGCGGCCACCTATCGTGTCAAGGCCTGGGGCGTGCCCACCGGATCACACCGCGGCAATAACCTTTGGTTCAACCTGCGCGTGCTGCGTGACGTCGGCATCGCTGTTCCGGCCGCCGGCTACACCTCGGAAAATTTCGCCAGTGACCTGGCCAAAGTAGCGGCAACCGGACGAACACCGTTGTGCTTGGGCGGTAAAGATCGCTTCACTGCCACAGAGCTTTTCGAGAACACTCTGCTCGGCGTCATCGGCCGTGATGGCTGGGCCAAGATTCGTGACGACTCATTCGACTGGACGGGTCCTCAGCTCAAAGACGCGCTGACCCGATTCGGCGACGTCGTGTCCCGCGCCGATCCAAGTGCCGGTGCCCTGACGTGGGATCAAGCGGCGAAGAAGTTGGCGTCCGGCGATTGCGCATTCCTGTCGATGAACGATTCCGTTTATGGGGAGCTCGTTGCGAACGGCGCCGCCGAGGGCAAGGACTTCGGATACGTGCCCTATCCCGGGACTGCGGGCGCCTATCTGGCGATTGTGGATACCTTCGTCGTGTCGGCTCAGGCCAAAGACGGGCTAAATGCCATCAAGTTCCTCGAGACGATCGCTGATCCCAAGACGTCGCTCGCTTTCAACAAGGTGAAAGGCTCAGTACCGATACGAAACGACGTCGATGTGTCCTCGCTGCCCGCCTATCAGCGTCAGGCGTCCGAGGCGTTGTGGCACGACAAAATTCTGTTATCGATGACGCACGGCGAGCTCATGCCATCCGCCTTCCAGCAGGCGCTCTATGACGCGGTGGCGGCATTCGTGCAAAGTAAGAATTCGAAGTCGTTCATCGACACGCTGCAAAATTCCATCGCCGTCCCCATTCCGGGGGGACGATGACGTCCCTTGACGGTCCGCCAGCGGAAGGAATGACTCATGAGCGACCAGGTTAGTCAGGACAAACCGCTGTTCCTGGTTGTCACCATCAAGCCTCGGCTCGACCGGCTCAACGAAGCGGAGGCGCAGCTGCAGTCGATGCGGCAAAACACCCTCAATGAGCCGGGGTGCGTGTTCATGCACCTCGTCCAGCCCCAGGACGATCGAGACACGTGGGTGATGCTCGAGATGTTCCGTTCGCGTGCCGCATGGGACGAGCACATGCGCCAGCCCTACAACACCGAGGGCAACAAGATTCTCGAAGGTCTCCTCCGCGAGCCGTCCGACCTCCGCCTGCTCGACGAGAAGTAGGAAACCGCGAAGCGAACGACCGCGTTTCCGCGGCGACGATCTCGAGCCGATGACGGAATCGGACCCGCGTAGTCAGCTTGTCAAGGAGAGTCGAGCATGACCGAACTCAACGCCAGTACGCTCTCGCAGTTGCCGCCCAAGGTGGCGGCGCCGCCCTACGACCGCAGCCGGCTCAAGCGCGGCATCGCGCATTTCGGCGTTGGCAATTTCCATCGCGCGCATCAGGCCTTCTACATCGACCGCTGTCTCGCCCTGCCTGGCCAGGAGGACTGGGGCATTGTCGGCATCGGCCTGGGCGGCGGCGAGCGGGGCCGGCAGAAGGCCGCGCAGTACCTCACCCAGGATTGCCTGTACTCGCTCACCATCGCGCCGCCAAAAAGCGAACCCGACGTGCGCGTGATCGGCGCCCTGGTCGACTACCTACTCGGGCCGGATCAGCCGGACGAAGTGCTCGCCCTGTTGACCAGCCCAGACCTGCGCATCGTTTCGCTGACCATCACCGAGGGCGGCTATCACGTCGATCCGCAGTCGGACGCTTTCGTCGCCGACCACCCGGACGTGGCCCACGACCTCGCCGGCAACGGCCCGCCGCGCACGGTCTTCGGCTTCGTCACCGAAGCCTTGGCGCGGCGACGCGTGGCCGGCATCAAGCCGTTCACGATCGTGTCGTGCGACAACCTACGACACAACGGCGAAGTGGCGCGGGCTGCCTTCGTCGGCTTTGCCAGCGCGCGCGACCCAGAACTCGGCGCCTGGATCGATGCCAGCGTCGCCTTTCCCAACTCGCTGGTTGACCGCATCACGCCGTCGGTGTCGGCGGAAGACGCCGCGCGTCTCAACGCGGCCAGCGGCCTGCACGACCGAATCCCGCTAGTGGCCGAGGACTTCACCCAATGGGTAATCGAGGACCGCTTCATCGACGGTCGCCCCACGCTCGAAAAAGTGGGCGTGCAACTCAGCGACGAAGTGAAGCTTTGGGAGCAGGTGAAGGTGCGTGTGCTCAACGCCAGCCACCTCACCCTGGCTTACCCGGCCCTGCTGCTGGGCTACCACGAGGTGGCCGAGGCTATGCGCGACCCGCAGGTGCCGGTGCTGCTGGAACGCTTCCTCGACAAGATCGTGCTGCCGCTGCTCGAGGAGCCGCGGGACGTGGACCTCGTCGACTACAAGAACACCGTGCTCGAACGCTTCTCCAACGAGGCGATGCACGACCAGCTGACGCGGATCGCCTCGGACAGCGCGTCCAAGGTGCCCGTGTATTTCACCACCACGCTCAAGGAGATGCTTGCGGACGGCATCGACCACCGCATACCCGCCTTTACCATTGCCGCCTGGAGCCGCGTGCTACAGGGCCGGGACGACAGCGGCAATGCCTTCGAGACATCCGAGCCGCGCCTCGACGATGAAGCGCGTCGGCACCTAATATCGGGCGATCCGTCCGAAGCGCTGCGGATCGAGCCGCTGCTAGCGAGCGGTGTCGTGGAGCACGCGGACTTCGTCGTCAGCTTCGAGGGCTATCGCACGGCTCTGGCCGAGCACGGCGCAAGAGCGACGCTGCAGGAGATGCTGGACGCCACGGCAAGCTGACAGCGCCAATTGAAGCGTCGAAACAGAAGGAGACGTCAAATGGCCGATCCAAAGGTGCTCGGCATCGTGCTCGCAGGTGGTGAGGGCAAGCGCCTCTCACCATTGACCCTTGACCGGGCTAAGCCAGCCGTTCCGTTCGGCGGGCTGTATCGATTGATCGATTTCGCGTTGTCTAACCTGGTCAACGCCGGGGTGCTGCGTATCGCGGTGCTCACGCAGTACAAGAGCCACAGCCTGGACCGCCACATCACCACGACCTGGCGGATGAGCAGCCTGCTCGCCAACTACGTGACACCGGTGCCCGCCCAGCAGCGCCTTGGCCCGCAGTGGTACACCGGCTCCGCCGATGCGATCTACCAGTCACTGAACCTGATCAACGACGAGAAGCCGGATCTGGTCATCGTGTTCGGCGCCGACCACGTCTACCGCATGGACCCGAGGCAGATGATCGCGCAGCACCTCGACAGTGGCGCGGGCGCCACGGTGGCCGGCATTCCCGTGCCACGCAAGGAGGCCACCGCCTTCGGGGTGATCAAGACCGCCTCCGACGGGCTCCGGGTCGAGGCGTTCCTGGAGAAACCGCCCGACCCGCCGGGGCTGCCAGGTCGGCCCGACGAGACGTTCGCGTCGATGGGGAACTACCTGTTCTCCGCCGACGCTCTGGTCGAGGCCCTGCGCAAGGACGCCGCCGACGAGTCCAGCAAGCACGACATGGGCGGCAACATCATGCCGATGATGGTGGACCGGGGCATGGCACAGGTCTACGACTTTCAGCGCAACGAGGTGCCCGGTGCCGACCCCGCCGACGCCGGCTATTGGCGGGACGTTGGAACGTTGGACTCCTACTACGACGCGCACATGGATCTGTGCGCTGTCGTGCCGTTGTTCAACTTGTACAACAGCGAGTGGCCGATTCTCACCCACATCCCGCCGCATCCACCGGCGAAGTTCGTGCACGAGGAAGGCGAACGGGTCGGCCATGCGGTCAACAGCGTGGTCGCCAACGGCGTCATTGTCTCTGGGGCGCTGGTCCGCGAGTCAGTACTGTCTCCCGGCGCACGGATAGAGGACTACGCCATCGTGGAACGCTCAGTGATCATGGACAACACCGTTGTCGCTGCCAACGCCGTGGTACGAAACGCAATCATCGACAAGGACGTGGTGGTACCCGAGGGGGCGCAGGTGGGGGTGGACAAGGATCACGACCGGGCGCGCGGATTCGTCGTCTCAGACGGCGGTGTAACTGTCGTCGGCAAGAGCCAGGAGGTGACCAAGTGAGCCTCTCCGCGCACGCCACCGCCGAGAGGCTGTCAATGATCCAGTTTCGTTGGCGCTCAACGCCATCACTGCCGAGGGCGACCTGATCGACGGTCTGATGAACGCGCCGACGTTTCCTCCGAAAGCAGTACTAGGCGGAGTGCTGATTCACGCCGACCGACGTCGCCCAAACCGCCAAACTCCGCGGGACGACCCGCATGTCCGGATGGCTGCTAGCCACGATCGTGCCGCGCGGACGCGACGATCCGCTCCGCCCGCCGAAGCACGGGGGCGTCGACCATCAGGCCGTCGAACTGGAACACGCCCCGTTCGCTGGCGGCGGCGGCGAGCACTGCCCGCGCCCACTCGACCTGCTCCGGTGTCGGCGCATAGCCGGCGCGGATGACGGCGACTTGCGACGGATGGATGGCGACCTTGGCGTCGAAACCGACCGCCACCGCATCGTCGACCTCTCTGCCGAGGCCCTCGAGGTCCTTGATGTCCAGATACACCGAATCGAGCGCCATCCGCCCGTATGCCTTGGCGGCGAGCAGGGTCTGCGACCGGACGTGCCGGGCCACCTCGCGGTAGCTGCCGTCCGGATACCGGTTGGCGGTGCCGCCCAGCACCGCGAACAGGTCTTCTGCCCCCCACATCAACGCCAGTGAGTTGTCCATCCGCGCCAGTTCGTTGACGGCAAGCGCGCCGAGCGGCGTCTCGATCAGCACCACTACGTCCAGCGGCGCAAGATCCCGAACCTGCTGCGGCTCTTCGGTTTTCGCCAGCATCACGGTGGTGTATGCCGTGCGGGCCAGCGCCTCCAGGTCGAGTTGATGGTCGGCGGTCCCGCTCGGGTTCACTCGCACCACGGTGCGCTGCGGGTCGAGCGGCTTCTCGACAAGCGCCTCGCGGGCCGCTTGCCTGTCCTTGGCCGCGACCCCGTCCTCGAGGTCGAGAATCACCACATCGGCTGCCGCCGCGGCCTTTTCGAATCGCTCGGGGCGATCGGCCGGGCAGAACAACCATGCCGTACCAGGTTGCGTTAGCGCCACTATGCAGCTCCCTCGGGACGCTTGCGCACCATGGTCTTTCGCGATGCGGTCGCGACCACGTCGCCGTGCTGGTTGCGGCCAGTGTGGGCGAACGTCACGATGCCTTCGCCCGGCCGGCTCTTCGATTCCCGTTTGTCGGTCACCTCGGTTTCGGCGTACAACGTGTCCCCGTGGAAGAGCGGCTTGGGGAACGCGACCTCGCCGAAGCCGAGGTTGCCGACGATCGTGCCCTGCGTCAGTTGGGCCACCGACAGCCCGACCAGTGTCGAGAGCGTGAACATCGAATTGACCAGCCGCTGGTTGAACGGCGGCAACGCATCGGAGAACGCGGCGTCAAGGTGCAGCGCCTGGGTGTTCATCGTGAGCGTGGTGAACAGCACGTTGTCGGCTTCGGTGATGGTGCGTCCTGGGCGGTGCTGGTACAGCACGCCGGTCTCGAACTCCTCGAACCACAGCCCGCGCTGAACGACTATTTTCCTGTCGCTCACATCCGCTGAATCGTTCGCTCCGCTCACAGGCCGGCCTCCCGCGCGATCAGCATCAACTGCACTTCCGTTGTCCCCTCGCCGATCTCGAGGATCTTGCTGTCGCGATAGTGCCGCGCGACGGCGTATTCGTTCATGAAACCGTACCCGCCGAAGACCTGAGTGGCATCGCGGGCATTGTCCATCGCGGCCTCGCTGGCGACCAGCTTGGCGACCGCCGCGGCCTTCTTGAACGGCTTGCCCGCCAGCATCAGCGCCGCCGCGTCGTAATAGGCCGCACGCGCGGCGTGCGCGCGTGCCTCCATGCGAGCGATCTTGAATGCGACGGCCTGGTAGCTGCCGATCGCGGCACCGAACGCCTCACGCTCCTTGGCGTATTTCACGCATTCGTCGACGCATCCTTGCGCCGCACCGACGGAAAGCGCCGCGATGGCGATCCGGCCTTCGTCGAGGATTCGCAGGAAGTTGGCATACCCGCGACCCCGCTCACCGAGCAGGTTCTCCGCGGGCACCCGGACGTCGTCGAAGGACAGCGGGTGGGTGTCAGACGCGTTCCAGCCGACTTTGTTGTATGCGGGTTCCGCGGTGAATCCCGCGATGGGCACAGGCACCAATATGGACGAGATCTCTTTCTTGCCGCCGGTCTCTCCAGTCACTGCGGTGACGGTCACCAGTTTGGTGATGTCGGTGCCCGAGTTGGTGATGAACTGCTTTGAGCCATTGATGATCCAGTGCCCGTCGTCCAGCTTGGCCGTGGTTCTGGTGGCACCCGCGTCGGTGCCGCCGCCGGGTTCGGTCAGCCCGAACGCACCGAGCGCCTTGCCGCTTGCCAGCAGCGGCAACCATTCCTGCTTCTGTTGTTCGTTGCCGAAGCGGTACACCGGCATGGCGCCCAGCGACACGCCTGCTTCCAGCGTGATGGCCACGCTCTGGTCGACCTTGCCGAGCTCTTCGAGCGCCAAGCACAGGGCGAAGTAGTCGCCGCCCATACCGCCGTACTCCTCTGGGAAGGGCAAACCGAACAGGCCCATGTCGGCCATCCCGGACACCACTTCGTACGGAAAGGAATGTTCCTCATCGTGTTTGGCGGCGACGGGCGCGACGACGCTCTGAGCGAAGTCGCGCACAGTCTTGGCGAGCTGCTCATAGTGATCGGGCAGCATCCCGGTGGCCAGAAAATCAGTCATGGACTTCTTCTTTCGTACTTGCATCTGCTGAATCGCCGGCTCGGCCGGCCGTGATCCTGGCGAGCGGCTGGCCCACCTTGACCTGGTCGCCAGCGGCGACGAGAAGTTCGACCGCGCCGTCGATCGGGGCGGACAGGGCGTGTTCCATCTTCATGGCCTCGACGGTGACAACGACAGTGCCCGCTGCCACCTCTTGACCGTCCTCGACGCCAACGGCGACAACGGATCCGGGCATCGGGCTGGTCAGCTCGGCGTCGCCGCTGTGTTCCTCGTCGGGCCGCACGGGCGCTTCCCGCACTTCTTCGACCATCGCGGTGCCTCCGCCGCCGGCCAGCCAGATCTGCCCATCGGTGGCCGCCACCAGATACTCCGTCCGCAGCCCGTCCAACGTGACAGTCAACTGATCGGCATCCAGCGATGCTGTCAGCGAACGGGTTTCGCCGTCCTCGACTCGCGCAGTCGCGGCAGTGGGCGTACCGGTCAGATGCACATGGTCGGTCCGTTCACCGGCATGGAGTCGGAAGGTCGTCGGCCCCCGCTCCCCCATCCGCCAACCCGACGGCACCGCCCAGAGGTCACCGATCGAGGTGGGCCACAGGCGCAGCCAGTGGTAGGCGGCCGCGGCGATCAACGCGTCGTCACCGGGTTGCGTCGCAACGTAGTCGGGTGTTCGCCGGTCCAGCAGCCCGGTGTCCAGTCTGCCTGCGACGACATCGGAGTCGGCGAGCAAGAAGCGCAGGAAGTCGATGTTGGTGGTGATGCCCAGCACCGCGGTCTCCGACAGCGCGCGGTCGAGCACACGCAACGCCGCGGGCCGGTCTTCGGCGTGCGCGATGACCTTGGCCAGCATCGGGTCGTACTCGCTGCCGACGACGGTGCCTGCGGCGAGTCCGGAATCGACTCGCACGCCGGGACCAACGGGCTCGGCGAGGTCGAGCACCTCACCGCCGGTGGGCAGGAAGCCCCGCGCGGGATCCTCCGCGTACACCCGGGCCTCGATGGCGTGGCCGCGCATGGTGATGTCGTCCTGACCGATCGGCAGCTTCTCCCCCGCGGCGATGCGTACCTGTAGCTCGACGAGGTCGACACCGGTGACCATCTCGGTGACAGGATGTTCGACCTGAAGGCGTGTGTTCATTTCCATGAAGAAGAATTCGTCCGGCCGGTCGGCAGACACGATGAATTCGACAGTGCCCGCACCGGTGTAGTCGACGCTACGTGCGGTGTCGCAGGCGGCCGCGCCGATACGGGCCCGGGTCTGGGAGTCGAGCAGCGGCGACGGCGCCTCCTCGATCACCTTCTGATGACGCCGTTGCAGGCTGCATTCGCGTTCGCCGAAGTGCACGACGTTGCCGTAACCGTCGGCCAGTACCTGCACCTCGATGTGCCTGGGATTCAACACGAATCGCTCGATGAACAGGGTGTCGTCGCCGAACGCGGACGCCGCCTCCCTGCGCGCACTGGCCAGCGCCGCGGCTAGCTCCGACGCTTCGTGCACCACCCGCATGCCCTTGCCGCCACCCCCGGCGGACGGCTTGACCAACACGGGATAACCGACCTCGTCGGCTCCCGCGATCAGTTCGGCATCGGTGAGGCCGGGCCGGGACACGCCCGGCACCACCGGAACGCCGAATGCCGACACGGCCGCCTTGGCGGCGATCTTGTCGCCCATCGTCTGTATGGCGGCTGCCTGCGGCCCGATGAACACGATGCCCTCGGCCTGCAGCGCTGCGGCGAATTGTGCGTTCTCGGAGAGGAATCCGTAACCGGGGTGGACGGCCTGAGCGCCGGTGCGCTGCGCTGCCCGCACCACCGCGTCGATGTCCAAGTAGCTCTGCCGCGCCGGAGCGGGTCCGATACCCACGGCGACGTCGGCCTCGGCGACGTGGCGGGCGTTGGCGTCGGCGGCACTGAACACCGCGACCGAGCGGATTCCCATCGCACGCAGAGTGCGGATCACCCGGACCGCGATCTCACCGCGGTTGGCTACCAGAACCGTGTTGAAGTGCATCGTCACATCCTGAACACGCCGTAGGAAACCGCTTCGAGAGGCGCCTGCCCCACGACCGAAAGAGCCAGACCCAGAACGGTTCTGGTGTCCGCAGGGTCGATCACGCCGTCGTCCCACAGTCTGGCCGTCGAGTAGTAGGGGTTGCCCTGGTCTTCGTATTGCTGACGGATCGGCGCCTTGAACTTCTCTTCCTCTTCCGGTGTCATCTCGCCGCGTACCGTCGCGAGCACCGAGGCGGCCTGCTCACCACCCATCACCGAAATCCGGGCATTCGGCCACATCCACAGGAACCGAGGGGAATACGCGCGACCACACATCGAGTAATTACCCGCACCGTAGGAACCGCCGATCACCACGGTCAGCTTGGGCACCCTGGCGCAGGCCACCGCGGTCACCATCTTCGCGCCGTGCTTGGCGATACCGCCGGCCTCGTAGTCGCGGCCGACCATGAAGCCCGAGATGTTCTGCAAGAAAAGCAGCGGCGTGTTTCGCTTGTCGCAGAGTTCGATGAAATGCGCGCCCTTGAGCGCAGATTCGCTGAACAACACACCGTTGTTGGCGACGATGCCGACCGGGTAGCCGTGAATGCGGGCGAATCCGGTGACCAGTGTGGCGCCGTAGTCGGATTTGAATTCCGAGAACTCGCCACCGTCGACGATCCGCGTGATGACCTCGTGCACGTCGTAGGGCACCCTGGGGTCAACGGGCACGACGTCGTAGAGCTCGGTCTGGTCGGCGACGGCGTCAACCGTTGGCAATACGTCCCACGGCACGGGCGTTCGCGGTCCCAACGTCGCGACGATCCGACGAACGATCCGAAGCGCGTCGCGATCGTCGTGCGCCAAATGGTCTGTGACACCGGAGGTCTTGGAGTGCAGATCGCCCCCGCCGAGTTCTTCGGCCGTCACCACCTCGCCCGTCGCCGCCTTCACCAACGGCGGTCCGCCGAGGAAGATGGTGCCCTGATTGCGCACGATCACTGCTTCGTCGCTCATCGCGGGTACGTACGCCCCACCCGCGGTGCAGGACCCGAGCACCGCGGCGATCTGCGGGATCCCTTCGGCGGACAAGTTCGCCTGGTTGTAGAAGATGCGACCGAAGTGCTCACGGTCGGGAAACACCTCATCCTGACGCGGTAGAAACGCACCACCGGAATCGACGAGATAGATGCAGGGCAGCCGGTTCTGTCCGGCGATCTCCTGGGCGCGCAGATGCTTCTTGACGGTGATCGGGTAGTAGGTGCCGCCCTTCACCGTCGCGTCGTTGGCGACGATCATGCACTCCCGACCCGACACCCGGCCGATGCCTGCGATCATGCCGGCGCCAGGACATTCGTCGTCGTACATGCCGTCGGCCGCCAACGGCGCGAGTTCGAGGAACGGGCTGCCTGCGTCGAGTAGGCCGTCCACCCGGTCGCGCGGCAGAAGCTTGCCGCGACTGACGTGGCGATCGCGTGCCCGTTCGGGGCCGCCCAGTGCCGCCGTGGCCAACTTCGCACGCAACTGTTCGACCAGCGCGAGATGCTCGCCGCGGTGGCTGCCTTGCGGTGTCCTCATAAGACCCGTTCGTTTGAGTTAATGACGACTAACTTATGGTATGTTAGTCACGATTAACCGAGTTGTCCACCAGCGAGCCGGAGGTCGAATGGCTACGTCGACGTCCTCCCCGACGCGGCGCAGCCGGGCGAAATCCGACCGTCGTGGCCAGCTCATCGCCGCCGCCGAACGCCTGGTCGCCGAGCGCGGCTATCTCGCTGTGCGCCTGGAAGACATCGGGGCGGCCGTGGGTGTCAGCGGGCCCGCGATATACCGTCACTTTCCCAACAAGGAAGCGCTGCTGACTGAGCTTCTGGTCGGCATCAGCGCACGACTGCTGGCCGGCGCCACGAAAGTCGTCGGCGACGCCGATAGCGCCGCGGATGCATTGGACGGGCTCATTGATTTCCACTTGGACTTCGCGCTCGGAGAATCGGATCTGATCCGCATTCAGGACCGCGACCTCGGTCACCTTCCACCGGTGGCCAAGCGGCAGGTACGGAAGGCGCAGCGGCAATACGTCGAGATCTGGGTCGACGTGCTGCGGCAGTTGGATGGTTCGCTCAGCGAGGCGGATGCGCGGCTGATGGCGCATGCGGCTTTTGGGTTGTTGAACTCGACACCACACAGCGTGAAGCCCGGTGCCGCAAAAGCGGCCGAGGCCAGCTCGCGATCCGTCCTGCGGGCGATGACGGTCGCGGCGCTGACCTCGGCCGCTCGTTTACAGCGTTAGTACCAGACTCTCCTACCGCCGACCGGACGGCCGACGGATCCGAGGATCCAGAAGACGGCGCCGACAACGAGCAGCACCACACCGATGTACGTGAGAATCGATATGCCAAAGATCAGCCCGAGAATGAGCAGGATGGCTCCCAGGACAATCATGGTTACTCCATTTCGTCGCGAATTGTTAACCGCCAGTTGACTACTGGCTGGGTTCAGGAATGTTGCAGTTGGTTACCTTGGGATTGACACCCGCGTAATTAAGCGGACCTGCCACCACCGTGAGGGCGATGGACCCCGCTGTGGCGCAGTTGTTTTCAGAGTTCTTGAAGTAATCGCGTTGGTACGCCGCGACCACCCCGATCAGCAACCAGACGAGCACAATGACGCCGAGAATTCCGCCGCCTCGCATGTCTGCCTCCATCCGTGTACGGCGCCAGCGACTGACGCGCAGCGACGGTTTACCCGGCGGACAATTTGTCCAAACCTCAGGCCAGCTACGGTTTGATCACGAAATCGCGGCGGCAGCGAACGCTGTTGTGAGCCAGTTGGTCATCGCGCTGACCAGCACAGCGCGGTTCTCGCGGCGCACGATTTCGTGGCCGTCGTCGTCGAACGTCAGCAGTTCGACGGTGCGGCCCAATGCACGCAATGCGTCATACATTTGCTGCGATTCGGTGGGTGGCACATTAGTGTCGTTGAGCCCGTGCACGAGCAGCAGCGGCGCGGTGAGCGCGTCAGCGCGGAGCAACGGTGACAGATCGTCCAGCAGTTCCCGGTCGCTGATCGGGTGGCCGTATTTCGGGTGGGCGGCGGCGGCGATCCACGGCTCGGTGGTCCGATACCACGTGTTCAAATCGCTCATCCCGCAGATGCTGATTCCCGCCGCGAACAGTTGTGGATGAAACGTCAGCGCCGCCTGGGTCAAATAACCGCCATACGACCATCCGCAGCATGCGATGCGCTCCCGCGGCGCGACACCACGGTCGACTAGATAGCATGCCGCGTCGGCGACGTCGTCGATGGCCGCGAACCGCCGCTCCTTGTCGTCGGCGTGCATGAACGTGCGGCCGAATCCGCCGGAGCCCCTGACATTCGGAAGGAACACGGCGATCCCGGCTTCGAGCAGCGGGGGGAAGAACTCGTTGTAGCCGGGCCTGCCCTGCCCCTCTGGGCCGCCGTGCAAGAAAATCATCGCGCCAATCGAGTCGATCCCGTCGGGCGGGCGGAACAACCAGCCGGTGAACTCGAGCCCGTCGCGTGCGGTGATCCGCTCCAGCGAGGGATCAGCGGTGAGCGGCCCGCTGCTGGGCTCCCTGTCGACCGGCTCCCATTCGCGGGTCCGCGGATTGACAAGCTCGACCATCGGCGGCAGCGACGGACCTTCGACTGTCATGGCGAGCATCGAGCCGCCCGCGCTGATGCTCAACTCGCTGGCCACCATGCCGGGCAACGGAATTGGCTCATGCAGCGTGTTGTCAGCAAGCTCCAAGATTTGTAATTCGCTGGCGCCGTGAATATTCCACAGCATCGCCACAGTGGACAGATCATCGCTGACGGTGAACTCGTCGAGCTCGAATCCCGGCCGCTCGGCGACCACCTGATACGACACTCCGTCCGGCGTGGCCGTGACCTCGAGAAGCCGAGCGTGCTCGGTGCCGTTCTCACTGCGGATCAGCGCGCGGACATAACCCTCGGAGTCGTTGGGCCCGTGGCTCGCGGGCTGATACAACTGCGTCAGTTCACCCTCCAGACCCGCCCGCAACCGCCGCGGGCTGTGGTCGTCGAGGATGATGCCCGCGTCGCTGGTGGAGCCGGGATCGTATGGCAGTAAGGCGATTTCGGTCTGCCCACGCAACATGATCAGGTCGCGGTAACCCCGCGGACCCACCCGCACCAGCGCCGCCCCCGCCCACGCATCGACCAGCCTGCCGCCCGAGCGGCGATCGAGTATCGCCGTTGTGCCGTCGGACGGATCGATCAGACACGAGCTGCCGACCCCGTCCTCGCCGGTGAGAATGGCCGCGACCTTGGTGCCATCCCACGCGATCAGCTCCGCGGTGCCTTCCTGCGCGCCTGCAGGCCACTGGTCGATGCGCCGCGCGACGCGGTCGTCGGGATCAGTTGTGACGATCCAGATCTGGCTGCGCGTGGCCCCGTCAGGTGCGACCTCACACGCCAACCAGTGGCCGTCTGCAGAATGAAGGACGCGGGTGACGGCGCCCTCGACGGGCAGTTCGACGTCGCGCGACGAGCTGGCACGCCAGCCGCGAAGGAAGCGCTGGACGGCCCGGGGGAAGCCGCCGTCGTCCACCAGATGGGCGAACGCGGTCGCGTCCGGCGACATCGATGCGCCGTAGAGCCGACGGACGTGTACTCCCATTGGTTCGATTCTGCATGGTCGTAGGCCGCGCGACGGCACCGCGCCGTGAAGATCGAGGTGAGCGCCGGTCGGTGATCGACTGAGCGGCCGCACAGGTACCCTGCAGCCATGAGGTGGGTATGACCGATTCACCACGCCGCGACGGGCCCGAACCCTTCGGCAGCAGCTATCCCGGATACAGCGATCCGGCCTATGCCAGCCAGGCGCCCTACGGCCCCACCTACCAGGCGCCCGTGGGCCCGGCGCCGACTGAGCGGCTGTCCGGGTACCCGCCGTACGGCTATGACCCGTACGCGACCGGCCAGTATGGCGGGCAGTACCCGCCCGCCGGGCCGCCGCCAGAGCCCGACGGCCCGAAGTCGCCGCGCTGGCTGTGGATCGTGGCGGGCGTCGCGATCGTCACGGTGATCGGGCTGGTGATCGCCTTGGTGATCGTCAACAGCTCCAAGCAGGACACCGTGGTGGCCCCGCTGCCGTCTGTGCAGGAGCCGACTACCACCAGGCCGACGCCGACCACGACACCCCGCCCGACCATTCCGGTCTTCCCGCTGCCGACGCTGCCAAGCACTCCGTCGCCCACCAGCCCGTCGACTCCTGGCGCGACCGAAACCGTCGTCTACAACGTCTCGGGCGACGGTCGAGCCATCAACATCACCTACGTCGATACGGGCGGGGTGTTGCAGACCGAGTTCAACGTGATGCTGCCGTGGAGCAAGGAGGTCGAACTGGCAGACCCTGCCGAGAATTCGGCCAGTGTCAGCATCATCAATGTCGGGCGGGAAGTGAGCTGCTCGATCACGGTCAACGGGGTCCAGGTGCAGCAGCGCACGGGTGCGGGCCTGACGATCTGCACCGCAGCGGGCTAGGCAACTGACTGCCTGCGCGGCACCTGCACCCCAAGCATCGCAACGAAACCCGTTGCCAGTACCAGCATTAGACCCGCGATGCCTGCCCGGTCCGCCCCGAACACCGCGACGAAGGTCGAGAACATGAACGGCGCCATCGGCGCGACGGCGCGGCCGGTCATCATGTAGAGCCCGAATGCCACGCCCTCCTTGCCGTGGCTTGTCATGTGCAGCAGCAGGGTGCGGGCCGAAGCCTGCGTCGGCCCGATGAACAGGCACAGCAGCAGACCACACGCCCAGAACGCCGCGGCGCCCGAAAGGGCCATCAGTGCGCATCCGACGGCGATCATCGACGCCAGCGAGGCCAGGATGACGGTCTTCGAGCCGACGCGGTCGTCCAACAGCCCGCCAAGCACCGCGCCTATCGCGGCCACCACGTTGGCGGCGATGCCGAACAGCAGGACGTCGGCCTCGGAGACCTCGTAGACGTTGACGCCGAGCACTGCCCCGAATGTGAAGACGCCGGCCAAGCCGTCCCGGAACACCGCGCTGGCGAGCAGGTAGTACACGAAGTTCCGGTCGCGCCGCCATTCGGCGACCAGGTCGGCCCACAGCTTGCGGTACGCGCCGAGCAGCCCCGCTGCGGAACGAGGTGCCGGCGCGAGGTCAGTCGGCGGCGCCGCGATCAGCACGGGCAGCGCGAACACCGTCATCCATGCGGCGGTGAGCAGCATGGCCGCGGGCACGTTCTGAGTGCCGTGCGACATGAACCGCGCGTAGACGATCGCCAGCAGCAACATGCTGCCGAGATAGCCTGCTGCCCAACCGAATCCAGATACGCGGCCCGACGTTTGCGGCGTGGCGAGCTGGCGCAGCATCGCGTTGTAAGGCACGGTGGCAAGGTCATTGCACGCCGCGGTGAAGCCGAGCAACAGAAGACCAGCCAACAGGTAGCTGGAGTCGTCGCGGATCAGGCTCATCGATGATGTCAGCGCCACCACCATTGCGGTGAGCACACCGAGTGTCTGCCGGCGACGATGCGGCCCGTCCACCCAGACCCCGACGACCGGAGCGAGTACGGCGACCATGACACCGGAGACGAACAACGCCCAGCCGAGCAAGCTCGCCGGGCTGGTGTCGCCGGGCAGATCGTCGCCGACGGAGCGGGTCAGGTACACGGAGAACACGAAGGTCACGACGATCGCACCCACCCCGGTGGAACCGCAGTCCCACAACGCCCACGCGAGCACTCGCAACCGGCTCATGCACGTCAAGATATAGTCCGGCCCATGCCAGTACCCGGTCCCAGCGCGGACGCCCGTGCCGTCGTCACCGGCGCCTCGCAGAACATCGGCGAGGCGTTGGCCATCGAACTCGCCGCCCGCGGGCACCACCTGATCATCACCGCCCGCCGCGAGGATGTCCTGCGCGCGCTGGCGGACCGGATCACCGAGCAGTACAGCGTGACCGTCGAAGTGCGCCCGGTCGATCTGGCAGATCCCGAGCAGCGGACCAAACTGTGCGACGAACTCGCCTCGCGTGAGATCTCGATCCTGTGCGCCAACGCAGGCACCGCGACCTTCGGCCCGGTGGCGTCGCTGGACCCGGCCGGTGAGAAGGCCCAGGTGCAACTGAATGTGCTTGGCGTGCATGACCTTACGCTCGCGGTGCTGCCGGGCATGGTGTCGCGCGGCGCGGGCGGAATCCTGATCTCCGGTTCGGCGGCGGGCAATTCGCCGATCCCGAACAACGCCACCTATGCGGCCACCAAGGCATTCGCCAACACGTTCAGCGAATCGCTGCGCGGCGAGCTCAAGCATGCGGGCGTCCACGTCACGGTGCTGGCGCCGGGTCCCGTGCGCGAGACGCTGCCCGCCGAGACCGAGCAGTCGCTGGTGGAGAAGCTGATTCCCGACTTCCTGTGGATCTCGACGGAGTACACGGCCAGGCTGTCGCTGGACGGCTTGGAGCGCAACAAGATGCGGGTCGTACCGGGTGTGACGTCTAAGGCGATGTCGGTGGCGTCGGGGTACACCCCGCGCGCCATCGTGACGCCGATCGTCGGCGCGGTCTACAAGAAACTCGGCGGCGGCTAGGCCCCTTGCGCCGAAACGGTATTCCAGCAGCAAAAGTTCGAGTAGCGGCCTGCCGGAATACAGTTTCGGCGCGACGTGCTAGCGCCTGCGGCGGCCGGTGCCGAAAATGCTGCGGGTGATCTCGCGGCCCGCCACCGTCGCCGCCGAGCGCAGGAAACTCTTGAACGCCGAACTCTGCAGCACCTCAGACACCATGCTGCCCTCGACGCCCCCGCGACTCTTCGCCTCGCCTTCGGCACTGGCGGGGGCAGGCGGCTGTTGTTGCGGTGGCGGCGGCGCATCGGCAGGCGGCGGCGCCACCTTGTTCTGCAGTATCTCGTAGGCCGATTGCGGATCGATCGTCTGGCCGTACTTGGCTTGTAGCGGACTGGCTTTCGCAGCCTCGGTGATCGCGTCGGTGCCGATCGCGCCCATCAACGAACGCGGCGAGCGCATCCTGGTCCACGCCACGGGCGTCGGCGCGCCCTTTTCCGACAGCACCGTCACGATTGCCTCGCCGATCCCCAGCGATGTCAACGCCTCCTCCAGGTCGTATACATCGGTCTTCGGGTAGGTGCGCACCGTCTTCGTCAACGCCTTCTGGTCGTCGGGCGTGAACGCGCGTAGCGCATGCTGGACGCGCGCGCCCAGCTGGCTGAGCACATCGTTGGGCACGTCGGTGGGCAGCTGGGTGCAGAAGAGCACGCCGACGCCCTTCGACCGGATCAACTTGACCGTCTGCTCGACCTGCTCGAGGAACACCTTGGACGCGTCGCTGAACAGCAGGTGCGCCTCGTCGAAGATGAACACCAGCTTCGGCTTGTCGACGTCGCCCACCTCAGGCAGCGCGGTGAACAGGTCGGCAAGCACCCACATCAGGAAGGTCGAGAACATCACCGGGCGCGCGGCCTGGTCGCCCAGTTCGAGCAGCGTGATGATGCCGCGACCCTGCGCGTCGGTACGCATCAGGTCGCTGGGCTCGAGTTCGGGCTCGCCGAAGAACGTGTCGGCGCCCTCGGCCTCCAAATTGATCAGTGCCCGCAGGATCACCCCGGCGGTCGACGCGGATACCGCACCGATCGCCTTGAGCTCCTCCTTGCCTTCGTCGCTGGTGAGGAACTGGATGACGGCCCGCAGGTCCTTCAGGTCAAGCAGCGCCAGCCCCTTCTGGTCGGCCCAGTGAAAGATCAGACCCAGGGTGGATTCTTGAGTTGGGTTGAGCCCCAGCACCTTTGACAGCAGTATCGGCCCGAAACTGGTCATCGTCGCGCGCACCGGCACTCCGACTCCCGACGTGCCAAGGGACAGGAACTCCACCGGGAACGCGGTCGGCCTCCAGGTGTCGCCGGTGTCCTTGCTTCGTTGCTCGATCTTGTCGCTGGCCTGACCCGGCTGCGACAGACCGGACAGGTCGCCCTTGAAGTCGGCCATCACCACCGGGACCCCCGCCGCCGACAACTGCTCGGCGATCACCTGCAGCGACTTCGTCTTGCCGGTGCCGGTGGCACCCGCGACCAGGCCGTGGCGGTTGACCGTGGCCAACGGGATACGTACAAGCGACGCCGGGTCGCATACTGCGTCGACGACGACGGCGCCAAGCTCGAGAGCCGCCCCATCAGTGGCGTAACCTGCGGCGATCTGCTGTGCGGAGTTGGCTGTCGACTCAGTCGTCATAGGTCGAAACACTACTAAGCATCGGCGCGCTCGGCGGGTGTGGGCGGCTGGTTGTCGCCGGACGGCTTACTGTGGCCCCTGTGCGTGACGAACTGGTGTGGATCGACTGCGAGATGACCGGTCTTGACCTCAAGACCGACCTGCTCATCGAGATCGCGGTGCTGGTCACCGATGCCGAGCTGAACATCCTGGGCGAGGGCATCGACGTGGTGATCCACGCCGATGACGCCGCACTGTCGTCGATGATCCCGGTGGTGACCGACATGCACACCCGCTCTGGCCTGATCGAGGAGGTGCGCGCGTCGAGCGTGGACGTGGCCGCGGCCGAGGAATTGGTCCTGGACTACATCCGCACCCACGTCAAGCAGGCCAAAACCGCTCCCCTGGCCGGTAACTCGATCGCCACCGACCGCGGGTTCATCGCCCGCGACATGCCCAAGCTCGACGACTACTTGCACTACCGGATGATCGACGTCAGCTCGATCAAAGAGCTGTGCCGCCGGTGGTATCCACGCATCTACTTCGGGCAGCCGGAGAAGGGGCTCGCGCATCGCGCGCTGGCCGACATCCACGAGTCGATCCGCGAGCTGCAGTACTACCGGCGCACCGCGTTCGTACCGCCTCCTGGACCGTCAACCAGCGAGATCACGGAGATCGCCGCCGAACTGGGTCCACCGAACGGCGCGGCGAAGGATATGGATTCGGCCAGGGAGCGCCCTAGCGGCTAATATCAACGGCGCCGCGCGGTTAGCGGCGATGGTGGCTGTAGTTCAGTTGGTAGAGCACCAGGTTGTGATCCTGGCTGTCGCGGGTTCGAGTCCCGTCAGCCACCCCGCAGGTCAGGGGCCGTTTCTGGTCCCTGACCTTTTTCTTCGTTTGGACCCTTCGCAACCTTATTGCAACCTCAAGCTATGCAGCGGACACATCGGAGCACCATCATGCCGCGCAGCCGATGTTCCGGTCGTCATCGGCGCAGTTGGGCGGACAAATGGCGATCGGCGGCGTACTGCAGTGCTGGCCTCGGTGTAGACCAGAGCTCCGAGCGGCGGTCATCTACTCGCATCTCCAAGAGTCCACAGAAACCGAGCAGATCACCGTCGCGGACATCACCGAACACGTCCGACTCGGCTTGGATGACACTCAATAAGTTGGCCGCACTCAGGTGGATCCCAGCGGTTTGGCAACAGGACCCGTGCCCACATTGTCGGCGCGAGACCGTTCTCGTTCGACCCCCACTGGGAGCGAACCAAACTGAGGAATACATCGACGTGCGCACCGCGCGCGAGTGTCGGTGCGGCGAGACGCTGACCCGTTCGCAGACTCTTCGAATACCCGAGCGGCCTCGGCCTGCCCGCAGAGCAACATGCGATCACGCGCCACCGCGTCCCTAACGAAATGGAATGCCTCGCTCGATGACGTGTGACGGATCGGGCCTGCGCTCCGGCGGGGTCTGACCGCGCAACGGCATGGGACTCAGACGCCGGACGGTCAGAGGTGTACATCAACAATGAACAGTATTGTGAACATCCTGGTCAATCGATTCGCTGGAATCGCGCTGACGACGACCAGCTACGAAAGAGGAAAACACCATGCCAACAGTAGGTTTCATCGGGTTGGGAACGATGGGCGCCGGCATGGCGCGCCGTTTGGTGGATGCGGGCCACGATGTCGTCGTGTGGAATCGGTCGACGGGTGCCACCGAGCCTTTTGCCGCCGCCGGCATACGTGTCGCGGACACCGCTCAAGAGGCGCTGCAGGCGGGCCTCGCCTTCTCCATGCTGGCCAATGACGACGCAGCCCTCAGCGTTTTCTCCGACGACGCGCTGGCTTCTGCCGTCGGCGCAACCCACGTCAACATGGCAACGGTCAGCGTGGACACGGCGCGGATCCTCGATGCCAAGCACCGAGCCGCCGGAGTCGGTTACATCGCCGCGCCCGTCCTGGGTCGGCCGCATCTCGCCGCTAGCGGTCAACTCAACATCGTCGCCGCGGGCCCCTTCGCAGACATCGAACGTGCGCGACCGTGTCTCGACGTGCTGGGGAAGAAATTCTGGTCCGTCGGAGACAAACCCGAACGGGCAAACCTGGTCAAAATAGCGGTGAACTACAACCTCATCCACACTCTGCAGGCACTCGCGGAATCGGTCACGATGGTCGAACGTGGCAACGTCTCGGGTGACACCTTCATCGAGATCCTCACCGACACGGCCTATACAGGAAGCGCTTACGCCGGTTATGGTCCCATGATCGCGCGGCGGAACTACGAGCCCGTTGGTTTCACCGTCGCCCTGGGTCTCAAGGATCTCGTGCTCGCCGAACAGGCAGCCGTCGACACCGGTACGGCGCTTCCCACGAGTTCCGCGTTGCGATCGCTGTTTGAGTCCGCCCTGGCCGACGAGGACCTCTCCAAGCTGGACTGGTCGGCGGTCGCCGAGGTGACCCGTCGACTCTGACCGGGTCACAAGATGGCTAGCGGGTTGATGAAGCACCCGTGTCGCCGTGGAGGCGTATCGGTGGATCAGCGATGCGCCTCCCACCTTCCTTGTATCCGCACGCCACGGCTAAGTCCTCCAGCCCTAGTCCGTCGAAGAAGGGCAACCCCATCGCGGTGATGCCGAGGACATGGGATTTGCGCCTGCACGCCTGCGACTCGGTGCGGTTCCACGTGCTGTCACCGTCGTAGCCCAGGGCAGCGATCTGCCGTTCGGCAAACCACGGCCTGGCGAGGATTCCAAATCCCGCCGCGGACTGCCCTATGTCTGGGGATGTTCCGTTTTCAGTCGCCTTCGAGTCGTGCTGGCGGTGCGGGATAGATGTCATGGCTGTCGCTTCAGTGAAACTACACATCGGCGGGCCAGGTTAAGCGAATGCGTCAACAAGAAATGTGCCGGCGCACAGCTATATCACAATCCGCATAGGGTTTTAGCTGCGGAAATGCCTAAACTGACCTCCCGCCTCACTGAGTGCTATCGCTGTGTAGGTACGGCCGTCATCACAATCTCTTTGTATAGTGACGATTGACACACTGTTCATCGTGAACTTAGGCTGACGGCCGCAACCCACCGCCTGCGACGACACCTCCCACCGTCGGGCTCGAAACGTTCACAAGGAGATGACCGCATGTCGAACGTGATGCGCCAATTGGCCGCGGGCGCGGTGAGTCTGGTGTGTGTGGCCAGCCTGACTGCCTGCAACCGTGACTCCGGCGAGTCCGCCACGACCGTCGGATACAGCACCTACACGGTGTCCAATCCGTTTTTCGCAGGCATGCAGAAGGGACTCGACGCCGGCAGTAGCAAGCACGGCTACCAGATGGTGACGACGAACGCGAATGGTGAACCGAGCCAACAGGTTAGCGATATCGAGAACCTTTTGAATCGTGGCGCCCAGTACCTCCTCCTCACGCCCGCGGATGGCAAAGCCGTCACCCCGGCCCTGAATGCCGCCAAAGTCAAGAACGTCCCGGTCATCTCGATCGCCGATTCGGTCGAGGGAGACATCACCTCGACCGTGAACCTGGACAACGTGGCAGCGGGCCAGATGGCCGCCCAGCAGATCGTCCAGTTTCTGACCACAGTGAACGGTGGGCCCCGTGGCAACGTCGTCAACATCACCGGCATCATCGGGACACCATCTGCGTCGGACCGCAACAAGGGGTTCCTCGAGGAGATCGGGAAGCATCCGGACATCCACATCGTGGCCACCCAGGACGGCGGCTACGACACGGAGAAGTCCAACGCGACTATGAACGACATCCTGCAGGCAAACCCGAAGGTAGACGCCGTCTTCAGCGGCAACGACGCCGAAGCGGTCGGCGTGAGTGCGGCGATCGAGGCCGCCGGACGTTTCAAATCGGTAGGCACACCCGGCCACATCTACGTGATCGGGGTCGACGGCTCCAAGCCCGCGATCGCCAACATCCGCGCGGGCATCCAGGATGCCTCCGTCAGCCAGAACCCGATCAAGATGGCCGAGAAGGCAATCGAGCTGGTCTCCGACCTCCAGGCGGGTAAGGAGGTTCCCAAGAACGTGGTCTACCCAGCGCAGCTGATCACCAAGGCGAACATCGACTCCTCCGAGGTGAAGGCCTACGGCATCTGGGCGGATGAGGTGCAATGACCTCCGGCGCGGCGGAGCTGACGCTGGAATCGATCACCAAGTCCTACGGCGGAGTGCATGCCCTCACCGACGTCACCATGACATTGCGACCCGGCAGCGTGGTCGCGCTCGCCGGTGAGAACGGCGCGGGCAAGTCGACCCTGATCAAGATCCTCGCAGGTGCCGTATCCGCCGACCAGGGAAGGATATTGCTCGGCGGCATCGAGCTGCCTGCCGACCCCAGACGCGTCATCGACGCCGGTGTCAGCGTCATCTATCAGGAGTTGACCGACATTCCGGACATGTCGGTGGTGGACAACGTGATGTTGGGCCGTCCGCTTCACAGCGCCAACGTGAGCAACCGACGTGGCAACAGGCGCGCCGCCCGTGACGCACTGTCCCGGGTCGGACTCGCCGACGTCGACGTGGCACGACCGGTCCGGTCGCTGACCCTGGCGCAACGCCAACTGGTGGAGATTGCCAGGTGTCTGGCACGAGAGGCTCGCGTCCTGGTGTTCGACGAACCCACCTCGGCGCTACCGGAAGACGACGTGAAGAAGCTGCACTTCTTGATCGGACGGCTCAAGCAGGAGGGCCTGACCATCGTCTACGTCAGCCACCACCTCGACGAACTGTTTGCGATCGCCGACAGGATCTGCGTGTTGCGGGACGGCCGTCTCGTCGACGACCGTCCGATCGGCGAGTGGACCGAGAGAGCGCTCATCAAGGCCATGCTCGCCAAGGAACTCGAACAGGCCTACCCCTTCGAGGCAAGGGAACTCGGCGACGTCTGCCTGTCGGTGTCAAACCTCAGCGCACCCGGCATTCGCCACGCGACGGTGACCGCGCGGGCCGGCGAGATCGTCGGCCTCGTCGGCCTCGCGGGCGCAGGGCGAACCGAACTGATGAAGGCGATCGCGGGGATCAACGACGTGTCCGCGGGCACCATCACGCGGTACACCACCACGCTGAAAGCGGGCAGCATCGCGGCGGCCAAGAAGCTCGGGATCGTGTACTCGCCGGAGGACCGCAAGTCCGAAGGCGTGATACTGGACAAGAGCATTCAGGACAACCTGATCTACGGCCTGTACCCCCAGGTCTCCCGCTACGGCATCCGGATGCCCGCGGTTCAGCGGAAGTTCGCGGCGGCGGCGATGAAGCGCTTCGGCGTAAAGGCCGAGTCACCGGCCACCGCCGTAGGGATGCTCTCCGGGGGCAACCAGCAGAAGGTGGTCCTCGCCCGCTCGGCGGCGGGTCAGCCCGCCGTCATGCTGTTGGACGATCCGACCCGCGGGGTCGATGTCGGTGCGAAATCCGGTATCTACCAACAGATCATCGAACTCGCGAAGGCAGGCGTCGCGGTCCTGCTGACGAGTTCGGACACCGACGAGGTGCTGGCGATGGCCGACCGCATCTACGTCCTTCGAGCGGGACGACTCGTTGGCGAAGTCGCCCGGTCGGACTACGACCGCGAACGTATCCTCCACCTCGCAGCCGCGGGCTGAACGAAAGCGCACACCACGACCATGACGACCACCGCAACATCGCCAGCGAGTGAAGGGCGCACGAGGTCAGACGATCAACGCGCGCCCAGGACCGACACCATCCGCCGAATGGCGAAGAGCCCGCTGTTCCCCATCGTTGCGGCCCTTGCCGTCGCCTGCGTCATCATGTTCATCCTCACGCCCAAGTTCCTCACCACGTCGAACCTGACGAACATCGTGACGCAGTCGTCGATCGTCGGAATCGCCGCAGTAGGAGCCACGTTCATCATCATCACCGGTGGCATCGACCTCTCGGTCGGCTCCAACATCGCGCTGTCCGGGATGCTCGCCGCGACGCTAGTCGGTGGCGGGCTGAACGGCGGGCTCGGAGTCCTCCTCACCATCGCCGTCGCCGCCCTCATCGGCGCGCTCAACGGGTTCTCGGTCACGGTGCTACGCCTCGCCCCGTTCATCGTCACCCTCGCCGTGCTCGGCATGGCCCGTGGTCTGACGTTGCAGATCAGCGGTGGGCAGAGTGTCTACGATCTGCCCGCCTCGTTCACCTGGCTGGGTGATGGCGCGCTACTCGGGCTGCCCGTGCCCGTGATCACCACACTGCTGATGTTCGCCATCGGTTACTTCGTGCTGAGTCGCAGCACGTTTGGCCATCAGGTCTATGCCGTCGGTGGCAACCGGGAGGCGGCGCGTCTGGCAGGCATCCGCGATCGCCGTGTCCTGTTCTTTGTCTACGCCATCGCCGGGGTCTGTGCGGGCATCGCTGCCATCACCCTCGTCGGCCGTCTGGGCTCGGCGACACCCACTGCCGCAACGGGATTGGAGCTACAGGTGATCGCCGCGGTGGTCATCGGCGGTACCAGCCTTTTCGGTGGCAAGGGTAGTCTGGCAGGAACCTTCGTCGGCGTGCTGCTCATCGGCGTGATCAACAACGGCCTGACGCTGCTCAACGTCAGCCCGTTCTGGGTTCAGTTCATGCAGGGCGCATTGATCTTCATCGCCGTGCTGCTGGACTCCTACAACTCGCGCAGGTTGTCGAAGAGCAAGCGCTGAGTCGGTCGGCCGGCGGGCCGTCGAAACGGCTTAAACCAGAACCATTCCCCCGTCTATGGCCATCACCTGTCCGGTGATGAAGTCGCTGTCCGAGCTGGCGAGGAACACCGCCGTCGGGACGATGTCCTCCACTACCGCGGCGCGGCCGAGCAGCGCTCCGGAAGCGAAGGCCGCGAAGGCATCGCCCTCCTTCTCGGCCGCGTTGATGTCGACCATGTCCTTGTCCAGCTGTGCCCACAGCGGGGTGTCCACCACGCCCGGCGAGAATCCGTTCACCGTGATCTGGTGGTCCGCCAGGGCCCGTGCCCCCGCCTGGATGATGGCCACCACCGCGAACTTGCTTGCGCAGTAGGGGACGAACTCCGCGTAACCCTGCCGGGAGGCGATGGACGCGGTGTTGACGATCTTGCCGCCGCCGCCCTGGGCGATCATCTGCTTGGCCGCTTCCTGCGTCCCGATCAGGACGCCGAGGGCGTTGACGTCCATGACGAGGTTCCAGTTCTCCTCCGTGACGTCGAGGAACTGCATGGGTTTGTTGAGGCCGGCATTGTTGAACATGACGTCGAGGCGACCGAATTCACGTGCGGTTCCGGCGATCGCAGCGCGCACGTCGTCGCGCTTCGTCACGTCCATCCCGACGCTGATCGCCGGATGCCCCTCGTCTCTGAGCGCGCCTGCCACGGCATCTGCGGCGGCCACATTGATGTCCCCGACAGCGACGTTCGCGCCTTCTGCGGCCAGGGCGCGGGCGATGCCAGCACCCATTCCCTGACCCGCACCCGTGACGAGAACGGTTCGGCCACTTACCCGATCGACCATCCTTGCGCTCCTGTCCGTGTCATGGCGCCGTCAGTGGAAGACGACGCCGCCGTTGACGTCCAGCGATGCCCCGGTGATGTACGACGCCGCCGGGGAGGCCAGCCACACCAGGGCATTGGCAATGGCCGACGGGGGTCCCGCGACCTTGAGCGGGATCTTCGCCCACTCGATGTCCTTCATCTCCTCAAAGGAGATTCCGCGCTCGGCGGCTTCAGTGTGCAAGGCCGCCCGGTGCATCTTGGTGTCGATGTTCCCCGGGCACACCGTGTTCACCCGGATGTCGGGGGCCAGTTCCTCGGCCAGCGCCTGCGCGAAGACGATGACGGCGGCCTTCGAGGCGCAGTAGGACGAGAAGTAGGCGTGTCCGGAACGGCCCCACCAGGACGAGATGAAGGTGATGCTGCCGTCATCACGCGAGAGCAGCGGCGTCAACGCGCGGGTCAGCAGGAAGGGCCCGGTGAGGTTGACGTCCAACACCTTTCGGAATTCCGCAGGATCCAGCTCGGTCACGGCGGCTGCAGTCTGCACGACACCGGCGACCAACGCGATTGTATTCAGTTGGCTGCGGGCGGAGCCGACCTCGGAGGCCAACGCGCTGACACTCCGTTCGTCGGTGATGTCGGTGACCTTGGTAGTGACGCGCGCACCGTCGACGTCCAGCTCCTCGGGCAACTGGTGGACCGCGTCGGCGGCATCGACCGCCACCACGTCGTATCCGTTGTCCAGGAACGCCTTAACGGTTTCGCGCCCGATGCCACCCGCGGCGCCCGTTACCAGAGCGACGTCACTCATCAGACCTCCACGAGGATCTTCTGCGCATCGCCGTTCGGGTTGACCAGGCGGTCGAAGCCACGTTCGACGATGTCGGCGACCGGCACGACGTCACTGACCGCCTTCTCGACCGGGAAGCGGCCCGACGCCACCAGCGCGATGATCCGCGGCCAGTCCGTGACCGGGTAGCACCACGTTCCGATCAGGCTCAGGTCCCGGTTGGACAGGTTCATCGGATCAATGGAGGCTGGTTTGGTGTGCAACCCGACCTGGGTGATGGTGCCGTGCGAACGCACGGCGTTCAGCGCGGCGTTCAGGCCTGCCTCCGAACCCGAGCACTCCGCGGCCACGTCGACGCCGATGCCGCCTGTCATGTCCTTGACCGCCGAGGTGATGTCGTCGGAGGTGGGGTCGAGCACGGTCGCAATGCCGAACGATGCTGCTAGAGCGCGGCGTTTCGGATTGGGCTCGGAGATGATGATCTGCGAGGCGCCGGCCGCGTGGGCGTAGAGCGCTGACAGGGCGCCGATGGGTCCGGCGCCGGTGATCAGGATGGAATCTCCTGCTGTGAACCCGGTCCGGTCGACACCGTAGGCGGCGACCGCCGATGGTTCGATCAGGGCGCCTTGCTTGTCGCTGACGCTGTCGGGGAGCACGCTCACCTGACTGGCGCTGAGCACCAGTTGTTCGGCGATCCCGCCGCCGTCGAAGCTGAGGCCCACGCATGCCATCTGCACGCACAGATGGTTGAGGCCACGCCTGCAGAAGTAGCACTCACCACAGAACACCAACGGCTGCACCGATACTCGGTCCCCTACGGACACCGAGGAGACGTCGTCGGCCACTTCGAGGACACGGGCGGACAGCTCGTGTCCGAGGACCTGCGGCGCCGCCGATCCCGTGAGGGGGTGCGGGGAGGTGGGGATGACGATCGGCCCAGCGAGATACTCATGGAGGTCCGTCCCGCAGATGCCGCAGAACATGGGACGCAGCCGGACCTGACCCCGCTTCAGCGGACCCGGCTCAGCCACCTCGTCAACGCGGATGTCGTGCTCGTCGTAGAAGATCGCGGCGCGCATTGTCGTTTGTACCTCTTCCTATTTCAGCGGATTGATCGTGCGGCCCACGGTGAGCCAGGCAGCTCAGACACTGGTGATCCCCCCATCGATGACGACCGCCGACCCGGTCTGGTAGGCCACGTCACCACGAAGCAGGAACATGACGGTCTGGGCGATCTCCCGGGGTGAGGCGTAGCGGCCGATGGGCGTGCCTTCCTCGAACCGGCGGCGTTCCCAGTCGGGGTCGTCGGGATTGACGAGGAGTTCGGAGCGCCGCATGAGCGGAGTTTCGATGGGGCCTGGGCACAAGCAGTTGATCCTGATGCCGTGTGCCGCCATCTCGCTGGCAGCGCTGCGAGTGAGCCCCAGGACCGCGTGCTTGGTGACAGCGTAATCGGAGCGTCCCGGCGCCGACTTGAGGCTGAGGATCGATCCCGTGTTCACCACGGCGCCGAAGCCTTCGGACACCATGTGCGGCAGAACCGCCTGCAATCCCCAGAACATGCTGTTGAGGTTGACGTCGATGACGCGGAGCCAGTCGGCGGGATCGGTGTCCAGGATCGACCTGTGCACGCCTTCGACGCCGGCGTTGTTGAAGAACAGCGTGGGTGGGCCGTGCTCGGCCGTCGCTGCGGCCGCATAGCCGAGTACCGCTGCGCGGTCGGCGACATCGGCCTGGTGTGGCACGACCGACGAGGTTGCCTCGTTCGCCATCGCCTCTGTCGCCGTCGCCTTGGCCGCGTCACCGTCGATGTCGACGGCCAGGACCTTCGCACCTGCGGCGGCAAGAGCGAGGGTCACCGCCTTGCCGATGCCGCTGCCCGCGCCGGTCACGATCGTCGACCGTGCCTCGAAGGACCATGCACTCGTCATCGCAGGATGTCCTATTCTCCGTTCTTGCAGTAGGTCTCCGCACTCGCGGGCGTTCGGTATTTGTGGACACCCGTCGAGCGGCCCGGGGGCGACCGTCGTTCGGGCGACCGCCGCAATGTAACCCGTCTCATGTCGAGAGATGACCCGCAATGCTGCAGGTCAATCGTGTCGAGCGACTCCTGGCTCCTCGACGGCGAGGCAGCGACGTTTTCCGATTGCGACGGCCGTCACACACGGACTGATTCATGACACTAAACACTCGTCACAGTGGTGTCAACCAACCGCCAGCCTCGGTGAAGCGGGGGACGCAGATTCGATCACACCGGTGTGGAGAGCGCCTCGCGCAATGCCGCAACGTTGTCGGTGGATCGCTTCAATTCGCCCCGTTCGATGCGGTGGGCAAGCTGAACGACCGCGTCGTTGACCGGCGCCGGCCGCCCGACCCGACGCAACTCGTCGACGACCCGCCCGTTGATCTGGTCGACTTCGCTGCGACGAGACTTCATCCAGTCCTGCAGCACGGTGGACAGCGTGTGCGACAGAACGTACTTGTCGAGGAGGACGTCCATCAGCGTGTCGACAAACCCGTGCGGATTCGTCTGATCGACCGAGGTGAGGCCGAAGATGGGCACGACAGAACGGCCGGCTGCCAGGGCGGCGTCGACCGCTTCATAGCCGGCCTGCAGCATCACGTCCTTCATCCCGGGGTGGTGTGCCGCCTCGACGATCGACAGGTCGAGGACGGCCGACGGAACGAGCTCGGCGGCGTTGATGACCAGTTTCATCCACTTCGCCGACCGGATGTCGTCGACCACGTCGACCGCGCCGGAGTGGCGCAACAGCGACGCCACCTCCTCCTCCCGGCCGGCCGTTGCCGACCCGAGGCTGCCGACGGCGAACCAGCTGCGCGACCGCGGCGAGTGACGATCGACCACGCCCGGTTCGAACATCGTCGAGGAAATCTCGATGACGGCTCCCAGTGTGCGCTCCGCGCCGAGAATCTCGGTCATGTCGTCGACCGTCATGCCGTTCTGGACGCCGACGGCGATTCCGTCGTCAGCGAGGTAAGGCTTGATCAGCTCACACGCCCAGCGCGTGTCGTAGGCCTTGACGAGCATCAACACGACGTCGAACCGTCGTCGCAGGGTTGCCACCTCGCAGAAGTGCAGCACCGGCACCTTCGCCGACACCGTCTCCTCGGGCGTCTCGATGCGGATGCCGTGCTGACGGGTCGCCTCGACGTGAGCCGGCCACTGCTCGATGAAGGTGACGTCATGGCCGGCTTCGGCCAGGTCCGCGCCGATCGCCGCTCCATTGGCGCCGGTTCCGACTATCGCGATCGATGGCATGGCTGCTCAGTACTCGTAGTCGACGATGGCTCGCCGGGCGACGAATTCGCCTGCGATCTTGGCTGCCTGCTGATGCTTCGGGTGCACCTGGTAGGCCTCGAGATCGGCGGTCGACCGGTGCTCGGAGACCAACACCACGTCCCAGTGTCCCTCGGCGGTCCCCAGATCCGGCCGCACGGTGATCGATACGACTTCGTCGAGCGCCGCCAACGCTTCGAGCACGTCCTGCATCCGACGAATGTGGGCCAGTCGCGCCTCCTCGTCGGGTGTGTTGAGTTCGAAGGCCACGATGTGTCTGATCACAAATGCTCCTTGGATGGCGTGCTCGACGCTGTGCATCAAAGCTTAACAGTTAAGGCGCTGCTACTCCCGATAAAGCCGGTCCCACTCCCCTGGGCGTACGACGAGCTCCTTTGTCGCGACTACCTTTGGGCCACAACCCAGTACGCGTCACCACTGACTAGCTCATGTTGGGTCTCGGCATCGGCCGCCACCGTGCCCCGTTGAAACGCTCCTGTACTTCACACCCGTATGTAGCATGCTGCTAAACACATCCCCTGGGAATGAGGCGCGCGGTGAGTATCGAAGAGCTCAATATTGCGGTGGTCGGGACGGGAGCAAACGGGGCCTCGCTCGGCGCAGACATGATCCGCGCGGGATTGTCGGTCACCTACATCGATCAGTGGCCGGCCCACGTCGACGCGATGCGGACGGACGGCCTCACCGTCAACTTCCCCGACGGCACCGTCGAACACACCGAGATAGACGCATACCACCTGTGCCAGGTCGCCGAACTCCGTCGCCCGTTCGACATCGTGTTCGTCAGCGTCAAGACCTACGACACCCGTTGGGCGGTCGAGCTACTCAAGCCGCTACTTCACCAGGAGTCCGTTGTCGTCGGCCTCCAGAACGGCATGACGATCGACGACGTGGCTGACATCGTGGGCGCTGAGCGAACCGTCGGCGCCGTATTGGGCATCGCGGCCAACATGTTCGAGCCCGGCGTCGTGAACCGCCAGGTGTCGCGCGCGGATACCTGGACCACCGTCGGCATGTATTCCGGCGTCCACACCCCGCAACTGGAGCACGTCCACGCCGTGCTGTCGACCGCCGCGGTGACCGAGACCTCGCGCGACATCCGGGCGTCGAAGTGGATGAAGCTCTTGGCCAACATTCCCGAGATGCTGCCCTCGGCCATCCTCGGCGTGCCCCTTCTCACCGCGGTGCACGTCCCCGGCGTCCGGGAGACGATGGACGCGGCGTCTCGCGAGGCGTACGCACTGGCAAAGGAACTCGGCATCGCGATGGTGCCGATATTCGGCATGACCGCACGCGACGTCCCCGATTCGGACCAGTATGCGCTCGACCTTCTCGACGCCGTCCTGAAGTCGTACTCGCTGGAGGACACACGCGTCGCGGTGCTGCAGGACTGGGACAAGAAGCGACACGCCGAACTCGATGCCTACAACGGCTACATCGTCGAGACTCGTCGGAAGCTCGGGGGCAGCGCGCCGGTGAACGAGGCAATCCTGCAGATTGCCAACAGGATCGAATCAGGAGACCTGACGCCGAGTTTGGACAACGCAGATCTTTTGGTTGCCGCAGGCGCTCTCGCCCACTGACCAAGCGGGGGCGCGGCCCCACGAATCACGACAATCGCGTCGATGTTGGGGACCCGCGCCCGGGTTGCCACCGTTCCCCTAGATCAGGATGGTCAATGGGTTCTCGATGCGTCTGACGAACGCCGCCATCCATTGGGCGGCGACCGCGCCGTCGATCACCCGATGGTCGGCCGACAGGGTGACCGTCATGACTGTGGCGGTGTCCAATTCGCCGTCCACGACGACCGGGCGCGGCGCCGCCCCTCCCACGGCGAGGATGCCGGACTGCGGTGGGTTGAGGATCGCCGAGAACTCGCTCACGCCGTACATGCCGAGATTCGACACCGAGAAGCTGCCGCCCTCGAGCTCCGCCTGCTTGAGCCGGCCCTCGCGGGCGCGCTGCGCGAGGTCGGCGACAGTGGTCGCCACGCCGGACAGCGACATGCTGTCCACGCCCCTCAACACCGGCGTGAGCAGTCCGCCGTCGACGGCCACGGCGACCGCGACGTCGACCTTCTCGAAGCGCCGAATCGACGTGTCGTTCCAGATCGCGTTGGCATCGGGTACCTCGACGAGGGCCCCGGCGACGGCCTTCACAACGAAGTCGTTGATCGACACCTTCACTGTTGCAGCCTCGTTGACCGAGCGGCGTAGCTCCATCAGCGCATCCACCCGACAGTCCGCCTTGAGGTAGAAGTGCGGCACGGTGGTCTTGCTCTCGGTCAGGCGCCTGGCAATCGCCTTGCGCATGCCCGTGAGCGGGATGTCGACGAAGCCGTCGTCCGCGGCAGCGGGGGCCGGAATCGGAGTCGGCGCCGTCGGCTCTGCGGCCGGCGCCTCGACGGCGACCGGTTCCGCGGCGGCCAACCGGTCGAGGTCGCGACGCACGATGCGTCCGCCGGGTCCGGTCCCCGTCACCGTAGCGAGGTCGATGTTCCTCTCGCCGGCCAGTTTTCGCACCAGGGGCGTGGCGAACAGGCGTTTACCGTTGGTGGCGGGCGACGCGGCGGGTGGCTTCTCGCCAACAGGTGCGGATTGGCGCTGCGACGCGGCCTCGAGCACGGGGGTTCCCGACTCGGGGTCGCGCGCCGCGGTGTCGGCCGGGGGTTCGACGTCGAGATCGGCGTCGCTCTCCCCCGGTGCCAGCAGGATGGCGATCGGGTCGCCGACGGCGACGGTGACACCGGGTTCGGCGATCAATCGTGCCAGCACGCCTGCGAACTCGGCGGCCACTTCGACGACGGCCTTCTCGGTTTCCACTTCGGCCAGCGGCTCGCCGACCGTGATTTCCTGGCCCTCGGAGACGAGCCACGCCTGGATCGCCGCCTCGGTCGCGTTGGCGACCACTTCGGGCATCCGTACCACCGTGGGCATCAGCGCTTACTTCCCGTCGTTTCGCTCGCCATGGGCTGCCCCATGCCGACTCTGATCTTCTCCAGGCCCGCGACGACCTCCTCGGTACCGGCGATTGCCGCCCGCTCCAACACCTTTGAGATGCTCGGTGAGGCCTCCTCGCCGGAGACCCGCTCCACGGGCTGGTCCAGCCAGTCGAACAACCGCCGCTGGATCTCGTCGGCAAGCCAGCCGCCGTACGAGCTACCCCGCGCCCCTTGCTCGACGATCAGCACGGCGTTGGTCTTCTTGACGCTGGCGGTGATCGTGTCCCAGTCAATCGAAGCGCGGTCGAGCCAACGCAGGTCGATGAGTTCGGCGTCGACTCCAGTCTGCTCGATGGCCTCCGCGCACCGCGCCACCATCGACAGATAACTGATCACCGTTACCTCGTTGCCCTGTCTGCGAATTGCCGCTTTACCGGGCGGGATCACATAGTCGAGATCTCCCTCGGGCACCTCGTCGGCCTTCCCGTACAGATCGATGTGCTCGATCACCAGTACCGGGTCCTGCAGCGCGAGGGCGGCGTTCATCAGTCCGACGTAGTCGGCGGCGGTGGACGGTGCCACGATCCGCCACCCGGGACTGCTGGAGAACACGCCCGCCGGGTCCATCAGGTGCTGGGAGCCGTAGCCCGACCCCATCGCCACCTTGGTCCGCAGCACGAACGGCACCGGGTTCTCTCCGCCGAACATGTGGCGCGCCTTGCCGATCTGGTTGAACACCTGATCGGCGGCCACCCACATGAAGTCGGGGTACATGAACTCGACTACGGGCCGGAACCGTCCGTCCAGCGCCAGCCCACCCCCGACGCCGGTGAAGGCGTTCTCGCTGATCGGAGTTCCGATCACCCGCTCGTCACCGTACTTGGCGGCCAAACCCTTTGTGGCGCCGTTGGTTCCGCCGCTGAGGCGGTGAACGTCCTCGCCGAACACCACGATGCGCTCGTCGGTCTCCATCCGGCGCTCCATCACGCCGGCGACCGCGTCGACGAACTTCACCTTGCGCCAAGGGCCTTTGTGATCAAGCGGATCGAGTGTGGTCAACTCGTCGAGCTCGCTCGCGTCACCGCGGACGCCGACGTTGACGAATCCCGGATCGGGCCAGAGGTCCTGACGGATCCGGCGCTTGCCGTCTTTGTCGGGGTCGGCCTCGGTGAGCTCAGCGGCCACCGCGGTCATGACTTCCTGCGCCTGGGTGCGCACCGATGCGACGCCCTGCTCGTCGATGAGTCCGAGTCCGATCATCTCGCGCGCCATCCGCTCCAGCGGATCGCGACGGCGCCATTCGGCTTCCTCCTCCTTCTGGCGGTAGCCGAAGGCGCTTCCGGGGTAGGGGCCGTTCTGGTGGAAGTATCGGTATACCTCGGCTTCGATGACGGCGGGGCCCTCGCCGCCGCGCATTCTCTCGACGGCGTTCTGCGTCGCGAGATGCACTGCGAGCGGGTCCATTCCGTCGACACGCCAACCGGGTATGCCGAAGCCCTGGCCACGTACCGAAAGCCGGGTGTCGGCGGTGATCTCGTCGACGTGGGTGGACACGGCGTAGAGGTTGTTCTCGATGAAAAAGCAGAACGGTAACTTCCACACCGCGGCAAGGTTCATGGTCTCGAGTACCGAACCAATCTGGCTGGCGCCGTCACCGAAGTAGCTGATGGTGAGGTCGGTTGTACCGCTGTGCTTTTGCGCCCAGGCGTTGCCCGCGCCCATCGGGACACCGCCGCCGACGATGGCGTTCGTCCCCAGCGCGCCTGCCTCGAACCACTGGAGGTGCATCGAGCCGCCGCGGCCCCGGCAGTACCCCTGTGCCAGTCCCAGGATCTCGGCGAGCGTGCGCTGCAACACCCGTTGGATCTTCGGTGTCACCACGGCGGCCGGATCGAGCGTGCCGCCACTGACGTGCGTCAGTGCCTTGGCGAGGAACTGGTGGTGACCACGATGTGAGCCGTTGACCGCATCGGTGGACCGCAGCGCAACGATGGATCCAACCGCGCCGCCCTCCTGTCCGATGCTGGAGTGCGCGGGTCCGTGCACCAAGCCTTCGCCGGCGAGCTCGAGCACCGTCTCCTCGAAGGCGCGTATGAGATGCAACTCGACGAGCATCGTCGCAAGCAACGCCGGGTCGGCGGCCTTCCAGTCGTCTTCCGTGGTCGTCAGCTCGACCCAGGGAGCACGTGTCTCAAGGCTGCGTTCGAGTGGCATGGACCCTCATCTCGGTTGGGAGGTAGCGCTCGACCAGCGTGAGCGCGACCACACCAAGATAACGCTATTGGATCCAATTTGGCTAATACGATGTAGCGCGCGGTGCGATTTCGCCTAGTCTGATCGTTATTGGATCCACTATCGCATAGGAGCGGCATGGCTTTGCCTGGACTGGTCGGCACCGACCACATCGGATTCACCGTGCCGGATCTCGACGAGGCTCACGACTTCTTCGTCCGGGTTCTGGGATGCACCCACGTCTATTCTTTGGGTCCGTTCGAGCACGACGACGACTGGATGCGCGAGCATCTCAACGTGCACCCGCGAACAGTGATGCGGCAACTGCGCTTCTACAGATGCGGCACTGGGGCCAACTTCGAGGTCTTCGAGTACGCACCCGCCGACGGGCGGGCGCCGATTCCGCGCAACAGCGACATCGGTGGCCACCACCTCGCCTTCTACGTCCACGACATGGATGCCGCAGTCGACTACCTCCGTGCCGAGGGCATTCGCGTCCTCGGCGAACCGACGGCAAGCCGGAACGCAAGCGAGGGCCAGCGCTGGGTGTACTTTCTGAGCCCGTGGGGGATGCAGTTCGAGCTGGTGAGCTTTCCGAACGGAAAGGCCTACGAGACGGAGGCCGAGGTGCTGCTGTGGAACCCGAACCGGCCAGCGGAGTAAGCCGCATCCGCGACGGGGTCACCGGCGCCCGTGTCGCGGACGAACTGCGTACGGCCATCCTGCGCGGCGCCTATCCGCCGGGGACGCGGTTGCGCCAGGAGGAGCTCGCCGCGCAGTTCGGCGCCAGCCGGGTGCCCGTGCGCGAGGCGCTGCGCATCCTGCAGTCGGAGGGCCTGATCACGACGGTGGCCAACACCGGCGCGTGGATCGCCCGGCTGAGCCTCGACGAATGCGTCGAGCTGTACCAGGTCCGAGAGCGGATCGAGCCACTGTTGCTGCGCTACAGCATGCCTGCTCTGTGCCCAGACCAGATCGACCGCCTGACCGAGTTGGTCGACGAGATGAAGCGCGCCCGCGACGTCGAGGAGTTCCTTGAACTCGACCGGGAATTCCACCTCGGCAGCTACGCCGGTGCGGACACCGGTTTCCTCGGGCCTACGGTCGAGCGACTGTGGAACACCACCCAGCACTACCGGCGCGCGTTCACCCGGCTCCTCGACCTCGACGGCAACCGCATCCTGCACGACGAGCACCACATGCTGGTGACGGCGATCCGCGAGCAGGACTGCGAGGAGGCAGAGCGCGTTCTGTGGGGCCACATTCGTCGCACCCGCCTCCAGTTGGCGCGTCATCCCGAGGTGTTCGCGTAGTTCGATCACCCCGTTGATTGCATCCAATCTTCGGGTTATTCTCGGTGTCGGGCGCTCCCGACGCACTCAACTGCTTCATATAGGATCCAAAGTGGTCGGAGCAGTCAAAGGCCTCGACTACGTAGGGATCTCCATATGCCGATCGCGACCATCAACCCGGCCACCGGGGAAACCGTCGAGACGTTCCAAGCCCACGACGATGCCCAGGTGGTTCGCCGCATTGCCCAGGCGCTCGAGGCGCACGTGGCGCTGCGCGACACCACCTACGCGGAACGCGCCGAATGGATGGTCGCTGCTGCCGAGGTGCTCGAAGCCGACGTCGAGAACGCCGCGCGGATGATCACCGTCGAGATGGGCAAGCCCATCGCCCAGTCCCGCGCCGAGGTACTCAAGTGCGCGAAGAACATGCGATTCTATGCCGAGCACGCCGAGTCGTTCCTGGCCTCCGAGTCACTGGCCGACCCATCTGCTGTCGCCGCCTCCCAGGCTGGTTCAGTCTGGCAACCGCTGGGTGTCGTGCTGGCCGTGATGCCGTGGAATTACCCTTTGTGGCAGGTGATTCGGTTTGCCGCCCCGGCGCTGATGGCAGGCAACACGGGTCTGCTCAAGCACGCATCGAACGTTCCGCAGGCCGCCCTGTACCTCGACGCCCTGTTCGAGAAGGGTGGCTTTCCGGCCGGGTCGTTCCGCACGCTGCTGATCGGATCCGCCGGAGTCGCCGCTGTCATCGAGGATCCGCGCGTGAAGGCCGTGACGCTGACCGGTTCGGAGCCTGCGGGGCGATCCGTTGCCGCGACGGCGGGCAACCAGATCAAGAAGGCGGTTCTTGAACTCGGCGGGTCGGACCCATTCGTCGTGATGCCCAGCGCCGACCTTGAGGCTGCCGCGACGACCGCCGTTAAGGCCCGGATATTGAACAACGGCCAATCCTGCATCGCCGCAAAGCGTTTCGTCGTTCACGCCGATGTTTACGACCGGTTCGCGGAGCTCTTCGTGGCGAAGATGGCCGCCCTGACCGTCGGCGATCCCATGAACGAGGGCGTCGATGTCGGGCCGCTGGCCACCGAATCGGGACGCAACGACGTGGCCGAGTTGGTCGACGACGCCGTCGCTAAGGGGGCTCGGGTACTTCTGGGCGGCTCTGCCCTCGACGGACCCGGATGGTTCTTCGCCCCGACCGTTCTGGCTGATCTCACCGACGAGATGCGAGTGGTGCTAGAGGAGACGTTTGGTCCGGTGGCGTCGCTCTACCGGGTGGCTGACCGCGACGAAGCCGTGAAGGTCGCCAACCAGACCACCTTCGGGCTCAGCTCCGCGGTGTGGACCACCGATGCGGCTGAACAGGTTTGGTTCGTCGAGCACCTCGACGCGGGTGCCGTATTCGTCAACGGCATGACCGTCTCGTACTCGGAGTTGCCATTCGGCGGTGTGAAGGCGTCCGGATACGGTCGCGAGTTGGCCGCGGCGGGCATCCGGGAGTTCTGCAACCTCAAGACGGTCTGGCGGGCCTGATCGCCTCAGTGAGCGCGGCCATGCACGAACCAGATGCCCTCGAAGGGCTCCGGTCCGGGGTTGCGCAGGACGTGCGGGATGCTCGAATCGAACCCGAGCGACTCGCCCTGGCGCAGGAGGAAGACCTCGCCGCCCACGGTCACCTCGATCTCGCCGGCCACCACGAAGCCGTATTCGTACCCGTCGTGGATCGAGAGGTGGTCACCGTCGCTCGACGAGGCGCCGGGCGCATAGGTGATCTTCATGAAGTTGACGCCGTGTTCCGGTGTTGCCGCAAGGCGCTCCCACACCACGCCCTCGGCCATTGTCAGGGAGGAGCGGTGCGAGGGGTGCACGACGGACACCCGGTTCGCGTATTCAGTTGGGCGCCAGGCGTGGACGGGATCCCTTCTGCCGTCGGAGCCGTTGTGAACCTTGGAGCCATTTGACGTGCTGCGGTTGCGCGCGGCGCCGACCGGGGCCGCAGTGGATTCGTCCTCGAACAGCTCGTCGACCGAGACGTTGAGTAGTCGGGAGAAGGCATAGAGCGTCGCGACCGAGGGTTGGGACTTACCGTTCTCGATCTGCGAAACAAGCGACGGGGACACATCGGCCTGCCGGGCGAGTTCGCGAAGCGATACCCCGGCCTGCTGCCTGATGGCCTTGAGTCGCCGGCCCAGTTGATCCATGGTGTCCCTGCCGTTCAGTGAGCTCCGCGTGACGTTCCGGCCGGTGTCGGACCGCCTGAAGAAACTTTAGCAGCACTGTACGTCGCGTCCCCTGAACGGCGGATTGGCGCGACCGCCAGGCTGCGTGGGTGCTGTCATTGCCCCTGAGGGCAGCGGGTGTTTATATATACTGAACACCGATGAAGGGGATCCCATGACCATTGACTCGAACCGAGGCCGTGCCCTGGTGGTTGGCGTGACCGGAATCGTCGGCCAAGCCGTGGCGCGCAGCCTGCTTGCCGACGGGTGGCAGACGTTCGGCCTGTCGCGCAGCGGCTCAGCCATCGACGGCGTCACCGCCGTGACGGCCGACCTCGGCGATCCGGCTGGACTGTCCCGCGCGCTCGACGGTGTCCACCCCGAACTCGTCGCGATCACCGCTTGGACCCGCAAAGACACCGAGGCCGAGAACATCGCCGTCAACGGCGGGGCGGTGCGCAACCTGCTGGCCGCGCTCGAACCCTCGAAGTCGATGCGGCACGTCGCGCTGATGACCGGTCTCAAGCACTATCTCGGTCCCTTCGAGGCCTACGCCACCGGCGAGATGCCGGACACTCCGTTCCACGAGGAGGAGCCCCGGCTCGACGCGCCGAACTTCTACTACGCCCAGGAGGACGAACTGTTCGGCTCGGCAGAGCGCAACGGGTTCACGTGGAGTGTGCACCGGGCCCACACTGTCTTCGGCTTCGCCACCGGTAACGCGATGAACATGGTCGCGACGCTCTGCGCCTACGCCGCCATCTGCCGGAAACGGGGACTGCCGTTCGTCTTTCCCGGCTCGGAGACGCAGTGGAACGCCGTAACGGACGTGACCGACGCCGAATTGGTGGCCGAGCAGATCCTCTGGGCGGCAAGCAATGACGCGGGACACGATCAGGCGTTCAACATCGCCAACGGAGACGCGTTCCGCTGGCGATGGCTGTGGCCGCAGGTCGCCGACCATTTCGGGCTGGAGTGGGAGGGCTTCTCAGGTGAACCGCGCACCCTGGAGAAGGCGATGGTCGGCGTGGAGGGGACGTGGCGCGAGATCGCCGACGAGCACGGCCTGGTGGAGTCCGACCTGTCCAGGGTGGCCTCCTGGTGGCACACCGATGGTGACCTCGGCCGCAACATCGAGGTCCTCACCGACATGAACAAGAGCCGCAAGGCGGGATTCACGGCCACCCGCGACACCAGGGACAGCTTCTTCCACTACGCCGAGCGATACCGCGCCGCGCGCATCACGCCGTGAGCGCGGCGGTCAACTCGATGTGCGCCTTGATCGTCGACTCGGGATGTCTTGCCGCCTCGAGCGCCGACACGGCGTCGTCGATGCCGAAGCGCTGCGTGACGATCCCCGTCAGGTCGATACCGCTGTTGGCCAGGAATCGCAGCGTCTCGGGCCACACTCCCGGTGAGCCGATGGAGCCCGTGATGCGCAGCTCCTTGGACTGGATCAGACCCAGCTTCGCGGGAGCCTCCCTTCCGACGTCGATGCCGATGTAGGCCACGCGCCCGCGGAAGGTCACCAGTTCCAAGGCACGCGCCATCACCTCGGGCCTACCGCTTGCCTCGACCACCAGATCGGCCCCGCCCCGGCGGCTCAAGGTGACCAGCAGATCGTCGACGTCTTCAGGCGCCACCGCATGATGCGCGCCAAGGGCTTTCGCAGACACCCGGCGGTCCGGTGACGGTTCGGCGACGACCACCACCGCACCCATCGCCACCGCGGCTGCCACCACCGCGAGGCCCACCGGACCCGCACCGAGGACGACCACCGTGTCGCTGGCGTCCACCCCGCCGGCCCGCACCAGCGCGTAGTACGCCACGCTGAACGGCTCGACCAGCGCGCCCATCGTGTGGGACAACCCGTCGGGAAGGCGGTGCAGCCATTCGGGACGGGCGACGAAGAACTCCGCCGCCGCGCCGCTGATCGAGAAGCCGAAGTGATCCTCTCCGATCACGCACTCCCCGACCACCCGGTCGCCGGGAGCGAGGTCAGTGACCCTGTCGCCCACTGCGACAATCTCGCCCGACCACTCATGGCCGGGGATCAGCGGATAAGCGAACGGGATGATGTAGCGGCCCTCGAGCAGTTCGATGTCGGAGTGGCAGACCCCAACCGAGCGGGCGGCCACCAACACCTCGTCATCGGCGATCCGAGGAACGCTCAACTCCGCGACGACTGCCACTCCCCGCTCTTGGTACTGCAGCGCCTTCACTGTTGCTCCTTGGTCGTCGCGGCCTGCGGGTCGAAGAGCACCTTGCCTTCCAACTTTCCGGTGGCCAGTAGTTCGAGTTGTTCGGGCAGGTCCTCGAGCGGGTGCACGGACTCCAGCACCTCGTTCGCCAGATGGGTTCCTGACAGGATCTCCAACGCCGCGCCCAGGTCCTCATCGCACACGTGCGCGAGCGTCGTGACGATCGAGATCTCGCGCATCACCAACGTGTGCACGTCGACCTCCTGCTGCCGCGACGGTAGCCCGACCTGCAGGATGGTCCCGCCAGTACGCACCATGCCGATTGCGTTGTTCAATTGGCCTGGCGCGCCGCTGGCTTCGATGACGACCTCGAATCCCCGTAGTTCGGACACTGCGTCCGTGCCGGCGGCCACCGTGCAGGCCGCCCCTAGGCGCTGCGCCCGTTCCAGCCGCGAACCCGGGAAGTCGACGACGGTGACGTCGACGTCGGCCAAGGACGTCAGCCCCGCCAACACGAACGAACCGATCGCGCCCGCGCCGATCAGGACCACACGATCCCCATCGGAGGCTCTCGCGCGCCTGGCCGCATGTAGACCAACGGCCATGGGTTGGGCGAGTCCCGCTTGGTCGAGCGACATCTCGCCAGGCACCGGTGTCAGCACCCGCTCGGGAACCGACACGTACTCGGCCATGCCGCCGTTGGTGTTGAGTCCCAACGTGTAGTAGACGTCGCACAGGTTCGTCCGACCCCCCCTGCACCGGCCGCACTGACCGCACGACACGCCCGCTCCCGACGCGACGACCTCACCGAGCCCGTAACGTCCGTCGTCGGCCGCCTCGACCACCTCACCGACGAACTCGTGACCGACGATGATCGGCCCGCTGTGCGCGGTGACCGGGTGAATTCGGTTGACGGGAAACGTCTTCGGGCCAGCGGACCATTCCGTGGCATCCGTTCCGCACACCCCGCTGCGGAGCACGCGCAGGATCGCCTCACCGGGCCTGCGGACGGGCTCCGGCACATCCTCAACGCGCACGTCATGTGCACCGTGGTAGACCGAGGCGCGCATCAGCCCTCTTCACCGCGCCCGGCGACGGTGTTGAGGTGTGACTGTGAATTGCGCACCACCGGCAGCTGGCCACCGACCGCGTAGTACCGCTGCCCGGTGATGAGCAGTTCCTCGGCGGGGAACTTGGTGACCACCTCGCAGCCCGTCGCCGTGACCACGACCTCCTCCTCGATGCGGGCGGCGCCGATGCCGTCGGCCGACGGCCAGTACGTCTCGAGGGCAAAGAACATGCCCTCGACGAGCACCTCCGGATGGTCCAGGGACACCAGCCGCGAGAAGATCGGCTTCTCCCAGATCGACAGGCCGACGCCGTGGCCGTACTGCAGCGCGAAAGCAGCTTCCTCGTCAGGGAAACCGAATTCCTGCGCGGTGGGCCAGACCGAGACGATGTCGGCGGTGGTCGCCCCAGGTCGGACCAAGGCGATGGCGCGGTCCATGTACTCTCGGGCCCTGGTGTAGGCGTCGTGTTGCGCACTGCTGGCCGAGCCGACCGCAAACGTCCGGTAGTAGCACGTGCGGTACCCGTTGTAGCTGTGCAGGATGTCGAAGAACGCCGGGTCGCCGGGCCGGATGATCCGGTCGGAGTACACGTGCGGGTGCGGGGAGCAGCGCTCACCCGAGATGGCGTTGACGCCCTCTACGTACTCGGAGCCGAGGTCGTAGAGAGTCTTGGCGACCAGGCCGACGGTTTCGTTCTCGCGGACACCGGGCCGCAGGAACTCGTACAGCTTGTCGTAGGCCGAGTCGACCATCGACGCGGCGTGCGTCAGCAGGGAGATCTCGTCGGGCGTCTTGATCGACCGCGCCGCCAGGAAGACCTGCTGACCGTCGACGACGTCGACGCCCGCCTTCTGCAGGGCAAAGAGGATGGGCAACTCGATCACGTCGACGCCGAGCGGCTCGCCGATCAGCTCGAAGCGCTCCAGCTCCCGCTTGATCTTGCGGGCCACCTCTTCGGCGATGCCGGCATCGGGATTGAACGCGCCGCGTAGCGTCGAGATGCCCGCTCGTGCACCCGATTCCAGGCGCGGCCGGACTGCGTTGTGGTGTGGTGCGTGGGGGTCGGCGTCCATCTCGGCGGTCGTCGTCGAGAGCCACGGGTTGTACAGCTGGTGGTGCCTGGCCGCGGAACCGAAGTCCCACACGATCGGATCGGAATTGCGGGTCAGCAGGGCGAACCGGATCATTTTGTCCATCGCCCAGGTGCCGATGTGGGTGGCGGACATGTACCGGATGTTGGAGAAGTCGAAGGCGAGCACGGCGCCCAGGTCGGACTTCTCGAGTTCGACCTTCAGCCGCGCGAGGCGCTCCTCACGCAGGCGGTCGAAGTTGATCCGGCTCTCCCAGTCGACCGCGTTCGCTCCGAATGTTGCTGTGCCAGTGTCCATTTCAGGTCCTTTCGGTTGCGCGTTTCCTAGACGCGGATGCCGCGGCGCGACCGCGCCACGGTGTAGAACATTGCGGCGATGAGAATGAGTGCGCCCTGGAAGAAGTACTGGGCGGCCGAGCCGAGATTGAGCACCGCGGTGGCGTTGAGCAACTGCTGCAGTGCCACCGCACCCACCAGCGTTCCTATGAACGTGCCGCGGCCGCCGAGCAGGCTGGTGCCACCGAGTACGACGGCCGTGACGCTGGTCAGCGTGAAGGCCGATCCCTGGGCGGGGTCGCCAATGCCGTACTGTCCCATGAACATCAGTGCGCCGAGGAAGACGAACAGCGACGAACCGACGTAGGCCAGGATGATGGTCTTGTTGATGCCGATGCCGATGCGGAGCGCGGCCGGTTCGTTGGAGCCCACGGCTCGCAGGTTCCAGCCGAGCCTGTGGTGGCGCAGCATGTACTCCATCCCGACCGCGATGAGGACGAACACCACGAAGGCCACCGGGAGGGGACCTACCCGGTAGTTGACGGCGTTCTGGAATGCGGTGCCGACGTAGCCGTCCTGGGTGGGCCGCAGCAGGAACGCCACTCCGCCGAGGGCGATGTAGAGCGTCAGGGTGGCAGCGATCGGCGTGAAGTTGCCGAAACGGATGAGTGATCCGTTGATGGCGCCCACGGCGGCCGCGACGACGAGCATCACCGCCAGGCCGAGGACGACGGTCGATGTGGAAGCACCCTCGACGACGAAGAACGACGAGATCACCACGAGCAGCCCGGCAAGGGGGCCCACCGACAGGTCGATCCCACCGGTGAGCAAGGCGATCGTCTGCCCCATCGCGATGAGCCCGATGGCCGTGGCGGCCGTCAGGATCGTCGACACGTTGAAACCCGACAGGTAGCGCTCGCTTCCCGGGGCGATGCAGGCACCCAGCACCGCCATCAGGATCAGGAGCAGCATCGCCGGGGAGTAGTCGCCGCCGAGCAGTCGACGGAAGCCCGAACTGCGGGCCTCGCGCTGCGCCGCGGCCACCGACACCGTCTCGGCCGTCGACGTCACGGCGGCGGAGACAATGCGCTCCTCGGTGACGTCGGCCCCGGCGAGGGCCTCGACGACGTGGCCGCGCGACATGACCAGCACTTGGTCACACAGACCTTCGAGTTCCTTGGCGTCCGAGGAGGCCACGATCACTGGGACCCCGCGTGCAGAGGCACCCCGGAGGATGCCGTAGATCTCGGCGCGCGCTCCGACGTCGACGCCTTGGGTCGGTTCGTCTGCCACCAGCAGCACCGGCTCTGAGAGCAGGGCGCGCGCGATGACGACCTTCTGCTGGTTGCCGCCGGACAGGGCCGAGACGGCGGCCTCCATCGACGGCGCCTTCACCGAGAGCGAGCCCAATGAGGCACGGACGGAATCGGTTTCCTTGTGACGGTTCATCAGCGGTCCGCTGGTGAACGACTTCAGCGCCGTCAACGCGGCGTTCTCCCGCACCGACAGGCTCATCGCGAGGCCTTCGGCCTGTCGGTCGGCAGGCACGAAAGCACTGCGGTGCAAGAGACTTCGCGCGTCGTGTACCCCGTCACCGAGCGTGACGGTTCCGGTGAAGGTCTCCAGCCCCGCCAACGCCCTGAGCAGTTCGCTTTGTCCGTTGCCGACGACTCCGGCGATCCCGACAATTTCGCCGGGCGCGGCCGATACCGATATCGAATCAAAGCCGGGTCCGCAGAGTCCGTCGATGACCAGGTTGGGCCGGTCGTCGTGCTTCGCGGTGTGCTTGTCGGGGAACGTCGAGTCCAGCTTGCGGCCCACGATGAGCTCCAGCAGCTGACCGTCGGTGATCCCGGCCACGGTCGACGTGCCGCGCGCTCGGCCGTCGCGCAGGACCGTCACCCGGGTGGCCAGCTCCCGCACCTCGGCCATCCGGTGGGTGATGTAGATGACCGCGGTGCCCTTGGCGACCACGTCGCGGATTCGGCGGAAGAGCATGTCGGACGCGTCGGGCGCCAAGGGTGCCGTGGGTTCGTCGAGGACGAGGATCCTCGGCGTGACGGCGAACCCCTTGGCGATCTCCAACAGGTGCTTCTCCGCGAGCGTGAGGGACTCGACCCGGTCGCCGAGGTGGACCTTCAGCCCCACCCCGTCGAGGATGGCGCGCGCCACGTCATTCGGCGGCGCGTCGGCGAAGACCTCGTCGGGCAGCGCGACCCGGAGGTTCTCGAGCACGGTCAGATCCGGCAGCACCGCGGGGTGTTGGCGCACGATCGAAATGCCCAACTGCGCAGCGGTCTTGGGGTCCAGCCCGGTCACCACCTCCCCGCGCACCGTGATGATGCCCGCGTCGGGGGTGACGGCGCCGGTGGCGACGCCCATCAGCGTCGACTTACCGGCGCCGTTCTCGCCGAGGACGGCGTGCACCTCCCCCGGCAACACCGTCAGCGACACATCGGTCAGCGCGGCGACGCCGGCGTAGTGCTTCGAGACGCCGGCCAGTTCCAGCGCGGCTTCCACGGTCGTCTCGACGGTCATGACGTCGACATTCGGTTGAGTCACTGCGAAGTCCTTCGTCGTGGTGTCGGTCGGCTCAGCCATCGAGCTTCGCCTGCTGGTCACCGGGCATCGTGGCGGACAGGTAGGTGTCCGGAGGGAGGTCGTGTCGGCACTGCACGGGCTTGGCCGGATCGGTCGAGTCCTCGAAGACGGGACCCTTGAACGACGTCTCGGCGGGGATTTGGCCACCAGTCGCGCGCGCCACCGCGTGCTGAACGGCCAACCGCACGTTGTCGTTTCCGGTGGTGACGGTGATCATGGCGAACGGGTTGGTCTTCTGGTTGTCCGCCCAAAAGCAGCTCAGTGAGTTGCCGTCGGACGTCGCCAGCGCGGGGATTGGTCGTCCACTCTTGGCGAACAGCGGAAGCGAACTGACCAGGGTGGGCCCGAAGTCGGACACGATCACGTCGATCTTGGGGTACTTGGCGATGTCGGCGGTGAGCAACTGCTGGGTCAGCGTCGGCTCCCAATTGGTCGGCTGGAACGGCTTCTGACCGATGAAGGTGTAGTCCGTGCCGAGATCGCCGGCCAGCGCCTCGTATTCGGTGGTGCTCTGGCTGGACCCCGCCGGGCCGCCGAGGAACAGGATGTTGGCGCCCTTGGGGACGTTTTTCTTGATCCAGGCCGCCCAGTTGTGGGCGTCGTTGGCGAAGTCGTCGCCGATCCACTCGTCGTAGTTGACCCCGGCCTGACCACCGGGATCGACGCGATAGGGAACGGTGACAACCCCTTCCTGGTACGCGGCCGTCACGGCGGGGAGCACCGCCTTGCCTGCATCGGGGAAGACCACCATCGCATCGACCCCCGCGGCCACCATGCCCTTGATGTCCGAGATGGCCTTGAGGGTGTTGCCCTGGCCGTCGGCGTAACGGAAGTTCTTAACGCTGGGGCACTTTGCGGTCTCTTCCATCCCCGTCGCCGTCGCCACCAGCCGCCAGCTGTTGCCGCCGTTGCCGTCGAGCAGGCCGAATTCAATCGGCTTGGGGCCGCACCACGACGGAACCTCCTGTGCGGCAGCCGCATCGCGGACGGCGGGTGCGGCCTCATCGGGAGCGGACGAGCAGCCACCCACGAGGGCGACCGCTGCGGCGATCGATCCGAACAGAACCGCGGACCGTACAGTCATGGGCTTCGTCTTCCTGTGGTTCGCTTGTCGACGACGACTAGGTAGCTGCCACAGCGGGTTTGACCCACGCGGTGAACGGACTGAGGATCGCGCTCCAGTGAAGCGTGTAGAGCGAGATGCCGATCGCCAGCGCGGCAGCCTGCACCAACGGCGAGATGGCCGAGGACACGCCGAGCACACTGACGAACTGGATGAGCTGCTGGAGAAAGACAGCCGCAATCACCGTCGGCAGCGCAAAGCCGCGGCCACCGAGTAGCGACGTGCCGCCGAGGACGACGGCCGCGATGGATGGGAGTAGGTAACTGTCGCCCGCGTAGGCTGACGGCATCGATGTGATGCCCGCGATGAGAATGCCTGCGAGGCAATACAACAGCTGCGCCCACACGTAGGCAAGCGACTGGTGGAGACGAATCCGGAGGCCCGCAACGCGCGCCATCCGCCTGTTCGCGCCGATCGCCTCGAAGCGGCGTCCGGGAACCGTGCGCTTGACGAACACCGCGACGACGATCAACGCAGCGACCGCGAAGAACACCGAGTTCGGGATGCCCAGCGTGGACCCGCCGCCGATACCGGCCAGTAAATCCGTCGTGGTTCGCGGCCGTCCGCTGGAGATGGCGAGGTTGACGCCGTAGAGCACGGCGTTGGTGCCCAATGTCGCGATGATCGGGTTGAGGCCGAGGGTGGCGATCAGCACCCCGCTCAGCAGGCCTGCGACGATGGCGAAAATCAGGGCCAGCCCGATGGCGGGGACCAGGAGCGAACTGTCTCCGTTGGGGATGTGCGTGACCAAGACGACCGTCAGGGAGATTCCGCCGGCCACCGAGAGGTCGATACCGCCCTGCTGGACGACGAGCATCTGCCCGAGGCCGGCGATCGCCAGGACCGCGGCGACGGGAAGCATGCCCGAGAACGACGTGAACGAGACGCTCGCGGGTTCGACGATGCCCCCGATGAGGAAGAGCAGCAGGGTCGCTATTCCAACGGTGACGAGGCCCTTCGACACCGAGACCCGACGCGCCGTCGCGCCGGTGGGTGCCTCTTCGACCCGTTCCGACGGTGAACTTGTTAGTGACATGGTTTGCTTCGCTCTCGCTGTGCCGACATCGACGTCTGGTCCCTGTTATGAACAAAGTCACCCGTTGCTGTTTAGCGAAACTGTACGGGACCGAAATGACAACGCACAAGGCGGTGGCCACTCCGCGCGGCGGGGTGAACTACATCGGCCGCGGTGGCGCTTCCGGCGAGGGCGCAATTTCTGCTGCGTGTGGCGCTGGGGAACGTCGATGACCGCGAATGACAACTTCGCTGAGACCGGACAACGGCTCCGTGCCCCCGCTGCGGTCCGCACGCCCTGCTTCACACCTTCAGATATCAATCGGTGTGATCAGAGCGCAGTGCTCGCGATGGCTCGGGAAACGTTTCGGTGGTGGATGATTCAGAGTGTTCCGTCGTTGTCTCGGCGAGTCACCGGCGACCGCCGCCACGGTGTCACTGGGGATCGGTGGGCGTCTTCACCTGGGACGGGTGGATTCGAACACTTGCCGCTGGCCGGCCTTTGGATCTCGCAGGTGCCGGAAGACCGTGGTGCCCACGTGCTGGTCGGGCACATGCTCGGGTGCATGTTGTCGCGATCTGGGGTTGCCCCGACGTGCCATTTGGACCTACGTTGTGTTCAGTGAAGCTGGACGCGGCTGGGAAGGTCGACATGGAGAAGTCACCGAAGATAGCCTTCGTCGGGTCGGGTGCACAGGGATCGGGGGTGGCGGCCGACCTCGTCCGCGCCGGCTTGGACGTTACTCTGGTCGAACAGTGGCCTCGACATGTCGAAGCCATCCGGGCGCGCGGTGTGGAGATCCGCATGCCTGATCGCACGGAGATCACGCGCATACCGGCGCTCCATATATGCGAAGTCGCTGAGCTGCGCGAACCGTTCGACATCGTTTTCCTAGTCATGAAGGCCTATGACACGCGGTGGGCTGTCGAGCTCATCAAGCCCGTGCTGTCGCCCGACGGCGTCGTCGTCGGGCTGCAAAACGGCATGAGCATCGACGACGTGGCCTCTATCGTCGGAGTGTCGCGCACCATCGGCGCAGTCATTGAGATGGCGTCCAACATGTTTGTGCCGGGCGTGGTGAACCGACAGAACGCACCTGAGCATTCCTGGTTCGCCGTAGGTGCTCTTTCTCCGGACTATCGCGAGAAGGCGGTCGAGGTTCAGCGCCACCTGGCGCACGCCGGCACGGTCGAACTGTCCGACGACATTCGCTCCTCGAAGTGGATGAAGTTGGTCGCCAACGCTGGTGAGCTGGTGCCGTCGGCGATCTTGAACCTCCCGTTGGCCGAGGCGGCTGCGCACCCCGACGTACTCGCCTTCATGACCGAATGCTGTCGCGAAGCAGCCTCTGCGGCGTTGGCCGACGGCTGCCGACTGGTGCCCATCATGAACCTGACCGACCACGAAGTCACTGCACCTGAGCAATACGCCGAGGATCTGTTGGGAATCGTCTTGAAGGAGTACTCGTTCGCCGACACGCTCACCACAGTGCTTCAAGATTGGCGCAAAGGGCGACGCGCAGAGATCGCCGAAGTCAACGGTCACGTCCTAGAAACGTTGAGCCGCTCCGGCCAGCGCGCGCCCTACAACGAGCACGTGGTCAGTCTCGCAACTCGGATCGAGGCCGGACAGCTTCGCGCCGACCCCTCCAATGTCGGACTGCTGCTGCAAGTTCCAGACACGGGAACACCCTTGGCGGTGACGTCATGACGGGAGGTCCGTTGCTTCGTCCCGCCGGTCGTCGCCTAGGCACATCTTGACGGAGCCGCCTTCAAATGAACGCGTCGTCTGACGCATCCCATCGGTAGAACGGACGGAAGATGACCGACGAAGATAACCTGCATCGACGGCCGATCGAGGCCAATCTCGCGCAAGCATTGTGCTGGGGCGGGCCAGCGTGGATCCTCGACGACGGACCACCGCCGCTAGCGCCCATGGATTCGAATGCGGGCAACGCGAAACCCGTGAAGCCTCGACGTCTCCGATCATGGCTTCACCAATTCGGTCACCGTCGGGTGCCCAAGAACTCGCCTGGTGACCGTCGGCCCCATTCCTAGCTGTGCATGGTCGATCTGCGATGGACCTTGCCATCGCCGCAATACCACTGGGCGACAAGGTCACTGGCAGAAAGAGATCTCACCGCAGCACGTCTCCGCAGTGCGGCCCTCACTTGGCATGGATACATACGCAACCCGCCACATGTAGCACCAATCTTGATCTTCATGACGCCCGCGATCGCGACCGAAGACAGGTCCGGTTGAAAACCCGTATCGAGAAGGAAGACAGCTGATGTCCCGCCGCTTTGCAAGCAAGATCGCGCTAATCACCGGAGGGGGCACGGGTATCGGCGCCGCCACTGCCAGACGCTTGGCCGACGAGGGCGCAACCGTCGTGATCACCGGTCGCCGTCTGCAGAAACTTCAAGAGGTAGCCCGTCATCAGTCGGAGGGAGCGATCGTAGCTCGGCAACTCGATATCACCGACCCGTCAGCCGTGACGACGATCGTCGATGGAATCGTCAGCGAATTCGGTGCTCTCGACGTGGTCGTCAACAACGCCGGGATCGGCCCGTCGGGGACCATCGAGCAGACCACGGACACGGCTTGGGCAAACATGATCGCCACCGTTCTCAGCGGCGCGTTCTACGTCTCCAAATCGTCACTGCCCCACCTCAAGGCGACGCGCGGCAACATCGTCAACGTCAGCTCGGTGTCAGGGATAGCTGGCGACTGGGGAGCAGCGAGCTACAACGCGGCCAAGGGCGGGCTGACAAATCTCACTAGGGCACTAGCACTAGATCATGCCGCAAGCGGCATCAGGGTCAACGCGGTAGCACCGAGCCTCACGCAGACCGACATGACAGCCAAGGTGGATGCCGATCCCGAACTGAGGGCACAGTTCATGGATCGCCTACCCCCGGGTCGTGCAGCCGAACCCGACGAGGTCGCCTCGGCCATCTCGTTTCTCGCCAGCGAAGATGCTTCTTTCATCAATGGTGTGATCCTCCCTGTAGACGGAGGGCTCGGCGCCTCCAACGGCCAACCGCGGCTGGGCTGAACGCATTCGCCCAGCTTCACCGTCAATCCGCCGCATTCGATCTCGTCGTCTCCGGGCCCTCACTCGTGCGGCGTCGTCGAATCGGGGGGAATAAAAGTGTCCGATGGAAACACGCACAGGTCAGATCGGCGGATCTCGCCGGGTCTCTGATGAGCTCCATTGCAGACAGGCACTCCCCACCTACAATTACTAATCCTTAAACCACATTTTACCAATGGCTTTGACCGTCGCGCCGCGGCGAGACCAATTGACGCCACGCGTCGGACCTGCGATCCACCTAGTGAAAGTGAAGGAGACTATGATGAATAACCGCTTATATTCACGAGGCCTTGTGATACTGAACTGGTGCCCGTAGCCCGCTCGTCCAAGTCTGCGCCACTCGCCCACCCCGGGCTGGTTCCTTCATTTTCTGGCGGACAGGACGATTCGCAAGCCGTCACCGCACACTGAAGGCTTACCGCCAAGACTTCGAAGCGATAGCCACGCTCCTCGCCGGCGCCAGCGACCGTGTCGTCGACGTCAAGACCGCCGACCTGACGTCGGACAGCCTGCGTGCCGCGTTCGCGGTCTATGCGGAGAACCGCTCCGGCGCTTCTATCCTGCGCTGCTGGCCGACGTGGAACACGTTGTGCACGCTCCTGAACACCCCGAACTGCTCGCCGCCAACCCGATGCCACATACCGGGCGACCGAAAGTGCCCAAGTTCCTTCCGAAAAGCCACTCGACCGAGGCGGTCGCCCGACTTGCCGCGGCGACCGACGACGAAGGGTCCGCGCGGCGAAACGAGCGGGCTGAGCGGGACCGCGCCATCGTCTTCACCTCACTGTTGGCGGGCTTGCGAGCCCACGAGCTGATCAACGCCAACATTGGCGACATCCGCCTGGATACCGTCGGTGTGTCCTGCAGGTGCTCGGCAAGGGCAATAAGGACCGCCGAATCCCCTTCAGCACAGAGCTTCTCACTGTAGTCGACGAGTACCTGCAATCCCGGATCGCGCGGTTCCCCAGCCACGTAGGCGAGCGCTAACAGTCGAGGACCCCATGCGCTTCTCCCCCACGGCTTCCCTGTTCATCGGAGCCGACGGGGAATGCATCACACGCGGGACACTGCAGTATCGAATCCTTCGGGCGTTCAAGAGGGCCGGCATCGACGGCGAACGGGCGCGAGGTGCCTTGGTCCGTGGCTTGCGGCACACCTTCGCCACGGAGCTCGACAACGCGAATGTGAGTGTCTACGCGCAGTCTCGTAGGTGTTCGGCGCTTAGTAACGCATGCCGTCCGCAGCGACATACGACGCCGCGACCGCTCCGCATGGTCCGCAAGGAGCCCCAGGACCGCCGCTGCGGTGTCGTCGCGCGTGACATCCTGCAACTGTCGCGGGTTCGAGTCCCGTCAGCCACCCCGATCGGCCGGAGGGCGTATCCCGCCCGCCGGCCTTGCCTCAGATGGTGGCGTTGCCCGCTTTCCACTGCTCCCACGGGATGTTCCAGTCGCCCAGCCCGTCGGTACCCGGCAGGACAGAACCAACCGTGTTCGCGATCTCGACGACGTCTCCGCGCTTCGTGTTCTGGTAATACCACTGCGCGTTGGCCGTCGACACGTTGATGCAGCCGTGGCTGACATTGCTGTAGCCCTGGCTCCCCACCGACCATGGGGCGGCGTGCACGAAGATGCCGCTGTAGGAGATTTGCGTGGCGTAGTCCACCTCGGTGCGGTACCCGTTCGGCGAGTTGACGGGCACGCCGTAGGTGGATGAGTCCATCACCATGTGGCTGAATCTGTTCCCGACGATGTACGTGCCGTTGTTGGTCGGTGTGCTGTTCTTGCCCATCGACACCGGCATGGTCTTGATCACTTCACCGTTGCGCGTCACGGTCAGGGTCTTGGTGTCGTCGTCGACAGTCGTGATGACCTCGTCGCCGATGGTGAAGTGCGTGGTGACGTTCTCCTGGCCGAACAGTCCGTCGCCCAGGTCGACGCCGTAGGTGTTCACCTCGACATCGACGGTCGTCCCCGGCTTCCAGTAAGCCGCAGGGCGCCAACGCACTTCGCGGTTGCTGAGCCAGTAGAACGCGCCCTCCACAGGAGGGTTGGTCTTGACTTTGATGGCCTTCTCGGCAGCCAACCGATCCGAGATGTTCTCGTCGAACCGGACCGCGACCGGCTGGCCGACACCGACCACCTCACCGTCGTTGGGCAGCACGTACGGCATCGTCAAGTTCTCGGGCGAATGCGTCTCGAAGGTCATCTGCTGACTGGTGGCCCCGCCAAGACCAAACGACTGTGCGCGCAACGTGTAGCGCTCGTTGTAGTCCAATGGGTCGACCGTCGACCACACCAACCCGTCGGGGCTCAACTGGCCGGCGACCGCGGTGCCGTCGGCGGCATTGACCATCGACACCGGCCCCAGCACGCCGTCTTCGGCGCTGACGGTGACAGGGGATTCGACGGTCACGCCGACTGCGCCGTCCCTGACCGACGCCGTGAGCTTGGGCACCAGCAAGTCGCCGTACGGCGTCCCCTTGTCTGTGATGACCTGAGGCTGCTGCGGAGCCGCCGACTCACTGCCGCATGCACCCAGTCCGAGCACCATGGCCGGAATCACCGCGGCCGCCACCGTCCATCTTCGCCAGCGACGCGGACGGGCCGCCTTCTCGACCTGCCACATAACTTTGCTCCACTTCCCACCCACGACCCACAGACTGAGGATTCTTGGCAATAGTCTAAGGGCAAATTTAGCTGGCGGCGCAACGCCGGCGTCGCTTCCAGCGGTGGCAGGCGGGTGTGATTTCACGCTTGCCGCAAGGCCTGTTATTGTCGCACACGCAGCGCCGTTAGCTCAGTTGGTAGAGCAGCTGACTCTTAATCAGCGGGTCCGGGGTTCGAAACCCTGACGGCGCACTCAGCGTGAATGATCGGCCCGCGACGCCGCAGTCCGTCGGGGCCGCGCGTCCGGAAACCTCCGATGAATCCCGTCGATCAGTCGGTGCGCTTCGTAGAGCTCGTGGCGCAGGCTGGCCACCCGGCGACGGGCGACAACGGCGGCGTGACCCTGAACGCGCCGGGTGCGGTTCTCCGCGGACTCAACCTTTTTGGAAATTTCGTCCACGTGCGCGTGCAGTGACTGCAGTAGCGCGAGGGCCTGCGCTGTGTCTGGGTCGTCGATCACGCCGGAATCATCGCATCTACCTCCATCTGTCGCGCGCCGGGGCAGAATCAGCAAACCCGTGCGCCAACGGCCCACGGGATGCTGCCGCCGCGATTAGCGCCTGTTCGGACCCTCGATCGCACCCTCAACCGACTGGACCGTCGGCCGCCGCGGCAACCCGGAATGCCTTGCCGTGGCTACGCGGACGCAGTAGCCTATTTACGCACACGAAAAATTTGCACTATAGCCCGACGAGGTTCGTTGAATGTGCTATCGCCTCCGTAAGTGGACTTATGCTACGAAGCCATCGGATGCTCCAACTGGTAACGGGTGCGTTGCTTCACAGCGAATTGTGCGGTGTAGACAGGTGTGGGAGTGATAGCCTTCGGTTAGCTGCGATGAATTACATGGGTCTAAGACACCATGGTGACTACGAAACGAGGTCTTAGCTGTGACCAGCACCGACGCATCACTCACCGCGGGTGTGTCCGGCGCGAGTACAGCTGACGACGTAACTGCGCAACGGCCACTCATGGTCTACACCTGCAGCCGCCTCGGCCGTGTCGCCAACCCGCCGAGCTTCTCAATCGCAGATTGGTTCCGGGCGGCGCGTCGTCGCTGACCCAAGCCGTCAGTTTCGCCGGATTCGGCGAATCACCACGATGACGACGACTGCGCCTGCACCCGCCAGCGAGACCGCGACCACGGGCTTCTGCACGAAGCGCAGCACGGCGGCCTTGATGTCGTCGGCGATTCGCTGCGGATTGGCGCGTTCGGCGAGAGTGTCCACGGTCGCCGCCAACTGATCCCGAGCTTGATCGATGTCCCGCTTGATGGTGTCGGGATCGCGGTCCGCCACTTGTTGCCTCCAAGCCACTCCATGAGCGTCGCCTTGCCGCACTACCCTAGTTCAGCTTGCACTCGACGGAGTGCACCGGTCGAAGAAGGGACTTATCGCATGCCGCAGACCGCGCGACTCGAAGTCGGTGACAAAGCCCCCGCGTTCAGCTTGCCCGACGCCGACGGCAAAACCGTCAAACTGTCCGACTACAAGGGCCGTAAGGTCATCGTGTACTTCTACCCCGCCGCCTCCACGCCAGGGTGTACCAAGCAGGCCTGCGACTTCCGCGACAGCCTGAGCGAACTCAACGGCGCGGGCCTGGACGTCATCGGCATCTCCCCCGATAAGCCCGCCAAGCTGGCCAAGTTCCGCGACGATCAGAAGCTGACGTTCCCGCTGCTGTCCGATCCGGACCGGGAGGTGCTCTCCGCGTGGGGCGTTTACGGCGAGAAGACGATGTACGGCAAGACCGTTCTCGGCGTGATCCGGTCGACGTTCGTCGTCGACGAGAATGGCAAGATCGCCGAGGCGCTGTACAACGTCCGCGCCACGGGGCACGTCGCCAAGCTACGGCGCGACTTGTCCGTTTGACCCGAGGTTGGCCAACAGCAACGCCTCCGCGGTGGCCGCGCGCTCCAGCACCCCGAGGTGCAGGCTCTCGTTGATGCTGTGCGCCTGCGTCTGCGGATCTTCGACGCCGGTGACAAGGATCTTGGCCGATGGGAAAGCCTCGGCGAACTCGGCGATGAACGGGATCGAACCGCCCACCCCTGTGTCGACGGGCTCGTTGCCCCACGCTTGCCGGAACGCTGCCCGGGCAGCGTCGTAGACCGGTCCGCTGGCGTCGATGGCGTAAGGCTGGCCGAGGTCGCCAGGGATGACCGTGACCTGTGCGCCCCAGGGCGCATGTTCTTCGAGGTGACGCGTCAGCGCTTGCAGGTGCTCGCGCGCGTCGCCGCCGGGCGCGACGCGCATGCTGACCTTCGCCCGCGCCCGCGGGATCAATGTGTTCGACGACTTGTCGATCGAGGTGGTGTCGATACCGATCACGGTGATCGCCGGCTTGGCCCAAAGTCGTTGCGGCACCGAGCCCGAGCCGATTTCTGAAACGCCATCGAGTAGGCCGGCCTCGTCGCGCACCCGTTCCGCCGAGTAGTCGACATCGGCAGCGTTGCCCTCGTACAGCCCGGCGACCGCGACGTTGCCCTCGTCGTCGTGCAGACTGGCGAGCAGTCGCACCAGCGCGCTGACCGCGTCGGGCACCACGCCGCCCCAAAGTCCCGAGTGCAGACCGTGATCCAGTGTCGCGACCTCGACGATGCAGTCCGCGAGGCCGCGCAGCGACACCGTCAACGACGGCACGTCGGTGCTCCAGTTGTCCGAGTCGGCGATGACGATCACATCGGAGGCCAGCACGTCGCGGTGGGCGGCAAGCAGGCGTGCCAGCGACGGCGAGCCAGACTCCTCCTCCCCTTCGACGAACACCGTCACGCCGACTGGCGGTTGGCCGCCGTGCGCCCGAAAAGCCGCCAAATGCGTTGCGATGCCTGCTTTGTCGTCGGCGACACCGCGACCGTACAGCCTGCCGTCGCGCTCGGTGGGCTCGAATGGCGCCGACTGCCACTGAGCCGGATCGCCTTCCGGTTGCACGTCGTGATGGGCATACAGCAACACCGTCGGCGCCCCTGGCGGGGCTGGGTGCCTGGCGATGACGGCAGGCGCACCGCCCTCGCTGACGGTCTTCACGTCACCGAACCCGGCCTCCGTCAACAACTTTGCCACCGCCTCGGCGCTGCGCTGCACTTCGGGCCTGCGAGCCGGATCGGCCCACACCGACTCGATGCGCACCAGGTCTTCCAGGTCGCGCCGCACCGACGGCAGCACCGCACGCACCCGCTCCACGAGATCAGTCATGGCATCGAGGCTAGCGGGTCACCCCAACACCGCGAGCAGACGCAAAACTGCCTGATTTTCACGGGAAATGGGCAGTTTTGCGTCTGTTGGCGCTGACTAGCGCTCCTCGAGGATGGCGACCGCCGCTGCGGTATCGGCTTCGTGGGTCAGTGACAGATGGATCGTCACGTCCTTGAGATGCTCAGCGATGGCACCGGTCAACCGCACCTTCGGCCTGCCCCACATGTCGGTGATCACCTCGATGTCGCGATGGATGCCCTCGGGCAGCACCGGCCGCTTGGAGAATCGGGATCCCGACCACGCCTTGATCACGGCTTCCTTGGCCGCCCACCGCGCCGCCAGGTGCCGCGCCGCGGACGAACTCTTGTCCGCGGCGTCGCGTCGCTCGCCGGGCGTGAAGGTCTCGGCGAACACCGTGCCGGGCTGGTCGACCTGCTCGGCGAAGTCGGGGATGGAGACCAGGTCGATCCCCACCCCGACTACTGCCATGCCGGAAACGCTATCTCATCGCACATGTTCTTCGCGCGAGCGCTCATCACCGCACATACACGTCGCCGTCGCCCAGCCGGGACTCCGGATCGAGCAGCATCTCGGCTTCCTGTCGCTTCTCCGGCGCCTCGTGGCTGAACCGGCGATCGGCAGGCTTCTCGTACAGCGCCGGGCCGCCGGCGATCGCCGATGCCAGCCGGTGCTGACCGGCCAGCACCCGCGCCTCGAACCGCGCTTGGTAATCCTCGCGCTGCTCGGGGCTCAGGGCGGCGATGAACGCCTGCGGATGCACCAGCGCGATCAGACCGGACACGTGACCGAAGCCGAGGCTGGTGATCAGGCCCGCCTTCAATGGGAACTTGTCCCCCAGCCGCAGGGTGTCACGCAGCCACACCAGATGCGCGGCGCTGCTCAGCTCGTCGTCGACGCAGTCCAGGCTGCGGTTCGGCGGAATGACGCCGTCGCGCAGGATCTGGCACAGCCCCATCATCTGGAAGGCCGCGGCGCCACCCTTCGAGTGGCCGGTCAGGCTCTTCTGCGACACCACGAACAGCGGTGCACCGGGTGAACGGCCCATCGCGTCGGCCAGCCGCTCGTGCAGCTCGGTCTCGTTGGGGTCGTTGGCCAGCGTGGAGGTGTCGTGCTTGGACACCACCGCGATGTCGTCGGGCCCGACGCCGAGTTTGGCAAGCGAACGCGCCAGCTGCGATTCGCGACCGCCACGCCCGGCGGCCAATGCGCCGAGACCCGGCGCCGGAATCGAGGTGTGCACGCCGTCGCCGAACGACGAGACGTACGCGAGGACCGACAGCACCGGCAGACCCATCTTCAGCGCTAGGTCACCGCGCGCCAGCAATATGGTGCCGCCGCCCTGGCCCTCGACGAAGCCGAGCCGACGACGGTCGTTGGCACGCGAGAACTTCGAATCGCTGATGCCCTTGGCGCGCATCATCTCGGTGTCGGCGGTGGCCGCCATGTCACCGAATCCGATGATCGCCTCGAGCGTCAGGTCGTCATAACCGCCCGCGACGACGAAATCCGCCTTGCCCAACCGGATCTTGTCGACGCCCTCCTCGACCGACACCGCCGCGGTGGCGCACGCGCCGACCGGGTGGATCATCGCGCCGTAGCTGCCGATGTACGACTGGACGACGTGTCCGGCGTACACGTTCGGCAGCACCTCTTGCAGAATGTCGTTCGGCTTGTTCCTGCCGAGCAGGTTGCCGTGATACATGGTCTGCATCGACGTCATCCCGCCCATGCCGGTGCCCTGCGTGTTGGCCACCAGGCTGGGATGCACCCAGCGCATCAGTTCCGCCGGCGTGAAGCCCGCCGACAGGAATGCGTCCACCGTGGTGACGAGGTTCCAGATCGCCAACCGGTCGATCGAGTTCATCATCTCCTGGCTGACGCCGTACACCATCGGGTTGAACCCGGTGGGGATCTGCGCGCCGACCGTACGGGACAGCTTCGTCTTACGCGGTACCCGGATCTCGGTGCCCGCCTTGCGGGTGACTTCCCAGTCGGCGCTGTCGGGCACCGGCGCGATGACGGTGTGCTCCGGATCGAACTGCACGAACTGGCGCGCCTCCTCTTCGGAGGACACCACGAACGTGAAGTCCTTGTCGAGAAACACCGAAACCAGCAGCGGCGCAGCGTGATCGGGGTCGATCGCGCCGTCGTCGACGAACTCGCGGATGCCGACACGCTCGACGACGGCGTCGTGGTAGCGCTCCACCAGCTCGCCCTCGTCGACCAGGTCGCCGGACTCCGTGTCGTACCAGCCCGGCGTCGGGTCGTCTTCCCACTTGACCAGGCCGGTGGTCCACGCGAGCTCCAGCACGCCCGCCGCCGACAATTCGTTGTCGACCTCCATCTCGAAGCGGGTCCGCGACGAGCCGTACGGGCCGAGTTCGGCGCCGCCGACGATCACGACCAGATCCGCCGGGTCGACGTCCAGGTCGTCCCATTCCGGGGCGGGTGCGGCCCGGTAACCACGCGGCGGCGACGGCAGCGCCCGGATGGTGCTCTCGTCGTCGGTCTGCTCTGCCGAACTCTCGCCCAACATGTCCTCGCGGGCCTTGGCGGCCAGCTCGGACAGATCGAGGTCCACCTCGGCAAGCCCGCCGGTCAGGTCGACCTGCAACGGTTCACGGGCGGCGGCGACCTTGGACTCGATGTCGCACAGGCGCAGCAGCATGCCTGCCATCTCGTCGGTCGTGTACGTCGTCACGCCGGCCTGTTCGACCGCACCGACGATCGCGTCGTTGTGGCCCATCAGCCCGGTGCCCTTGGTCCAGCCGATCAGCGCGTGCGCCAACGACACTCGCTGCGCCCACGATGACTCGGCCTTCCACCGCGATACCACCGCGTCGAGCGCGGCCTTCGCTTCGCCGTACGCACCGTCACCGCCGAACATGCCGCGGTTCGGCGAACCGGGCAGCACCACGTGCAGGCGTGCGGCGATGTCGCGCTCCGCACCGATGTGTGACAGGCCGCCGATCAGCCGCTGAACAGCCCACAGCAGAACCTTCATCTCCATCTCGGCACGCGACCCGGCATCGGAGAGATCACCGGCCACTCGCGGCGCCGCGAACGGGAACAACAGCGTCGGTGTCAGCGCATCCTTGAGGTGAATCGACTGCGGCCCAAGGCTTTCGGTCTGTTCCGTGCCGACCCATTCGACCAGCTTGTCGATGTCGGTGTAGGACGCCATGTTCGCAGGCACGACCCACAGCTTCGCGTCGAAGCGCGCGTTGTCGCGGTACAGGTTGCGGTAGAAGGCCAATCGGCTGTCGTCCAACTTCGACGTCGTCGCGATCACCGTCGCGCCGCCGTCGAGTAACTGAGCCACCACCGAGGCGGCGATGGATCCCTTGGAGGCACCCGTGACGACCGCAACCTCGTCGGTGTAGCGACCCTTGCCCGGATTCTCCGCACCCGCTGCGGCGCGTCCGTACAGCGAAGCATGCACGTTGCGGCCCGCGGCCAAGGCCTTGCCCTGCCACCACGTCGCCTGTGTACCGACGACATTGCCCGCGCCCTCGAAGCGCGTGGACAGCCGCTCCCATTCGGCGTCGATCTCGCTGTCGTCGAGCACCCACAACTTGGCCAGGTCCTCGCGCGCGCTGGCCCAGCGGTCGTCGAAGACCACCGCCTTGCGGCCGTCGAACGTGGGGGCCACCAACCGCGGCCAGTCCGAGCCGAGTTCGGCGGTGACCAGGTCGATGAGCTCCGCGTCGGTGGCCTCAGGGACAGGGACGGGAGTGTCAAGGCCCAGTTGGCCGAGGATCAGACGGGCCGCCGAGGCGAGCACGCCGTTGCGGCCGGTGACCTGTTCGGCGAACTCGCCAAGCGCGGCGGAATCCACCACGCCGCCACCGCCGCCTGCGGCTGATGGCAGCGACACCGAAACACCCTGGCGTGCACCGACTGCCAACACCGCAGCATCGATGACCTTGTCGACGGTCGCCGCATCCGCGAGCGCGCCGTCGTGCAGGCCGCCGAGCTCGCCACCGCGGACACTGGAACCCTCGCGGGTGCCCAGTGCCACCTCGACCGTCACATGTTTGACCCAGCCCTCACCGAGTTCCCAGGTCTTCTTGACCCGCTCCCCGATGTAGCCCGGGCGCTTGCCGGACGGGCCGAGCACCGTACGCAGCTGATCGTTGATCGCGTCGGAAAGCACTGGGCCGAACGGCTTGTAGGTGCGGGCCAGCTTGGTGACCTGTCCCTTCAGCCCGGCCAGGTCCGCCTCGGCCGCACCGTCGATGGCGCCCAGGTTGAGCTCGGAGCCGAGGTCGACCAGCAGCTGGTTGCGTCGCGACGACGCACCGTCGGTGATCGACTCGATCGAGTCCAGCGGCTCGATCTGATCGATGCGCATCTTCGCCGACAACGCGATCAACGCCATGGTGGCGTCGGCGGCGTCGTATCCGATGTCATCCGGCCTCGGGCCACCCGAAGGAGCGGCGGGCGCGGGCGCAGGTGTTGCCGCCTCGACGGGGGCCGCCGCCTCCGTGACGGGCGCAGCCGCCTCATCCTCGTCGACCTCTGGTTCCGGATCCGTGTCGGTCGCGAACAGCACGGCCGCATCCCGCTCGGAGTTCAGCACCTCCGTTGTGTTGTGCGAATACTCGGGCAGCTTCAGCGTGTTGGCGGCAAGCCCGGCGACGGTCGGCGCCGACTTGACGCCGATCTCGACGAACCGCTCGATGCCCAGACCACCAGCGGCCTCCTCGATGAAGAGCAGGTCTTGGGTCTCGATCCAGCGCACCGGGCTGGCGAACTGCCAAGCCAGCAGCTCGATGACGACCTTGCGGCACAGTTCGGCCGGCTTCTCGTTTCGCCACGTGTCGTAGTCGGCGAGGATCTCGTCGAGCGGCTCGGCGGGCACCAGATCCCGGATCTCCTGGATGAAGTCGCGATCCAGCGTGAACGGCCGCGGCACCAGGTTGGGAATGTACTTGCCGACGATCAACGCCGGATCCTGATCGCGCGGCATGACGCGCTCCAGCGAGCGGCGGAAGTCGGCGACACCGACCCGAAGCACGGAAGAGTGGAAGGGCACGTCGATGCCCGGCACCAGGATGAATGACCGCTTGCCGCCGGTGATTTCGCGCCGCCGCTCGACCTCTTCCTCGAGCGCCTCCAGCCCGCGAACGGTGCCCGCGATGGCGTACTGGGAGCCACGCAGGTTGAAGTTCACGATCTCCAGGAACTCGCCTGTGCGCTCCGAGATGTCGGCAACGAACTGCTTGACGTCGGCGTCGTCGAGGTCGATCTGCGACGGACGGATTGCGGCCAGCCGGTAGTTGGACCGACCGAGGTGATCGCGCGGCACGATGTCGTGCATCTTGCTGCCGCGATGGAACACCACCTCGAGCAGCGCCTCCAGCTCGTAAACGCCGGAAACGCATGCCAGCGCGGTGTATTCACCGACGGAGTGGCCGCAGGCGATCGCGCCCTCGACGAACGCGCCCTGCTCGCGCATCTCGGCCACCTGCGCAGCGGCTACGGTCGCCATCGCGACCTGAGTGAACTGCGTCAGGAACAGCACACCATCCGGGTGGTGGTAGTGCACACCACTGGCGATCAGGCTGGTCGGGTTGTCCCGCACCACGTGCAACACCGAGAAGCCCAATGTGTCGCGGGTGAACTTGTCCGCGGTGTCCCACACCTTGCGGGCGGCCTTGGACCGCGCGCGGACCTCCATGCCCATGCCCTTGTGCTGGATGCCCTGGCCGGGGAACGCGTAGACGGTCTTGGGCGCGGCCAACTGTGCGGTCGCCGACATCACCAACTCGGAACCGACACGGGCGGCCACCTCGATGATCTCTGCGCCGCAGTCGATTCCGACCCGGTCCACCCGGAAGTCGATCTCGTCGCCCGGCAGCACCATGCCCAGGAAGCGCGACGTCCAGCCGACCACGCGGGCGGGCGGGGCCGGCTTGCCGTCGGTCGCGGTGACGACGTGCTGTGCGGCGGCAGACAGCCACATGCCGTGCACGATGGGCGATTTCAGCCCGGCCAGCAGCGCGGCGGCACGGTCGGTGTGGATCGGGTTGTGATCCCCGGACACCACCGCGAACGCGCTCATGTCGGTCGGCGCCTCGACGGTGACGTCACGGCGTCGGCGCCGCGGCGTATCGGTCGCGTTGTCCGTCATCGCACCGCCCGCGCGCGGCGGGTCGGCCAACTCGGCGACACCGGTGCGGCCACGGATCGCGAACCGCTCCTCGAGCGTGGCCAGCGGGGTGCCGTCAGCAGATGCGATGGCCACCGAGACGGGGATGACCCGGCCGTACTCGGTATCGGTCGCCGCGGAAACCGGTGCAGTAACCGACAGTTCGGCCTTGGTCTTCGGCATTGCGGTCAGAAGGTGTGCAGCGTGGTCCAGATGCACGAGGCTCAGCAGGCCCTCGACGACGGGGAAACCATCATCGGTCACGGCAGAACCGATCGCTGCGAACACCGCGGGCCAGCAGTGGCCGACCAACGCGTCGGGCACCAGCGTCAGGCCGGGTGCCAGCGGCGCCCCGAACGTCGCGGTGACGCCGGTGTGGTCGGCGACCGCTTCGGGGTCCCAGTCGACGGTGACCTTGGCGGCGCCGTCGACCACCGGCGGTAGGGCGTCGGGCCCGTCCACGCCCGCGGCGATCGCCAGCACCGATCGCATCGCGGTCGAGGCGTCTTCCACGGTGACGACCGGCATACCGCCGTCGACTGTGCAGGACGGCAGCGTGAAGCGGATGTCGATCCAGATATCGGACAGCGGAACGCTCAACGTCACCGCATCGCCGGCCAATTCGAGCCGCGCACCCGTTGATGGGTGTGTGGCAGAACGGTTTTCGTTGACCTGCCACTCGTCGGGCGCACCGATGCGGTGCACCGGGTTGATCGAGGCACGGCCGGCCCACAGCACGTCCGGCGAATCCAGCACCACCGCAAGCGGACCGGTGACGTCGGCGCGGGCCTGACGGCGGGAGACCACCTCGACGGGGTGTCCGTCGGTGGCCAACGCGTGGTCGATGGCGGCCTGCTCGAAGCGATCGAGCAGTTCACCGACCGGTTCGTCGACGCGGGTGATGCCCGCCACCGACTGTGTGCCGGGAATGATGCACACCTGGTCGGCGGTGTAACGCGCGTCGTGGGCCTGCCACAGCGAGTCGCTGCGCCACCAGCGGCGCACGTCCTTGTCGATGACCGGGACGAAGTTGACCGGCTTGCCTATCAGCTTGCACAGGGTGACGAACCACGGCACGTCGGCCGGATGCAGCTTGAGCGTCTCGGCCTCGGGATAGCGAGCCACCAGCGTGGCGATCGCCTGGTCCGGATTGTCAAGCAGCGCAACGTCATTGAACAGCGCTTCGATCTTGCCGGAGTCCTGTGGATGCAGCCGGGCCTCGGCGCGCTCGAGCATCTGCTCGAACCGGTCGCGCCAGGTATCGGCCAGCCACGGGCTGTCGGGGAGCTTGGTGTCCGCGGTGCTGTCATCATCGCCGATGGCCAGTTCGACATAGCGGCGCAGCCACTGCGCATAGGTCATGTCGCCGACGTCGCCGAAGTACGGCTTGCAGGTGGTGGCCATCGCGGCGATGATCTCGTCGCGGCGGGCCGCAACGGCCTCCGCGTCGCCCGCCACCTCGTCCAGCAGGCGACCGCAACGGGAGGCGGCATTGTCGATCTCGTGGATGTCGGCGCCGAGCTGGCTGCGGCTGGAAGCCATGCCGCCGGTGGCCTTGCCGGCGCTGATCCAATGGTCGGTGCCGGTGATGTCGACCAGCATCCGCTTGACCGAGGGTGACGTGGTCGCCTCCAGCGTGGCCATCGCGGCGGTGCCAACGAGAATTCCGTCGACAGGCATCGCCGGGAACCCGTAACGCTCGGCCCACTCGCCCGACAGGTACTCGGCCGCACGTTCGGGTGTACCGATTCCGCCGCCGACACAGACAGTGATGTTGGACAGCTTGCGTAGCTCGGCATACGTCGCGAGCAACAGGTCGTCCAGGTCCTCCCACGAGTGGTGGCCGCCCGCGCGCCCGCCCTCGATGTGCACGATGACATCCTTGCCCGGCACCTCGGCGGCGATGTTGATGACCGACTTGATCTGGTCGATGGTGCCCGGCTTGAACACCACATGGCTGATGCCGACGCTGTTGAGCTCGTCGATCAGGTCGACGGCTTCCTCGAGGTCGGGAATGCCTGCCGACACCACCACACCGTCGATCGGGGCGCCGGATTGGCGCGCCCGTTGCACCAAGCGTTTCCCGCCGACCTGCAGTTTCCACAGGTACGGGTCGAGGAACAGCGAGTTGAACTGCACGGCGCGGCCGGGCTCGAGCAGCTGGGTCAGCTCCGCGATGCGGTCGGCGAAGATCTCCTCCGTGACCTGGCCGCCACCGGCCAGCTCGGCCCAGTGGCCTGCATTGGCTGCGGCGGCGACGATCTTGGCGTCGACGGTCGTCGGGGTCATCCCCGCGAGCAGGATCGGTGAGCGTCCTGTCAGCCGGGTGAACTTGGTCGACAGCTTCACCGAGCCGTCGGGCAGCTTGACGGTGGTCGGCTTGTAGCTCGACCAGGCAGGCGGCACCTCGGGCTCGCCGCCCACGGTGAACAGGTTGCGCTGGCCCACCCGCGTTGCCGCGGGCACCAGGCCGACGCCGAGGCCACGGACCACCGGGGCGGTCACGCGGGTCGCGGTGTCGCTCGGGCCGAGGTCGACGATCCACTTGGCGCCGGAGTCGTGCAGCCGCTCGATCTCGGCCACCCAGTCAACGGGCTTGACGAAGATCGCCTCCGCGAAGTGGCGTGTGAGCTCACGGTCGATGCTGGTCCGGCTGGCCCACTCGTCGATGAGGTCCACGGCAGGGGCCAGTCGCGGCGTGTGGAAGCCGACCTCGACCTGGATGCCGTGGAACACGGGAGAGAAGACGGCGCCGCCGCGGATCTTGTTCTTGCGCTCGGCCTCTTCCTTCTCGGTGATCTTGCTGCAGTACAGCTCGAAGCGGCCGAGCTGCTCGGGGGTGCCGGTGATGACGACCGAGCGCCTGCCATTTCGGATCGAAAGCACTGGCGGCAGCACGGTGCGGACGTCTTGGGAGAACTCTTCGAGCAGTTCGGCGATGCGCTCGGGATCGGCATTGGTGATCGACACCATCGGCGACTTGTCACCGCGGCCGACCATGCCGCGGCGGCGCGACATCAGCGACCCGGCGGCGCCCATCAGCTGCAGGATGGCGAGCATCTCGGCGTCCCGCGCGCCTTGCGCCTTCAGCGACTCGACCGCCACGATGCCTTGCGAATGCCCGGCCATCGCCACAGGCGGGGTGCCGTACAGGTCGAGACCCTGGCGAATGACGGCACGCGTCGCGGCCATCTGGGTGAGCAGGATGCCCGGGCCCGAGATGGCGATGCTCATCAACTGCTTGGCGGTTGGCAGCTTCTCTTCGGCGGCCAGCGCGCGGACCCATTGCAGCGGCTCGAAGCCGATCGGTCGCACCACCACAAGCTCGCGGGCCACCGGCTCCAGCAGCAGCGCGGCCTCACCGACGACCTCGCTCAGCTCGGATTCGATACCCGCGGAACTGACCAGTTCCTCCAAGTTCTCCAGCCAGGAGCCACCCTGGCCGCCAAAGGCGACCGCATACGGCTCTCCGGCGTTCAAACGATCGACCAGGGCAGAAGCAGAGGACAACGCGTCAGTGTCGTATGCGGAGGCGCCGCGGCCGGTGGTCACCCTGCTCTGTTCGTTGATCGTCACGTCGTGTTATCTCCCTCGGTGCTGTCTCGCGCGTATCGCTCGTCGCCTGTCGGCTGTCGTCTCTGGAACTCTTGGAGGCCCGCGCTTCCCCCGCGCGGGTCGTGCGATTCGCCGTCGAATCCTGGCTGGTGCTACGCGCGTCCGGTTCCCGGGCCACCTGGCCGTCTGGTCAGACGGCCCACTGGACGCTCAAGCCTCTCCAGCCGTACTAAGAGTGTCATAAGAGACTGCACCATTTTCGCGCCCTAAATGGTTACTGGCGAGTTCTACGCATGGGTAACCCGATGTTCGATAACACCGGCCCCGGTGGGCGCCGATGGCATGCGGGACAAACGTCCTGTTGGCAGGTGGTTACGCTCGAGTAAGGACAACAGCGCAGATCAAGGCAGTATTGTTATGCAATCGTTATGTAAAAATTTTGCGCTGTCTCACAAGCGACGTCGTCGCAAGAGCAGGCGACAAGTGAAACGAATTTGTCTTCTCTCGCCCACTGGCTACCCGATGGAGTTTGCTGACTTTACTTACTGATCGGTAAGGTTTAGTCCCATTGGCCAAACTGCGGCTTCAGGATGTGGTTGATGTCGACCCCGACGCCGCCCACCTTCTGCTTGTCGATCTCGACTTGATGCAGGTGTGCGGCAGGATGGGTGAAGCCCCGTGGCGAACCCCAGTTGTGCTGCCAGAAGTACGAACCGAGGCCGTCCTGCAGCGCCCAGTCGATGGTTTTGGAATTGGCGTACACCCCGACACGCTGATGCCCCAGCACCGCCTCCCAGCCCTTCAAATACGGCGCGACCTGCGTCTTGTACTGGTCGTAACTGGGGTCGTCGTCGATCGACGCGTAGATCGGCGCGCCATAGGAACCCCCGGCCGCGACGTGTAACGCCCAGCCCCGCTTGGCATGTGCGACACCCGCACTCTGCCCGCCCAGCCAGTCCGCGCTGTCCTGCTTGCCGTACTGGTAGCAGGAGACGATCTTCATCCCGTTCTGATAGAGGTCGCGCGCCTCAGGCAGTTGGATCGGCTTGCCCAGCATCCATGCGCCGCCAGGACGCCGGTCCGAAACGTAGCGGATCGCGCCCAGCGCACCCGATGCGCGCAGATCGCCTGCCCTGATCACCCCCGCCGCATAGTCGAGCAGGATTCCCAACGGCCCGGCACCGGCCTGCGGCGCCGCCAGCGTCGACGACACCGCGCCGAGACCGAGCACCGCGGGTGCCGCGGCGGCGTATTTGAGCACGTCGCGCCGGGATAATGCCACGTGCCACAGAATATGACAGCAGTATCAATTTTCACCTCAACGCCACTGGTCACATCTACATCAAGATTCACAATCGGCCCCGCCGTAATCGCGGGAATGCGAAACCAGTGGCGCGAGGGGGGCCTGATCACGAAATCCGCGTTCACAATGCGCCCGGACGGTTGTATTCCTACGATGAGCCATGCCCTCGGGGACAGTCAGCTCACGACCGGCCGCGAATGTAGCTGCCGCGGTTGACGATCCGCAGATCGAGCTGGTCGGGGTCCGCAAGACATTCGGCGACGTGGTCGCCGTCGAGGGCGCTGACCTGACGGTGGCCGACGGCGAGTTGTTCGCGATCCTCGGCCCCTCTGGGTCCGGCAAGACCACGGTGCTGCGGATGATCGCCGGGTTCGAGCAGCCCACCGACGGCGTGATCAAACTCGGCGGCGCCGACGTGACCGCGCTGCCTGCTCGGCACCGCGACGTCAACACGGTGTTTCAGGAGTACGCCCTGTTTCCGCACATGACCGTCGCGCAGAACGTCGAATACGGACTGAAGGTCAAAGGCGTCCCCAAGGCCGAGCGCCGACGCCGCACCGCTGACGCGCTCGACATGGTGCGCCTGACCGACCACGCGGTACGCCGCCCGGCTCAGCTGTCCGGAGGCCAGCGTCAACGGGTGGCGCTGGCCCGTGCGTTGGTCGGACGACCGAAGGTACTCCTGCTCGACGAGCCACTCGGCGCACTGGACATGAAGCTGCGTGAACAGATGCAGCTGGAATTGAAGTCGATCCAGCGCGAAGTCGGCATCACGTTCGTCATCGTCACCCACGACCAGGACGAGGCGCTGACTCTCTGCGATCGACTGGCCGTGTTCAACAACGGGCGCATCGAACAGGTCGGCATCGCCCGCGACGTGTACGAGAACCCGGCCAATCGTTTCGTCGCCGATTTCGTCGGCACGTCGAATGTGCTCGACGGCGCGGTCGCCGAAGCACTCATGGGCAGGCCCGGCATGTTCGTCATCCGGCCGGAACGTATCGGGGTGTTCCGTCCTGGCACCGATCCGGTGCCAGGCGTTCGCACAGTCGAGGCCACGGTGTCCGAGGTCATCTACGCGGGCCCGACGACCCGCATCGCAGCGGTCGCGGCACCCGACGTCACACTGACCGCGACCGTACTGACAGCCAGCACATGGCTGCCGCCCGATCTGCACCACGGAACACCGATCACGTTGGCTTGGCCCGAAAAGGCAGTCCACCAATTGAAATACGAGGAGTAGTGATGACATCCACGCCCGTGCGACTCGGCCTTGCGCTCGTCGCCTGCGCCACCCTGGTCCTGGGATTCACCGGCTGCTCGAAATCTGAAGAGCCCAGCGGCGGCAATGGACAATCGCCCCCGAAGATGGAGCCGCTGTCGTCGGTCGGCAACGGCGAAGGCCAGCTGAATCTCATCGCCTGGGCCGGCTACGCCGAAAACGGGTCCAATGACAAGAGTGTCGACTGGGTGACCCCGTTCGAGAAGCAGACCGGCTGCAAGGTGAACGTGAAGATCGGCAACACCTCCGACGAGATGGTGCAGCTGATGAGAAGTGGTCAATACGACGGGGTTTCGGCTTCCGGCGACGCCACCCTTCGATTGATCTACGCGGGCGACGCGGCACCGGTGAACACGAATCTGGTGCCCAACTACGCGACGATCTCGTCGTTCCTCAAGGACAAGCCGTGGAATTCGGTCGACGGTCAGATGTACGGGATTCCGCACGGTTGGGGCGCCAACTTGTTGATGTACAACATCGACGCAGTGCGCGACGCGCCGAATTCATGGGCCGCGGTGTTCGACGACGCCGGCAAGTACAGGGGCAAGGTGACCGCCTACGACTCCCCCATCTACATCGCCGACGCGGCGCTGTACCTGTCCAAGACCAAGCCCGACCTCGGCATCAAGGATCCCTATTCGCTGACGCCCGAACAACTCGACGCCGCAGTCGATCTGCTCAAGAAGCAGCGCGAGAACATCGGTGAGTATTGGTCGGACTACACCAAAGAGGTGCAGGCATTCGAATCGGGCACATCGGTGATCGGCACCACATGGCAGGTGATCGCCAATACGATCGGCACCGACAATAAGGTCCAGGTCAACACGGTGCTGCCGAAGGAAGGCGCCACCGGATGGTCCGACACCTGGATGCTCTCGTCGAAGGCCGCCCATCCGAATTGCATGTACAAGTGGATGGACTGGATCTCATCACCTGAGGTGAACGCCCAGGTGGCCGAGTACTTCGGTGAGGCGCCCGCACAGACCAAGGCCTGTGACCACACCACCCAGAAGGATTTCTGCGACATCTACCACGCGACTGACGAGAAGTTCGCCGCAGAGATCCACTACTGGACGACGCCGCAGAAGCACTGCGTCGACGGCAGCGGTGACAACTGCACGGCCTACAACGAGTGGGTCGACAAGTGGCAACAGATCAAGGGGTGACGCAGCGCGCGCAGGCGGCACCAATCACCTCTGCGTCTCTGGCACGCCGGATCAGTCTGGCCTTTCTGCTGCTGCCACCGATGGCGTGGCTGCTGGTGGCGTACCTGGGTTCGCTTGCGGTGCTGCTGGTTTCGGCGTTCTGGAGCACCGATACCTTCACCGGCGCAGTGGTCCGCGGGTTCACCAGCGACAACGTCGTCCGGGTGGCGACCGAGGCGGTGTTCCGGATCGCGACCGTGCGCACGCTGCTGATCGCGTCGGCCGTCACGGTGCTCTGCGCACTCCTCGCGGTGCCGTTGGCGTTCTACATGGCCAAGATCGCATCGCCGCGGGTTCGACTGGCGTTGGTGGTGGCGGTGACCACCCCACTGTGGGCGAGCTATCTCGTCAAGGCCTACGCGTGGCGGATGTTGTTCTCCCCGGCGGGCCCGATGGCGTGGGCGACGGGTTACAGTCCCGGCTACGGACTGACCGCCACCGTCGTCACACTGACCTATCTGTGGTTGCCCTACATGGTGATACCAGTGTTCGCGGCGTTCGAACGCGTCCCGGACGAGCTCATCGACGCCAGCTCTGACCTCGGCGCCTCGGACTCGTCGACGTTGCGGATGGTGGTGGCGCCGTTGGTGTTTCCCGGCATCGCGGCAGGCTCCATTTTCACGTTCTCGCTGTCGATGGGCGACTACATCGCGGTGACGATCGTCGGCGGCAAGACGCAGATGCTCGGCAATATCATCTACGGCCAACTGGTCACCGCCAACAATCAGCCGTTGGCGGCGGCGCTTTCGATCATTCCCCTCGTCGCGATCATCGCCTACCTGTTGGCAATGCGGCGCACCGGCGCACTGGAGAACGTGTGATGCTGTCCGCCGTGGCGCGCCGAGTGGTACGGGTGTGGGTCCTGCTCGTACTCGCCTTCCTCTATGCCCCACTGCTTTTGGTCGTCATCAATGCCTTCAATGCGTCGCGGACGTTCGCGTTTCCACCGAGCGGCTTCACGTTCCAGTGGTGGATCGACGCGGCGAACAGTCAGGGCATGTGGAAATCGCTGGCCAATTCGGCGGTGGTCGGCCTCGGTGCGACGGCCGTCGCGCTGGTGCTCGGCACCATGGCCGCATTCGCAGTGCAGCGCTACGAATTCTTCGGTCGCCACGTGGTGAGTTTCCTCGTGGTACTGCCGATCACGTTGCCTGGCATCGTCACCGGCATCGCGCTCAACGCGACGTTCACCTCGGCGCTGGGTGTCACGCTGGGCCTGGCCACCGTCATCGTCGGCCACGCGACGTTCTGCATCGTGATCGTCTTCAACAACAGTCAGGCCCGGTTGCGGCGACTGGGCAGCCACCTCGAGGATGCGTCGGCCGATCTCGGCGCCTCGCCGTGGCAGACATTCCGCTACGTCACGTTCCCGATGATGCGCGGCGCGTTGGTGGCGGGTGCCATCCTGGCCTTCGCGCTGTCCTTCGACGAAATCGTGGTCACCACGTTCACCGCGGGCCCAACAGTTCAGACGCTGCCCATCTGGATCTTCGGAAACCTGTTCCGTCCCAATCAGGCTCCGGTGATCAATGTGGTCGCCGCCGCGCTCACGGTCGTCGCGATCATCCCGGTATGGCTCGCGCAACGGTTCGGTGGAGACCCGGCAGCCACCAGGGTGTAGCCGTTACGACTCTGTCGGGGCCTGGTCACCGCTCAGCAGGATGCCCGCAGTGAAGTCGGACACCGCCGTGATCAGCTGCTCGCGCACCGCCTCTTGGAGGCTGTTGGCGACCACTCTGGTGCCCAGATCGCGGTAGTCCCGCACGATGCGGCTCACTTCCGCGATCTCCTCGCGCTTGGGCACGTGGTTCGTGCCGAACCGGGCTCCGTACAACTCCTCCAGCGTGTGGACGAGATGTGCGGCCAGGTCGTCGACGCAGTGGCGCGTCGCTTCGAACAGTCGCACGATCGCTCGGGCATAGAGCACCGGATCAGGGCTGCGCGCGACGATGGCTCCGATCGTGCTGTCCTTCAACACCACCTCGCCGTGGACGATGTCGGCCAGACCGCAGTCGATCAGCCTGTGCGCCTCATCGGACTCGGCGTCGAGTCGCCCGGCGCCCGCGTCGCTGGGCGCCGGCGAAGGGGCCTCGTCGCTTCGCGGGCCCAGCACCGCCCGCTGAATGCCCAAAATGTCGGCAAGGTCTGCGCCCTGACGCATGCTGGTGAAGAACTCCGCAATGTGCGCGGAGGTGAATCCGCGGCGCAGCAGTTGATTGATGGTCTTCAGCTGCGACAGGTGGTAATCGTCGTAGTAGGCCGATCGGCCGACCCGTCGCGGGGGGTCGAGCAAGCCCCGCTCCCGATAGGCGCGGATATTGCGGGCGCTGACCCCTGAGGCACGCGCCAACTCGTCCAGTCGGTACTCAGCCAATGCCGCGCGTCCCGACGCGTTTGGCGTTTGCACCGCGACAATCCATGCGACCACTGTAGCCGCCTACTGTTTATTGCGAGCGAAGTCTAGACCGTCATACCACAGTTTGCTAGCTACCCGTGCTAGGCGGTCCTATCTGCTCTGATGCAGAGTCGTCAAATTCGGCTGAGACGACCATGCGCAGTTTCAGCCAACCCGATTTCCATTGGATTCGGGTGTCCGAGGTGAGTGATTTCACGCCAGCTGGATTGGCGCGTCGGCGGGTCGCTGGAACATCATGGAGCCACCGCGTGTTGCACGACGTCGAGACTCCCCCCAGCGAAAGGTTCGGTGTGCGTCCCTGGATTGTCTGGGCCACCGGACTGCTCGCATACATCGTCGCTGTCCTCGACAGGACCACGCTCGGCGTATCGGGTCTGGACGCCGCCGATCGGTTCGGTGCCAGCCCGAGTGTGCTTTCGACCTTTGTGGTGCTTCAAGTCGTGGTCTACGCGGGCGCCCAGGTGCCTGCCGGCCTGCTGCTGGACCGGTTCGGCTCCAAGGCGCTGATCCTGTCCGGCGCGGCTGTGATGGCATTGGGTCAATTGGTGCTGGCCTTCACCGAATCGCTTCCGACGGCCGTCGCCGCCCGTGCGGTTGTCGGCCTCGGCGACGCGGTCACATTCATCTCCGTCCTTCGTTTGGTGCCGTACTGGTTTTCCGCCAAGCAGGTGCCGCTCGTCACACAGCTGACGGGGATCTGTGGCCAGCTCGGCCAAGTGCTTTCTGCGGTGCCGTTTTTCGCGCTGCTGACGGGGGCGGGCTGGACGTCGGCTTACGTGTCAGTGGCCGCACTCGGCGTGCTGTCGATGGCGCTGACAGTCGCATTCGTCAAGAACACACCGAACGGTCCCGCGCTGCCGACACAGATCACCTCCGTCCGGGAGACACTGGCCAGTGTCAAGGCGGTGTGGATGCGGCCAGGCACCCGGCTGGGCTTCTTCACCCATATGGGCACCCAGTTTTCCGTCACCGTCTTCGCGTTGATGTGGGGCGTGCCGTATTTGACGGAAGCACAAGGGCTTTCGACTGGTGCCGCGGGCGGTCTGCTGACCATCTCAGTGGTCGCCGCCATCTCGGCCGGCATCGTCATCGGCATCTTCACGGGACGAGTGCCGCATCGGCGCTCGCGTCTCGTGCTGGGCATCATCGCCGCCAACGCCATCGCGTGGACGGTTGTGCTCGCGCTCCCGCATCGAGCCCCGTTGTGGCTGCTGCTCACATTGATCGTGGTCATCTCCGTCGGCGGCCCGGGATCGATGGTGGGTTTCGACTTCGCCCGCACCTTCAATCCGAGTTCGACGCTGGGCACTGCTCAAGGCATGGTCAACATGGGTGGCTTCGTTGCCTCGCTGTTGGTCATGCAGGCCATGGGCCTGATCCTCGACGCCGCAGGCGATTTCTCGTTCGCCTCGTTCCGGCATGCGTGGACGGTGCAGTATGCGGTGTGGGTGCTCGCTGTGGTCGGCATCCTGATCACCCGGCGAAAAGCGCGCAGGCTGATGCGCGTCGAGGAAGAAGCGATGCTGCTGGAAACGGTCGACACGCACCCGACGGCGCGCTGACCGCTAGCGGTTGCGTGCCGTGGCGCGTCGATTGGCCTTTTTGATCGCGGATACTAATTCGTCTTTGCTCATGGTGGTTCGGCCCGAAATGTCGAGTTTGCGCGCGACATCGACGAGGTGCTTCTTCGACGAGTTGGCGTTGACCCCCTCAGCAGAGTCGCCCTTGGGGTTCGGTCCGCCACTGCGGGCACGGGAATCCGACGGTCCCTTCTGAGATTTCGGCTCCCAGTGGTCGCCGACTTTTTCGAAGCTGTGCTTCAACGCGCTATAGGCCACGCGGTGCGCACGCTGACCTTCGCCGTACTCCTTGACCGCCGCGTCATGGGCCTTGGCGAAAGTGCGCTGCGCCTTGGCAGACGACTTCTGCAGCGTGCTCGGTAGTTCGCTCTTCTTGGCAGTACCGCTCTTGGTTGTCTTCGGCATCGTGGCTCCTCGGTTGACGCTGAGGTGAAAGCCGTCGAGGCGGCATCGACGAGGTTCGACAGTGGACGAGGAACGGACCGCGGCCGCGTCTTGACCTTGCGGTTCGAGTTGCTCGCGTGGCGCGAGCGGCTGACGTCGGTCACCTCGCCGTGCGACCTCGAACGGCTCTCTGACGCTTACCCCGGCGACAGCCAGGCAAAACCGCCGACCGGCGGTCAGCCCTCGAGGTTTCTGGCGATCACATCCGCAGCGTGCCGATGGCCGAGCGTCTCGTAGCCGACCACCGTGACCATCGGCGCGAGCGTGACGACCAACAGGCAGTTCGCCATCGAGATGCCCGATGCGGCAAGCCACACCGCGCCCCCGAGCACCCCGGCGGTGAGCACGAGCAGAAGAACGTGGAAGGGGTCGACCGTGCGAGCGAGCCGCGCATACAACGCGTAGACGGACAGCGTGTATATCCCCACCGGCACGGCAACGGACAGCACGGTCGCAACCGAACCGAGCTCGGAGCGGTGCTCGATGTAGTAGGCCGCCGCATGCAGACCAGCTCCGGTGGCGACGATGGAGCCGAACGTCACGATGTGGAAGTAGCCGAAGAAGAACGACCGCTCGCGGTGCGCGTGGAGCAGATCGGCCTGTGGCGCGACGAAGTAGGTCCACCACATGCCGAAGGTGAGTCCGATGCCGGCCACCGCGACGAAGATCGCATCGTAGGACCAGCCCTGCGCGCTCACCGCTGCCGAGACCGTGGCCACCGTTCCCACCACGCTCTCACCGAGCGCGATGATGGTCAGCAGGCTGTAGCGCTCGGTGATGTGGTGTGCGTGCCACGGCGTCCCGGCCATCCTGACTTCGGCGAGGAGCGGACCGAGCATCTCGATGCCGATCAGCACCACCACGACCGCGAAGGTGGCGGGCAGCGAGGTGTGGATGAATATGGCCGCGGCCCAACCGATCTGCGCGATGGTGACGGCAGTGGCATAAGTGAGGCACGCCGAGCGGCGGGTTGGGTCCTGCTTGGCGGCGCGTAACCACTGAGCCACCAACGCGATCCGCATGATGACGTAGCCCGCCACCATCACTTCGTTTGCGACGTGGCCGCCGTGCTCGATCGACGCGTACATCTGCGGCAAGCCGAGCGCCAACACGATCACGCCGACCATCTGCAGCATGGTCATCAACCGGTAGATCCAGTCGTCGGTGTCATAGGCCGACGCGAACCACGCGAAGTTGATCCAGGCCCAGCAGATCGCGAACGTCGCGAACGAGAATCCCAGCAGACCGGCACCGACGTGGCCCTCGGCGAGCATGTGCGCGAACTCGCTGGCGGCGATGCCGAACCCGACGACGAACGTGAGGTCGAACAGCAGCTCCAACGGAGTTGCCACCCGGTGTTCCTCGTATGGGTCACGCCCCGCCATCCGGCGAATCCGGTGCGCCCGCACCGAAGGCGGCTGTGGGTGCGCGTCGGTCATCGTCTGAGTCCTCTCACAGCTACATTTCACCTCATGGCGGGTGGCAAGATATTGGTGATGGGCGCAAGCGGTTTCCTCGGCTCCCACGTCACCCGGCAGCTGGTGCAACGCGGCGACGACGTGCGGGTCATCCTGCGCCCGACCAGTTCGACGAAGGCCATCGAGGACCTCGTTGACGCGGGTGCCGTCGAGTGCCGCTACGGCGACATCTTCGATCACGACGCGGTCCGCGCGGCCATGGCGGGGTGCGACGACGTCTTCTACTGCGTCGTCGACATCCGCGCCTGGCTCCGTGACCCGAGTCCGCTTTTTCGCACCAACGTCGAGGGTCTGCGCCATGTCCTCGGTGCGGCCGCGAAGGCGGACCTGAGACGGTTCGTCTTCACCAGCACGATCGGCACGATCGGCATCCCGGCCGAGGACAGGCCTGCCACCGAAGAGGACGAGTTCAACTGGGCCGACAGAGGTGGTGGCTATATCCGCTCGCGCGTGGAGGCCGAACGCCTCGTACTGGGCGCCGGCGAAAATCGTGGGCTCCCCGCTGTGGCGATGTGCGTTTCGAACACCTACGGGCCGGGCGATTGGCAGCCGACGCCGCACGGTAAACAGCTTGCGCTCGCCGCGGCGGGCAAAGCTGCCGTTTTACGTCAAGGGCTGGACAGGTGAGGCGGTGGGCGTCGAGGACGCGGCCGAGGCACTGCTGCTGGCCGCCGAGAAGGGCCGAAATGGCGAGCGCTACATCATCTCAGAGCGGTCGATCAGCGTTCGAGAGCTGTACGAGACTGCTGCAGATGCGGCAGGAGCCGATCCGCCCCGTTCGGCATGCCGTTGTGGGCCATGTACGTGATGGGGTACGCGGGCGACCTTGCGCGCAGCGCGCTGCGCCGCGATTTTCAGCTGACAAGCCGCAGCGTCCGGCTCATGCACATCTGGCGCTCGACCATGGGAAAGCCGAACGAGAACTGGGCTGGCAACCGAAGCCGGTGCACGAGTCGGTCCGCAGAGCCGCGCAGTTCTTCCGGGAGAACAGGCCAGGGCGGCGGCGAAACTGCGTGCCATGAAAAACAGGTAGTCGACTACGCATGTCTTCTTCGGCAACCAGATCGACGATCAAGATATGTCGGAAGAATTTGCGCTCAAGCTGCTCGGACAGTTCGCCGTTCAGCGAGGTGAGCAGCCCATTGAGCTACCTCCGGCGTGCCAGCGACTTGTCGCCCTTGTCGCACTGAAGCGAAGGCCGGTGCACAGGCTGTGGGTGTGCGCGATGTTGTGGCCGCACGCTCAGACGCGTCGAGCGATCGCCAGTCTGCGGTCCACGATGTGGCGGCTTCGGCCGGTTGGTGCAGATCCACTCCTCGAAATCGATCCTCAGTACATCGCGCTGGCGTCGGAGGTGTCGGTGGACTGGCACGACGCTGCCGACCGGATCGAGCATCTGCTCGGCAGCGACGAGCCCGTCGATCCGCAGTTCGTGTCCGACCTCCTTCCGCTGCTTCGTGCCGGTGAGCTTCTAGACGGGTGGTCCGAACCATGGGCGCACGCCGAGCGTCAGCGCTACCGCGCCATCCGCAGGGCGGCGCGTGATGCGTTGAGCGGCGGAACGGAAAAGCAGGTAGCCAGTTACCCGTGCGGCTCGATGCGGTCCATACATACGCTTCATTCGGTCAGGAAGTCCAAGAACGACTAGAGAGAACCATGAACGCGTTGCTCATGATCTGCATGTCCATCGGCACACCGCTTGCCGCACTGGGCGTGTACGACTTGCAGACGCGGCTGGAACGCTGGGACTACAACCGCCACGCGGAGGACTGAACGTCGACGCCGTCGTTACCGCAGCCTACTGTGATGGCGTGGAACAACTTTCCGACGATGTCGTCGAATTCCTGTCAGAAGGCACGCGCACCGGACTGCTGGGCTACCTAGCATCCGATGGTCGTCCTCTGGCAGCGCCGGTTTGGTTCGTCGTGGACAACGGCGGATTGACATTCTTGACCGGCAAGGACACTGCGAAAGGCCGTGCCCTGGTACGTGATCCGCGTGTGGTGATGTGCGTCGACGACTCCCGCCCGCCGTACTCGTTCGTCCAAGTCCAAGGCGTCGCGACGATCGCCGAGGACCCCGACGACGTCCTCGACATAGCAACTCGTACCGGTGGCCGTTACATGGGCGCGGACAGGGCCGAGGAATACGGCAGACGCAATGCTGTGCCGGGCGAGATCGTGGTGCGCATCAAGCCGACCAAGATCATCAAGGCGTTCAACGTGGCGGAGTGATCGGTCGATGAGTACGCCACAGCGGCCGTACGTGGTCGGCGTGGTGCTCGCCGCGGGCCTTGGCGCCCGCGTCGGCGCCGACGGCAACAAGGCCTATCTGCCGCTGGCAGGTCGCAGCATGGTGGCGTGGTCGCTGAGCGCAGTAGCGGGGGTCCCCGAGATCGCCAGAATCGTGTTGGTGCACCGGCGGGGTGAACTGGACGTGGCCCGCGACACCGTCACCGCGGAGTTACCTGGTGTGGCGGTGGAACTCGTCGAGGGCGGGGATACCAGGCACGCTTCGGAGTTCAATGTGCTGGGCTATCTCGCCGCCGACATCGACACCGGTGCCGCCGACGTGGTGCTGATTCACGACGCGGCCCGCCCGTTGGCGACACGGGGCATGTTCCTCAGCGCCCTGTCGTTGGCGCGCGAGTTCGGCGGTGCGATACCGGCGTTGCCCATATCGGACGTGGTCCGTCAGGGACCGTCCGGCGTCGAGGCGACCGGCCGAACGCTGGTCCGGGTGCAGACCCCGCAGGCGTTTCGCGCTCGACCCCTGCTGCGCGCGTACCTGGCGGCCGCCGTCGACGGGTTCGAGGGCACCGACACCTCGTCATGCATGGAGCAGTACACCGATGAGCAGGTCCGCACGTTCGCGGGCGACGAGGCCAACCTCAAGGTGACCTACGCCGAGGACGTGGCCGTCGCGGCCCGACTGCTCACTCGAGCCGGCAGGCGATAATCGCCTCGACATAGTGCGCGTCCCTTGGCAATTCGACAACGAATGCGTCAGGATCGCCATCGACAAGGGTCAGCGGGGTATCCGTGCGCAGCGCCGCGTCGAGTTCGTCGAAGTCGTCGGTGGTGTCCGTCGCCAGCAGTCGGTTCAGTTGATCGGCGGTGAAGCCGCGCGGATACTGCACCGTTCGCAACAGCGAGCGATCGAGGGTGCCGGTCACCGCGCCGCGCGCGTCGACGGTCTTCACGCTGTCGGTCAGCGCAAGCATCGGCATCACCACAGAACCACCTGCCCGCAACCCGTCAATCACCCTGTCGCGCACGCGCACGGGTGCCAACGGCCTGCGGATGTCGTGAATCAGTACATGAGGCGAACGGTGCGCGAAGGACTCCAGCGCGGCGGCAACGCATTGCGCGCGCGAGCCGGGTTTGGCCGCCGTCACCACGGAGATCGTCGAGAGCCCCTCAGCGGCAAGGGTCTCCCGGGCACGGTCGGCCAACGGTTCGGCGGCGGCGACCACCGCGGCGCCGCACATGGTGCGGGCGACGCGCACCAACGGCGCCTCCCCCGCCAACGGCACGAAGGCCGCGTCGGCGGATGTCGATGACAGCGGCAAGATCGCCGCGAGATCGTCGGCCATCAGCGGAAGCGGTCGAGGTAGGCCTGCCAGTTCCAGGCCGAGAGGAACTGCTCAGTCGCGGCATATCCCTTCGCGTACTGCGCCTCGATCTCGTTGTCGGAGATGTCGAAGTCGAGGAAGCCGACGTCGGTCGAGTCGACCCGGATGGTGCGAGCGCTGACCCACGGCTCGTTCAGGTACGCCTGATCGCGGCCGACCAGAGCGGTGGTGATCACATCTTCCAGCAGGTGCGGTGCGCCGAACTTCCGGATGGACGCCAACGCGGGAATCACCTTGTCATTGCCCGCAGGCAGGTTCGGCAACACCGTGACGCCGAAAGTGGGCCAGCGGGGCGGACGCCCGTCGTGGCGATCGAGCGAGTCGATCGGGAAGTTCGACAGGATTCCGCCGTCGACCAGCGTGGAGGTCAACCCGCTCGACGCGGTCAGTGTGACAGGGCGGAAGAAGAACGGGATCGACATCGAGGCGCGCACGGCGTCGGCGACCGATTGCTCGTCGGGATCGACACCGTAAACCCTGCGGTAGTCCCACGGCAGCCGGACCAGTTGGCCTGTGGTCACGTCGGCGACGGTGACGACCAGTTTGTAGCGCCGCTCTGGCGGCAGGTCCTCATCGTCGATGGCAAGGTCACCGAAGGTGCGCACACCGAGATGGCCGAGTTGGCTGCGCACCCAGTCGTGGGCGTAGTCCCCCTTGTAGATGCCGGTACCGCGCAACACCGCCAGCGACGGACCCAGTACAGGGACCCGCTCGACCGGGCCCGCATCGGTGAACTTGCGGTAATCCAACTGCAGGGCAAGCTCTTTGACATCGTCCGGGCTGAGCTGATCGCCCATCGCCGCAGCGGCCACGATGGCCCCCACGATGGACCCCGCCGACGTTCCGGAAACCCGTTCGGCGCGGTACCCGTCGTCCATCAGGGCGACGACGGCCCCTACCAGACCGATTCCCTTGACGCCGCCACCCGACAGCACCATGTCCGCAGGCTTGGTGTCCGCCACGGCGCCGACGCTACACGGGGTCGAACGACGAAATCAGCCAGGCGTCATTGACCTTCTTCAGCCCCACCTTGACCGCACTGGCCGCGAAGGCACCGTCCGGGTTCTCCTTGCTGGTGGTGTTCTGGTTGATGAACACCAACACGACGGCGGAATCGGGATGCATCTCCGACACGGCGGCCCGCACGACGGCCGCGGAGGTCTTGACGGCCTTCTGCTTGGCGGCCGGTGTGACGATCTGCTGGGTGAAGTTCGTGTAATACGACAGGAAGTCGCCCGTCAGATGCGATTTCGCAGCCGCGAAATCCTTGTCGAGGCTTTCGGGTGAATACGACAGCATCGCGACTGTGCCGGTCTTCGCGGCGTCGAGCGCGCCGTCGGTGGCAGCATCGTCGATTTGCCGGTCAGCACGGTACTGACCGAAGTACAGCCAAGCGGCCACGCCGGCCGAGGCAAGCAGCGCAACCGCCAACACGATGGCGGCCACTCGCCCCGCCAGCCCGCGCACCGGTCGACGCTGGCCCCCGCCGCCCTTCGCCACCTCTTCGACGGGTTCGTCGATGACCGTTTTAGTTTCGTCGACGTCGGTCACGGCGTCGGTGTCCTTGGTGGTCACGGCACGAACTCCACTTTCGACATCTTGATCTGGTCGCCGACGCGCTCGAGATTGACCGATAGCCGCCATGAACGCGGCTCCTGCTTGGCGCCCGCGGCGTTGGTTACGCGTGAACTGGCCGACACCAGGACGACGGCCGAATTGTCAGTCATCGATTCGACGCCGGTGGCATTGACGGTGACCTCCGTGACCACCTTCGAATCCTGGGTCACCTTGATGAAGTCTTCGGCCTCGTTCTTGAAGTCGTCGTGGAACTGCCCCGTCGAGTTGTCGATGATGCGCTGGACATCCTCCTTGGCTTTGTTGAAGTCCAGCGACATCAGAGTCACCACGCTCTGCCGCGCGGCCGCCGTGAACTCAGCGCGGTTCTGCTGTTCGGCCGCCTGCTGCCGGTGACTGATCACCATCAGAACGCTCAACGTGATCAGCGCCGCGGTGGCTGCGATGGCGACAACGGTCGTGACGACCTTCAGGACTCGGAGGACCAGGGACGGCCGCTTGCCCACTGGTTCGGCGGTGACGTCGGCCGCGGCGTCGTCGCCGACGGCCACGGTCGGTTCGGTCAGCTCGACCGCTACAGAGGCTTGCGGCTCATCATCGGCGACGGCAGGTTTCGGAGCATCGGGCGCCTCCGCGTCCGCACCGGCGCTCTGCGCTTGTCTGCGAAGCCGGATCGCACGCGCCCTGGCCCGGGCCGCGGCAGCGATCGCCTCCGCCTCCGCCGCCTCAGCCTCGGCTTCGTCGGCGAGGGTCAATGCCTCGGATGCGTCGGCCGCCCGGTCAGGTTCGCGCGGCGGCTCGTCGACGCGGTCAGCGTCGATCACCGACGCGCGGCGCCTGAAAGACGGCACAGCGACCTCCTTGTCTGCTGCAAAGCTTTACTAAATGTGAGAATGTCATTATTCATTTCTGAGTATTGCCGAGAGGATACCGCATCCCGAACGGGAACCTTCGGCGCGCTTCCTGCGGAAATGCTATTTACGCGCTGTGCGGGCGCTCAGCGCAATTTGTCCTTCATCACCTTGCCAGTGGCGTTCAACGGTAACTGTTCGAGGAACTCGACAGACCGCGGAACCTTGAATCCGGCCATCCGCTCACGGCTCCAGGCAATCAATTCGTCCCCGCTTACGGCGGCTTCGCCAGTCTTCACCACGACGAACGCCTTGCCGACCTGTCCCAACCGTTCATCGGGAACACCGATCACGGCCGCCTGCGCGACCGCAGGGTGCTGCATCAGAGATCCCTCGATTTCGGCGGGGTAGGCGTTGAAGCCGCCGACGATGAACATGTCCTTCTTGCGGCCGACGATGCGCAGCCGACCGGATTCGGTGAAGTTGCCGAGATCGCCGGTGTGCAGCCACCCGTCGGCGTCGATGGCGTCCGCCGTGGCGGCAGGGTCGTCGAGGTATCCCTGCATGACGCCGTAGCCGCGTACGAGTACTTCACCGTCGTCGGCGATCCGCACCTCTATGTCCTCGCACGGCAGCCCGGCGGTGGTGGCGACATCTTCGAACGAGTCGCCGGGTCGAGAAAGCGTCACGTTGCCCGCCTCGGTGAGCCCATAGCCCGTCATCAGTGTCTGGAACGGAAGCTCGTCGTGAATCCGGCGGACCAGTTCGACGGGAATGTCCGCGGCGCCCGTGACACCGGCGCGCAGGGTCGTGAGTTTGCCCTTCTCGGTGACGGCGAGCAACGAGTGGTACAGCGTCGGCGGCCCCGGCAGCATCGTGATGCGTTCAGCTGCAATCAGTTCCACGACGCGATCGATATCGAAGGCAGCCACCGGCAGCATGGTCGCGCCGCGCAGGAACGACGCGATCAATCCCGCCTTCAGGCCGAAGGTGTGGAAGTACGGGTTGATCATCAGGTAGCGGTCGCCCTCGCGAAGATCGGCGAGCGTCGCCCACTCCTCGTACATCCGCAGCGTCTGGCGGTGAGTCATCTTCGCGCCCTTGGGCCGTCCGGTGGTGCCGGAGGTGAAGATGATGTCGGAGATGTCGCCGCCGTCGACGTCCCGTTCGAACGGCGCGCCGCTGGACAGGAAATCAGATTTCAGATCGATCACCGGAACGTCTGGGGGGGCGGTGAAATCCTGGCCGAGGAATCCCTTCTGGACCAGCACCGCCTTGGCGCCGCTCCGGCCGATGACGTCGGCCGCCTCCTCGGTCTTGAACCGGGTGTTGACCGGCACGAGCACGCCACCTGCGGTCAGCAGCCCGAACGCGGCGATGATCCACTCGGCGCAATTCGGCGCCCAGACGGCGACACGGTCGCCCCTCGTCACCCCGAAATCAGCGAATGCACCTGCAGCACAACGGATCCGGGCAACGAGCTGAGCGAAGGTGAGGCGCAGCGGACCGTCGACGACCGCTTCCGCGTTGCCGAAGCGGTCCGCCGCGCTCAGGACCATCTCGGGGATGGTCGACCACGGTTGCGGGACGGTCACACCGTGACGAGCCGGTCCAGGTTGCCGCCCATGATCTTCGCTTGATCCTCGACCGAGAGGTGCTCGAGCGCGGTGACGTAATGGGTCGGCTCGGCGAGGCCCTCCGGATGCGGCCAGTCGGAGCCGTAGAGCACCTGCTCCACGCCGACCAGGTTGATCAGGTCGTCGATGCCCTCCTCGTAGAACGGGCTGACGTGGATGCGGTTCTTGATCTCCTCAACCGGGTTGCCGGGGAAACTCTCGGGGGTCTTCTTGTACACCTCGGCCATCGAGTCAAGAAGCGGGAACATCCATTTCGACCCTGCTTCGACGATCGCCACCTTGAGCGCCGGGAAGCGGAACAGCGCACCGTGAATCACCCACGACGCCACGGCGTCCTGGATGGGACGCCACTCGTTGAGGATCGACATCGCGTTGGTCTGAAACGGCAGCATTTCCTGGGCCGCACCGTCCCATTCGGAGGTGTAGCGGGAGTAGCCGCTGTCCGACGAGTGCATCCCGATCAGCACGTCGTACTCGACGCACTTCTGCCAGAACGGGTCGAACTCAGGCAGCGCGAACGACCGCGGCCCGCGGAAGCCGGGCACCGGCGCCGGACGGATCAGGATGGCGCGCGCGCCACGCTTGACGCACCACTCCAACTCCTCGATCGCCTTCTCCACGATGGGCAAGGTGATCACCGGCGTGGTGAAGATGCGGTTCTGGTAATTGAAACCCCACACCTCGTCGAGCCACTGGTTGAGCGAATGGATCAGCACGTGGATGGCGACCGGGTCGTCGCGCAACCGCTCCTCGATCAGGCTGGCCAGCGTCGGGAACATCAGCGAGCGGTCGACCCCCAACTCGTTCATCAGCTCGAGACGGGGACCGGGCTCGAAGAACGCCGGAATGGACCTCATCGGTTCGCCGAACAGTTCACGCTTGCTCTTACCCTCGGGGTTGCCGAACTTGAAGTACTCCTCCCATGCGCCCGGCCTGGCGACCACCGAGAACGTGGGGTTGGGGATGTAGTTGCTGATCACCCCGCGCAGCGCAATCTTGGTGCGACCGTTGACCTCCACGTACTGGACGACGTCCTGGTACTCCTTGGGCAGGTATTTGGTCAGCGCCTCCGGCGGCTCATACAGGTGGTTGTCCGCATCGAACAGCGGAAACGGTATGTCGACCCGGTGCGACAGTTGCCCCATTGGAACACTCCTTTTCTGGTTGTGAGAATCATATTCTCACTTTTGACAAGTCGCAATATCCTGCCGGGCCGCCAGCACGTTCTGGCGCACCCGGAACTTCTGCACTTTTCCGCTTGCGGTGCGCGGATAGTCGTCCACTTGGTGCAGTTCCTCCGGCCACTTCTGAGTTGCGACGCCTGCCTGCCTAAAGTGTTCGCGCACCTCGTCGATGGTCGGCATCGAGTGGCCGGCCCGCACGCGCAGCACCGCGGCCGTCTGCTCCCCGAGCCGTTCGTCGGGGGTGGCCACCACCACCGCCTCCGCGACGCTCGGCATGCTCAGCAGCACCTCCTCGACCTCGAGGGCACTGATGTTCTCGCCGCCCCTGATGATCACATCGGCCTTGCGGTCGGTGATGGTCAGATAGCCGTCGTCGTCGAGCATCCCCACATCCCCGGTGCGGTACCAGCCGTCGGCGTCGAATGCCTTGGCCGTCAACTCGGGATCGGTGTAGCCGAGGCACAGGTCGGGACCGCGGCTGAAGATCTCGCCGTCACTGCCGAGCCGGATCTCCACGCCAGGACGCGCATTGCCGTCGGTGTACAGCCGCTTGTCCTCGGGAGCGGTCGGTGCGGACCCGGTGATGGACGGGTGTTCGCTGCTGCCGTATGACCGGAACACGAACATGCCGAGGTCGGCCAGGCGCCGCGTGACCGCTGCGGGCACCGTTGAGCCGCCGAGGCCGACGGTCGTGAAGTGGCTCATGTGCGCGGGCGTGCAGTCCGGGTGGTCGAGCAGGCTGGTGACGAAGTACGGGGGGCCGCCGCCGATCGACAGCCCTTCGCGCTCAATGAGTTTGAGCACCTTGCCGGGATCCCAGACGTCGCAGAGGTCGATTGGCGCACCTTCGAGAACCGGAATGAGGAAGGCGCCCAGCATGCCGATGAAGTGGCCGACCGGCGTTGCGGTGAGCTGGCGACCGCGGTCCTTCGGATAGTTCTCCAACAACTGGCGCGTCTCGAAACCCAACGTCTGATGGCTGTGCACGACGCCTTTGGGATTACTTGTGGTGCCGGAGGTGAAGGCGATCAGGGCCGGCCCCGCGGGGTCGGTGGGCAGCGTGCCGTCGAGCGGTTCGTCGGCGAGCAGCTCTTCGTAATCGGAGCCGACGAGCCCGACAATCGGGATGTCCGCGCACAGGTCTGGCTGAAACCGCATGCGTCCGAACTCTTCTGCGGTGATGAAGACACGTGGCCTGGCCGTGCCGAGGATGTGGCCGAGTTCCTTGCGCCCGTAGAAATGCACGATCGGCACCGTCACCGCGCCCAGGAATGTCGAGGCCCAGAACGCGGCGGCCGCCTCCATCCAGTTGGGCAGCTGCAACGCCACCACGTCACCGGGCCCGACACCGCGGGCCCGCAGACCGGCCGCCAGCCGACGCGCCTCCAACTCGACGTCACCGAAGTTGCCGGCGAACGGCCGCACCGCAGAATGCACGACGAATCCGACGTCGGGGTTGTCCTTCAGGCCGCGAGCGATGAGGTCACCGAGGGTGTCTCGCGTCCACCAGCCCTCCTCCTCGTAGCGTTTGGTCAGCTCGACAGGGATGTTTCGCATGGCTAGGCGGCACCTCCACTCCCGCTGCGATGCTATTCTCCGCTGCAGAGAATGCCAATACCGCAGACGGAGAACGCTCGATGGTCGACCTTGAGTTGGACGACGGCCTGGCGGTCATCACCATCGATCGGCCGCACGCCCGCAACGCGATTTCGCTGGAAACCATGGACCAGCTCGAGAAGGCGCTCGACGGGGCCGTCGGCGCCAGCGCGCTGGTGCTCACGGGCGCGGGTGATCGCGCGTTCGTCTCCGGTGGCGACCTGAAGGAACTCAGCGCGCTGCGCACCGAACACGAGGCGGCGGCGATGGCGTTTCGGATGCGCACGATCTGCGACCGGATCGCCGGATTTCCCACCCCCACCATCGCAGTGCTGAACGGCCACGCGCTCGGTGGCGGCGCTGAATTCGCCGTGGCGGCAGACATCCGGCTCGCCGCCGACGACATCAAGATCGGGTTCAACCAGGTGGCGCTGGAGATCATGCCGGCCTGGGGCGGTGCCGAGCGGCTCGTCACGCTCGTCGGTTACGGCAAGGCGCTGCTGCTGGCCGGCACCGGCGCCGTGCTCGATGTGGCCGAGGCCGAACGAATCGGCTTGGTGGACAAGGTGTTACCGCGCGCCTCCTTCGAGGACGGTTGGCGCGGTATCGCCAAGGCGTTGGCGAGTCGGCCGGCCGATGAGATCAAACGCGTGATGAAGGGGGCCTCGACGACGGAGGCGGTGGCGGCGTTTGCCCGGCTGTGGATCGCCGACGAACATTGGGCGGCCGCAGACAAGGTAATGAAGCGCGGCAAGTAGTCGCTAGCCGCCCATCTCGCGGATGGGGTCGCTGCCGTCCCAGTTCGCCGCCGCGTCGCGAATGAACGCGGAACTTGCCTTGGTGGTTTCCGTGAGTTCGGAGATTTCGATGACGGTCGCGGGGCTGTTGGGCGGTTCGACGTAGGCGAAGCGCACCCCGAAATCTTCGCCTCCGGACCACACGACAGGCCAGCCCGCGTCCTCGACGGCCTTCATCGCGGCATCGAATTCCTCTGCCCAGTACGCCAACTGGTGATAGCCGGGGCCGTTGGCAGCGAGGAATTCGGTGAAGATGCTCGGCGTCTCGTCGTGCTGGTAGATCAGCTCGATCTGCATCTCACCGCTGTTGGACAGCGCGAGCGACAGCGTCGTCTCACAGGGCTGGCCACGGTAGTGCGCCCGCATCGACAATCCCCGCACGGCGAACCAGGGTCCCACATCCAGCGCGACCCAACTCGCGATCGCCTCGTCGATGTCACCGACGACGTAACCGATCTGACGGATCGGACCTGGCAGCACGTTCATGATGCCGTGGGATGGACGACGACGCGCGGCGGCCCCTGCGCCTTGCGTGCGTGGTCTATCGCGGCGGGCACCTCGTCGAGGCCGATCACCTTGCCGATGCTCGGCAACGGGTCGAGTTGACCGCTGACCACCGCATCGAGTGTGCCGTACCAGTCGACGGGATGCGGGCCACCGCCGAACTGAATGGTCACCCCCTTGTGCGTGGCCTCGGTGACCGACACCGAATCGCTGCCGTGCCAACCGCCGGCGGCGAACAGCCGGGCCTGGAACTCGCATGACCCGATGATGTCGCCGAGCAGACCTGGTGCGCCGACGCATTCGAAGATGACCTGCGCCTTCTGAATTCCCTTGTCACTGGCCACTTCTCGCCACACGTCATAGGGCGAGCGCTCAGCCGGATTCACCAGCACATCTGCCCCGAACTTTGTTGCGTAATCCAGGCGTTCGGCGCTGTAGTCCGAAACGATCACCGGGCCGACGCCACGCGATACCAGAGCCGCGACCGCGGAAAGGCCGATGGCGCCGGCCCCGACAACGAGCGGCAGCTCACCGGGTCCGATCGCAGAACTGCGAACGTAGAACTCCCCCACCGCGAACGCATCGACCACCGCGACCGCATCGTCGGAAACACCGTCGGGCACCGTGCGGGCCAACACCTCCGACACCAGCATGAGCTCACCGAACGCCCCTGGGGCATCCGGATCGTGGCCGATCACATGCGGTTCGGCGCCCTCGCGGATCAGCAACGGGAGGCTGGTGACGCGTGAGCCGATCGGGAAGTCATCGGAGCACTCCGGCCCGTGGCCGACCACCTCGCCGATGAACTCGTGTCCCATGACGGTGTCGCGCTCCGAATCCCAGACGAATCGAGGGGCCGAATTCGGATGGTCCATGTAGTGGACGTCGGACGCGCAGATCGCCGCGCTCAGCGGTCGGATCAGCAGTTGACCGGGGCCGGGGACGGGATCGGCGGTGTCGCGGACCTCGAGCGCGCTGTCGCGAAGCACTACCGCACGCATGTCAGACGCTCCTTTTGGCCGCGAAATCCAGTGAGGCCGTGCTCATCATCTCCACGAGAGCGCGCCGGTCAATGGTCCACACCGCAGCAGAAGCCGCCCGATTGTTCTCCCCGACCACATGCACCGGACCGTTGCCGATGTTATCGATGATCTCGCGGGCTACGTCCTCGGACAACATGTGCGCGGCGGGGTCGTACTCGATGCCCATCCGCCGAAGCGCCGGGGTGTACGTCATGCCGAGTGGTGTGCAGCAGACGTCGACACCGTGTGGCCGAAGCTCGGCCCACAGTCCCTCGGCGAGATTGTGCTGGAACGCCTTGACCGCCGAGTACATCGCGAGCGTGGCGGATCCGGCAAGGCAGGCCAACGAAGCGACGAGCACGATGCCTCCGCGACCGCGCTGACGCATGGCCGTACCGAAGTGGTGTGCGAGGACAGTTGGCCCGATGCAGTCCAACTTGATCTGCTCGAGTGAGTAGTCGACGTCGTTGTCCAGAAATGCGTTGGTCCGATCCGACGCGCCGGCGTTGTAGATCAGCAGCCCTACGTCGAGACCGTCCGTCGCAGCGGCCACTTCCGTGCCGGCGCCAGGGTCGGTGAGGTCCTGCACGAGCACCCTGGTCTGCACTCCGTGGTCGCCGCGTGCTCGGGTGGCCACTTCGTCGAGCAGAGGCCCGTTGCGCGCGATCAGCACCAGATCCATTCCACGCGAGGCCAATTGGTCGGCCAGTGCGGCACCGATGCCCTCGGAGGCTCCCGCGACGACGGCCCACCGGCCGTACTTCTCGACGAAACCTCCGGTCATGAGTTGGCAGCCGATGGCGCGCCCGCGTGCACCCGCGCGATGCTCGTCGTCCGGCGGGAGATGCGCCAGCCATCAGACGTTCGGACCAGCTCGTCGTCGTAATGCCCCAGCGCTTCAACCCAACTGGTCGCGTCGTCGGGGACCGCCTGCAGCACAGCGTGTACGTACGACCGCGCCGTGGCGAATTCACCTTCGACGGCAATCGCGAAGTTGGTCAGCCGGTGATACGTCGGCCCCATCGCGTTGTGAAGCTGCCGCATCAGGTCGGTGATCGCATCGGCGCCCGAGTAGCGGCCGACTTCGCCGTAGTCGACATCGACGTCCTCGGTCCAGCACCTGCGCAGCAGCGGCCAGTCTTTGGAATCGATTCCGGTGGCGTAGCGGATCAGCACCTCGGCGATCTGCTCCTTGTCGGCATCCACACGGCGAGGCTATTTCACAAGTTAGACTCGGGTCAACTATGCATACCGTGGAAAAGCATTGCCAATGCCTGAGATAGCTCGGATATCTGTTGCTGACCAAGGTCAGCGCCGGGCCTCGTTCCAGCAGGCGCGCTCACACCAGACCAAACGGTCGCTGGTGCAGGCGGCGATGGCGTTGTGGCGCACCAATGGGTATGCGGGCACGACCGTGGCCGACATCTGCCGGGCCGCGGGCGTGTCGAAGGCGTTGTTCTACTTCTACTTCCCGCGGAAGGAGGACGTCCTGTTCGAAGTCGGGGTGTTGTCGACGGATGTCGCGCACAACGTCGCGACCGAGATGATGGCCAAACCGTACGAGGTGTCGGCGGTCATCACGGCGGTGCTCGCCAGCATCGAGGACACCATGCGGCGCAGCACGCCCGAACTCATCATCGAGGCCATTCTCGAGGGATATCGCCAGGCGCTCGCCGGCCACGATCATCTCGAGCGGACGTCGCTGATCTTCGCCGAGATCTTCGAGCGGGCGCAACAGGACGGCAAGCTGCCCCGGCACGTCGATGTCGCGCATGTCGCGAACGTCGCTCAGTCTCTGGTCGGCGAAGGTGCGCGCCACTGGGCCGCGGGCAAGTACGGCGGGCGGTCCTTCGCCGAGGTGGTCAGTCGCGACATCACGGCGTTGGTCGTTGGCTATGCGCGCTCGTGTTCTCTCTAGACGAGAATCCCATTTCCGGTTATCGTGAACCGCGTGTCAGCACAGCAGATTGCGCTTGCGCCGGAGATTTCGACCTGGCCTGCCGAGAACCCTCAACTCATCGGGAGCACCTGCGGTAGCTGCGGAGCCACCGCCTTTCCCGTACAGCGGCGCTGCCCGAAGTGCAGTGCCGGCCAGATGTCCGAGGTGCTGTTACCCCGCCGCGGGACTTTGATCGCGTGGACGACGCAGGGCTTCCCGCCCGGCGCGCCGTACAAGGGTCCGACCGGTAAAGACTTCGTCCCATTCGGCGTGGGCCTGGTGCAACTCGATGACGTCATCCGCGTCGAGGGCCGCCTCACCGAGAATGATCCGGCCAAACTCCAGTTCGGCCAGGAAGTGGAACTGACCATGGTGCCGTTCACCACCGACGAAGATGGCAACGAGGTCGTCACCTTCGCCTTCCAACCGGTCTAAGAGAGGAACGCCAATGAACGACGTCGCCATCATCGGCGTGGGTCTGCACCCGTTCGGACGCTTCGACAAGACGGCGATGGAGATGGGCGCCGACGCGATCGACGCTGCCCTCACCGACGCGGGAGTGCAGTGGAAGGACATCCAGTTCGGCTTCGGGGGCAGCCATGAGGTCTCCAATCCCGACGCGGTAACCCGCCTGGTGGGCTTGACCGGCATCACGTTCACCAATGTCTTCAACGCGTGCGCTACCGCCGCGTCGGCGATCCAGCAGACGGCCGACACCATCCGGTTGGGCAAGTACGACATCGGCATCGCGATCGGTCTCGACAAACACCCGCGTGGTGCGTTCACCGACGATCCCGCCAAGCTCGCGCTGCCGCAGTGGTACGCCGAGAACGGTCAGTTCGTCACCACCAAATTCTTCGGGATGAAGGCCAACCACTACATCCACAAACACGGCATCTCGCAGGCGACGCTGGCGAAGGTGGCGGCGAAGAACTTCCGCAACGGCGAGAAGAATCCGAATGCGTTCCGGCGCAAGCCTATTCCCGAGGAAGAGATCCTCAGCTCGACGGTGCTCAACTATCCGCTGACGCAGTACATGTTCTGCGCTCCCGATGAAGGCGCGGCCGCGGTCATCATGTGCCGCGGCGACATCGCGCACAAGTTCACCGACAAGCCGGTCTATGTGCGGGCCACCGAGATCCGGACCCGCACCTTCGGCGCCTACGAGGTGCACGCCACCTCGGCGCCGCTCGATGAGGACCCTTCCCCCACGGTGTTCGCAGCCAAGGCCGCATATGAGGCCGCGGGCATCGGCCCCGAGGACGTCGACGTCGCCCAGTTGCAGGACACCGATGCCGGCGCCGAGGTCATCCACATGGCCGAGACGGGGCTGTGCGCAAACGGCGATCAGGAGAAGCTGATCGCCGACGGCGAGACTGAAATCCACGGCTCACTGCCGGTCAACACCGACGGAGGGTTGATCGCCAATGGTGAGCCGATAGGCGCCTCGGGGCTGCGGCAGGTGCACGAGTTGGTGCGTCAACTGCGCGGTGAGGCAGGCGATCGGCAGGTGCCCGGTAATCCCCGCGTCGGCCTGGCGCAGGTATACGGCGCGCCGGGCACCGCGTCGGCGACGATCCTCAGCCGGTAAACGCCGGATCTGCGATTCGGAGCCCGGTGCGAAAACAAGGTTCTAAAATCTCGCAAATGATGCTTCCGGCTGCGCGCGCTCGGGCCAGGCCGCTGCTTGCCATGGTGTGGGCAACGGCGCTGGCGGCCGCCTGCCTCAGTGGCGGTACACCCCGAGCGGCCGCGGACAACGATCCGCCGCCACCGCCGTTGCACAACGTCCACTACACGGTGTGGGCCGAGCAGCCGTTCACGGTCGAGATCTACTACCGCGACGTCGACCCGCCGAACTGGGCTGACTACAGCCACAACCCCTATCAATTCAGTCCCAATGTCGAAGCCGACGTCGGGCCGAACCAGCAATGGAACCTTGACGTCGGTCTGGCCGACCCGGATCAGTGGGCGATGGTGGTCGCTGGCACCGGCGAGTCAACGAAGAGGCCGAACATTCACTGCGCGCTTGCCGTCGACGGTGTGGTCGTGAAGACCAGTCAGGGGCCGAAGGGCGCGCTTTGCTCGATTCGCCCGTGGTGAACTTCGACCGATAGCGGTTCACCTTCGAGGCGGCGTAGCCATTCCTCGCAATACTTGAAGGTTTCGTCGTGACCCGAAGACATGCCGAGCGCGCGTTCCATCACGATCGCCTGCGACACGCTCGTCGCGAACACCGTCCACACAACGGGCGGGACCTCCGAAGTGGCGATGCCGTAACGCTCCAACGCGGCGGCGATGGCTTTGTTCTGTTCCTCACGGAAACGCTCGGCGTAGTAGACGATTTCGGCCCGCAACGCCTTGCGATGGTTGGCCAGACCCATGAACTCCATCGTCAGTCGCGTCGCCTCCGGCATCGTGCTGAAGCGCCACAGCGCCCAGAGCGGTTGCGGCGACGCCAGCGCCGTCTTCAGCACCCCGAGTCCCTCTTCCGCTCTGCGCCGGAACACCTCGAGGAACAGGTCCTCCATCGTGCGGAAGTAGTAGTGCACGAGTTGCGGCTTGAGACCGGCCCGTTCCGCAACCCGCCGCGAGGTGACCGCCGCGTAGCCCTCCTCGAGGAGCAGTTGCTCGGCGGCGTCGAGCAGCACGCCGCGGTTCTTCGCGTCCGGCGCTCCGATTCTTCGCGCCGATGCCATGTCAATTCCTCTCATAGCTGCTGCCACGCAGATGGTAGCCGCCGCCCCGTGGTGTCACCTTGACCGTGACTCTACGTGCATGCTAAGCAGATGCTCAGCATATCTCGCGATCCGGAAGGAAGCGCAAGCAGATGACCACTGATTACGACGGTGTCGACTACTTCACGGATCCGTCATTGGTGCCAGACCCTCACCCGTACTACGACCACATCCGCGGCAAGGACCCCGTGTGCTGCCCGATCAACAACGGAGTCCTCGCCGTCACCGGCTGGGAAGCGGCCAACAACGTCTACAAGGACTCCGAGAACTACTCGTCATGCGTTGCGGTGATGGGACCGTTCACACCGATCCCGTTCACCCCGGAGGGTGACGACATCTGCGCGCAGCTCGAAGCGCACCGCACGCAGATCCCGATGTTCGAGCACATGGTGACGATGGACCCGCCGCAGCACACCAACGCTCGCTCGATCCTGTCTCGACTGCTGACGCCGAAGCGGCTGAAGGAGAACGAGGACTTCATGTGGCGGTTGGCCGATCGCCACATCGACGAGTTCATCGCCGACGGCCGCTGCGAGTTCCTCGCCGCATACGCGAAACCGTTCTCCCTCTTGGTGGTTGCGGACTTACTGGGCGTCCCGGAAACCGACCACGAGGACTTCCGTCAGTCCTTCGGTGCAGGACAGCCCGGAACCAACATCGGCGCCCTGGACCATGAGGTGATCGCCACCAATCCGTTGGCGTGGGCGGACGAGAAGTTCTCGCAGTACATCGAAGATCGCCGGAAATCGCCCCGCGACGACGTGCTGACCTCCATCGCCACCGCCAAGTACCCCGACGGCTCCACCCCTGAGGTGGTCGACGTCGTCCGCACCGCGACGTTCCTGTTCGCCGCCGGTCAGGAGACCACCGCGAAACTACTCGGCGCGGCGCTTCGTGTGCTGGGCGACCGGCCCGACATCCAGCAGCGGCTCCGGGATGACCGCAGCCTCATTCCGGTCTTCATCGAGGAATGCCTGCGGATGGACAGCCCCGTGAAGAGTGTGTTCCGAATGGCCCGCAAGACAACGGCTCTCGGCGAAATCCCGGTGCCTGCAGGTACCACGGTGATGGTCAGCCCCGGCGCGGCCAACCGCGATCCCCGCCGGTTCGAGAACCCGCACGAGTTTCAACTGGACCGCAAGAATGTCCGCGAACACATCGCGTTCAGCAGGGGGATCCACTCCTGCCCGGGTGCCCCGCTGGCCCGCGTCGAGGGCCGGGTGTCAATCGAGCGGCTCCTCGACCGGCTGGCCGACATCAGGATCAGCGAGGTCGAGCACGGCCCGATCGACGCGCGCAACTACACCTACGAGCCGACGTTCATTCTGCGCGGACTCACCGAACTCAACATCGAGTTCACACCGGCTGGGTAGGCTGGCGCACATGCGCAAGGTCTTTGCGGCGTCAGCAGTTGCGTGCGGATTGGTCACGGCGACAATATCTCTCGCCGGTCAGGCTACTGCGGCGTGCGATTCCGTCGACTGCGTGCCGAACGTCGCGCGAGGCGTCGCTGCAGGCGCGCCGTGTACGCCCGCACCGTCGTTCGTGTTCGGCCTCGGTGCAAGCGGCGGAACGCTGATCTGCGCCTCGCAGGGCATGTGGGTGCCGGTCGGGCCGTTGGTCGGCACACGTGAGGTGGCGCTGCCCTGCGATCAGGCCGGCGCGACGGCACAACAACCGTTGGCAGGCAACGACTTACAGCTGATGCGAACCCCTGGGGTTCCGCTGCGGTGCGCGTCGGTCAACGGCGCCCTGCGGTGGGTGAACTTCTAGGTATCTCCGCGCACCCAGCGGCTGGCGCCCTCGTAGGCCACGCACGTCAGGATCAAACCGTCAGGCGCCTGCGCCATCTCGCCGTCCATCGCCGGGCAGAAGTCGTTTTCGTTCTTCACTCCGTGCATTTCGGGTGAGCGGAACCAACGTGGTTCATAGCGCCGTGGCGAACCGCAGAACACCAGGCGTCCCCATGACGTCACACCGAACGCGTAATAGGTGGGGTTGTCGCAATAGGAACCCAGCACGACGTTGGGCTTGATGCCGGGCGTGCAACTCGGATAGTTGCAGTCGGTCGGATCGTTGTCAGCGGCGACTGCGGGCGCAGCCGCCACAGATCCGGCGGTGAGGACGGCAGCAAGCACCGCGACGGTGGATCGCACGGCACAATTTTTCCACACCTGGGAACGAAATTCTCGCTCTTGGAGAGGATTACTACCGGGAACGATAGGCTTGACGTCATGCGTGGAGTTGAGCTGCGGGCCGCGGGTGGAGCGATCGTTGCCCTGGTCGGAATCATCGGGACAGCCCCCTCGGCGCAAGCCACGGACTACGGGGTTGCGCTCAACGGCACCTATCGAGCCTTCTCGAACGGCGAATGGGCGCAAACCAGCGCAGGTCCGAATGGCGCCGGCGGAGCGATGGTCTACATAGACCAGCCGTCGAAGATCGAGACCTATTTTGTCACCTCGGATTGTGTCAGTCCGATCGAATGCTACGGCGAGGTCAGAAGCGACGCGGGCTGGACGGGTGCGCTGAACTTCAACGGCGATTCGTGGCGGATCGACCGCGACATCCCGAACTGGCTCCCGTGCCCCGACGGCACTGCGGCCCCTGCTCACCAGAACTTCGCACTGTGGGGGTTCAATCCGGTCACCAGCGAGAAGAACAAGGACCGGAACTTAGTCGTCGGCTGGGAAAGGACACAGGCGCCCAGTGGCGCATGCGGTTACAGCAAGCCGGTTGTCACCCAGTTGCCCGTGCGACTGGAACTGATGTCTTAGGTGCCTCCCGCCGATCAGATGGGCAGCAGGTCCTTCCACGATTTGGGTTGCGTCCCGGCAACCGGGGTCGACACCTGCTGAAGCCGCCCATCGGGGCTCATATAACGCCCCGTGCGGGGGTCGTAGCTCGCGATCGCGACCGATGGACCGCCATGTCCGTTGTCGTTGAACGCGCTTGGCGCGACAGGAACCCCGCCGTCTGAGGGTGGCACCTCCGCGGGCCCGGGGAGCGGACCGTGCGGCACCGGTGGCGCCTCTCCGGCAACGGGCGCGACCGGCGCCTCGACGGGCGGTATCGGCTCTCCGTTCAGGGAATTGCCCGGAGGGGGCGGCGGCAACGGCGGCCCCGAAGGTGTGGGTGACACCGGGGCTGCCAACGGATCCGGCGGCAGACCGAGCGAGCCCGTACCCGGCGGCAGAGGTGTGCCCTCGACCGGCGCGTGGATTCTGTCGTTGAAGTCGACCCGGTCGTCGATCGGCACGCCTTGCGCGACCAGGTTCGGGTCGAATGGATTCGGGCCGAGGCTGTGTTGGCGCATCGCCAGGGGCACAAACCCCTTGGGGTCGTTGCAGAGTTCGACTGTGGGGGCGCGCTTTCCGGGGTGCGCCATGCAGGGGTAGTTGCGGGCGCCACGCACGGCGATGGGCGAATCCTGCGGCAGTTTGCAATACAACCCGTCCGGCGTGTCGATTGTGGTGGTGTCGGCGGGGTTGCGCCACTGCGACGGCGGCAGGAAACCGACCGTGCATGCGTTCGGATCAGCGACGGTGAGTGAGAAGTCGCTGAGGGGCAGTCCCGTCGGGTTGTTCTTCGGAAGCCCGAATGACTGCTGGGCCGCGATGACCCCGGGCAGAAGCACCAGGAGTTGTTCCAGCGACGGGTTGTAGGTGACGAGGATCTGACCCACGGTGGTGAGGTTCGCCAGCAGTACCGGCAGAGTCGGCTTTATTTGAGTGAGAAGCGCTGAAACCTCCTCCGCGAAGCCGGGTCCGCGTTGCAGGAGCGCTCGCACCTGCGGGTCGTCCTGCGCGATCTGGTCCGTGATTCCAGCCAAGCTGCGCGCCCACGTCCGAATCGCGTCCGTGGTCTGGGCCTGCGAATCCAGAAGTGGCCCACTGTCATCGATCAGCGCTCGGCTCTGGTCGGATACGTCGTTGAGGTAACCGGTGATCTTTGACGACGAGTCGACAAGGGATTGGAAGTCGTCGCCGGCGCCGTTGAAGGCCTTGAACGACTCGTCGAGCAAGTCACTGATTCGGTCTTTTGGAATGCTGCCTACAAGCGCGCTGAGTTGGTCCAGCATTGGACCCACCTGCTGCGGGACTGTGGTGTTGTCCACGGTAATCACCGAGCCATTGCGCAGATACGGGCCCGAATTGGTACGCGGACGCAGGTCCACATACTGCTCGCCGACAGCGGAAACGCTGAGGACGTTTGCCTGCAAATTCGCGGGAATCTTCGGCGAAGTGCCCAGCGTCATCTTCGCCTCCGCGCCGGTCTTGGTGAGCTTGATGTCCCTCACCTCCCCGACCTGCACCCCCCGGTAGGTCACGTTGGCAAAGCGATAGAGGCCGCCGGCGGCCGGCAGTTCCAATGTCACCTGAATGTGGCCGATACCGAGCAAGGCCGGCAGCTGCATGTAGGTGAAAATCATCACCGCCACACCGACGATCGACGCGATGGTGAAGATAATCAGCTGGTTTCGGACGAAGCGCGTCAAAACCATCAGCCACCGCCTCCCGGTGTCGATGGGACCGCCGGCGGTGCCGGCTGTTCGGGGGCATACGGCCCTGCAAAGACTTGCGAGGATGTGGTCACCGGAGCCGCGTTCGCCGGTGGCACCACGGGCACCAGCGGCTCGGTGACTGCCGGCATCGGCCCACTCGGCGGCGCTTGCGCAGGAGGCAACCCCTCCGCGGCGGTCGCATCCTCGGGAGGTGGCGGCGCGACACCCACACCGAGCGGATTGTAGGAATAATTCAGATAGAACGGATCTCCGGGCGCGGGAATGAATTTAGCGTCCTGGTCGCCCCACCGAGTGCCGAGGAAGAAGGTCCGCTTCAGTCGCGGATAGGTGATGTCGAAAACGGCGAACAGGTTGATGTTGTCCCCGCGCGCGACTCGGTCGGCGAAGGTCGGGCCGTACGGGAAGGCGGTGGCAAATCGAAGCCCAACCGTCAGATCGGGTCCGACGTCGGCGAGTGCCTTGATCGTCGGCTCGAGATTCTTCAGGTCGGCCACCAGATCGTCACCCGCATCGTTGACCAGCCGAGTCGCGGTGTCGCTCAACTGGCCGAGCTTCGACAGCGCGGTCGTCAACCGCGGCCGCTCCCTGACCAGCACATCCAATGCCGGCGGAATGTCCTTGAGCGCGCGGTCGATCACATCGCGTTGCCCCGCGAACGTGCCGGCAACTCGCCTCAGTTGCTGGATGGTGGAAATGATGTTGTCGCGTTGCTGATCAAGTACGCCAACGACGTTGTCGAGGCGGGTGAGCAGCTCGCGGATCTGTGGTTCGCGTCCTGACAACGCGGCGCTGAAGTTGTGGATGATGTCACCGATCTGTCCCAGACCGCCTCCGTTGGCGATCACCGACAGCGATGACAGTGTCTGTTCCGTGGTCGGATAGGCCGAAGACCGGTTCAAGCCGATGGTGGCACCGGGCTGCAATCTGCCAATTGGCTTTTCGCCGAGCGGCGGGTTGAGCGCCAAGTGCATCGAGCCCAGCAGGCTGGTCTGACCGACCGTGGCCACCGCATTGGCAGGCACGACCACGTCGGGCTTGACCGAAATCTCCACATCGGCATGCCAGTCTTTGACGGTCATCTTGCCGATGCTGCCGACGACGACGTCGTTGATCATGACCGGCGAATTCGACTCCATCGTAGACACATTCGGGATCTCGACGTGATAGGTGACGGCGTCCGGTCCACGTCCGACTGCGCCGGGTAGCGGTAGCGAGTTCAATCCTTCGAACGAGCAACCCGTCATCGTCACGGCCAGACACGCCCCGATGATGGTGAACCACCTCACTTTTCGGCTGCCGGTCACGGTCGTGGCCCCCCTTCTGCGGGCAGCAATGGCGTACCGGGTGCCACGGGCGGTGGCGCCTGATCAGCCGGAAGCGCAGGGTTTTGCGGAAGCAGCATGCCGTCAACGGTCGGCGGCGGTCCGGGAAGGATGGTGGGCGGACCCGGAATCGGTGCGCCGGGGAATAACGCCGGCGACGGAGTGGCGGGTACTTCTCCGCCTGGCGAATACAACCCCGGCGGCGCGGGTGGCTGTCCCCAGCCGGGGGGCGGTGGGACATCGCCGGCACCGGTGTATGCGGACACAGTGGGCGGTGGCTCGGGCGCGTCGCCTGGCCCGGCACCTCCTGGCGCTAGCTTCGGGTCGGTGTAGATGATGTTTTCCGGTTTGGGCGCAGGTCGCAGGTACAAGTTGATGGGGAACGGCAGATTGTTGAAATTGAGCAATCGCAAAGCCGGTCCAAGGTATTGCGAGCAGAGTTTCGCCGTTTCGGGTGCGGTGGTGTTCTCGACGGCGCCGATCAGGCCGCAGAAGAAATAGACCGGATTGGCGAAGTTGGCGAGCGAAATCGCGCCGCTCACCCCGCCGGAGGGCGGGTAGTAGATGTTTTGATAGTTGGCGACCGCGTTCGGCGTGATATGGAGGACGTTCTCAAGAGCCATGTGGTTGTCGACCAGGATCTGGGTGACTTCGCCCAGGCTCCTCACCTGCTCGGACACCTGGTCGCGACTGCCGGCGACGAAGCGCTGCACCTCGCCGAGGGCGACCGACAAATCCTTTAGCGCAGCGTCCAGATCGGACCTACTGTCGTTCACGACACTTGTCAAACTGGCCAGCCGGTTCTCGAACATGACGATCTGTTCTTTGCTGTCGCGAAGTGCGGTGACGAAGATCTGCAGATTCTTGATGATATCGGCGACGTTGCCGCCGCCTTCGGCGAAAATCCTTGCGGCGCCGGACAATTGGGCCAATGTCTGCCGGAGCTTGGCGCCGTTGCCGTCCAATGCGTCCGCGGCGCTGTCGATGAACCTCGAAACGGAGGTGCCCGACACCCCGGCCTTCGGCCCCAAATCCGTTGCCAGGCGCATCAACTGCGTCTTGACCTCGTCCCACTCGACGGGGACTGCGGTTCGGTCGATGGGTATCACCGCGCCGTCATGCATGGTCGGTCCGCCACCCTTCCGGTACGCCGGCGTGAGCTGTACGTACCGCGCCGCGACCAGGTTCTGGGCGACGATGACCGCCTTGGCGTCAGCCGGAATGGGCACGTCGCGACCGACCTTCAAGGTCATCTTCGTTTGCGTGCCTTCGGGTTGGATGGAGTCGATCTTGCCGACCTTGACGCCCGAGACGCGGACCTCGTCGCCGGGATAGATGGCGGTCGCGGTCGGGAAGTAGGCGGTGATGGTGTGGGGTTTGAAGAAGGCCAAGCGCACCAACATCACCGCTCCGGCCAGGAGGACCACGGCCAGAAGCACGGCGGTGAGTGCGACGAGGCGCTTACGGGTTGCCATCATCGGGCAGGTCTCCTGGTAGCGGGATCCCGTTGACTGGGAAGGGCAGCTCGGCGCGTGGGCCCGCGTTGTCCGGCGGCTGACCTGCGTCCACGCCGCGTCGGAAACCGAAGACGTAGTCCAGGAACGGCTGCAGGATCTGCGCTGGTGAAATGTTGGGTACGAACGCGTTGTAATAGGCGCCGGTGGCCACGATCTCACCTTGAGTGAGCTCGTATTTGGCCAGGCCCGGGATCGCCTTGGAGAGATTGTCCCGGTTCTTTATCAGCATCGCGTTGACGCGATTCAGCCTTTCCAGCGTCGGCGCCAACTTCTGCTCGTTGTCGGCAACCACGCCGGTTAGTTCACGCGACACCGCCGATGTGTTGGCGAGCAGGCTGACGATCGCCTGTCGACGCTCGTTGAGCACCGCGAGCAGATCGTTGGCATTCAGGATGAGCGTGTTGACCTGGTTGCTGCGTTCCGAGAGGATGCCGGTCACGTCGCCGGCGGTTTTCAGCAGCTCGGCCAAACTTTGATCGCGATCGTTGAGCGATTTCGACAGTCGCGACAGGCCGTCGAACGTCGGCCCCAACTGCGGCGAAATCTGGTCGAGCGTCGCCGCCAACGTGTCGAGCGACTGGTTGAGGGTGTCGGTGTTGGTTGCCGCCGTGTTCGTGGTGAGTTCACTGACCGCGTCGGTCAGCGAGTACGGCGACGACGTGCGCGTCACCGGAATAGTCTGATTGTGGTCCAGCGTGCCGCTTCCCGAGGAGTCTAAGGCGAGCACCCGCTCGCCCAGCAGGGTTCCGGTTCGGATGTGCGCAGTGGTTTCCGAGCCGAGGGCGGCGCTACCTGCGATGGTGAAGGTGACCAGCGCGTCGCCGTTGTCGAGTTCGATCGAGGACACCGAGCCGACCTTGATGCCGGACACCGTCACGTCGTTGCCCGTCGCGAGGCCGCCGGCCTCGGTGAAGAGCGCCTGGTACTTGATGGCGGTGGCGTATTGCAGCAACTTTTGCGGTTGAAGGCCCACGACGATCACCAGAATTATCAGGATGACGCCGATGACCCCTGCTTTGATGAGTTGGGATCCGCTGTATCTGTCCATTACTGTTCGGCGCACCTCCCTGTCTCTTGTTTGATCCAGGGGAAGACCACGGTGCGGCCTGTCAGGTCGCTGGCCCGGAAGGTGATCCCGCAGATGTAGTAAGGGAAGAACGAGCCGTAGGAGCCGACCCGCGCGAGTTTGCGGTAGAGCTCGGGCAGCCGCTGAAGGGTGGCGTCAAAATAATCTTTGTGTTTTCCGTCCAGCAGGGGAGCCAGCCTGCTCAACTGGTCGACGGTGCCGGCCAACGGCGGGCGCGCACGGCCGAGCAAGTCGGCGAGTGAGGCGGTGCCGTTGTCGAGAGACGTGATCGCCTGAGCAATGGGATCGCGGTCGGCCGACAAGCCACTGACCAGTTGCTCGAGCCGGTCGATCGCACCGGAGAATTCGTCACCGTCCTTGGATAGTGTTCCGAGGAGCGTTCGCAAGTCGTCGATCAACTGCTCGATGACCTGGCTGTTATCCGCCAAAGAGTTTGAAAATGACGATGTCTTCGAGAACAGTGATTCGAGGGTTCCCTCTTGGCCCTGCAGGATTTGGACGAGCGAGGAGGTGAGCGCGTTCACGTCTTGCGGATTCAGGCCTCGGATAACCGGTTTCAGCCCCCCGAGCAGCAGGTCGAGGTCCAGGGCGGGTGCCGTACGATCCGCGGGTATCTGTGAGCCGACCGGTAGTATCTTCGTCGATCCCGGGCTGTCGGCGAGTTCGAGAAAGCGATCGCCGGTTAGATTCAGATAGCGAATCTGCGCTCGGGTTCCGGTGGTCAGCACAACGGTGCGATCCGCGTCGAAATCGACGAGCACGCGGCGGTCCGGCTGCAGCGACACCCCGTTCACGGTGCCGACCCGAATCCCCGCGACTCGCACGGTATCTCCCGTTTTGAGTCGTGAAGCGTCGGTGAAGATCGCCGAGTACCCATTCGTCGCACCAGTTCTCATCTGGCTGAAGATCAAGAACAGGAAGGCGGTCAAAACCGCCATCACGACCGCGAAGACCGTGAATTTGATGAGCGTGCCCCTCGCGCGTGTCATCCGGGCATTCCGATCTGTGCGGAGTTACGCGGCGGTCCAGGAATCGGCCCGAACAACCAGTTCTTGAGTCCCGCCGAGTTCAACAGAATGCCCTGGTTTCCGTATTGGTACGGATTGGCGCCAACATCAGCGACGATGGCCGGCACCCGGAACTCGGGGGGAACATTGGGCAGACCCAGTTCCTTGCAATATGGCCGGCCCTTGGCGGCGACCTTCGGCAGGTCATTCGGATAGCGATAGCGTTCGGTACCGAGTGTCAGACCGGCAGACACGACCACGGCGCTGTTGTTACCGGGAAGTGGTGGCGAATTCGCCATCACGGCTAGTCCGGCAATCGAACAATTCACTGATTCGTGATACCGGCTGAGCAGTTCGGTGGTGGGCACCAGCAGGCGCGCCACCTCGGCCAGCGCTGGTTCGTTACCGCCGATCACCTCGTTCCCGATGTCCGCTAAACCGATTGAGCTGACCAGGAATTGGTCAAGCTCCTGTTGTTGGTCGACGACGGAATTGCTGATCGTTGTGGTGCTATCAGCGGCCTTGATGAGGTCGGGTGCCGCATCCGCGTACGCGCTGAGTGTCGGAACCGCGGATTCGAGGTCGCGGCTGAGGTTTGGCAGGCTCGGTTCTATTTCGGCGAGGAAAGCGTTGAAATCGGTCAGCGTCCTGCCAAATTTTTCGCCGCGACCGTTGAACGCCTTCGCGATTGCGCCGAGGGTCTGGTTGAGCTTCGCGGGGTCGATCTTGTCCAGCACCTGCACCAACTGCTGAAAGACGGTGTTTATCTCGACCACGACGTGCTGGCTCTGGATCACTTGACCGGGGCGGAGCTGCTGCGCTGAAGGATTATCCGGGGGAACCATGTCAACAGACTTGGCGCCGAACACCGTTGACGATTGGATGTCGACGTTCACGTTTGACGGGATGAGATGTAGCTGCGACGGATCCATCGCCAGGTGCAGCGCCGCGGTGCCGTCCGGCTGGTACTCGATCGACTCGACCTTGCCGACCTGCACGCCACGCATCTTGACCTTGGCATCGTTGTTCATCACCAGACCAGCGCGATCCGAAATCACCGTCACCGGCTCGGTTTTGGTAAAGCTGCCCCGGAACAGGCCGATGGCCAAAGCGATGATCAACCCAATGGCGACAATAAACGCCAAGCCCGTCAACGGGCGGACCGCACTACTCTTCATCGGCCCCCACCTACCCTGACAGGTTGAAGTTGCCGTTGGAACCGTAGATGGACAGCGACACCAGAAGGGTGACCGAGACGACTACGACTAGCGAAGTGCGCACCGCGTTCCCAACTGCGACCCCGACACCCGAGGGCCCGCCGGCGGCGAAATATCCGAAATACGTGTGTACCAACAAGATCGTGATCGCCATCAGTATCGCCTGCAGGAAAGACCACAATAGGTCGATCGGGTTGAGGAAGGTGTTGAAATAGTGGTCATACAACCCGCCGGACTGTCCGAACAACACCACCGTCGTGAACTGGGAAGCCAAAAACGACAGAACCACCGCAATCGAATACAGCGGCGTGATCGCGATCATCCCCGCGATTAGCCGGGTCGACACCAGGTATTCGATGGGACGGATCGCCATGGACTCCAGCGCGTCGATCTCCTCGTTGATTCGCATGGCACCCAACTGCGCGGTCACACCAGCGCCGAAGGTGGCGGCCAGACCGATACCTGCGACCACCGGTGCGGAGATGCGGACGTTGATGAATGCGGCCAAGAAGCCAGTGAGCGCCTCAATGCCGATATCGCCGAGGGACGAATAGCCCTGAACGGCCAATGTGCCACCGGCTGCCAGGGTCAAGAAGCCGACGATCACGACAGTGCCACCGATCATCGCCAACGTCCCTGCGCCCATGGAGATTTCGGCGATCAGCCGCACAACCTCCCCACGGAAATGAATGGCAGCATGCGGCACTCCGCCCAGCGCCCGCAAGTAGAACAGCATATGGTCGCCAATGCTGCCCAACGCGTCAGTCGGTCGCTTGAGCACCCGCGTCAACCGCGGATACGTCGCCTTCAGAACCGTCATGGTGCCCATCGATTAGCGGCTTCCCGTCGTCATCTGGATGCCGATCGCCGTGACGACCACGTTGATCACGAACAACGCCATGAACGCGTACACCACCGTCTCGTTGACCGCGTTACCGACAGCCTTCGCGCCACCACCAGAAATGGTGAGCCCGCGGTAGCAGGCCACCAACCCGGCGATCAACCCAAACAGCAACGCCTTCACACACGAAATGATCACCTCGGGAACCCCGGTCAACAGCGTGATGCCCGCAGCGAACGCGCCCGGGTTGACGTCCTGGATGAAGATCGAAAACGTATAGCCGCCCAGGATTCCAATGATCACCACGAGGCTGTTGAGCAACAGCGCCACCAGGCCCGCGGCTAGCATCCGCGGCGTCACCAACCGCTGCACCGGATCGATACCCAGCACTTCCATCGCGGCGATCTCTTCGCGGATCGTGCGCGAGCCAAGATCCGCGCACATCGCGGTCGCGCCCGCACCGGCCACGATCAGCACCGTCACCAGCGGACCCACCTGCGTCACCGCCCCGAACGCCGCACCCGCACCGCTCAGGTCAGCGGCGCCCAATTCGCGCAGCAGAATGTTGAGCGTGAACGACACCAGCACGGTGAAGGGGATCGCCACCAACAACGTAGGTGCCAGCGATACCTTCACGACAAACCACGACTGCTCTAGAAACTCACGCCACTGAAACGGACGTCGGAAGACGAACCGCACCGCGTCCTTCGACATTGCAAACAATCCACCGACGGCCTCCATCGGCTTGGAACCACGTCCGAGCGAGATGCCGGTCGACCACCGTTCGGGTCCACTACCGCGCGCCATGAGCCGAGCCTTCCAGGAGGGTAACGGCAGCCACCGCGGTAGGGCCGCCGATGTTATGCGCCAATCCGACCCGCGCACCGTCCACTTGGTTGACTGCCTCCCCTCGCAGTTGCGCGAACAGCTCCACGCACTGTGCGACGCCAGTCGCCCCTGGGGGATGGCCCTTGGCCTTCAGCCCCCCGCTGGGGTTGACCGGCAGCGCACCGCCGACACTTGTCACCTCAGCCTCGACAAGCTTGTAGCCCCCGAACCGCTCGGCAAAGCCCAGATCTTCATAGCTGATCAGCTCGATTCCCGTGAAGAAATCGTGAACTTCACTGACATCGACGTCAGCCGGTGTCATGCCTGCCATTGCATACGCCTGCTTGGCCGCGCGGGTCGTGGCGGGAAACGTCGTCATGTCGGGCTTGTGCTGATGCATCACCGAGTCAAGCCCGAGCCCGACACCGCGGATCCACACCGGGCGGTCGGTGAAGCGGTCAACCACCTCGTCGGCGGCGATGACAAGTGCGGCGGCTCCGTCGCTCTGCGGCGCGCAGTCGTAGAGCCGGAATGGGGTGACGATGGTGGGCGCCGCCAGCGCCTGCTCCAGTGTTATCTCGAATCGCAACCGCGCCTTGGGATTGTTCACGCCGTGCCGGTGGTTCTTGACCGCGACCATGGCCAGGTGCTCCTGGGTCGCCGGTGACTCGTGCATGTAGCGACGCACGTGCAGGGCGAATCCGGCGGGCGACACCAGGCCCAGTGGGTAGTCCCATGCCATGTCGCGCGCCATCGCCTCCCACTTCCACAGCATGTCCTTGGAAGTGGTGTCGCGGAGCTTGTCGGCCCCCATCACCAGTGCCACATCGAACGCACCCGAGGCCACCGCGAACAGCGCATTTCGCACTGCGTCATTGCCTGTGGCACAGGAATTCTCGATGCGCGTGACAGGCAAATCGGGAAGACCGAGCGAATCCGCGAGGATGCCCGACGGGAAGCCGTCCGCGGTTCCCATCGCGCCGAACCAGGCGGCCTGCACATCGGTCTTCGACAACCCTTTGTCGACGCTTTTCGCGCACTCGGCGAAGGCCATTGGCAGCAGATCCTTGATGCCGAGTGCGAAGTGCTCCCCGAACGCGGTCATACCCGCTCCGACTATCGCTACGCGCCTCACGCCGCGACCGCCCGCTCCGGCTCGAACATGTACCCGTAATCCGGCACCCCGGAACGGATCGCGACGCGTCGCAGTGCCAGTCGTCCGCGGTCGCCGATGTCCACGGTTCCCGCTTCCGCGCCAGTCACCTTCACCAGCGCCCGCACCCCCACTCCGTCCAGTTCGACGATCACCAGCGAGTACGGTGTGCGCAGTCCGGGCACCGGCATGTGCACAGTGGTTTCGGTGTACACGGTTCCGGTCCGTGGCAGCGCGATCAATTCATAGTCGGTGGCCAGCGCGCCGTCCTCGGCGACCCGAAAGCGCGGCGGGAAGTCCAGTTCCGCACTGCCCGCGAGCTTGCCCGCCTCCCAACGCGTCTTGGCCTCGAACGCCCGCTCGTAGGCGGCCAGCGAGATCGGGATGTCACCGCCTTCGAGGTATGTGCCCTCGGGAATCGGGCGCGCGGGCGGTTCCCGACGATGAATCTCGGCGATGCCTGCGCTCACCGTGATCCCTGACAGGCTGGCCTGCTCGACGGCGACCAACGGCCCGGTGATCCCGGATTCAGCCATGCCTGCGAGCGCGAACAGGCCGGCACTGGCGCCCGCCGTCGGCAGCGGCGGCGGATCGCCGACGCACATCTCGACGGCCCGATCATGCTCGACGCCGGCCACTGCGGCAGGGGTGTCCAGCCATGCCGCAGCCAGTGACGCGACCAGCCCCCGTTCGTGCAGCAGTCGGGGATCGCCGTAGTCGGTGACATCGCCGGTCGCGTTGCGAGTGCGCACCGGAAGACTGCGGGCGACACGCGCGGCGGTGCGCACCTGTACGCCTCGCTCGGCGGTCAGGATCGCCGCCGCGCCCGCGGGGTTCAGATCGGTCCCGATGATCAGTGTCCGCGGCCGCGCCGAACCGACCGCGTCCAGCGTTGCCGGTGCGCCGCCGAGGCGTTCGTCGACCTCGAGTTCGGGGTCGAGTCCCAGGCCCGCCAGCAACACCGCAGCGTTGCTGCTCTCCAGCAAAGGCATGTCGCGGCTGACCAGAACGACTCGCTCGACCGCACCGCTGGCGATCAACGCCGCGCGGCCCGCCTCGACCGCGAGGGTGACCGCATCCTCGTCGTCACCGGCCACCCGCTGCCAGGGCGCACCCCAACACGGCAGGTAGGTGCCGATCGACGAGACATAGGGCATTGAGATCTCTCCCGAAGCTAGGTGACGGCGCCGGCCGTCTTGAGCTCGATGATGCGGTCCCAATCCAAACCGAGTTCGGCCAAGATTTCGTCAGTTTGCTCCGCAAATGCGGGCGCCGGTCCGGTTTGCGGAGCGCTGACATCGAACTGCACCGGATTCGCGACCAATTCGAGTTCACCGGTGGAGACGATGTACTCGTTGGCCCTGATCTGCGCGTCGTCGGCGGCCTGCAGAGTGTCCTGCACGGGTGCCCACGGCCCGGCCAGCGTCGAGAACCGCTCGCTCCACTCCGGAAGCGTGCGTTTGGCCATCGCCTCGCGCAGAATGTCGACCGCGGCGGTGGTGTTCTCGGCGATCGACTCGACAGTCGCGAACCGGGGATCCTCGATCAGGTCCTCCAGATCCATGTGCCTGCAGACGTCCGCCCAGAACTTGGTCGGCTGCATCATGACGAACGAGATGTAGCGGTTGTCGGCGGTGGGATACACCCCCACCAGCGGGTTGATCGGCGAACCGTGCACCCCTGGCGGGGGCTGCACCATCAGTTGGTTCAGATGCGACGTCAGCGCAACGGTGTGCCCCATCGACCACAACCCGCTGCCGAGCAGCGAGACGTCGACCACCGACGGTTCGCCGGTGCGTTCGCGCTTGAGCAGCGCGGCCGCGATGCCCCCTGCAAGATTGGTGCCCGAGATGGTGTCACCGTAGGCGGGTCCCGGCGGGCCGATCATGCCCTCGATGCCGGGCGGGGTGATCGTCGCCGCTGTGCCCGCGCGGCACCAGAAGGCGGTCATGTCGTAGCCGCCTTTGACCGACTCCTCACCGCGCGGGCCCAGCGCGCTGCCCCTTGCATAGATGATGTTCGGGTTCACCGCGCGGATGTCATCGACGTCGATGCCGAACTTCTGCCGGTGTCCCGGCAAGAAGCTGGTCAGGAAGACGTCGGCGCGACGAGCCAAGTCGAGCAGCACCTCGAGGCCCTCCGGCACGGACATGTCCAGCCCGATGCTGCGCTTGCCGCGGTTGGCGTGTTCGATGTTCGGGTTCGGGTCACCCTCGACCCGCAGCGGGCCGGTCTGACGCAGGCCGCGTTGCGGGTCACCGGTGACGGCGTGTTCGACCTTGATCACGTCGGCACCCCACTCACCCAGTACCGCGCCTGCCGACGGGACGAACCCGTACATCGCGACCTCGAGGACGCGGATGCCTTCCAGCGGCCTCATCAGGAACCCGCCCCCGAAACCACCCGAGCGTACGTCTTCGACTCCAAGAATTCCTCGAGTCCCGCGGTGCCCATCTCACGACCGATCCCGGACTGCTTGTAACCGCCGAACGGGCTGTCGGGGCTGAAGTAGTTGCCGCCGTTGATAGAGAAGGTTCCGGTCCGGATGCGACGGGCCACTGCCAGTGCGCGCGCCTCGCTGCCGAACACGGCACCGGAGAGCCCGTAGATCGAGTTGTTCGCTATCCGCACCGCATCGTCGTCGTCTTCGTAGGCCATCACCACCAGCACCGGCCCGAACACCTCTTCCTGGGCGATCTCACTGTCGGGGTCGACGTCGGTCAGCAGGGTCGGCGTATAGAAATAGCCGGGGTCGACCTTCTCGCCGCCGGTCACCAACGTGGCCCCGGCCTGAACCGCGCGCTTGACCATGCCGTCGACCTTGTCGCGCTGCTTCTCACTGATCAGCGGGCCCATGTAGGTCGAAGGATCGGCCGGATCTCCATAGCGCACCAACCCGAAGTTGTTCTTGAGCAGCTCGACGATCTCGTCGTGATGCGCGCGCGGAACCAACAGTCGCGACGTCAACGCGCAGCCCTGGCCGGCATGGGTCACCATCGAGAACGCGGAAAACAACGCGGCGGTGTTGAAGTCGGCGTCGTCGAGGACGATGGCCGCCGACTTGCCGCCCAATTCCAGGAACACCTTCTTCAGGCTGTCGCTGGCGGCGGCCATGATCCGTCGGCCGGTCGGGGTGGAACCGGTGAAGGTCACCATGTCGACGTCGGGGCTGGTGGTCAGTACCGCGCCGACCTCGGGGTCCGCGCCACTGAGCACGTTCACCACGCCCGCGGGAATGTCAGTGTGCTCGGCGATCAGCTCACCGAGCGCGAGTGTGATCAGCGGGGTGTCCGGAGCCGCCTTGAGCACCACCGTGCAACCCGCCGCCAACGCAGGCGCCAGCTTCGCGAGTGCCAGCTGGTTCGGGTAGTTGTAGGCGATGATCGCGGCCACCACCCCGGCCGCTTCCTTTTCCACCCAGCGGTGGTGCTGCATACCGCGGCTCTCGATATTGCCGAGGTCCTCGGTCATCGGATAGCTCTTCAGCAGCTCCGCGTAGTAGCGGACGATCTCGATCGGCGCGTCCAGTTGGGCGCCCTGGCACAGCGACTCGGTGGCGCCGACTTCGGCGATGGTCAGTTTCGCGAGTTCGTCGCGGTGGGCGATGAGCGCGCGGTGGAACTGCTCAAGGCAGCGGATGCGCAGATCGATATTCGTCGCCCAATCGGTTTCGTCGAACGCTCGCCGCGCGGCCGCCACCGCGGCCTGGGCGTCGGCGACGGTGGCGTCGGGCGCATGACCGAGCACCTCGGCCGTCGCGGGGTTGAGAGAAGGAAACGTCTGTTCGGTGTCGAGCAGGCGTCCGTCGATCAGAAGATGCCGCGGCGCCGTCCCGGCTCTGCCCGCGTCACTCGAGATGGTGGGCGTTTCCTGCACGATACTCCTCAGCGTTCATCGCACTGTGATGGAAACTTCATTCTCATCATCGGCGAATCATACATTCGTAAAGAGAGAACTCAAGCAGATGCGCGGAACTCACACTGCCTGCGAATAGAGCTAAGACAATCAACCTCTGAACGTCTCACCAGTGCGAACGACTGTCCTTCATTGTCTTGCGGGAACGCACATCACGAGAGTACGGTTCTCATAATCGGAAGGACGGTTCTTGATAACTGAGGCCTGCACGTGAAGACCGCGGTTGTTACCGGTGGTGGATCCGGCATCGGACAAGCCGTCGCCAAACGACTGCGGGCAGACGGTTTGGACGTCGCAACCATCGACCTCAATCCGTCGGATGACCAATACGCCTTCACCGCCGACGTCACCGACCGCGCCGCGGTCGAAGAGGCGTTGACGGCGATCCGCACTCAACTAGGTCCGGTCACGGTCCTCGTGAACGCCGCCGGACTCGAGAAGTTCAAGCGGTTCACCGAGTTGAAGTTCGACGACTGGCAGCGCGTCATCGACGTCAACCTCAACGGCGTGTTCCACTGCGTTCAAGCGGTGCTGCCCGACATGATCGAAGCGGGGTGGGGGCGCATCGTGAACATCTCCTCTTCGAGCACCCACTCCGGGCAGCCGTACATGGCGCCGTATGTCGCCGCCAAGTCTGCGGTCAACGGGCTGACCAAGTCGCTGGCGCTCGAATACGGTCCCGCAGGCATCACCGTGAACGCGGTGCCGCCCGGTTTCATCGACACTCCGATGCTTCGCAAGTCCGCCGATCGCGGCTACCTGGTCATCGAGAAGAACATCGAGTCGACACCCGTGCGCCGGATGGGCAGGCCCGAGGACATCGCGGCCGCATGCGCATTCCTGATCTCCGAAGAAGCCGGCTACATCACCGGTCAGATCTTGGGCGTCAACGGCGGCCGAAACACATAACAGTCACTAAGAAAGGACAACCTTCGAATGGGACGCGTGCAGGGGAAAGTGGCGTTTGTCACCGGCGCAGGGCGCGGCCAGGGCCGCAGTCACGCGATCCGACTCGCCGAAGAAGGTGCCGACATCATCGCGGTCGACCGTTGCGAGGACTTCGCGACGGTCGGTTATCCGATGGCCACGCCGGAGGATCTCGAGGAGACCGCGCAGTACATCGAGAAGACCGGGCAACGTGTCGTCACGGCCAAGGTTGACGTCAGCGATGCGGGACAGCTCAAAGCGGCGGTGGATAACGGCGTCTCAGAACTGGGCGGCCTCGACATCGTCGTCACGTCGGCCGGCATCGCGGGCATGAAGGGCTCCTGCGACATGCACGCCTGGGTCGACGTGATCAACACCAACCTGATCGGCACGCTGAACGCCATCCATGTCGCACTGCCGCATCTCCGTGAGGGCGCGTCGATCATTGCGACCGGTTCGACCGCCGCCCTGATGGATGTCTCGAAGAACGACAACCCCGGCACTGACCCGGGTGGTGCCGCCTACCTCCACTCGAAGCGGCTGCTGTCGCAGTACGTCCACAACCTGGCGACCGAACTCGCACCGCGAGGTATCCGCGCCAACGTCATTCACCCGACGAACTGCAACACCGCGATGCTGCAGAGCGAGCCGATGTACAAGTCGTTCCGCCCCGACCTGGAGCACCCGACCAAGGCCGACGCCGAACCCGTGTTCTATGTGCAGCAAGCCATGAAGGTGCCGTGGATCGAACCCGAGGACATAAGCAACATGGTCCTCTTCCTGGCGTCAGACGAGGCCCGCTACATCACCGGCACGCAGCAGCGCGTCGACGCAGGCGGCTACCTCAAGTGGTACGACTACCACATCTGATCGGACTGACGCCATGAAGGTTTTCGTTGATTCGGCGCGCTGCCAGGGTCACACGCTCTGCTCGATGATCGCGCCGGATTCGTTCGAGCTCAGCGACATTGACGGCACCTCGTCACCTGTGAACGAAGTCGTTCCCGCCGACCAGGAGGACGCCGTTCGCGAAGCCGTGCATTCGTGCCCGGAGCAGGCCATCTCGATCGAAGAATAGGGAGACAGGATCTTGAGCGTCGACGACTTGAGCGCCGCCGATCGCAAGAAGTACCGCTACTACTTCGATCGCCACACCCCGGAGTACAGGCTGCAGTTCGAGAAGATCACCGAAGAAATGCAGTCCAAATGTCCGGTGGCGTGGTCGGAAACCTACAACGGGCACTGGGTCGCCGCTGACAGCAAGCATGTCTTCGAATTGGCGCGCTGCCCTGCGGTTTCCAACCATCACGACCTCACCGGCGAGACGCCCTACCAGGGCATCACCATTCCGAAGGCGCAACGGGCCACAGTGGTGCGAGGTGGCATTCTCGAGATGGACGAACCCGAGCACAGCATCTACCGGGGTGCGCTGAACCCTTACCTATCCCCCGCCGCGGTCAAGCGGTGGCAGCCGTTCGTCGACGAGATCGTGCGCGCCGCACTCGACGAGAAGATCGAGTCAGGCCGCATCGACTTCGTCGACGACCTCGCCAACATCGTGCCCGCCGTGCTCACGCTGGCGATGATGGGCATCGAGTTGAAGAAGTGGCCCGTCTACAGCGAACCCGCCCACCTGTCGGTCTCCACGCCGGAGCATTCGCCCGACGCCCCGCGCGTCGCCGAGATGAACCGGCAGATGGGCATCGACATGATCAATACGATGATGGAGGTTCGGCAGAATCCGCGACCGGGGATGATCAACGCGTTGCTGCAGCTGCGCATCGGCGGCGAACCGGCGCCAGACCTCGAGATTCTGGGCAACCTCGGATTGATCATCGGCGGCGGGTTCGACACCACCACCGCATTGACCGCCCACGCCCTCGAGTGGCTGTCGGATCACCCCGACCAGCGCGCGGTGCTGAGCCGGGAACGCGACACGCTGCTGAACCCGGCCACGGAGGAGTTCCTTCGGTTCTTCACGCCCGCGCCGGGTGATGGCCGCACCTTCTCCGAGGACGTCGAGATCGAGGGCACGAGATTCAAAGAGGGCGAGCGACTCTGGATCTCCTGGGCGATGGCCAACCGCGACCCGTCGGTGTTCGAGCAACCCAACGAACTCGTCATGGACCGGAAAGGCAACCGCCACTTCAGCTTCGGCATCGGCGTGCACCGCTGCGTCGGGTCCAATGTCGCGCGAACGGTGTTCAAGTCGATGCTCACCGCCGTGCTCGACCGGATGCCCGACTACGTGTGCGACCCCGAAGGGACCGAGCACTACGAGACCATCGGCGTCATTCAGGGCATGAAGCGTCTGCCCGCAACCTTCACCCCGAGCAAGCCGCTGGGTCCAGGTCTCGACGAGACGCTGGAGAAGCTGCAACGCATCTGCGACGAACAGGAACTCGCCCGGCCGATCACCGAACGCAAGGAAGCGGCCGTAATCGGCTGATACGCATTCCAAAGCGCTAGCAAGGTGATTTGATAGGCAGCCACCGGGTTGGGATCGACGAAGGGACGACGATGAAGTCGATGACACTCGCGATTGCGACGGCGATGCTCACCGCAGCGGCGTCGATGGCCGCCCCACCGGCGCAGGCCATGATGCAGCCAGGAAATTACGACGTGAACACGAACCGGTACGAGCGAGCGTCATGGGTGTGGTTCGTCTCACCGTGCCAGGAGTCGCTGGACGTGAACTGCTTGCGTATCAGCGCGATCCCGCGGCTGAAGTTCTATGCCTACTACGACGGCTACGCCCACCTCGACAACGGGACATACACCTTGACCGTTGACGTTCCCGACGGCTTGCAATGCCTTCCCGGCTATGCCATGCCGACGCGGGACACCTACACCTGGAATGAGGTCACCCAGTTCGGGGAAATCAACTCCGTCTATGACGTCGGCTGCTTCAACGGCCCACCGGGGTCACAATTCTGGACGTTCGCGCTGCAGCGACTGTGAGTTCGGCGCGCCGCTGAGAGTCCATAATCGCGCCGAGTTCGCTCAGAAACCTGAAGTAGCGTTGACGACCGGTCCATCAGCGGGTACCGCAACTCGATGTGTAGCCACCCCAGTTCGGGCACGGTCATCCGCGCGGCATACGTCGTCCTCGACATTGAGCTTCACGACGGAATTGACCGAACTCCTTCGACGCTGACAGACTGGCCGCGGGATCGATTGCGGCACAGGACGTCACTGCGAAGCTGTTCGCTGAAGGCGTTCGATGGCGGTTAGCCTGCTTGCTCGGTAACCAGACGACGATGCACCGATTCGATTGCCTCGCGCAGTCCCCTCACAAAATTGTTGGACCGCAGCGTACAGCCCGCGTGGCCCGCGTCCACGGTCACGATATGCGAATCGGCTATCTGGCTGGCCAGCCAGCGTTGGCGTGCCACGCCAATCGCGCGGTCGCGCAAGGGAATCACAACCGACGTAGGCACATCGATCTCGGTCACCCACGATGTGGAGTCGAAGCGCAAGAGTTCGGCGATCGCGCGGGTAATGGCTCCGGGGCTGGTGGAGCGGACCTGGCCGAGCAGCCACTCGCTGTCATTTGTGATGAGCTCGGCCGCGGCGAGCGCGGCAGCGGCGGGCGAGCGCGCAGGGGGGCTGAGTGCGTCGAGTATCGCCGCGAACAGACCGGTTGCCAACCGCTCATAGGCGACGCGGTTGTATGCCGCGGCTCCCGCGCACAGCACCAGACCGTCAACCTTTTGTGGGTGGCGACGCCAGATTAATTGCGCTACAAACGATCCCATCGAGTAGCCGACAGGAACAAACGTCCGTACGCCTAGTACATCCGCGAGTGCGGCAGCGTCGTCGGCGCAGTCCTCCAACAAGAACCGTGCGGCCGAAATGCCCTGACCATGGCCACGTTGGTCGAATACCACCACACGGCCGAACTCGCGCATCATCGCCAACGTCGGATACCACGTCATCAGCCCCGTGCAGGCCAATGAGTGCAGCAAGAAGAAGGTGGGTCCATCCGCAACCGGCCCGGAGTCGACCACAAAGGTGCTACCACGTCCTGGTAGCTCCACGGTGCGACCGGCCGGCACGCGACCCACCGGCGCGATGCCGGGCACTCGCGGCGGAAGCCACGGCAAGCCCAACGGGCGGCGGTGCCCATCCATGTTCCAATTACAGCACGTGTGCGCGACACGGTTTGCCCATAACTGGCCGTTTCGGCGAATTTGAATTCGTTTGCCCGGCCCCGTTCCTACCGACCTTGTGGATGATCGGTTCCGGACGGGACACGAGGTCGGCAGAAGTCAGCCACTGGTTTGAAGTCGGCGCCTTGTCCCCGGCGCTAGGGTTAGTCAGCGACTCGATTCCAACCGCTTGGCGGGCGAAGTAGAGATCAGATGCATGACAGCGAGCAGGCAGGCATTCCGGCTACCGCACCAGGCGACGCCGGCGAAGGGTACAAGCCTGACCGGCGGCGCGGCGGTGCCCTTCCACTGGCACAGGTACTGGGGCCATTCACCCGGACCGGCGGCTTTTACGCCCGGTGCTGGGGCAACTATCTAGATCGTCAGGCCGACGAGCTTCCAGTGGCACGACCGACCATTGCGCTCGCGGCGCATGCGTTCGGCGACGAAATCGTGCTGCTGGGCTTTCATTTAATGCGATCAGCCCCGGATCCGACGACGATCGAACGGATCAGAGGCGAGGTGATCGCCGCACTTGAGTTTTATCGCGAAAAGGGGTGGTTGAAGGACCCTGAGGGTTTCTTCGCGGCGCCGCCGACGCTGACCGACGTGTCCATCAGGCCCGTCAAGAGCCTGGGGCGGACGTACGAGCGCATCTTCTTCGACAGTGAGTATGAGCCGCGTGCGGGCGAACCGGGCCGCGAACGGTGGTTGAGCTACGCCGCCAACAGCCGCGAGTACAGCTTGATGTTGCGACACCAGGAGCCGCGACCATGGCTGGTGTGTGTGCACGGCGCGGAGATGGGGCGAGCCGCCCTGGACCTCGCGCTGTTTCGCGCCTGGCATCTGCACCAGGATCTCCGCCTCAACGTCGTGCTTCCCGTCCTTCCCATGCATGGTCCCCGTGCGCGGGGCCTGCCCAAGGGCGCCGCCTTCCCCGGCGAAGATGTGCTGGACGACGTCCACGGGACAGCCCATGCGGTGTGGGGTATCCGTCGTCTTTTGTCGTGGATACGGTCGTATGATCCGGGCTCACCGATCGGGTTGAACGGCGTCTCACTCGGCGGTTACCTCACGTCGCTGGTCGCCAGCTTGGACGACGGCCTCGCCTGTGCGATTCTCGGCGTCCCGGTCGCCGATCTGGTCGATCTAGTCGGCCGCCATGCCGGCCTCGGCGACTACGAAGCCCTTCGCCGGATGCTTACGCTGGCCAAGCCCATCGGCCGGATGATCTCCCCAATTGCGCTGACTCCCCAGGTGCCGATGGAGGGCCGCTACCTTTACGCCGGCGTCGCCGACAGGCTGGTACACCCTCGCGACGAGTCCACCCGGCTCTGGGAGCACTGGGGCAAGCCCCAGATCTGTTGGTATCCCGGCGGTCACACAGGGTTTTTTCGGGCACGGCCGGTGCAGCAGTTCATTGACGATGCTTTGGTGCAGTCGGGGCTTGTCGACGCGGCATGGAGACAGCGGAAACGGTGATGGAGCGCCTCGGTCGACGCGCGCGAAAGGAACTGTTGGAGACCTGGGCCGCGGGGTACTCGCTGGTGCATGACGATCCGGTGGTCCTTTTCGACCGCGCGCGGGGTTAGACCTCATGGCTGAGGACACCGTCGGGCTCAAAGACATCGCCGAGGGGCTACCCGGTCTGCTGAAGGACGCGCCCGCCATCATTCGCGGTGTGCTGACCGGTCTGCCTGTGCATCGGTCGGTCAAGATGTCGATCGGCAAGGTCTTCGCCGACCGTGCCGCGCGGTATGGCGATCGCGTGTTCATCAAGTTCGACGATGAAACCCTGACCTACCGCCAGGCCAACGAGACGGTCAACCGGTACGCAGCCGTGCTGGCCGGACGTGGCGTCCGGCATGGCGACGTCGTGGGAATCATGCTGAAGAACTCGCCGCGTGTGGTTCTGCTGATGCTCGCGGTGGTGAAGCTCGGCGCAGTCGCCGGAATGCTTAACTTCAACCACCGCGGCAAGGTGCTCGCGCACAGCGTCGGGGTCTTGAACGCCAAAGTCTTGTTCGGCGACGATGAGCTGCTCAAAGCCGTCGACGAAGCCGACGGGCAGATCCCCGACTCGATCACGGTCGACGAACTGGAGCGGCTGGCCGCGGACGCGCCGACCGACGACCCGGCGGCCACCTCGTCTGTGCGGGCCAAGGACAAGGCCTTCTACATCTTCACGTCGGGAACCACCGGCGCGCCGAAGGCCAGTGTGATGACGCACTACCGGTGGCTGGGCGCGCTTGGGGGGGCTGGTGCCTTTGGGATGCGGTTGAAGAGCAGCGACACGCTTTACTGCTGCCTGCCGCTGTATCACAACAGCGCGCTGACCGTGGCGGTGGCAGGAGTGCTCAGTGCCGGTGCCACTCTCGCGTTGGGCCGCTCGTTCTCGGCGTCCAGGTTCTGGGATGAGGTCATCCGCTACGACGCCACCGCGTTCGTCTACATCGGCGACATCTGCCGCTATCTGCTCACCCAGCCAGAGAAGGACACCGACCGCAAACACAAGGTGCGGCTGATCGCCGGCAATGGGCTGCGCCCCGATATCTGGGAAGAGTTCACCATGCGCTTCAACATTCCACGGGTGTTCGAATTCTATGGGGCCAGCGAAGGCAACACCGGGTTCGTCAACGTGTTCAACATCCCCAAGACCGCCGGCATCTGTCCGACACCGGTGGCGTTCGTTGAGTACGACCCCGAGACCGGCGAACCGGTTCGCGACGAGAAGGGGCGGGTGCACAGGGTGCGCGGTGGCAAGCCGGGCCTGCTGTTGAGCAAGGTCAGCAACATTCAGCCGTTCGAGGGCTACACCGATGCTGAGGCGACCGAGAAGAAGTTGGTACGCAACGCTTTTCGGGACGGTGACATGTGGTTGAACACCGGGGACCTGATGCGTCCACAGGGCTGGCGACACGCCGCTTTCGTCGACCGGCTCGGTGACACGTTCCGGTGGAAGGGCGAGAACGTCGCGACGACCGACGTCGAGGCGGCCGTGTCGGAAGACCCGTCCGTCGAAGCCGTCACAGTCTTCGGGGTGCAAGTGCCTGGCACCGACGGGCGCGCCGGAATGGCGGCCATCGTGTGCCGACAAGGAACGGAATTTGACGGCAAGTCGTTGGCCAACACCGCGTACGAGCACCTGCCCAGCTACGCGGTGCCGTTGTTCGTGCGGGTCCTCCATTCGCTGGAGCAGACCTCCACGTTCAAGAGCAAAAAGGTCGATCTGCGCGACGAGGGCTTCGGCTCCGATATCGAAGATCCGCTTTACGTCCTGGAAGGCCGCCAGGATGGTTACGTGCCTTACTACGACGAGTACCCCGATGAGCTGGCGGCCGGCTCACGGCCCAAGGGCTGACAACGCCCGAACGGCCGCGCTCAGTCGGATGCCGCGGTACCAGCGAGTTGCTCGAGTTCGCTTAGTGCGGGTTCAATGCCGTCGGCCAGCTCGTCGATGTCGTTGGCGATTTCGGGGGTGGTGACGAACCCGAAGTCGACCGATCCGCGGTAGCTGAAGCAGGTGATGTTCAGCCCGACGTCCATCACCAGCGGACCGATGGGCAACAAAGTTTCCAGGACCGCCCCGGCCATGTAGATAGGGAAATCCGGCCCGGGCACGTTGGAGACCACCAGGTTGATCGGCGCGACGTTTTCTCCGATCCGGCTGGCGGTGTATGCGCGCGCAGCCAGTGCGAGTAGCCCGGGAGGCGTGATTTCGGTCAACCCCATGATCTGGTGAGCAGTGAGCGCTTTGGCCATCGTCTTGGCACCCTTCGCGCTGGCGTGGATCGCTTTGAGCCGCTCACGGGGATCCGCAATATCGGTGGGAAGACTGACAGTAGTCGAGGTGATTTGGTTGCCCACTGCGGTGTCGTCGCCGCGCGTGGACACCGGAATCTGTGCAAGCAGCGACCGGTCGGGTAGCTCCCCGCGGTCCAGAAGGTAGCTGCGCAGCGCCCCGCACACCATCGCGAGCACCACGTCGTTGACCTTAACGCCGAACGCGTCCTTGACCGCCTTGACCCGATCCAGTGGCACCCGGCTCCCGCTGACGCGCCGGTGCGGCGAGATCGAGGCATTGAAGCGCGTGGTCGGTGCATCAAAGTAGCGAGGCGGCTTGTCAGACAGCCCGAACACCGCGAACTGCTGGCGTACGGTCTGCTCGACCATGCGCAGCACCCGGTAAGGCGTCATCACCGCGAGGTTGAACATTCCACCGAGCGCACGCAGCTCCAACCGCGGCATGCCCACACCGACCAACGACTCCGTGGGCGCATCCGCCGGCGGGCGTGGTTCGGGCGTGGCGTCGAGCAAGATTTCACTAAGCCCGGCGCCGGACACGCCATCGATGAGAGCGTGGTGCATTTTCGTCAGGATGGCCACGCAGCCGTGTTCGACGCCCTCGATGAACCAGAGTTCCCATAGCGGTCGGGCGCGATCCAGCTTGTAAGACATCAACCGGCCGACGAGGTCGTCGAGTTCCTTGCGGCCCCCCGGGGCGGGCACCGCGATCCGGCGGATGTGAAAGTCGATGTCGAGCTCGGCGTCCTCAACGAACCATGGGCGGTCTAATCCCAGTGGCGCACCGGCCACCCGATAACGGAGCTGCGGCACTTCGGGCACCCGGCTGGCCACCAGTTCGCGAACCGCATCGAATGAGAAATCGGGAGCGTTCGACGGGTCGCAGATCACCAGGCCGCCGACGTGCATGTGCCAGCCCGGTGTCTCTGCAAACCAGAACGCCGCATCAACGCTGGAGAGTCGCTTCATCTCCTCAGCCTAGAAACAACGGCGCGGCGGCAGGTCGACAATTGCTGTCTGGCGGGGCGCAACGACAACCACGGGGCATGAGGTGAGGGCAGGGACGTTCCTGACACAGTGTTTTTCAGCACATCGCTCACTACCTGTGCTGCGGTTTCGCGTGCTGGCGGGTCCGAGGGTTAGTCCGCGCAGCACGGCGCCGACCTTCGGGGGCAGCGCCTGGTCAACCTGCGCGGGCGACTCGTCGGCCCGGCTCGGGTACGGCGGCTCATCCCACGTCGGACGGCGCCTCATTCGCCACGCAGCTACCCAACCGCTGACTGGTGTGAACGCGCGTTGGCGCACAAGGCTTTACGGCCACACAAGCCTCAACCGCCGTCACCGTGGCTGTGATACTGGACCCATGTACGTCGCTGTCCAGCAACAAGCTTCTGTTCATGGCAGGCGCTGAGCGGAATCGCTAGCCAGGAGTGGCCTGGGGCATTGCACTGTCGATCCGGCTATGCGCGTCGGCAAAGCCTGCGCCCCGGCGGATTTCGATGAATGCGCGGATCATCGCGTCGGTGACATTGTGCGGATCGTCGAGTGTTCGGCCATCGGCGAGAACCGAGATGTTGAGTTGGTCAACGTAGCTCCACACGGTGATGTTGAGCGCGCTGCCTGCGGCCAGCGGACCGACCGAATAGATCTCGGTCACGACTGCCCCGGTGATGTGGCCCCGACGCCTTGGGCCCGGCACGTTCGAGACGATCACGTTGAAGAGCGGGTTCGCGGCCTCGCGGCGCGACGTCCACCGGAAGGTGGCGCGCGCGGCGACTGCAGGCAGGTACTCCAACCAACGTCCGATGGTGCGCGGGCCGAGCAGTTCGTAGTTCTCCTTGGCGACTCGGGTGCCGGCGCTGGTCAGCCGGACCCACTCGAGCGGGTTGGCGACATGCACCGGCAACGAAACCAGCATGGTGCTCAGCGCGTTGCCGGTGATCCGGTCGGGTGAAGTGTCGGTGGCTGCAGGAATGTTGGCGATGATCGGCTGTTCGGCGTGGCCGTCGTAGCGCAGCAGCAGTTCGCGCAATCCGCCTGTCGCCATAGCCAGCACGAGGTCGTTGATCGTGACGTCAAGGTGCTTGCTGGTCTGTTTGACCTCGGCGAGCGACAGGGTGGCGGTGGCGAAGGTTCGTGCCGGTGACAACTTGTGGTTGAGAAAAGTTGGCGGCGGGTGGAACTGGCGCGCTAGATCCGGATCTCGACCACGCCCGTGCGCCCGGCGCCGCAGCCGATATATGCCCAGCACCCCGTCGCGCACCACGCCCGGCAGCTTCCTAAGCCGGCGGAGGTCGTGTCGCCCGGCGGCTCCGATCAATTCCGTCGCTGACGGCGTCGGCGTGCGCCGCGAGTCCGTGTCACTCTCATCCACGGGTCGGTCAGGCCATTCCATCCCGCGCGCCATCAGATTCGCAGAGGCCACACCGTCAGCGAGCGCATGGTGCACCTTGCCGATCACCGCGACCCGGTGATCGGCCAGTCCTTGGGCGTAATAGATCTCCCACAGCGGGCGGCTGCGATCCAGCGGCGTGCTTGCGATCGCGCCGATCACCTCATCGAGCTCGCGCCGGCCACCGGGAGCTGGCACCGTCACGGGACGAACGTGGTAGTCGAGGTCGGCGTGGGCGTCTTCGCGCCACACCGGACGCTGCAGCGGGAAGCCGGCCAGCTGATAGCGCAGCGGCTCAAGGAGAGGCAGGCGGCGGCGCAACGTCTCCCGGAACACCTCGAAGGTCGGCTCACCCTGGAAGTGTGAGATATCCACAACTGCCACTTTCAGCGTGTGCTGGTGCACGTTGGGCGTCTCGCTGTACAAGAGCAGCGCATCCCAGCCGCTGAGTCGCTTCACGGTAGGCCGTCCGAAGTCCTAACGCGGCTCAAAGGACTGGTTGCGTTGAGCCGCAATGCTTTCGATAGCGGAGCGAATGGACAACCCGATGCCCGCGGGGAAGTCCGGGCCGTCGGACACCTCATCAGGACCCCCTCGAAGCGGCTTACGCGCCTGGCGAAATCAAATCCGGAGGGCACGTGTTTTCGGTCTCGCCGCTGCCGAGTCCGAGGATGAAACGACCGTTGGCCAGATGATAGATGGTCAGCGCGCTCTGCAGATAAAAAGCTCAGCCTCAACTCAGCCAGCCGATCTCCCGCAAGAACGTCTGAGTATGCGCGATGCGACCGGTGAGCACCTTGGGGTTGCCGGTGCACAATATGACCGCCGTCTCAGTGATCAGCTCGATATCCTCGGTATCGATCTTGGCGAGGTCCAGGGTGCCTGCGCCCGGGGTGGCGACCGGATTGGTCGGCGCCGCGGCGTTGACCGCGATTCCGTCGTCGTACAGTTCGGCCGCCAGGCTCTTCGTCAGCCGGTTCAGGGCCGCCTTGACCGTGCCGTAGACGCCGAAGCCCGCCGTGCGATCGAAGTCGGAGAACGGCGGTCCGTCGGGCAGATCACCGCCGACCGATGTCACGTTCAGCACCCAGCCGCGACCGCGCTCGCGCATGGCGGGAATCGACAGCTGTGTCAGGTGCAGCGGCGCCAACACGTGCATCTCCATCATCAGCCGCACCCGCCGCTCCGGGAACTCATCGAGCGGACGCAGGAAGGTGACCGCCGCGTTGTTGACGAGAATATCGGGCGCGCCGACCCGTTCGACCACCTCGCCGAACAGCCGCCCCCGGTCCTCGGCGCTGGACAGATCGGCTTGGACCGCGACGGCGCGGCCTCCCGCGGCTTCGATCTCCGTCAATGTCTGGCGAAGGGAGCCTTGATACTTGGGGTCGGGGTCCAGCGTGCGCGCGGTCAGCGCGACCGTCGCGCCCTGACTGGCGAGCCGTTGCGCGATCGCCTTGCCCAGGCCGCGACTGGTGCCGGTCACCAGCGCCACCTTGCCCTCGCACCGTCGTGCGTCTGGCTGCGTCATGTCCGCGGGATCCCGGCCAGCTTGTCGGCGAACTTCGCCTCGGCGGCGTCGCGCAGTCGAAGCAGATGTTCTGACGGGAAGATGTCAGGGGCGGGCTTGCAATCGTTGAGCAGCAGGCGCGCCAGAGTCACCTTGTGCACCTCGGTCGGGCCGTCGGCCAGGCCGAGCACGAAGGACTCGACAAGATATGACACGAACGGCATTTCGTGTGTCGTGCCGAGCGAGCCGTGTATCTGCAACGCACGGGCCGATACGTCGTGCAACACCTTCTGCATCATCGCCTTGACCGCGGAGATGTCGGCGCGCACCGCCTTGTAGTCGTTGTGCTGATCGATCTTCCACGCGGTCTGCAGTGTGAGCAGGCGGAAGGCCTCGATCTCCATCCACGAGTCGGCGACCATCTCCTGGACGAGTTGTTTGTCTGACAGCATCGCGCCCTGGGTGTACCGCGACACCGCGCGTTCGCAGATCATGTCGTAGATGCGTCGAACCAAGCCGACCGTCCGCATGGCGTGGTGAATTCGCCCGCCGCCCAACCGCGTTTGAGCCACCACGAAGGCGCCACCCCGGGGTCCGAGCATGTGATCCGCGGGCACGCGCACGTTCTCGTAACGGACATAACCCTCACGGCCGCCGCCCAGCGGCTGATGTCCGAGCCCGACGTCTCGCAGCACGTTGATGCCGGGTGTCTCGCCGGGCACGACGAACATCGAATACCGTTCATACGGTGGCGCATCCGGGTCCGTCATCGCCATCACGATGATGAACGAAGCCATCGAGGCGAACGACGAGAACCACTTCTCACCGTTGATGACCCAGTGGTCGCCGTCCTGGGTGGCGGTGGTGGTGAACACCTTCGGGTCGGCGCCGCCCTGCGGTTCGGTCATCGAAAAGCACGACACGATGCGGTTGTCCAGCAGTGGCTCCAGGTACCGCTTCTTCAACTCAGGCGTGCCGTAGTGGGCGAGAATCTCACTGTTCCCTGAGTCGGGGGCTTGTGACCCGAAGACGATCGGCGCACATTCCGACCGGCCCAGAATCTCGTTGAGCAGAGCCAGTTTCACCTGGCCGTAGCCGGGACCACCCAGGTGCGGGCCGAGGTGGGTGGCCCACAAGCCGCGGTCTTTGACGATCTCCTGCAGCGGCGGGATCAGCGCCTGGCGCACCGGGTCGTTGAGGTCGTGCGACTCCTTGACGATCAGGTCGATCGGTTCGCATTCCGATCGGACGAAGTCGTCGACCCACGCGAGTTGTGCCGCCCACTCGGGGTCGGTCGAGAAGTCCCACGCCATAGTTCGTCCCCTCTCAGCGGTTGCGTCGCGCCGCGGCTTCGTCCGTGGCGTGGGTGAGCACCTGGTTGCGATTCTCCAACTCCATGGCCGCGCCCGGCCCCGCCGCATCGGTGTTCACCTGTAGTGCCCGCTTGGTCAACTGCACGCCCAGCGGTGCCAGTTCCGCTATGCCCGAGGCCAGTTGCACCGCACGCTCCAGCAGACGCTCGGGTTCGACCAGTTCGCTGACCAGTCCGCGCCGGTCGGCCTCGGACGCGGACACGGTGCGACCGGTCAGCATCCAGTCGGCGGCGACGCTGGTCCCGACGATCCGGGGCAGGTGATAGCTCATGCCCATCTCGGCGCCCGACAACCCGAGCAGGATCGCACCGTTGCCGAAGGTGGCTGCCGTCGAGCAGATTCGGATGTCTGATGCCAGGCACAGCGCGAACCCCGCACCGACGCAAGGCCCGTTGACCGCCGCAATGACCGGCTGAGGCAGATCCCAAATCGCCTGCGGCAGCGCGGCCATCGACTCCTGGAACCGCAGCCGGTCGATCGCCGGGTCCGTCGCTTCCAGCGGCGTCGGCCCGAAGTTGCGTACGTCGATGCCCGAACAGAACCCGCGGCCGGTCCCGGTGAGCACCACGACGCGCACCGTGGCATCGGCCCCGATCGTCGCGAAGGACTGCGCGAGTTCGTCGCGCATGACCTCGTTGATCGCGTTGAGGCGTTTCGGGCGATTCAGTTGCAGGACAAGGATACCGGGCCGGAGCCGGTCGAGAGTCAGTGTTTCCGTCACCGGACTCAGCGCCGCGGCAGGCCCAGCACCTGGGTGGCGATGATGTTGCGCTGAATCTCCGACGTGCCGCCCGCGATGGTGCCGCCGAAGCTTCTGGCATAGCGTTCGAACCAGCTGACGAAGTAGTGGTCGAGGTTCATGTGCGCATAAGGCCCCGATGTCGCCGGATGGGTGAGCCCGTCGGGTCCCGCGGCGGTCAAGGCGTTCTCGAAGGCCTGCCGTTCGGCCTCGGAGCCGAACAGCTTCAACACCGAAACCGACGCGGTGTCCATCTCGCCACGCGCCGCCCGGGCCAACGCAGCCGATCCCATCGCGCGCAGCGCCTGGTAATCCATGATCGTGGTGGCGTACTGATCGCGCTGGAGCGCGGTGCGGGGTTCGAAGTCGGCGATCATGTTGTCGATCCGGTCGGCGAAGCCGAGCCACATCATGGTGCGTTCGTGACCGAGTGAACCGTTCGCCACCCCCCAACCGCCGTTGAGCGGGCCGACCAGATTCTCGGCGGGCACCCGCGCGTCGGTGAAGAAGACCTCGTTGAAATCGACGTTGTCGCGCCCGGTCATATCGGCGAACGGCCTGCACACCACGCCCGGGGTGTCGGTCGGGATGATGAGCGCGCTGATGCCCTTGTGCTTGGGCGCATCCGGATCAGTGCGCACGAATGCCAGCAGGAAGTCGGCGTGATGTGCGCCGGACGTCCACACCTTCTGGCCGTTGACGACGAAATAGGGCTCGTCGACGTCAGAAATAAGCTGAGCGCGGGTACGCAGCGACGCCAGGTCCGACCCTGCACTCGGCTCGCTCATGCCGAGCGATGCGGTCATCTCGCCACGAAGCACCGGTACCGCCCAGCGATGCTTCTGTTCGTCCGAACCGAACGAGATCAAAGACGCGGCAATGATGTTGACGCCCTGCGGATTGAAGCTGTGGTAGATGCGGCGTCGGCACAGCTCGTCGAGATGGACGAACTGCTGCAGGACCGTGGCGTTGCGGCCACCGAACTCCGGCGGCTGAGCGGGCAGCAGCCAGCCGTTGTCGAACAGCAGTCGCTGCCAATCCCGCGCCCATTGCGGCATGTGCGACACGGACTTCGGCCGCTCCAGCGTGTCGGCCTCCGACGGCAGATGTTCGTCGAGGAACGCCGAGAACTCGGCGCGGAACTCTTCGACGTCGGAATCAAATGTCAGCTGCATCAGAGGGGCCTGTATTCCTTCGCTATGACTTCCCGATGCTCCGCCGCTCCCCCGAGCAGCAGTTCGCCTGCCTTCGCCCGCTTGAGCGCGAACTGCAGATCGTTCTCCCAGGTGAACCCCATGGCGCCGAACAACTGCAGGCCGTGCCGGAACACCACCGACTGGCACTCCCCCGCGGCCGCCTTGGCCATCGCGGCGGCCAGCCGCCTGCGTGGATCGTCAGCCGAAATGGTCAGTGCGGCAAAGTAAGACAGCGCACGGGCGCGCTCGATGGCCACATGCATGTCGACCGCCCTGTGCTGAACGGCCTGAAATGATCCGATCGCAACGCCGAACTGTTGTCGCTGCTTGACGTGTTCGAGAACCAGATCGAGGATCCGCTGGCATGCGCCGACCGTCGTGATGGCCATCCCCGCTAGTGCGACATGACGGGCCTTCTCCGCATCGACATGCACGCGATCGGAATCGGGCACATGCACGCCCGCGAACGACACCTCGGCAATGTGCAGCACGGGATCGAACACCGGGCTGCGCCGGGTGACCGAGCGGTCGGCGTCGATCAGGAACACCCCGGCTGCGGTGACGACCGCGAGCCGTTCGGCGCGATCACCGTCGAGCACATGGCGTGCGGTGCCGTCCAGCACCCATCCGTCGGCATCCCGGTGCGCGGTCACGCCGCTGTAGATCGCGGTGCCTGCCTGGCGCGAATCGAACCTGTCACCCGCGAGCGGCGCGTACTGGCTCAGCGTCGCCAGGAATGGCGTCGGGTCGGTGGCGCGCCCGAGTTCCTCGAGCAGGATCGCCAACTCGACAGCGTTCTCGGCGTCGGTCAGCTCGGTCCAGCCGCCGTCGACGTAGGCCTGCCAGAGCGGGGTGGGGTCGACACCGTTCTCGGCCACGTCGCGTACCAGTGAGGGTGGGCACTGCTTGTTCACCGCATCACGGACGGTCTCCTGCCACAGCCGCTGATCGGCATCGAACTCCAATAACACCCAAAGCCTCCCGGGGACGTGATCGCCTGCGGCCGCGCCACCTGAGAATAACATTCTCCCCAGATGACGTAGCCGTTCTCTGGAATCGACTACCACGTTTCGTGTTGCCGGGCACGCGCAACGGACCAGCACGCACCCTGACCTGCATGAAGGTAAGCGATTCGCTGAGAACTAGATTCTTGCTATTGAAGAACAACGCTTTACACTAGGACTATCCGGCGCTCCCAGCGCAGCGCTCGAACGCGCCCACGTCGGCCGGATGACTCGGAGGACAGCTTTGGCGATGCAGATACAAGACGGGACGCGGTCCGGTTTCCCGACGCCCGTCATCGATGCCAGCGTGCACATCTTCAGTAAGTCGAACAAGGACCTGCGCAGCTTCCTACGCGAGCCGTTCAAGAGTCGCGGGTTTCCCGACTACGAGATGGACTGGTACGGCGCGCCGGGCGGCGAATACGCGCCGAACACCGAGGGCGATCGACGCTATCCCGGTTCGGACCCGGACTTCGTCGGCAGCCAGTTGTTCAACGAGCGCGGCGTCGACGTGGCGATCCTGCATCCAATGACGCGGGGCATCATGCCCGACCGCCACCTCGGCACGGCCATCGCGGCCGCGCACAACGAGATGATGGTGTCGCGGTGGCTGGAGGACAACGCCTACGCCGATCGGTTCCGCGGCACGATTCGCGTCAATCCCGACGACGTGACTGGCGCACTGCGCGAGATCGCGAAATACGCCGACCACCCGCGGGTGGTTCAGATCGGCGTTCCGCTGCAGTCCCGGGAGTTGTACGGCAAACCCCAGTATTGGCCGCTGTGGGAGGCCGCTGCCGGCGCGGGACTGCCGGTGGCGGTGCACATCGAAGTCGGAGCGGGCGTGTCCTTCGCACCGACACCCTCAGGTGTGCCGAGGACCTACGAGAACTACGTCAGCTTCATGGCACTGAACTTCCTGTACCACTTGATGAACCTGATCGTCGAAGGGGTATTCGAAAGGATGCCCGCGTTGAAGTTCGTGTGGGCCGACGGGGCTGCCGATCTGCTGACGCCGTTCATCTGGAGGATGGACTGCTTCGGGCGTCCGCACCTCGAGCAGACGCCGTGGGCGCCGAAGATGCCCAGCGATTACCTGCCCGGTCACACCTATTTCGTCCAGGGTGCCATGGACGGCCCTGGTGACACCGAGTTCGCAGGCGAGTGGTTCGGCTTCACCGGCAAGGACGACATGGTGATGTACGGGTCGAGCTATCCGCATTGGCAACTCAACGATTTGACGGTACCCGCCGCATACACCGACGACCAACGCGACAAGTTGTGCTGGCGAAACGCCGCTGAACTCTACGGCATAGACGTCGGGGCCGGTGTCGGAGCACCGTGAGGCAGCCGAGGAGGACACGATGACAGTCACAGTGGCAGAGCGCAAACCGGCGACGGAGCACGTCGCCGTTCGATGCGTCGACTCCGATGTGCACCCGGTGCCAAAGAGCGGGGTTCTCGCGCAGTACATCCCGGAGCCGTGGCGCAGCAAGTACTTCCTGCCCCGCCGGATCGGCGACCAGATCTATTACGACGCACCGGATTACGCGCATGCCTATGCGATGCGGACCGACACCTTCCCCGCCGACGGTGAGTTCGCGGGCAGTGACCCGGATCTGGCATTCAAACAGCTGATCATGGAGGCAGGCGCCGACATCGCCATCCTCGAACCGGCCGCGTACCCGGCGCGCTTCCCCGAGGTGAACCACGCGATGAGCTGTGCGCTCAACGATTGGCAGGACAATCATTGGCTGGACAGCCACAACAACTGGCACGAGCGCTGGCGCGGCTCGATCTGTGTCGCGATCGAGGCGCCAGAGAATGCCGCGCGCGAGATCGACCGGTGGGCAGGGCATCCCTACATGGGTCAGGTCCTGATCAAGGCCGAACCGCGGCCCGCGTGGGGAGATCCGAAGTACAACCCGATCTGGGAAGCCGCGACCAAGCACGACATCACGGTGAGCTGTCACCTGTCACGCAGTCATCACGAGGAGCTACCGATCCCGCCGGTCGGCTTCCCCAGCTACAACCACGATTTCATGGTCACGTATTCGCTGCTGGCCGCCAATCAAGTGATGAGCATGGTCTTCGACGGGCTCTTCGACCGATTCCCGACACTGCGAATCGTGTTGGTGGAGCACGCATTCACGTGGATCCTGCCGCTGATGTGGCGGATGGACGCCATCTACGAGGCGCGCAAGTCGTGGGTCGACATCAAGCGCAAACCGTCGGAATACGTCAAGGACCACATCAAGTTCACCACCCAGCCGCTCGACTATCCCGAAAACAAGACCGAGTTGACACGCGCGTTCGAATGGATGGAGTGCGAGAAGATCCTGCTGTTCTCGTCGGACTACCCACATTGGACGTTCGACGATCCGCGGTGGCTGGTCAAGCACCTGCCCGAACACGCAAGGGAGGCCGTGATGTTCCGCAACGGCATCGCGACCTATCACTTGCCTGAGACGGTGCCTGCCCTCGAGGGCCAGGTACGGGTGTTCTGACTTGACTGACACGGAGAAGACGCCGTCGGCAGGCCCGAAAAGATTGGCACAGGGGCGTGAGCATGTCGTCGCCACGGTCGATGAGATTCCGCCGGGCACCCACAAACTCGTCCCCATCGGACGCCACGGGGTTGGGGTTTACAACGTCAACGGCACGTTCTACGCGATCGCGAACTACTGTCCGCACGAGGGCGGTCCGCTGTGTTCGGGCCGTGCGCGGGGCCGAACCATCGTCGACGACAGCGTGCCGGGCGATGCGGTGATGGTGCGCGACCTGGAATACATCTACTGCCCGTGGCATCAATGGGGTTTCGAGCTCGCCACCGGGACCACCGCGGTCAAACCGGAGTGGAGCATCCGCACCTACCCGGTGCGCGTCGTCGGGAACGAGGTGTTGGTGCAAGCATGAGCGAACAGGTCATCGAGATCAACGGCGGCAACGTCGTCTACGAAATCCTCGGCGATGAGGGCGAGTTCATCGTGCTCACGCCGGGCGGGCGCTTCAGCAAGGACATCCCCGGCTTGCGGCCGCTGGCCGAGGCGCTGGTGGGCGGTGGCTACCGGGTGCTGCTGTGGGATCGACCGAACTGCGGCAAATCTGACGTGCAATTCTACGGTCAATCCGAATCTCACATGCGGGCCGAGACGCTGCACGCGCTGATCACCGCGTTGGGCATCGGCCCTTGCATCATCGCGGGTGGTTCGGGCGGTGCACGGGATTCCATGCTGACGGTGATGTTGTATCCGGACATCGCCACCAAACTCGTGGTGTGGAACATCGTCGGTGGCGTGTACGGCACCTTCGTGCTCGGCGCGCACTACATCACGCCGAACATCCGACCGGTGCTCACGATGGGGATGGAAGGCCTTCTGCACCAGAAGGAGTGGAAGGAGCGCATCGCCGAGAACCCCGCCAACGAACAGCGCTTGTTGTCGTTGGACCCCGACGAGTTCGTCAAGGTGATGATGCGTTGGCTGAATGCATTCGTGTCCAAACCCGGGCAGACGATTCCTGGGGTCGACGACGGGATGTTCGATAACATCAAGGTGCCGACGCTGATCATCCGCGGCGGCGAGAACGATTATGACCACCCGAAGCGGACATCGCTGGAAGTGAGCTGTTTGATCAAGGGTTCCGAGCTGATCGACCCGCCGTGGCCGGAGGACGCCTGGGAGCAGGCCGCGAAGGACAACGCCCTGGGAAAGGTCAACCACTTCAACATGTTCGACACCTGGGTACAGGCTGCCCCCGCGATCTTGAAGTTCCTGGACGGCTAGACAGTGTGGATGTGTACCTCGCAGTTGAGCGACGCCTCGAGCGCGGTGTGGACGCGGCTTTCGGGCACGCGCTCCAAGTCCACCCTGCGCAGCGTCACGTGCACCACATCCCAGCCGTCGTCGCCCGCGTCCCGATTGATCTCGCCGGTCAGCCCCAACCCGGCCAGCACGCCGTGGGCGTCGTCGTCAGTACCGCGACTGATGTACGTCAACACGCCGGGCGCTGGCGTGGTGCCAAACGCCTTGGCGCACAAGTCAACTGCGCGCCGCTCGAGTTCGGCCGGGTCGTCACCGGCGATGAGGAGTTCCACTTCTCGGCGCCGCGGCGGCAAGTCGGCGAGATCGTGCTCCACCACCTCGAAGCCTGCGGGCCCGGCCAGTTCGCGCAGACGCGCCATGCCTTCGCGTAGCTGCGCGGGCGCGAGCTGGCCTGCCGCGTCGACACCGACGCGCACCACCGCGGTCCTCATGTCGGTCAGCCTATCCGCGCGGCAGAAGGACCATTGATGACGTCCAGCACCACCGACCTCATCGTCACCGCGCCGAACTGCGAGCCACGCCTGCTACATCCTTCTGCCGGTGACTATCTACCCCTCGCCGACGCCGACGCGCTGCTGGAACAGGTCGACCTTTCAGGCCTGCTCGGCCGCGGCGGCGCCGCGTTTCCACTCGGCACCAAACTGCGCACGGTGCGCGACGCCGGGCGCCGTGGTGCGCAGACCGTCGTAGTCGCCAACGGCGAAGAGGGTGAACCGGCGTCGGTCAAGGACCGCTGGTTGATGCGTAACGGGCCCCATCTCGTGCTCGACGGGCTGCGCCTGGCGTCCGCCATGGTCGGCGCGACCCGTGCGTATGTCTACGTCTCCGACCCTCAGTCGGCCACCGCGATCGCGTCGGCGCTGGCGGAATTGGAGCCGCAAACATTCAGCAAGACCAACGTCGACGTGATCACCGTTGAACCCACCTATGTGGCCGGCGAGGAGACGGCCGCCGTGCGCCGCATAAACGGCGGGCCTGCCAAACCCACCGACAAGCCACCCCGCCCGTTCGAGGAAGGGGTGCTGGGTCTGCCGACGATGGTCAGCAACGTCGAGACACTGGCCAACCTCCCCTTCATCCACGAACACGGCGCGCAGCAGTTCCGCGCGGTCGGCACGCCGATGTCACCGGGCACCTTTCTTGCCACGATCACGGGTGCGGGCAGGCCCGCCGCGTTATACGAGATTCAGCACGGCACACCATTTTCCGAGCTGTTGACCTGGCACGGCCTGTCCGTCGAGTCGGTGCGCGGCGCGCTGATGGGCGGTTACTTCGCAGGCCTGCTCAACACCGACATTCTCGACGCGACACTCGACCACGAGACGATCCGCAGGCTGGGCAGCGGCCTCGGCTGCGGTGCGATCTCGATCCTCACCGACGACTGCCCCGTCGCCGTTGCCGCGTCCGTGATGTCGTACTTCGACCGTGAGAACGCGGGCCAGTGCGGATCGTGCTTCAACGGCACCGCAGCGATGGCCGCCGTCACGTCGGCGTTACGCGACGGCGTGGCAACGCAAGACGATGTGACACGCCTCGAGCGATGGTCAGTTGTGCTGCGTAGCCGCGGTGCATGCGGCACCCTCGACGGCGCCACCAACGTCGCGGCAAGTCTGCTGCGGCAGTTCCCGCAACTCGTCGCGCAGCACCTTGCCAACGACTGCGAGGCCTGCCGAACTGCGGCATTCGACGCCGCGCGGCCATACGAAGTGGAGGCGGTGTCTCACTGATGAGTGACGGCTTGCGGATTCGGCTCGATCGAACGGTCTGCGACGGCTTCGGCATCTGCGCCAGGCACGCGCCGGACCACTTCTCGCTCGACGACTGGGGCTACGCGTCGTTGGTCGGCGACGGCACAGTGCCCGAGAAGGACCGCGACGCGGTGATGCGGGCGTTGCTCGACTGCCCCGTGCACGCGATCGTCTACATGGGCGAACACCGGCCGTCCGCAGACGCAGTGGCCCATCACGACGCGGAAGAATCGCCTGAACCCGAACCCAAGGACAGTGAAGCCATTTCGGAGTTCGTCCGGTGACCCGGCCGCTGCCAGAACTGACGATCCAAAACGAGTTCTTCTGGACCGCTGGCGGTGACGGCGTGCTGCGCATCCAGGAGTGCCGCGACTGCGAGGCATTGATCCATCCGCCGCAGCCCGTCTGCCGGTACTGCCGCGGTCGCAACATGGGCGTGCGCGACGTGTCGGGGAAGGCGACACTGTCGGCTTTCACGGTCAACCACCGGTTCGGCTTCCCGGACCTGCCGCCGCCGTATGTCGTCGCGCAGGTCGCCATCGTCGAAGATCCGCGTGTTCGGCTCACCACCAACATCGTCGACTCCGATCCGGACGAGCTCAGCATCGGCCAACTGGTCGAGGTGCTCTTCGAGAAGCTCACCGACAAGGCCGGGGCCGTCTGGTTGCCGCTGTTCCGCCCCACGACCGAAACCGAGGCGGCACCGCAGGCCGCCGACGAGATCGCGCCGCAGGACTTCGGCAAGCACGTCTCACCGATGCTCACCAAGGACAAGTTCGAGGACGCGGCGGCGATCACCGGGATCGGAATGTCGAAGATCGGCAGGCGGCAGATGGTACCGCCGCTGTCGTTGACCATCGACGCCTGCGAGCAGGCCGTCGCCGACGCCGGGTTGACGTTCGAGGACATCGACGGCCTCTCAACATATCCCGGGCTCGACATCGCCGGCATGGGCGAAGGCGGAGTCAGCGCGCTCGAGGGCGCGCTCGGATTGCGTCCGGTGTGGATCAACGGTGGCATGGACACCTTTGGGCCTGGCGGCTCCGTCATCGCGGCGGTGATGGCGGTCGCCACCGGCATGGCCCGCCATGTGCTGTGTTTCCGCACCCTGTGGGAGGCGACGTTCCAGCAGCTGATGAAGGAAGGCCGGATGGCGCCGCCAGGCGGTGCCCGCACCTCCAGCTGGCAGATGCCGTTCGGGGCGACGTCGGCGGCCCATACGTTGGCGCTCAACGCCCAACGGCACTTCCACCGGTACGGCACCACACGAGAGACGCTCGGCTGGATCGCGCTGAACCAGCGCGCCAATGCTGCCCTGAATCCGACCGCCATCTACCGCGATCCGATGACCATGGACGACTACCTCGACGCGCGGGTCATCACCACCCCCTTCGGGTTGTACGACTGCGATGTGCCATGCGATGGCGCCGTCGCGGTGGTGGTGTCGGCCGTCGACGCGGCCAAGGACCTACCCAAGGAGCCGGTGCTGTTCGAAGCCGTCGGCACCCAGATCGTCGAGCGCACTGACTGGGACCAGACCACGTTGACGCACGAACCGCAGGTGCTCGGCCAGTCCGCCCATCTCTGGACGCGAACGTCGTTGCGGGCCAGAGACGTCGACGTCGCTGAGCTCTATGACGGCTTCACATTCAACTGCCTGTCGTGGCTCGAGGCACTCGGCTTCTGCGGCATCGGTGAGGCCAAGGACTTCCTCGACGGTGGAAAGGCCATCGCCCGCGACGGCGTGATACCGCTGAACACGCACGGCGGCCAGCTTTCCCACGGCCGCACGCACGGTATGGGTCTGATCCACGAAGCCGTCACGCAGCTTCGCGGTGAGGCCGGTCCCCGCCAGGTGAAGGATGCCCGCGTCGCGGTGGTCAGCAGCGGCGGGCTCACCCCGAGCGGCGCGATCCTGTTGAGGACGCAGACATGACACCGCGGCGCGATGTCGCCGCCGCAGCGGCTCCGCGGCGCGATGTCGCCGCCGCAGCGGCTCCGCGGCCGCGCGTCGTCCTCGTCGGCGGTGTGCCGATGTCGGGCTTGGTCGCGGCGGCCGATGACCCGAAGGCGGTCGTCGTCGCGTTTCACGGCGGTGCCAGTACCGCAGCGTATTTCGACTGCCCCGGCCACCCGGAGCTGTCGCTGCTACGCACCGGCGCGGCAAGCGGTTACACGATGATCGCGCTGGACCGGCCCGGCTATGGCAGCTCGGCTCCATATCCCGAGGCAATGGCCCAACCGGAGCAACGGGTGGCCCTGACATCTGGCGCGATCGACAAGATGCTCGGCGAGCACCCGCGCGGCGCGGGGTTGTTCTTCCTCGGCCACTCCGCGGGCTGCGAACTCGCGGTGCGGATGGCCACCGAGGTAGGGGGCATCGGTCTCGAATTGGCAGGAACCGGTGTGGAATACCACCCGGAGACAGCGGAGATCTTGAAGAACGCCACGGCGACGCAACGACCCACCGGGTTGCGCGACATACTGTGGCAACCCGCAAACCTGTATCCCGACGACGTGCTGTCCGGAATGACGAACTCGTCGGGCGGCGCGCTGTACGAGGTCGGGATGACCAGAAGCTGGCCACAGCACGACTTTCCTGCTCTCGCGGCGCGCGTTGGCGTGCCTGTGCAGTTCACGGTGGCCCAACACGAGCGGGTTTGGCGCTCAGACCCACGAACTCTCGCGCAGATCGGCGCGATGTTCACATCATCGCCGCGCTTCGTCCTCAACCAGCAGGCCGACACTGGGCACAACCTGTCGCTGTCGTTCAGCGCCCCCGCGTACCACTCCTCAGTGTTGTCGTTCGTCGAGGGATGTGTTGCGGCGCAACAAGACACATCGAATGAGAGGGAGGCGGGTTGATGCGCGTCGGATTCATCGGATTGGGCAGCCAAGGCGGCCCCATGGCGCGGCGAATTGTCGAGGGCGGATACGAGACGACGCTGTGGGCGCGTCGGGAGGCCAGCCTCGAACCGTATGCAGACACCGCCGCCAAGACCGCGGGCTCGCCCGCCGAACTCGCAAGCGCCAGCGACCTGGTGTGCCTCTGCGTCGTCGGCGATGACGACGTCCGCGAGGTGCTCTACGGCGACCGCGGGGTGCTTGCCGGCTTGGCGTCCGGTGGCGTCGTCGCGATCCACAGCACCGTGCACCCCGACACCTGCCGCGAGATCGCCGAGAAGGCTGCGGCACAGGGTGTTTCGGTGATCGATGCTCCGGTCAGCGGCGGCGGCCCCGCGGTCGAGCAAGGCAAGCTGCTCGTCATGGTCGGCGGCGACGAGGAAGTCGTCGACCGGTGCAGGCCGGTGCTCGCCACCTACGGCGACCCGATCGTGCATCTCGGCCCACTCGGCAGCGGCCAAGTCACCAAGATCCTGAACAACCTGTTGTTCAGCGCGAACCTCGGCAGCGCGGTCAGCACTCTCGAACTGGGCGATGCGCTCGGAATCTCTCGCACCAAGCTGTGCGAGGTGCTCAACGCCGGTTCGGCGGTCAGCAAGGCGCTCGGCAGCATCGCGGTCTTCGGCGGAACGTTGGAGGGGCTGGCACCGATCGCGGGCGGGCTACTACAGAAAGACGTCCGGCACGCCGCGAGCCTGGCGGCCAACGCGTCGGCCCCCGAGGGTGCCGTGTTCAACGCTGCCGACGCCGCGTTGAAGTCCATGGACCATCCCCGATGAGTCGGGTCGGGTTCGTCGGGGCAGGCCGCATGGGCGCGCCCATGGTGCGCCGCCTCGTCGCGGGCGGTCATGAGGTGCGCGCACTCGGCCGGTCAGTCGAGAAGCGCAGAGCCGTCAGTGAACTCGGCGCGCAGCCGGTAACCGACCTGGCCGATGTCGGCGCTGAGGCCGACGTCGTCCTCATCTGTGTGTTCACCGACGAGCAGGTGCAACAGGTCTGCCTGGAGAGCGTGTTGCTGTCGGCGATGCGACCCGGCGCCGTGCTGGTCGTCCACACCACGGGCAGCCCGCGCACCGCGGAGGCCATCGCGGCGGAAGCCGAGTCCTATGGTGTCGCGGTCGTTGACGCGCCGGTCAGCGGCGGTCCGCACGATATCGCCGCGGGCCACGTGACGCTGTACATGGGCGGCTCGGACCGTGCCGTCGAAGCTGTCCGCCCTGTGCTGGCCGGCTACGGCGACCCGATCCAACACGTCGGCCCCATCGGTGCCGGGCAGGCCGTCAAACTGATCAACAACGCGTTGTTCGCCGCGCAGATCGGGCTGTTGCGCGAGGCCGTGCGGCTTGGCGACCGACTGGGCATCGACGAGAAGCGGTTACTGGAGGCGATCGGGCACGGCAGTGCCGCCAGCCGGGTCGTCGACATCGTTGGCGCGCGCGGTTCTGTTGACGGGTTCATCGACATGGTGGGCGAATTCGTCGGCAAAGACGTCGCAGTGGTGCGTAAAGCCGCAGCCGAACTCGGCAGCGAACTCGGGCTTCTCGACGACGTGATAAACGCCGGATTCGATGTATCCGGACACCGAAACTGTTAGCGTTACAGTTAGACCGTCCGCCGTAACGCTTCCGGCCATCAGCCCGCCGCGAAGGAGGAGCCCGTGACAAAGCCGAAACTGAAGTTCAATCCCGTCGCGCAGGAGTACTTCGAAAACCCCTACGAGATCTACAAACGGATGCGGGACGAGGCACCCATCTACTACGACGACGACGAGGACTTCTATGCGCTGACGCGGCACGCGGATGTGGCGGCGGCGCTGAAGGACTACGAAGCGTTCTCGTCGTCCCGCGGATGTGACCTCGGCATGGTGCGCACCGGCGAGGTGCCGCAGAAGTCGATCATCTTCATGGACCCACCCGATCACCGGCACATGCGCAGCCTTCTGAACAAGGCGTTCACGCCGCGCGCCATCCAATCCCAGCGCGACAGCATCGTCGAACTCGTAGAGCACTATCTGAACAAGGTGGATCCCGACAACTTCGACGTCGTTCAGGACTTTTCGGGCCCGTTCCCGGTCGAGGTGATCACCCGGATGGCAGGGGTTCCCGAAGATTTCCGGCAGCAGGTCCGGCACTGGATCGACACCAGCCTGGAGCGCGAACCCGGCCAGATCGAATTGTCCGAGAAGAACATGAAGGCCAACATCGACTCGGCGATGTACTACTACAGCCTGGTTCAGGATCGGCGGCAGAACCCGCAAGACGACATGATCAGCCGCTTGATCGCCGCCGAGATTCCCGACGACGAAGGCAATCTGCGCAAGCTCGACGACATCGAGATCACCGGTTTCACCACGCTGTTGGGCGGGGCAGGCGCCGAGACCGTCACCAAGTTGGTCGGCAGCGCGGTCGTCGAGTTCGCCAGGCATCCGGAACAGTGGCAGATGCTGATCGACGATCGCAGCAAGGTGCCGGACGCCGTGGAGGAACTGCTGCGTTACGTCGGGCCGGTGCAGTACAACGTGCGCTACACGCTGAAGGAAGCCCATGTACCCAGCGGCACCGTGCCAGCGGGCAAGCCGGTGTTCCTGATGAAGGCGGCGGCCAACCGCGACCCGCGTGCATTCGACAACGCCGAGACATTCGACATCACCAGGGACAAGACGCAGGCGCAGAACCTCGGCCTCGGGTACGGCATCCACAGTTGTCTCGGCGCGGCGCTGGCCCGCCTCGAGACCACGATTGCACTGGAGCACCTGCTCGACTTCATGCCGCGCTATGAGGTCGATTTCGACGGGCTGCAACGAGTCACGATGCAGAACGTCGCGGGTTATCACAACGTGCCGGTGAAGGTGTTGAAGTGACGCAAAAGGTCGTGGTCGACTTCGGCTTGTGCGAAAGCAACGGGGTGTGCATGGGCATCATCCCCGAGGTGTTCGACCTGGACGACGAGGACTACCTGCACATCCTGCAAGACGAAGTGACCCCAGAGAACGAGCAGCAGATCCGCGAGGCGGTCCGGCAGTGCCCGCGGCAGGCCATCTCGATATCTGACGAGTGATGCGATTCGTCTTCGCGCACTGCAGTTTCGGGCCGCACGATGTTGAGAGACGCCGATCATAATCGCCAGCGTTCACGGCTCACTGCCGCCGTGGCTGACGAACGAGTCGGCGTTTCAGGGACAGTAGAATTGGACCGCGTCAGCCATGAAGATCGAGGCCTGGCGCGCTGAGAACGCGGAACCCTCACGCGAAGTGGAGCCGTTCATCAACGAGTCGTGGACCTCGGCCGGGGACACGCCGGCGCGAAGATCGTCACAGACCTGGCGGGCTTTTTTCACAGTCAGCTCCCGGCCTCCGAAATCCATCCCGTCGTCGAAGAGCTTGTGGAGGAATGCAGTGTCATTCGCGTCATAAGTCGGGTCGGCGGCGACTTTGCCGGCGGTGGCCATACCGAGCGCTAGTACCGCCAGCACTGTGCTGACGAGCGGGGTGATGTCCCGGCGAGTGAGCGTCATGATGACTCCTATGTCGGACCGAACTCGGTCCCCTAGCCCCACCGTGCCACGATGCCCGGCTGATCACTAGAGCCCAGCGGTCAGGAGATGGTCAATTGTCGATGTTTGGTGCGTTCGGGGATTTCTGTTCTCGCTCCTACCCCAGCCCCGAAACAATCACGCCGTTGCAGTCGGCCGCCGCCTGACGCAGCTTGGCCGCCTCTTGGTAGGCGTCGGAGTTGTACCACTCGCGGGCCGCCTCGACCGACTCGAATTCCAGCAGCACGGTCTGTGTGCCGTGCCAGTCGCCCTCCAGCACTTCGGGTTTGGGGTCGAACGACAGCAACGTCGAGCCTGCCATCGCCTTGCCCGCCAACTTGGCGTACTCGGCCATACCGGCCGGATCCTTCACGTCCTCGGTGATGATGATGTAACCCTTGGGCACGGAATCTCCTTGATCAATCGCTGATTTCGCTGATTGCCTGCTCTGGACAGTTGGCGATCGCGTCCTTGGCACCGTCCTCCAGGCCGGCGGGCACCTCGGATGGATCGGCGAAGGCGTACCCGTCGTCGTGCATGTGGAACACCTCCGGGCACAGCGTCAAGCACATGCCATGGCCGCGGCAGCGGTCCTCGTCCACAGTGACTTTCATGTGAGATCGAACTCCAGATGCAGCTCGGTGAGGCCGCGCAGGATGTAGGTCGGAATGTATTGGTAGCGGCGGTCGGATGCCGGCCCGTGATGCTTCTGGCTGATCCGGATATCGGTGGTGCGATCCAGCAGGCGCTCGAGCCCGACCCGTGTCTCGGCGCGCGCCAGCGGGGCACCCGGGCAGCTGTGGATTCCGCGGCCGAACGCCAGATGCTGACGCGCGTTCTTGCGCTCGGCGTCGAAGGTGTCCGGATCCTCGAAACGACGCGGATCGCGGTTGGCGGCGCCGTTGATCACCATCACCGTGCAACCGGCGGCAAGCGCCTGATCGCCGATAGTCGTTGGGACACGCGACAATCGGAAGTCGCCCTTCACCGGGCTCTCGATGCGCAGGCATTCCTCGATGAAGTTCGGCAGCAGACTGCGGTCGTCACGCAATTTCCGCTGAACGTCCGGACGGTCGCCGATCACCTTCAGTGCGGTGCCGAGCAGCCGCACGGTCGTTTCCTGTCCGGCCGAGAACACGTTGGTGGCCACCCGCACGACGTCGTCCACCTCGGGCACGGACCCGTCGCGGAACGAGGCCGTCGCCAACCCGGTCAACACGTCGTCCCGCGGTTCACGACGACGGTCCTCCACATATTGCGCGAACACTTCGTAGAGGTATTCCAGCGGCGTCTTCGTCAGCGTCTTGTCCGCGTTGCCAAGCCCACCGCCGTGCGTGCCGCGCGCCAGCCGCTCGATCAGCTCGGCGCGGTCCTCCTCGGGAACCCCGAGCAGGTCCGCGATGACTCGCAGCGTGAATGGCCCCGCGAAGCCCTTGATGAACTCGCCTTCGCCGGGTGCCAGGAAATCCTCGAGCATGTCGTCGGCGATCTGCCACATCGCGTCCTCGTTCTCCTTGAGGCGCTTGGGTGTGATCAGCCGCATCAGCAGTGCGCGGTGGTTGGTGTGCGTCGGTGGGTCAAGCGTCGGTAGCTGGTCGCTGAACGGGATCTCGTCGCGGTGCTTCTCGATCAGTTCGGTCACATCGTCGCCGTCCAGCGGCACCGGAAATCCGGGGAAAGGTCCGGTCACCGAGATGCACGACGAGAACGTCTTCTCGTCGTTGTAGACATCGACGGCCTCTTGCCAGCCCGTCACCATGGTCACGCCGTAGTGATCCTCGCGGGTGACCGGGCACTTGTCGCGGAGTGCCTCGTAGAACGGGTACGGGTCATCCGTCAGACGGCTGTCCCGGAAGAAGTCGACCGCGGTCAGGTCTTCCGCCATGCTTGCTCCGTTTCAACGATCTCGGCATGCGAGAACGTGATTCTCATATGTGGGTATTAGATTTCCATAGTGGCTCGTCGTCGTCAACGAGAGGGCCTCGCCTGCCCTCACTGAATGGGTTCATCCCCCAACACGGTGGTACGCAGCATCTCCCGCTCGGAGTCCGGTGCATACGGCGCGGCCCTGTGCAGCACACCGCGGTTGTCCCAGATGACGGTGTCGCCCACCGACCAAGCGTGGCGATAGACCTTCTCCGGAGTCGTTGCGCGATCGAGCAACTGCGCCAGCAGCGCTCTACCCTCGTCCCGGTCCATGCCGGCGATGTAGTCGGCCGACGCTCCCAGCACAAGCGACCTGCGCCCGCTGCGATGCGTCCACACCAGCGGGTGCTCATGCGTGGGCCGCGCCCGCCAGCGCGCCAGTTTATCCGCGGTCGGATCAGCGTTGACCCGGCGCTGAGACGCTTCAAGCGAATGGACGACCCGCAACGTGGCCAGGCGCGCCTTCTCGTCTTCGGCCAGTTCGTCATACGCCCGGTAAGTGCTGGCGAACTCGGTCTCGCCGCCACGCTCGGCGACTTGGAATGCCGACAACACCGTCGCCTTCTGAGGCACCTCATCGTTCATCGGTGTGCAGCCGTCGATGTGCCAGTCGAAGGTTGCGCGCAGATACGCCGCCGACGCGTTCTTCGACGTGTCCAGTGTGACGGGGTAGATGCCCGCCACCGGGTGGTGTCCGTCGGACGAATGATCGATTTCGCCCAGCCGACGGCTGAAGGCAACCTGCGCTTGGGGATCCAGCCCGAGCCGCGGAAAGACCAGCACGCCGTTCTGTTCGAGGGCATCGAGCACCGCCCCGCCGAGTAGGTCATCGGTTGTGAGCCGATCGGCGTCGACGCCGACGACTTCGGCACCGACCGACTCGGTGAGTTTGTTGATGGTCAGCACGCTCACGGTATCGGCGCCCCGATGCGATCGATGACGGCATCCGCCGAGTCGGTCGGCTCCTGGGTGCCGAACACCTCGATGGCCATCGAAACCATGACCATCGAGTAGATGAGATGCAACAGGTTCAGCACGTCGTCGGGCAGGTCGTCGAGCGGGAACTTGTCGCAGTAGTCGATCGCGTCCTCGAATCGCGGCGTGAATGTGTCATAGAACTCGTGCAGCTCGGGCATCGGTGTGCCCAGCCGAGCCGCCCATCGCTCGGGTTCGGTTGGCAGACACCACTTGTCGGCGAACCGTTCGAGTTCGCCGAAGGCACTGGGCAGACGTTTGTCGGACATGGTCACACCTCCACCGGCCTGCGCTCACGCTGGTATTCCGCGACCCAGTCGACGGCCACCTTGTGCAGGTGGCGCACCAGGATCTCCTGGTCATTGAGCGGGAAGCCGTCGACTATCGGTTCGTCCAGGCCGTACTCGAGCGCCGCCTGCGTGCCGCCCAACATGCCCGCATCCTGCAGTGCGAACTCCTTGAGCACCACCGAGGCAACCTCGTGTTCGATGCGCTCGCGGACGGTGCGGGCAGGATGAAATGCGTTGTACGCCTCGAACTTGTGCGTGTTGTGCGACGTCGGCCAGTACCGGTACAGCAGGTACCAGCCGTGGTAGATGAGGATCTCGAGATTGGGGAAGATCTGAAAGTTCGTGATGCCCCATGGCTCGATGCCTCCGGGATTGAGGCCCGCCGACTGGTGTGTCTCCGGCGTACGCCACGGGCCGACGAGGCCGCTGCGGGTGGCCCTTTCAACGGGGTACATGTACTCCGGGTCGAGCAGCCATCTGCGGGTGCCCGCCGTTGACACCAACCGGTGTGGGCCGTCGATCTGGAAGTGCCCGCACTCGAAGGTCGCATTGGGCTGCCGGACGGCCGACGGCACCTGTTGCGAGTGCAGCGACGGTACGTGGTAGTACTCCTGGAACGCGTCGGCGAAGATCTTCCAGTTCGAGTTGTTGTGAGCGACGAAATCGTAACGCTCGGTCATCAATTCGAACGGATAGTCGTCCAGCGCGGTGATCATCGGTCCGAGGAACTCGCGCAAACTCTGCTTCGGTGCGGGATCGAGGTTGATGAAGATGAAGCCGTTCCAGACGTCGCAGTGCACCGGGCGCAGGCCATACTGCTCGGTGTCGAGATCGAAGAACTCGTCAGGCTGCTGCACAAACGTCAGCGCGCCATCGAGGCCGTAACGCCAACCGTGGTACTTGCACGTGAACTGCCGGCAGGTGCCACTGACCTCCTCGTTCGGGAAGTCATTCCATACCAGCTTGTTTCCGCGGTGCCTGCAGACGTTGTAAAACGCACGGACTGTCTGGTCCTTGCCCTTGACCACGATCACCGATGTCTTCGCGGCGGAGATCTCCTTGGTGAAATAGCTGCCGAGCCGCGGAAGCTCCTCTACCCGACCAACATTGAGCCACGCCCGCTTGAAAATGGCCTCCCGTTCGAGTTCGTAGAACTCCGGCGACGTCGAGTCCCGAAACGAGACCGGGCCGGTCCCGAGTTCCGGGTGATGCTCGGTCCAGCTTCCCTCCGCCGGTTTAGGCCAGCGCCCCATCCGGTCCTCCTCTCACAGCACCGCTCCGCCGTTGACACCCAAGACCTGACCGGTGATGAAGCCGGCCTGCTCGGAACACAAGAATCCGACCGCTGCGGCGATGTCCTCACCGGTGCCCAGGTGGCCGACCGGCACACTTGCCGCCATCTGTTCGTTGGACGGCAGGTGTCCGGCGGCCTGCGACTGATGCTGCATCGGCGTCTCGATCGCCGATGGGGGGATGTTGTTGACGGTGATACCCAGCGGGCCATACTCGCGGGCAAGCGATTTCGTCAGGGACAGCAGCGCACCCTTGGACGCCGCGTAATGCGCCATCTTCGGCGAGCCTCGCTGGGCGCTCGACGACGAGATCATCACGATGCGGCCCCAACCGGCGTCGATCATGTCCGGGACCGCGACCTGACAGCAGTGGAAGGTGCCGGTCAGGTTGACCGCGATGAGGCGGTCCCATGACTCGGGCGTGATCTCGGTGAACGGCGCGAAGTCGACAAGGCCCGCGCTGGTCACCAGCACGTGCACCGGGCCGAGTTCGCTGCGCACCTTGGCGAAAGCCTCCTCGACCGCGGCGCGGTCACTGACGTCGACCGCGACCGCAAGCGCGGTCACGCCTTCGGCGCGAAGTTCTCCTGAAACGCGTTGTGCGGCTCGCTCGTCGATATCCAATACCGCAACCCTGTGGCCGCGCCTGCCCAGCTCATGGCAGGTTGCCTCGCCCATGCCAGACGCACCGCCGGTGACCACCGCAACGCGACTCATCTGGTGCCTCCTATTCGTAGACCACTCGAACAGTGCGGCTGGTCGGCAGCGCCTGACAGGTCAGCACCCAGCCCTCGGCCACCTCGTCGTCTTCGAGCGCGTCGTTGTTCACCATTCGGGCGCTGCCTTCGACAACTCGCGCCATACACGTTCCGCAGGAACCGGTTTCACACGAATACGGCGCCTGCAAGCCGGCGATACGAGCTGTCTGCAGCAGCGTGTCACCGGCCCGGTAGGCGGCGGTCGTCGTTCCCCGGTTCAATTCGATGACGACCTTCTCGGTGTCTTCGCTCATCAATGGCAACATTATCAAGTACTTGTCATTAATATCAACTACTTGCTACATCGGGGCCGATGTGGTCGGTGTGCAGTTTGTGCCCAGTGCCCTGCTCGATGACGCGGCCGAGCAGCTCACGAAGCGTTTCCTGCTCCTCGTCGCTCAACACGCCGAAGACCTTGTCGTTGGCGGCAATTGCGTCGCTGACTACGGCCTCGGCAACCCTGCGCCCCTGATCGGTCAGGAACGCCTGCAGAATCCGGCCGTGTTGCGGGTCCTGTTTGCGCTCGACGAGCCCGCGGCGCTCCAACTCCTTGAGCGCCAGTTGGACACCTTGCGGGCTGATCAGTAGCCGACGCGCCAAGTCCGCACCGGACAACCCGGGCTCCGTCGCGAGTTGACGAAGCATGCCGATCTGCGCGGTGCTGACGCCGTGCTCGCTGACCGCATCGTTGACCGTCGTCAGCGAGAAGTACCAGGCCTGCTTGAGCAGCCAGAGAATATTGTCTCGTTGTTCCACGCTCGCCTCCTCGACGTCAGCGCTTGTAAATCTGGCCGCTCTTCATCACGAACCGCACGTCGAGTGTGGTCGCGATATCGCGCGAAGGGTCACCGGGCACGGCGATGATGTCGGCGAGATATCCCGGCGCGAGACGGCCCAATTCGTTGTCTGCCTCGATCAGCTCCGCGCTGGTGACCGTTGCGGCCCTCATCGCTTCCATCGGCGTCATCCCCCGGTCCACCAACGCGCACAATTCCTTGGCGTTCTGCCCGTGCGGGATCGCCGGGGCGTCGGTTCCGCATGCGATCCGCACACCTGCCGCGATCGCCTTGGGCAGCATGGATTGCGCACGTGGAAACACCTCCTCGGCCTTCTTGCGCAATTCGGGCGCGATGCGGTCGACGGCCATCGATTCGGTCAGATAGGTGGTGGACACCAGGAACGTGCCGTGGTCGACCATCATCTGGATCGTCTCGTCCGTCGCAAGGAAGCCGTGCTCGACACAGTCGATGCCAGCGCGGATGCACGCTCGTATCGCGTTGTCCCCGACGGCATGCGCGGCCACCCGGACGCCGGCCCTGTGCGCCTCGTCGGCGATTGCAGCGAACTCGTCGTCGGAGTACTGCTGCGCCCCGGGAGCGGTGCTGTGCGACATCACGCCGCCTGACGCGGACACCTTGATCAGCTTGGCGCCGTGGCGGATCTGATACCGCACACATGCCCGGACATCGTCGACGCCGTTGGCGATGCCCTCGGCCACCGACAGCGGCATGATGCCCGGCGCCAGCCGTTGAAACACCGTCGGGTCCAGGTGCCCGCCGTACGGGGTGACCGCGTGCCCGGCCGGATAGATGCGGGGCCCGACGTGCCAGCCCTGGTCGATGGCGCGCATCAGTGCGACGTCGAGCAGATATCCGCCGGTCTTCACCATCAACCCGAGGTTGCGCACGGTAGTGAAACCGGCATCGAGCGTGGTTCGTGCGTTCACCGCGCCACGCAGCGTCCGGTACGCGGGATCGTCCTGAACGCCGTGCATGGGATTGGGCAGCCCTTCCGGGCCACCCGGTCCCCCGATCAGCAGGTTGAGTTCCATGTCCATCAACCCCGGCAGCAATGTTACGTCGCCTAGGTCGATGTCGATCGAATCGTGCGGTAGCTCAACGGGATTGACCGCCTGGATCCGTTCCCCATCGACTACCACCAAAGCAGGCGAACAAACCTCACCGGCGTCGACGTCCGCCCACCGCGCGGCGTGCAGAACGGTGGTGCTCATGGGACGGGTTCTGACAGGCAGTCCATGGCCGCAGCGCCGGAATCCGGCACCCGCGGTTGCTTCCAGCACTCGACGGGGAAAGACACCATGATCATCGAATACAGCAGGTGCATGAGGTTGAGCACGTCGTCGGGCATGTCATCAAGGGGGAACTTGTCGCAGAAGGCGATCGCCTCCTCGGCCCGCGGAGTGATTGCGTCGTAGAACGCTTGCATCTGCTCCATCGAACTGGCCAACCGCTTGGCGTAACGCTCGGGCTCACTGGCCAGGCACCACTCCGAATATGGCTGCAGATCGGCGAATTCAGCGGGCAACATCGCGGTCATACCTCCACCGCCTTTCGCTGGTAATCGTCCACCCACGCCGCGGTCTCCTTGTGAAGGTGGCGGATCAGCACCTCCTGGTCGCAGAGCAGGAACCTGTCGACGGCCTGCGACTCGACCATTGTCTGTGTGGCCTCCAGGGTGTTCGCGTCCTGAAGGCTGTACTCCTTGAAAGAGACCGCGGCAAGTTCCTGTGCGATCCGCTCCCTTGGCGTGCGCGGCTGCGCGAAGTACGCGCTTCCTTCGAAGATGTGCGAGTTGTACGACGTCGGCCAGTAATGGTAGGTCAGGTACCAGCCCTGCCCCCAGATCAGGATCACGAAGTTGGGGAACAGCTGGAACGAATCAAGGCCCCACGGATCGCATTTCGCGGGGTTCAACCCGGCCGGCATCTCGCCGAGGTCGGGCTTGTCCCACGGCCCGAACAAGCCGCTCTGGCAGATGTCCTCGATCGGCTTGCGCATCTCGGAGTCCATCTCCCACGCACGGATTCCCGACGTGCTGACCAACCGGTGCGGTCCGTCGATGCGGTAGTGCGGCGCCTCGAATCCGGCCTCCGCCGCGGCCTTCGAGTACTTGGCGGGCGACTGGTTCGCATGCAGTACGGGTGCGTGATAGAACTCCTGGAACGCGTCCATGTACAGCTTCCAGTTCGCCTTGACCTCAGAGCGGTAGTAGAACCGCGACGTCATCTGGCCGAAAGGATAACCCTCCAGGCCGGTGATCATCGGGCCGAGGAAGTCGCGCAGACTCTGCTCCGGTTCGTCAGCGAAGTTGACGAAAATGAAGCCTTCCCAGACCTCACAGTGCACACCGACCAGTCCGTAGCGGGCCTTGTCGAGGTCGAAGAACTCCTGCTCCTGCTGAACGAACGTCAGGTTCCCGTCGAGATCGTAGCGCCATGCGTGGTACTTACAGGTGAACTGCCGGCAGACGCCGCTGGTCTCCTCGAGTGGCATGTCGTTCCATACCAGTTTGTTACCGCGGTGCCTGCAGATGTTGTGGTAGGCCTTGATCTCGCCTGCCGTCGTGCGCACCACGATGATCGACGTGTTGACGACCTTCAATTCCTTGGTGAAGTAACTGCCCTTGCGCGCAAGCTGTTCGGTCCGACCAACATTCAGCCACGCGCGTTTGAACACCGCCTTGCGTTCGAGTTCGTAGAACTCGGGGCTGATCGAATCCTCGTAGGACACCGGTTCGGTTCCCAGCTGCGGGTAGTGCTGGGTCCAGCTGCCTTCGGGTGGTTTCGGGAAACGAGCCATAGCGCCGACGGTATATGCTGTCGACAGCAATGACAAGTAGTTGATATTGCCGTCGTCCTGTTCGGAAGGAGGCCCTCTCGTGCGTCGAGACGAGCTGTTCATCGGCGGTATTTGGACAAAGCCGAGCACCGACCGGCGCATCGAGGTGATCTCGCCCCACTCGGAGGAACCGGTGGCGCAGGTCGCGGCCGCAGGACCCAGCGATGTGGATGCGGCCGTCGAGGCCGCGCGGGCGGCGTTCGACACCGGGCCGTGGCCGCGGCAGGAGGCCGCCGAGCGGATCGACGCGGTGCGCAAGCTCGCGAAGGTATATAGCGAACGCCGGTCTGAGATGGCCGACGTGATCACCTCCGAGATCGGCGCTCCGATCAGTTTCTCGCAGCGCGCGCAGGTCGGGTTGCCCGCGATGATGATGACCGCGTTCTGCGATGTCGCCGAGTCCTACCCCTGGTACGAGGCGCGGCCGGGATTGTACGGGGCCGACATCCACATCCGACGCGAGCCCGTAGGCGTCGTCGGGGCGATCGTGCCGTGGAACATGCCGCAGTTCCTGATCGCCACCAAGCTGATGCCGGCGCTGTTGGCGGGTTGCAGTGTGATCGTCAAACCGGCGCCGGAATCGCCGCTCAACGCAACGCTGCTCGCCGAGATGATCGCCGAGGCCGGACTGCCCGACGGTGTCGTCAGCGTGCTGCCCGGCGATGCCCGAATCGGCGATTACTTGGTCAAACACTCTGGCGTGGACAAGGTTTCGTTTACTGGCTCGACCGCGGCAGGGAAAGCCGTCGCCACGGCGTGCGCGACGGATCTGCGGCGCGTCAGCCTCGAACTGGGCGGCAAGTCCGCCGCGATCGTGCTCGACGACGCCGATCCCGGCACCGTCGCCAAGGGCGTGCGGTCGGCCAGCCTGTCGAACAGCGGGCAGATCTGCAACGCACTGACCCGCATCCTGGTGCCGTCGAGTCGGGCCGGCGACTTCACCGACGCGCTCGCCGCCGAGATGGCCTCGATAGCGGTTGGTGATCCGACGAACAGCGCCACGCAAATGGGTCCCCTTGTCGCACAACGTCAGCAGCAACGCGTCCGAGACTACATCGACAGCGGCAGGCAGCAAGGCGCCCGCCTTGTCTTCGGTGGCCCCGAAATGCCGGACGGCCTTGACCGCGGCTGGTACGTCAAGCCGACGCTGTTCGCCGATGCCGACAACTCGATGCGGATCGCGCGCGAGGAGATCTTCGGCCCGGTGCTGACGGTGATCCCTTACGCCGACGAGGACGAAGCGGTGTCCATCGCCAACGACTCCGACTACGGGCTCGCGGGTTCGGTGTGGACGGACGACATCGAGCATGGCCTTGCCGTCGCCGCCGCCGTCCGCACCGGCACCTTCGGTGTCAACCAGGGCTACACCATGGACCCCTTCGCGCCTTTCGGCGGCGTGAAGGCCAGCGGCTACGGGCGCGAACTCGGCCGCGAGGGTATCGACGGCTACACCGACACCAAATCCATTGCGGTTGCCGGAAATAGCTGACAGACGTCAGGCTGCGTGGAGGTCGGTGAGGGTGACGCCGATTCGTACTTCGAGTTCGCTGATGGTGATCATCGGCGCGCCGGGCAGTGGTGGCGCGGTCGAACGGTAGGCGGCGCCGGTGGGTGTGACGAAGTCAGCGGTGTGGGTGGCGTTGTCCTCGCTGGTCGACACCTGCCAGCCCGGTGTTTCTTTGACGTAGTTGCACCGCTCACACTCCCCCAACCCGTTGAGCGCACTGGTCGGGCCACCCCGGTTACGCGGAGTCGCATGATCACGATGCCGAATCGGGGCATCACAATACGGCGTGCGACATGTGCGATCCCGGATCCCGATGAACGCCGCCAACCCCTTGGGAAACAACCGCGCCCGCGACTCCATCGCCACCAACGCCCCACTGCCGGGATGGCGATACAGCCGCCGCAACGTGGCCACCGCCGTCGCCTCGGTGACCGCGTCAGCGACCAACTGCTGGGCCAACGACGCCGGAATCGGCCCATACCCCGCCACCACCGCGGGTGCGTTGTCCGCGCCCCATAGCGCCGCGTCGGTCATCACCAGATTCAGCGCCACCGACTGCGGCTGCTCGGCCGGGCACCCGGTGATGCGCTCATAGGCGGTATCGGCCATCACCTGACCGCGCGACCGCTCATCAACGGTGACATCGGCCTGCCGCTTCAACGCCGCCCACATCCCCACGCCCTGGCGCATCGGCAACAACACCGTCACATAGGCCATGCAGTCCGGCGCCGGCCGGATCGTCGCGGTGCGATCAGCCTCGGCCTTGGCCGCGCGATCGACCACCGCCGCCGCATCCAACCGGGCAGCGATCTCCTTGGCCCTGGCGCTGATGCGCCCATCACCGCACCCCGCCAGACCGGCCACCTCGGCGCACATCTCGGCATCCAACAACCGCCGATGCGCCACACTCAGACACGCCGATTCGCGGGCGATCAACGTGGCCCGCCACTCCGAGAGCGCCCCGCATTCCATGGCGGCCAGGGTGTGCGGCATCTCGTGCACCAACGCAGTCGCCAACCCCAACAACCGACCACCCTGATTCGGCGATTCACGGCGCGCCAACGCCACCTCACTGGCCACCCCGCGACCCTGTTTGGCCGCGGGCACCCCGGCAGCCGCCTCAGCCGCGCGCCGCGCCTCGGCCAACGCCGCCGCCGCGCGGGCCTGCCCGGCCGCCGCGGCCGACTTCACCGCCTCCAACCAGGCGATCCGCTCGACCAGGGCGGCCTCCTCAGCCAGCGGATCCACCACCGCCAACACCCTCGAATCGAACATGTGTTCGACACTACCACCACCCGGAGACAAACCTAGTCAGCGCGCGGGGAGTCCAAGCACCCGCTGCGCGATGATGTTGCGCTGGATCTCCGACGTGCCGCCCGAAATCGTGCCCGCATAGGTGCTGATGTAACGGGTGAACCAGCTACCGGTGAAAAGGTCTGGGCCGTAAGGGTTGTACGGCGCGGTGAGCGCGGGGCTGCGCAGGCAGTCGGCGCCGACGGCGTCCAATGCGTGCTCGAATGCGTTTTGCTCGGCCTCCGAACCGAGCAGTTTCAACACCGAGATGCCGGGGATGTCCCGCTCGCCGCGCGCCGCCTGCCCGAGCGCCACCGACCCCAGCAGCCGCAGCGCCTGGTAGTCCATCGCGATCGTCGCGTACCGATCGCGGTTGAGCGCCCCCGCCGGTCGATAGTCCTCGAGCAGCTGCTCCATCCGGTTGGCGAACGCCATCCACATCATCGTGCGTTCATGACCGAGCGATCCGTTGGCGACTTTCCAGCCGCCGCCCAGTGGACCGATGAGGTTCTGTGCAGGCACACGCACGTCGGTGAAGAACACCTCGTTGAAATCCACGCTGTCCCGGTCGAATACGGCGGGAAACGGGCGGCGTTCCACCCCGGGCGTGTCAGTGGGGATCAGCAGCGCGCTGATCCCCTTGTGCTTCGGCGCATCGGGATCCGTGCGCACGAACGTCATTAGTACGTCGGCGTCGTGGGCGCCCGATGTCCAGACTTTCTGCCCGTTGACCACGAACCCATCGCCGTCGAGCACCGCGCGGGTGGCCAGTCCGGCCAGATCGGATCCAGCACCCGGTTCGCTCATGCCAAGGGCCGCAGTCATTTCCGCCCGCAGGATCGGCACGGCCCACTTCTGTTTCTGCTCGTCGGTCCCGAAGGACAGCAGCGAGGCCGCGATGATGCCGACGCCCTGCGGGTTGAAGCTGTGGTAGATACGGCGCCGGGAGAGCTCTTCACGATGAACGAACTGCTGGAGCACACCAGCGTTGCGGCCGCCGAACTCGGGCGGGTTTCCCGGCAACAGCCAACCGTGGTCGAACTGCAGTCGCTGCCAGTCGCGGGCCCACGCCGGCACATGCGCCGTCGAGCGTGACCTCTCCCCGGTCTGGGCCTCGGCCGGAAGGTAGGCGTCGAGGAATCTGCCGAATTCCGCCCGGAACTCCTCGACCTCGACGTCGAACGTCAGCTGCACCCCGCCAACATATCAAGTACTTAACATTTGTGCGCCTGTGCGCTATGACTGAGTAGATGCTCGAGTCGGAGAAGATCCTCATCACCGGCGCAACGGGAAAGATCGCTTTTCCGATCGCGCGTGCGCTCGCCAAGCGCAATGAGGTCTGGGGTGCTGCCAGGATGCGGAATCCGGCCGATCGGGAAAGACTTGCGGCGGTCGGCGTCAAACCTGTTGCGCTCGACGTGAGCATCGGCGATTTCTCGGTGCTTCCTGACGACTTCACCTACGTGTTTCATGCTGCCGTCGACGTCGGCGCAGGGAAATGGACGCGGTGTGTGGACACCAACGCCCAGAAATCCGGCGACCTGCTGTACCACTGCCGCACCGCCAAGGGCTTCGTGTTCTGCTCCACCGGATCGGTGTATGGCTACCGGGGTCAGCGACCGTTGCGGGAGTCCGATCCGCCGGGGGTACCCCTGCGCGCGAACTACAGCTTCTCCAAGATCGCCGCCGAGGCAGTGTGCACGTGGGTCGCGAACCAGCACAAGATCCCGCTCACCATCATCAGGATCTGTTCCACTTATGGTCCCGAGGGCGGTGCGCCGGCCGACCGACTGGAAATGATGCTGGCGCACAAACCGATTCGGCTGTATCCCGACAAGCCCAACAATTACAACCCCATCTATGAGGACGATTACGTCGAGTTGGGCATCCGGGCGATGGAGGTCGCGTCGACGCCGCCGATCGTGGTGAATTGGGCGGGCAGCGAGACGGTCAGCGTCGAGGACTACTGCGCATACATGGGTGAACTCGTCGGAGCGCAACCGATCTTCGCGTACACACCCGATGCACACGCGCCTCTATGGCCAGATGTCACCTACATGCACGAAGTGCTCGGCCGCACCAAAGTGCACTGGCGCGACGGCTTTCGGCGAATGATCGAAGCTCGCCACCCCGAACTCCGTCTGGAAGGCAAGTGACCATGCAGCTACCCGGCACGCCGTCGGACGAACTTCCCGATGTTCTTGCCACCGGCCGTGGTGATGTCACCACGTTGTTCGTCTCGATGGCAACGCGGCATCCCGAAGGCGCGGACGCGGAGTACCTGCGCTGGCATACCTTGGACCATCGCCCGGAGCAGCATCGGTTGTCCGCCGTACGCGCCTCTCTGCGCCTGGTGTCGACGCCCGCCTGCAGGTCGGCGCGGGCCGCCAGTTACGACCCACACAACTCCATCGACCATGTGATGACGTACTTCTTCACCGATCCGGGCGGCATGACGGGCTTCCTGGACCTGTCCAAGGCGCTCGGCAACGCCGGCCGGAAACTGCCGTTGCTCCCTCCGGTTGAACGCGGGATCTACCGTGTGAACGACAAGATCGCGGCCACCCGGATCAAGGCCGGTGCCGATGTGTTGCCGTGGTGGCCGATTCGCGGCGTCTATCTCCTGCTGGAGACGAACGCGGTGTCAGCGGCCGAACTGACCGACGTCGACGGTGTCGCGGGCGTGTGGTCGGCCGACTCACAGTCCGTCGATGCCAGGCTGGCGAGTGCGCCTGCAGGACAGACGATCTCGTATTGCTTCCTCGACGAGGATCCGGTCGCCACCGCGGAGCGGCTACGTCCGACACTCGAGAAGCGGTGGGGCGAGGACGGCATCGAACCACTATTCGCCGCTCCTTTCCACGCAGTGGTGCCCTACGAGTGGGACCGCTATGTGCCGTAGGAGGGCAGCATGCGGATTGGCTTGATGGTCGGCTCCGATAGGGAGCGGGCACGCGCGGACCGGTTGGCCGGGCTGCTCGACGACGGAAAGACCGCCGAAGCTCAAGGATTCGCCTCGTTCTGGTTTCCGCAGGTGCCCGGTTATCTCGACGCCCTGACGGCGGTCTCGCTTCTCGGCCAGGCCACCGAGCGGATCGAGATCGGCACCGCGGTCGTCCCGATTCAGACCCGGCATCCGCTGATCCTGGCGCAACAGGCGCTGACCACACAGGTCGCGTGCGCCGGCAGGTTCAGTCTGGGGCTCGGCCCGTCGCACCACTGGATCATCGCCGACCAACTCGGCTTGCCGTATGACCGTCCGGCGCGGCTGGTGCGTGACTATCTCGAGGTGCTGACCGCCGCGTTCGCCGGCCCTGGCGCGGTCGACGTGGACAACGACAACTACCAGGTGCACAGCCCGATCGATGTCACCGAGACTTTCGAAATGCCAGTGCTTCTCGCCGCGCTCGGCCCGACCATGCTGCGGATCGCAGGCGAGCGCGCGGGCGGAACGATTCTGTGGATGGCCGACGAGCGGGCAATCGGCGACTACGTCGTGCCGCGCATCACCGAAGCCGCGGCCGCGGCGGGAAAGTCCGAAACGCGCGTCGTCGCAGGAGTTCCGGTCGCGTTGTGCTCGCGATACGAAATCGACGACGCCCGCTCGTACGCCAGCGAGGTGCTCGGTCACGCCGACTTCTCTCCCAACTACGTCCGGCTTCTCGAACACGGCGACGCCGAGGATGTCGGCGACACCATGGCGGCGGGTGATGAATCAACCGTGCTCGCACGTCTACAGCGATACCGCGACGTCGGCGTCACCGATCTCGCTGCGCGTGTCGTCCCGCTCGGCGGCGACGCGGCGACGCGCAGCCAGTCGCGTGGCCGCACCCAGGAGTTCTTGGCTGCGCTCGACCTCGATTGACAGGTTCCGGTGCGGATGTAAAGTGTTGATCGATCGATCAACAGATGAGGTGGAGTATGACGGGTCGCGTCGACGGCACGGTCGCGTTCATCACAGGTGCCGCGCGTGGCCAGGGTCGCGGCCACGCGGTGAGGCTGGCACAGGAGGGCGCCGACATCATCGCCATCGATATCTGCCAGCCGATCAGCCGCAGCAGTGAGATCCCCGCTTCCACCCCTGACGACCTCGCCGAGACCGCCGATCTGGTCAAGGCGCAAAACCGGCGCGTCGTCACCGCCGAGGTCGACGTGCGTGACTACGACGCGCTCAAGGCGGCCGTCGACGGCGGCGTCGAACAATTGGGTCGGCTCGACATCATCGTCGCCAATGCCGGCATCGGAAACGGCGGAGCAACTCTGGACAAGACCAGTGCCGACGACTGGAAGGACATGATCGACGTCAACCTGTCCGGCGTATGGCACACGGTCAAAGCCGGTGTGCCACATATACTCTCCGCTGGTCGCGGCGGCTCGATTGTGTTGACGAGCTCGGTGGTGGACTCAAGGCGTACCCGCACACCGGCCACTACATCGCCGCCAAACACGGGGTCGTCGGCCTGATGCGCACCTTCGCCGTCGAACTCGGCCAGCATTCGATTCGGGTCAACTCCGTGCACCCTACGAACGTGAACACCCCGATGTTCATGAACGAGGGCACGATGAAGTTGTTCCGCCCGGATCTGGAAAATCCCGGGCCAGACGACCTCGCGGTGGCCGCGCAATTCATGCACGTGCTGCCGGTGGGCTGGGTCGAACCTGTCGACATCAGCAACGCAGTGCTGTTCCTGGCCTCCGACGAAGCCCGTTATGTCACCGGTCTGACCCTGACCGTCGACGCAGGCAGCATGTTGAAATAGATCGATCGATCAAGATGACAGATTACGCCTCCGTCGACTACTTCTCCGATCCGCACGTCGCGCAAGACCCATACGACTACCTCGACTACCTGCGCAGCCACGGCCCCGTGTTCCGCGAGCCGCACCACGGAGTTGTTGCCGTGACGGGCTACTCGGAGGTGTTGGCGGCGTTCAAGGACACCGATGCCTTCTCGGCGGTCAATGCGATCGGCGGCCCGTTCCCGCCGTTGCCGTTCAAGCCTGAAGGCGACGACATCACCGAACTGATCGAGGCGCACCGCCATCTGTTCCCGATCAACGAGCACCTCGTCGTCATGGATCCACCGGACCACACCCGCGCGCGGTCTCTGCTGACCAAATTGTTGACGCCCAAGCGGCTCAAGGAGAACGAGGACTTCATGTGGCAGCTGGTTGATCGCCAGCTCGACGAGGTCATCGACCCGGCCTCTACCGAAGGCCACTGCGAATTCTTGGCCGAGTACGCAAGGCCGTTCGCCACTTTGGCGATCGCCGACCTGCTCGGGGTACCCGACGAGGATCGCGACGAGATCCGCAGCGCACTGGGCGCGGGGCAACCGGAGGGAGGCGTCGGCGCACTGGATGGAGAGCCGGTGGGCCTCAATCCGCTGCAGTACCTTGACGACAAGTTCAGCGCATACCTCGCCGAGCGGCGACACGAGCCGCGCGACGACGTACTCACCACAATGGCAACCGCCACTTATCCCGACGGCGCCACACCGCAACTGCTCGAGGTGGTTCGCCCCGCGACCTTCCTGTTCGCGGCGGGCCAGGAGACCGTCACCAAGCTACTCGGCTCAGCCGTTCAGGTGCTCGCCGAACGGCCGGACCTCCAGCAGTTGGTCCGGGAGAATCGGAAGCTGGTGGGCCCGTTCATCGAGGAGTCGCTGCGCACACAGAGCCCGACAAAGGTGGACTTCCGCCTGGCCCGCAAGACGACGAACCTTGGCGGCGTTCGCATTACGGCGGGAACCGTGGTGATGTTGTGTCTGGGTGCGGCCAACCGCGACCCAGCCAAGTTCGAAGCTCCGCATGAATTCCGGCTGGACCGCAAGAACGTTCGCGAACACATCGCCTTTGGTCGCGGTATCCACAGCTGCGCCGGCGCACCGCTCGCCCGTGTCGAGGGCGTGATCACCGTGAACCGGATGCTGGACCGGATGCGTGAGATCGCGATCAGCGACGCCAAACACGGCGCAGCCGAGGATCGTCACTACAGCTACGAGCCGACCTTCCTGCTGCGCGGGCTCACCGAACTGCACATCGAGTTCACGCCGGCTGGTTAGAACCTCAGTCGGCCTCGCGCAGCAAGGCCACGTCGGACACCATCCGGATGTGGTCGGCCATCGCCTTCGACGCCGCTTGCGGGTCTTGTTTGCGGACCGCGTCGGCGATCCGCCGGTGGCCTTCCAGCGACGATCGCGGACGGTCCTCCTGGGAAAGCGATTCGATGCGGGTCTCTCTTATCAACCCGGAGATCTCGTGCATCAGCTTGGCGAGCAGTGAGGAATGCGCCGCGGTGGTGATGGCCTCATGGAACATCTCGTCTCCCACGACTCCGCGCTCTCCCGCCTGGACCTCCGACTCCATCGTGGCGATCGCAGCGTCAATCGCGGCCATCTCGGCGTCGCTTCGCCGCGCGGCAGCCAACCCGGCCAATTTCACCTCGAGCGCTTCGCGGGCTTCGATGATGTCGGGGATCCGGTCGGCATGTTCGCGCAGGGCCTTGACGGCACGCTCCTCGGTCGGACGACGCACGAGGATCGCCCCGTCGCCGTGGCGCACCGACAACACCCCCTGCACTTCGAGCGCGACCAATGCCTGACTCAGCGAGGCCCGACTGACCCCTAGCTTGGCGGCCAAGTCACGCTCGGCAGGCAGCCGATCACCTGGCGTCATCTCGTTCTCGGCAATGTACGCGCACAGTTGCTCGACGATCACTTCGTACAGTCGCGGACGTGTGACAGGTCTCAGTTGCTGAACCACTGACTCACCTACTCTCTGCTCCAACCATACCCAGTCGCGCTGCGCGGCCCCGGTAACCGGGGCCACACTGCATATTGACAGTGACCGCGGTCACTGCTTTACTGGCTAGGCCACTGCTCCATTAGGTCACCGTACCTACGCCACCCAAGGATCTCGATGCCGCTCGAACTGATTCCTGTCCTGGCCCTCATCGCGATGTTCGTAGCGGCCACGCTGCTGCCGATCAACATGGGCACGCTGGGCTTTGTCGCCGCGTTCCTTGTCGGAACGCTCGCCGTCGGGATGAACACCGACGACATCATCGCCGGTTTCCCCAGCGATCTTTTCCTGACGCTTGTCGGCGTGACGTACCTGTTTGCGATCGCCCAGAACAACGGCACGGTCGACCTCATGGTTCGCGGCGCCGTACGACTGGTACGCGGGCGCGTCGCCTTCATCCCATGGGTGATGTTCGGCATCACCGGCGTGCTGACCGCGCTTGGCGCCCTCGGCCCTGCCGCGGTGGCGATCATCGCGCCGATCGCCCTCGGTTTCGCCAAGCAGTACCGGATCAACGCACTGCTGATGGGCATGATGGTGATCCACGGCGCACAGGCCGGAGGCTTCTCGCCGATCAGCGTCTACGGCGTCACCGTCAACAACATCGTCGCCAAGGCGCACTTGATCAACAGCCCGGTCGCGCTGTTCGTTGGCAGCCTGTTGTTCAACGCGGCAATCGGCGTGGTGCTGTTCGTCTTGCTTGGCGGGCGCTCACTGATCGGTCGGACCGTGCACGACGACCACGACGATCCGATCGGCGCCGACCCCACCGACAGCATCGGCGGGGTCGGCGGTCCCGCACCGTCAGGGAATGCCATCGGCGGTACCGCGACCCTCGCGGTACTCCAGACGAAGCCTCGCGTCATCGTCAAACCACTGCCGACGAAGTCGGTCAGCTACGACCAGGTGCTGACCTTGATCGGACTCGCAGCACTCGCCGTGTTCTCACTCGTTCTCGACCTCGACATCGGCTTCGTGTCGATGACGGTCGCGGCGGTGCTGGCACTGGCCTCGCCGAAGGCGCAGAAGGGCGCTGTCTCGCAGATCAGTTGGTCCACCGTGCTTTTGATAGGCGGCGTGTTGACCTTCGTCGGCGTGCTGCAGCAGGCAGGCAGTGTCGAGTGGGTCGGCAACGGTGTCGCCAAACTAGGCATGCCCCTCCTTGTCGCGCTTCTGCTGTGCTACGTCGGCGCTATTGTGTCGGCCTTCGCATCGTCGACGGCCATCCTCGGCGCCACCATCCCGCTGGCCGTGCCGCTACTGGCCGGTGGAGAGGTGGGGGCGATCGGAGTTGTTGTCGCGCTGGCGATTTCGTCGACGATCGTCGATGTCAGCCCGTTCTCGACCAACGGCGCCCTGGTACTGGCCAACGCGCAGGATGTCGACCGTGACAAGTTCTACAAACAGATCCTCAAGTACAGCACGCTCGTGGTGCTGATCGGGCCACTGCTGGCATGGGCCGCGCTGGTGCTGCCCGGTTGGCTCTGAACCATGCACATGACGGCGGCGGTCTACTGAACGAGTAGGCCGCCGCTGTTTCTTTCTGCGACCCAGCTCACATAACTCTGCGTTGTCAGGCCTTGACGCCCAGGTCAGACCATGGTTTGCTAAATTGGCTAGTCCACTAGCTCACTCAGTCACTAGGCCTAAGGCGGTCCGCTATGACATCTACAAATTCATCAGACGCATCTACAGGGCCTCTCGCCGGACTGCTTGTGGTCGACCTGACTCGCGCCCTCGCTGGGCCGCACGCGGCGATGATGCTCGGAGACCTGGGCGCCGAGGTGATCAAGGTGGAGAACCCGCATGGCGGCGACGACACCCGCGGTTGGGGACCACCGTTCGTCGATCCGGCGCACGGCGAACGGGAGTCGACATACTTTCTCAGTGCAAACCGGAACAAGAAGTCGGTCACACTGGACCTGAAGGCCGACGCCGGAAAGTCGGCGCTGCAGGCGCTGATCAGCCGCGCCGACGTGCTCATGGAGAACTTTCGGCCAGGAGTGCTTGACCGCCTTGGCTTTTCGCAGCAGCAGTTGGCAGACATCAATCCCCGCTTGGTCGTGCTGTCCATCAGCGGCTTCGGGCATGACGGTCCAGAGTCGGCACGCTCGGGCTACGACCAGATCGCGCAGGGTGAGGCAGGCCTCATGTCGGTAACCGGTTCTTCCACAACGGATATGCAGCGCGTCGGGGTGCCGATCGCCGACCTGTTGGCCGGCATGTACGGCGCATTCGGCGTGCTGGCGGCGCTGCACGAGCGTGAGCGGACGGGCAGAGGCCAGGTGGTGCGTGCTTCACTGCTCGCGGCGGTGGTCGGAGTGCATGCCTTCCAAGGCACGAAGTGGACGGTCGCAGGCCAGATCGGCGAGGCGACCGGCAATCACCATCCGTCGATCTGCCCGTACGGGCTGTTCGAAACCGCGGACGGCGCAGTGCAGATCGCGGTCGGCAGCGAAGGCTTGTGGAAGCGATTCTGCGAAGGCTTCGGCTTCGCCGCTGACACGCCCGGAATGGCGTCAAACCCACAGCGGGTGGCGAACAGCAAGCGGGTCAACGAGATGGTGCAGGCACGGTTCTCCTTCTACACCACCGACGAGCTACTCGCGAAGCTGGACCGAATCGGCGTGCCCGCCGGGCGCATTCGCTCCATCCGCGAGGTGTACGAGTGGGAACAGACCAAGTCGCAGGGCCTGCTGATCGATGTCGATCACGCCACGTTGGGCACCATTACGTTGCCTGGCCCGCCGCTGCGATTCTTCGACGCCGCCGGCACCGAATTGACCCGCAGGCAGCACACCGCTCCCCCGGTGCTGGGCGCCGACAACGGCCTCATCGAGGCGACAGTGCTTGCGGGGCCCCGATGACCCGACGCAGCGCTCGACAGGTCATCGCGGCGGTGACCGATGACGGGTCGTGGACGTCGTGGGACGAGGCACTGCCCGCCGTGCCCGCCAGCGGAGAGTATGCCGACGAACTGGCCTGCGCGCGGGCCGCAACCGGCCTCGACGAATCAGTGCTCACGGGCACCGCGACCATACATGGCCACCGCGTCGCGATGTTGGTGTGCGAGTTCGGGTTTCTCGGCGGCTCGATCGGGGTCGCCGCCGGTCATCGACTGACCGTGGCGATCCGCCGTGCCACCGCGCAGCGCCTTCCACTGCTGGCGCTGCCGACGTCAGGTGGCACCCGCATGCAGGAAGGTACGACCGCATTCATGCAGATGGTCCGGATCACGGCGGCCGTCACCGATCACAAGGCGGCGGGACTACCGTATCTCGTCTACCTCCGGCACCCGACGACGGGCGGGGTGTTCGCATCGTGGGGATCCCTCGGGCACGTGACCCTCGCCGAACCGGGCGCGTTGATCGGTTTCCTGGGCCCGCGGGTGTACGAGGCGCTGTACGGTGACCCGTTTCCCACAGGCGTCCAAACCGCGGAAAACCTCTACGCCTGTGGCCTTGTCGACGCTGTGGTGTCCGCGGCGGACCTTTCCGTGATGGTGGACCGCGCGCTGACCATCATCACGCGGGCACCGCAGCAGGTCTCGCAGCGTGTACCGCTGCACGCACCGTCGTCGGATGCGCCGGCGTGGGAGTCGGTGCTGGCGTCCCGCCGACAGGATCGGCCAGGCGTTCGTGAGCTGCTTCACCACGCGTGTTCCGACGTCATCTTGCTCAACGGAACCGGGCAGGGCGAGAACGAGCCGGGACTTCTGCTCGCGCTCGCACGATTCGGCGACCAGGCATGTGTGTTGCTCGGTCAAGACCGGCACGGCCAGACCCCTGAGGCACCACTGGGTCCTGCAGCGCTGCGGCAGGCGCGACGCGGTATGCGCTTGGCCGCCGAATTGAAACTACCGCTGGCCACCCTCATCGACACGGCCGGCGCCGCGTTGTCCCGCGACGCCGAGGAGGGCGGCCTGGCCGGCGAGATCGCTCGGTGTATCGCCGACCTGGTGACGCTCGAAGTGCCCACGGTGTCAATACTTCTCGGCCAGGGAACCGGCGGCGGAGCGCTCGCGCTTGTGCCCGCCGATCGGATTGTCACCGCACAACACGGATGGCTTTCCCCGCTTTCTCCCGAGGGAGCCAGCGCGATCCTGTACCACGACACCGACCACGCCCCCCACATGGCGACCAGACAGGGCGTCCGATCGACGGATCTACTCGCGAACGGCGTCGTCGACAGGGTGATTCCCGAATATCCCACGGCCGCAGCGGAACCCGTGCAATTCTGCCGACGTGTCGGCGCAGTGCTCCGCGACGAACTGGCGACCCTCCGCAACGTCGACCCAGCGCAAAGGCTCGCTGATCGCGTCCAACGATTCGAGCGCATCGGTCAGCACGAGTCGATCATGGCTGTGGCCGGATAGCCGGCAGCGGTCTCGAGATGAGCGAAGGCAGCGCACCGCCTCGAGAGCTCCTCAGCGTGCAAGCAGGTCGTCCAGTTCGCTGACCCTCGCGTTGCCGAGGTGCAGCGTCGCCAGTGCGGACAGCGGCTCATCACCGATCCGCGCTTCGGCGTCCTTGCGGACGATCAGGGTTGCCCTGTCAGTGCCGCCCAGCAGACCCTTTGGCTCGTCCAATTCACGGATCCGGTAGCGATGGTGCAGCCATTGTGGCTGCCACAGCGGGACCACCACCCACCGCCGCTGCGCGACGGCGGCGACGAACCGACCGAAGCACTGTTGTTCTGTGCCGGTGCGAAATTCGTATCCGGCGGCGCCGAGACCGTAGCTGTCGACGATGTCCTCGGAGAAGCGACTGATACCCGCGCCCGGGTTGATTCCCTGAATCAGTCGCTCCATCCGGTCCAACGCCGGTTCCGCGAGCAGGTCGGCGACCCCTCTGACCGCGTCCTCGGGAACGTAGTCGGGTACCCCCCAGATGCAGTACGGCTCGTACAGGACGGTGACTTCGCGGACTTGGTCGGCGAACGGGGCAAGGTAAGCGCCGTGGCTGCTCGGCAGCCATGCCGATACCAGGACGTCGACGTCGCCGTCACCCATGCGTCGGAACATCTCCTCATGCGGCGCCGCCGAGCGTTCGATGCCATGCCCATGAGCGTCCAGGATCCGTTCGACTTCGCGTGCGGCAGCGTCGTGAAAACTCAAATCGATGTGTCCGACGCGGATGCGGCGTGTCATGTGGTTGCCACGTCGATGAGTACCTTGCCGACGACGCCGGCCTCGGACGCGCGGTGAGCGTCGGCGGTACGTTCGAGCGGGTAGCGGTGCAACGGCAACCCAGACTGGTCTCCCACCTCCATGGCACCCTCGGCGATCGCGGCGTTCACTGCCCGGACCGACGCCATCTTGGCGTCGTGGTCGGTGAGGTAGGTCAGGATGTACTGCAGCCGAGCATTTTTGGTCATGGCCGCCCTGGTCGGAACGGCGATCGTGTCCTGCTCGTCAGATGCATACACGGCGATGACGCCGTCGTTCGCGATCACCGCCAAGTCGTCGGCCACGTTGGCGCGCAGATTCACCTCAACGATGACGTCGGCGCCACCGGGGTGCTGCCGGAGCAACTCGGGGGCGACTTCTTGGCGGCGGTAGTTGATGATCTGCTGGGCCCCCGCCGCCCGGCACAGCTCGGCCTTTTCGTCACTGCTTACTGTGGTCACCACGGCCGCGCCCGCCCAAACCGCGAGTTGAATCGCGGCATGACCGACAGCCCCCGCCCCGCCCGCCACGAGGACCGTCAGCGCGCTCAATGCGCCGGGTTGCAATTGCGTCGGCGCGCCCCGGTGCGAGGTGAGCGCGTGGTGGGCGGTAAGCGCCGGGATGCCCATTGAGGCACCGACGTCGAAGCTGGCATTGTCCGGCAGGCGCACCACCTGGTCGGCGGGCAGGGTCACATATTCCTGCGCGGTGCCATCAGATCTCTGCCATGCGGCGTCCCAGACCCAGACCCTGTCACCGACTTCGAGGCCCGCGACGCCCTGCCCCACGGCGTCGACGATGCCTGCGCCGTCCTGGTTGGGCACTTGCCCGCCCGCGACGGGTGCGTTGGCCTGGCGCGCCTTCCAGTCGGTCGGATTGACGCCTGATACGACCACTTTCACCCTGGCTTCACCTGGGCCCACTGCAGGCAAGGGTCGCTCGACGAGGGTCAACACAGACGGATCCCCGTTGTGCGTGTAGACGATTGACTTCATCGCCGTCCTTTCTGTAAGTCAGCCGTGAAATTCCACGATGTCCAATCCAGCGTTGTAGTCGGTGGTGAACGCGACCCCGTCGCTGCGGACGCAGACGTCGGCGGTTTGGATGACACGCCGACCGCCGGGCCGGGGGTCGATGAGCCGATCAGGAGGGCCTGGCACGTATGCACCGATCTGGCGAGGCGCGAAGGGGTCGCTGATATCGAATGCCCGCAAGCCGGCGTTCTGATACGTGGCAAAGATGGTCGTGTCCGAAACCCAACTGCCCGGCCGGTTTTCGTGCAGGTTGTGCGGACCGAAGTGCCGCCCCTTGCGGGCGTAATCTTGTTCGGCCGGTGTCGGGAAGGTCGCGATGCTGACCGGGTTCGACGGTTCCCGGATGTCGAACACCCAGGTATGTTTCAGGCCGTCGGCGAGTTCGTCGGCAGTGGCTTCGTCGGCGACGATCAGCAGATCGCGGCTGGGGAGTGGTAACGCCGTGTGCGTCCCTCCACCGAACGGCGGCGACCAGTTGCGGTGCACGATCAGACGGGGGTCCGTTTTGTCGCTGATGTCCAACAACGTCAGTCCACCGTCTCGCCACGACGCGTAGGCAACGTCACCGGCGATGATCGCGTGGTGCAGGGCATAGCGCCACCGGGTGGTGTCCCATGTCGGTTCTTCGCCTGCCTTCGTGTTCATCCCGGGCAGCCAGTACTGCCCGACGACACCCGGCTGGGTAGGGTCGGCAAGGTCGATCACCGCGAAGATGTAGTCGCTGAATCCCTTGGGTAGCACCGATGCGTACGCATAGCGCCCGCCCGGGTACCACAACCGGTGTGCGCCGACCCCGTCGATCGGCAGAAAGCCGATGCGCCGAGGGTCCGAGGGCACCGCGATGTCGTAGATGGCCACGCCGGCAGACCAATTCTGCTCGGATGAGCTGAGCCGAGTGCCCAATGAGCCGCTGTAATAGTTGGCTTCCCGGTCGAATTGCTTCCATAGGTCCTTGGCGTGGATGACCAGAAGGAGATCGTCGGCCGCCTGCAGGTGAATGTTCCAGGTGTTGGCAGGTGCGGCCTGGAAGCGCACGGTTTTGGGTGAGCGCAGGTCCGCAACATCGATCGTGCTGAAGCCGCCGCTGAACAGATGTCCGACATAGACGTGGTTGTTCCAATACTGCAACTGCATCGCATCGGGCCGACCGCCCTGATCACTGTGCCCGATGGCTGTGAACCCATGGGCGAGTTCGGGTTCGGCGCCGCTCATGGCTTGAGCCGAATCGGTTGGGCGCCGATATCGATCCGGATGATCAGATACGGCGGTATCCGCTCATCGGTGCCATCATTGAACAATGGGGTGCGCGGCAGCTGGTTGACACTGACATATAGATACCCGTCCGCGGCGATCGCCAAGGTGTCGGGCCACAGCAGCTTCCTGGCCTGCAGCACCGTTGTCCACTGCCCCGCCGAGTCGCGCCGCAGCACCGCGCCATGCTCATAGGCGGTGGCGTACAGGTTTCCGGCGGTGTCCGATTCCAGACCGTCGGACGCGCACTTGTCACCGTGGTCGAGCACGGTCTCGGCGACAAGGTAGTCAGGCGCGCCGCGGTCTCGCAGTGCGGCCGTATCTACGCTGTAGAGTCGGCGTGACGACAGCGGACAGTAGAAGAGCCGGGCACCATCGGCGCTGATCGCGATGCCGTCGGCGCCCACCCGGTACTGATCGCGTACCACACCCTCGACGACGGCGCGAAATTGATCCGCCGCCTGCGTGCTTCGGTGACCGCGTAACCGATCCCAGCAGTCACCGGTGTCGAGGTCGACGACGATGAGCGCGCCGGTGGGTTGTGAGTCGGTGATGTAGGCGTACCTGCCGCGGCTGAAGTCGAACCGCACGTCGTTGAGATATGTTGTCGGCGTCATCGCAGTGTCGTCGATGGGAAGCACGCGGTCGATCTCGTTGCTGGACAGATCAACCCGCACCAGCTTCGGGCCGCCGCTGACGTAAGGGGAAAACGAGGGCGCACCGGTGTCGAGTAGCCACAGGTACCCATCCGGATCCACGACCACACTCTGGACGGAAATGAGCCGATCGCGCGGTCCCGTCGGAGTCCAGGTGTTCGCTTGCATACTCGGGTAGGCGACGGCCGTGCCGTCGACGATCTCGGCGACGGTGTAGGGGACGTCGTCGCCCCACCGCGGGAATGAGGCGAACACCCGGCCCTCGTCGTTGACCGTGACACCCGTCGGCATCAGATTGGTGAACTGTGCGACCACGTCATACTCGGGCTGGGCGTCACTGCCAAGCGGTCGGGGTGAAACCATTTGTCATATCTGCTTTCTGCTTTTGATCCCGCCCGGTACTTGGGCGATCTGAACGATAACTTTTCCTGTGGCCGTGCGTTTTTCGACGACAGCGTAGGCTTCTTCCAGGTTCGCGAGGGTGTATGTCCCGCCGTCCAGTCGGGTACCCAACTGCCCGGAGTCGGCCATCTCGGCCGCCAACCGGAGAGCACGGCCGTGCCGTTCCCTGTGCAGTCCGGTCAGCAGCGGAAGCAGGGTGAACACGCCCGAGTAGGTCGCCGCCCGAAACGACAGCGGCGCCAAACTGTGCGTACCCCAGCCAAGCGCGCTCACCACATGGCCGGTGTAGCGCTTGACCGCCGCGAACGAGTCGTCCAGTGTGGCCCCGCCGACGGTGTCGAAGACGACGTCGAAACCATGCCCTGCCGAATGCTCATCGACATACTCGGCCACCGTGGTCGTCGTGTAGTCGATCGCCACGGCGCCGGCAGCGGTGATGATCGCCTGGCTCGCCGGGCTGCCGGTGGCGAACACCTTCGCACCCCGGTGGCGCGCCAACTGGATGGCCATCTGACCTCCGCTGCCCGCACCACCGTGCACAAGCACCAGCGCATCATCGCGTATGTGTGCGTGACCGACGAACGCCTCCCTGGCGGTGATGAACGCCAGCGGCAACGCGGCCGCCTCCTGCATCGACAGTGCATGCGGTTTCGGTGCCAGCAACCGGTGATCGACAGCGACGAATTCGGCGAGCGTGCCCTGAATGCCACCCACACCGCCGGTCATTCCGAACACGTCGTCTCCTGGCCGGAATTCGTCGACACCGTCACCGACCGACTCGACGACCCCCGCCATATCCATGCCGAGCACCGCCGGGAGCACCGTCCGCGCGTGTGGCGCCTGTCCGTGCCGGATCTTCGTATCCAGCGGGTTGACTCCACTTGCGATCACCCGGACCAGCACCTGACCTGGGCCCGGCGACGGTACGTCCATCTCGACGATCTGAAGCGGCGCACCGAATTGGATGAGAACTGCTGCCTTCATGGGCATACTCGCAATCGGATGGCTAGATCAGCGGCGGAACGGTCGCGTCGATGCCCACCTCGACGAGGTGGGGCCGATTGGTGTCCATTCCACGCTTGATCACTTCCTGCAGGCCATCTGCTGACGTCACCCGTTCGCTGGTGCAGCCGTAGCCCTTGGCCAAGCCCAGGAAATCCAGGCCCGGTAGGTCAAGGCCGGGCACACCGGGGGTTTCCAGCAGTTCGGCGAATGACTTCAGGATGTTGTAGGCGCCGTTGCGCACGACGATGAACAAGATGGGCAGATTGTGCCGGGCCGCCGTCCAGATGCTCTGGATCACGTAATTCGCCGCACCGTCACCGACGATGCAGATGACCTTCCTGTTGGTGCCCTCGTCGCGTTCGGCCAAGGCCACGCCCACGGCGGCGGGCAGCCCGTAACCAAGCACACCGCTGGACATGGAGAAGAACGACTTCGGCTGGTCTGTCGGTATCTGTTGGCGCAGCTGACGCACCGTCGAAAGCGATTCCTGCACGATGATGCTGTCGCCTGGGCGGACAGACTCGATTGTGTAGTACAGCCATTCCGCGGTGATGCGATCATCGATCACCGCCGGCACTGGGACCGGCTGCGACGCGGGCACGGTGCGACTCGCTTGTGGCACAGCTTCGGCGAGGACTGCGCAGGAACGGCCCGGGTCGGCGAGGATCGCCGTCCCGACGGGTGCGCGGGCCGCCTCGGACGGGTCATCGGTGATGTGGAAAAGCTCGGCACCGTTGGGCAGGTACTCGCCGGGCACGTACGGGTAATAGCGGAACACCGGCGCGCCGACGACGACGATCACATCGTGCCCCGACAAAGCCTGTGCCAGAGGGCCGATGGCGGGTGGAAGCATCCCGCGATACTGCGGATGCGTCTCCGGGAAACCGGGTCGGCCTTCCTCGGGCGCCGCCCACACGTCGCATCGCAACTTCTCCGCCAGCGCGACGGCATCGTCCCAGCCACCGACCTGATCCACGGCACCGCCGAGGACCAGAACCGGTGAGCGCGCCGCAGTCAGCGCCGCGATCACGTCCGCCAAGAGATCGTCGTCGGCGGCCAACCGTCGGCTCACCTTGCGCAGCAGCGGAAGTCGAGGACATTGCTGGTCCCCATCGTCCATCGGGATCGACAGGAAGACCGGTCCGGCGGGGGGCAGAATGGCTGCCGCGTAGGCGCGCATCAGTGCCGCGGGAAGGTCTTCAGCCCGGGCGGGCTGGTAGGCCCACTTGACGTACGGTTGCGGTACCAGTTCCGGTTGCACGTTGGTCAAATACGGTTCGAGCAACAGCATCTGGCGCGTCTGCTGCCCGGCCGTGATGATCAGCGGCGCACGGTTGTACCACGCGCTCTCGATATTCCCAACGGCGTTGCCCATGCCGGCCGCGGTATGCAGGTTCACCAGTGCTGGCCGGCCCGTGCGCTGGGCGTACGCGTCGGCCATAGCCACTGCGGGCGCCTCCTGTAGGGCCAGCACGTATCGGAAATCGGTCGGGAAAGCCTTGAGGAACGGTTCTTCGGTCGAACCGGGGTTCCCAAACATCGTCGTAAGACCCAGTTGGCGGGCGATCTCGAAAAACGCTTCTCGTACAGTCGGCATGGTCACCTCTCGGCTGTGGTCGGATCGGATTGTCAAAGCTGGACGGCGTATTTCTTGACGGCCCGGTCGTCCCAAACCAGTCCCGCGCCCGGCTGATCGGAAGCGCTGAGCATGCCCGCCTCCGGCTGTAGCGGAGTGGCCAGGATCGGACATGCCCAGTCCACCCACTCCAGCCAGTGCGCCGTGGGGGTGACGCGAAGTAGATGTGCCGCGAACTCGGGGTACAGATGATTGGAGAACTGAATGCCTGACGCAGCCGCGACGCCTGCGGTCTGCAGCCAGCCAGTGACACCGCCGATCCGCATCAGGTCGCCCATCGCGTAGTGAACGCCGCCACTGTCCAGGACGTTGAGCAGATCCCTTGCACCGTAGTAGTTTTCGCCTGCCTGCAGTGGCGTCCGAACATGCCGTGCGAGTTGCGCGTAGCCGCGAACGTTGTCGTATGCGATCGGCTCCTCGAACCAGTACAGGTTCTGTTCGTCGAGTTCGTGGCAACGCCGAATTGCATCACCAAGCCCGAGGGCCTGGTTGAAATCGACCATGAGGTCGATGTCGTCGCCGATCCCCTGCCGCACTGCATCGATCGCTGCAAGGTCGTCGCGAAGATGCGTGTTGCCCAGTCGCATCTTCAACGCGGTGAACCGGCCCTCGCCGACCAACGCCTTGGCTTCAGAACCCAGCGTGGAGATTTCATGACGCCACAACCCGTTGCTGTTGTACGCCCGCAGGGGTCCGACCGAGCCACCGAGAAGCTGGGCAAGCGGAAGACCTGCGGTCTTGGCAAGGGCATCCCACAACGCCATGTCGATCGCCGACACCGCAATGGTCGAGATACCGGCCACCCCAACTACGTTGAGTGACTTCAGTGCCTCCGCGAAGGCGTCACCGGGTGCGATGTCGCGACCCTGGAGCCCCTCGAGCAGATCACGCAGCTCGGCGACCACCACCCGCAGCGACTTGGCCCGATACGGCGCGATGTAGCTCGAGCCGACGACCCCGTCGGTCATCTCCACATCGACAAGCACCAGCGGCCAGTGATCGAACCGGCCGATCGCGGCGATGATCGGGTGCCGCAGCGGAACCACCACCGCACGGACGGCACTGCGGCACAGCGTCATCGGCGAGCCGCTCACCATCAGGATCCCCTCACGGTTTGATGCTCATTCCGAACTTCCCGGCACAGATAGCCGGTGACATCGGCTATCGCAGGTAAGGACGCGCCGATGTCTCCGAGCAGCCCGACCTGTCGAAGCACCTGCGCCTGGTCCCAGTAGAGCGTTTCGCTGAGCATCAGAGAGTCTTCGAACTTCACCACGACAACAAAAGGGATCTGCAGCAGGGCGCCAGTGGCGTCAACTCCCGGGAGAAGGTGGGGCATCACCCGATCGTGGGTGAGCTTCATGACGCATTCGTCGACGAGCAAGTCGTCGCCGAGTGAGCGTCGCACGAGATCGAGCGTGGTATCCGGTGGCTGGGCTGGAATGAAAACGTCGGCGTAGTAAGCGCGCAACGCATCGCGCCCCGACGCTCCACTCATCGTCGGAAGGTGCATCACACGCGCGTGCGGCACCATTGTCGACACCGCCAGAGCGGCGCCCTTGAGCTCGAACTCATACCTGGTGTGCCGAGTCCACAACTCGACCATCGCCTCGCGATCACTCATGAGACCGAAGCTAGGAATAGTCCGGCCGCGCCTGCCAGTGAATGTTCGGTGAGTGGACAAAATCGCTGATGCTCCTCAGTAGACGGGCGGCCGCGACGAGGCTAACCAACGAAGGCCGGTGACATGCAAGGGCCATTAGTTACCTTGCGGAAACCGTTACTGGTCACCGCGTTGCGGAAATCCGCGCCGATGTCCGCCCTTTCCCGGGCAGCCGACCCCGCCTCACAACGGATTCATGAGCATCACGCCGGCAATACGTTCGGCCGTACGGCGGGTCGCGGCCAGCATCACGTCCGATGGACGCGACGACGGGATCAAAGTGGAGACGACAGCCACGCCGGTTGCCGAACCATACGGAATCCCCATCGCGACGCAGCTGTAGTCAGGTGCGACCTCACCGGCATCGACAACCGGCCTGTTGAGCGTGTGATGCGCGCGGCCCTGAGCGGTCTCGCCGGGGACGGCGCCGCCGGCCTTCGCGAGGAAACGCACCGGCGATCGGGCCGCAAGCGCGTCGAGATAAATCGGGCCGTCGCCGAGGTCGGCGGACAGGCTCACCGCCGCGCCCGTGATCGATGCGAGTTCAGCCATGGGCCGCCTGCAAGCGATACGTAGCCGGGCCGCGGGCGTCACCGTCGCGCCGAGACGAAGCAGGCTCGCGCCGAGCGCGTAGCGCGATCTCTCACGCCGAACGGCCCCCACTGTGACCAACTGCTGAAGTAGGCGGTGCACCGTGGGATGTGGAAGCGCCGACGCCACGCTGAGATCCACGAGCCGAACCGGCTGAAGCTCGGCAATGAGGTCGAGCAAGCCGAACGCAGTCTCAATGACACTGCGGGACCCTGCCCAGGCTTCTGGCCGATTCGTGTCGGGAGCGGTCATGAGGTCACCGTGCCTTTCAAAGCGACACCGATCCCTCGGCCAGCACCACCGGCCGCAATGCCAAGATGCACTGCCGGTAGATGCATCGTGCAGGACGACACTGTGCGCCTGCCGAACAACGGCTGTGCGTTCGCTGCGAACGTGGGCCGATACCATGGCAGTTCCATCACCGGATCGCGGAGGGCGATCTGATCGTGGCGCAACAACCGCTGGTCGCGATCGCCCGAGCAAGGAAGGCAAAGGCACGGCGATGACTCAGACCTGTCACACCGGCCAGCACGACGATCACGATGTGTATCGAGCACTGTGCCCATGCCGGATCCTGCTGGATTTACTGGCCAACAAGTGGTCGGCGCTACTGATCGGTCTGCTGGAAAACGGGCCCGTGCGCTTCAGCTCATTGAGGGACCAACTGCCCGGCATCAGTTCGAAGATGTTGACGCGCACACTGCGACAACTCGAATCCGCCTCGCTGATCAGTCGGACCGTATACGCCGACGTCCCACCGAGAGTCGAATACGAACTGACGGAGCTCGGCGCCAGCGCCGCTGTCCCCCTGAGCATGCTGCGAACCTGGGCGGAGGACAACCTCGACCGCATCTCAACGCTCAACCCCGGTTGGGCGGGCTAATACCACAGTCCCGCGCCGTGCCGCAAAGAACAGGGCGGCCTCCCGAATGGATTCTTCGACAGGTCTTGGCCTCCAACCCATTTCGCGTTCGGCCTTACTGTGGTCGAGGGGAGACATCAGCTCGGCCATACGGATCCCGGCATAAGTCAAGGGCAGATCTCGGTTGATGATGCGAGCGGTGAGGTCGTTCATGCGCGCCGCAGCCTTCAGCACGGGCAAGGGAATCCCGACTCGGGGTGGTCTACGACCGACTGCCGCCGCGGCGATGGTGTTGATGTCGCGCACACTCAGATAGCGATCGGAGATGATGTATCGTTCACCGATTCGGCCGCGATCGGCGGCCAGCAGCATGGCCTTCGCGGCGTCTTCTATACCGACGACCTCTGCGGCGTAGTCGAAGTAGACGGGAAAGCGACCAGCGGCTACTGCGGCGATGATCGACCCGTGCGGTGTCGGCGCCCAGTCGCCGGCGCCGTAGGTGGTGGAGACACACATCGCGACGGCAGGCAGGCCGCGCTCCCGGGCATAGCCCAACACCAAATTCTCGGCAGCTACCCGTGATTCGATATACGGGCCACCCTGATTCCAGTTGCGCGTGTCGGCCTCGGTGACCGGTCGGCTGTCATTGATCGCCAACGTGCCCGTCGTGCTGGTGAAGACGAACTTCCGCAACTCGGCACCCGCCGCCACGTCGAGCACACAGCGCAGACCGTCGACATTGGTGCGAAACAACGGGGTCGGGTCACGGAGCCACATTCGCGCGTCAACGACGCAGTAGTAGACGACATCGCAATCCGACATTGCCTCCCTGAGTGCCACCTCGTCGAAGATGTCACCGTGAACACGATCGACATCGAGGTCGTCGATGCCCTTCGTGGAACTAGTGCGGCGCAGCATGACCCGAACGTCCTGCCCGGCGGCGACGAGCTGACGCGTGACGTGCGACCCGAGAAAGCCGCTGGCGCCGATGACCAGCCTCTTCGGCATGTCTGCTCTCCTCGTCGAAGGAAGTTGCGCGCAGATATCAAATAATCAACTCAATTATTCGACTAATCGGAACCTAACGGACGACTCAGCGCACGTCAACGCGGGTCGATTCAGGCACGCCGATAGCGTCGGCGGCCCGCCGAAGACGGCGTCCGATCTGCTCGATCTTGCGCGTCGAGAGACTAGTGAACGGGTGCAGGCTGATGCTGTGTGATACGCGGCCCGCAGCGTTGAAGATCGGCACACTGATGGCGCCGACATAGTGTCGCTGTTGACCCGTGGGATCGCTTGACGTACCGGTCATTTCGAGCAGGATGTGGTCGAGATGATCGCGCATCGAGTCCGAAAGCGCTTCGGCCTGGAGCCTGGTCATCACGGGGATCGCCGACACCATCTCGGGGCTCATGCGCTCCACGCTGTAACCCTGACGGGCGGTGTCGGCCAGGAACTGGCCGAGCTGGCGATGAAACGCCCGGCTGGCCACTCCGCTGCGGTTGATCCAACTCCCGCGCTCATCGTCGGGTTCCCAAGCCGCGTAGGCAGGGCCGAACGGCGCGGCGAAGGGCAGCCGATCCCCGACTGCGGCGTCCCAGTGCCTGTCCCGTGCGCCATGTGCGGTGATGAAAGCGGTGATGACGAGTTGGTTTCCTGCGCGCTCGGACACCGACGCGGCGAATCCGGTGTCGGCGACAGCGGCTTGGGCGGCGAAGTGCGCGGCGTGTGCGACTGACGGTGATTGATCCATCTGCTTGGCGAGACCCACGAGTGTCGCACCGATCGAAAAAACCTTCGTCGCAGGATCGCGCGTGACCCAGCCCGTATCGACAAGCTCTTTCATGATCATGTAGGCGGTTGCCTGGTTGAGCCCCAGTGCCTTCACGATGTCGCTGAGCCGGGTCGGCATGCCGGCACGCTCGACGAGCAGCTCGACGATTTCGACCACCCGACGGGTGGGCGGCGACGAACCGGTCACGAGCTGCTCCTGGGCCGCGGATGTTGACTATCCGAACATTACCCCGGGCACGTGGTCGACTCGGTATTTCGCATACTCGACTATCAGATTTGATTATGTAATGTTCTGATAGATGCCCATTCAACGCAGGAGAGCGAATGATGCGCAAAGCTGAATTCCAACGACGTCTGCTGCACGCCACCCTCGTGTTGGGCATCGCGGCCGCACTCGGCGGTGCAATCCCCGCAGCGCACGCTGCAACCGTTACCGACCCCGACGCTGAGACGGCGGCGGTAGAACTATTGAAGGCGACATACTTCGACGACGTCGACACCAAGAATTGGCTGGCGTTGCGTCAGCTCTTCGCACCCGATGCGGTGGTGGATACGACCGGCTCGTTCGGCCCCTACTTCCCCAACCGCGATTCGTTCATCGCTTTCACGTCGTTGACGCTGAGTCCCATCAACACCCGCCACCAAGGTTACGACCCACAGATCAGCCTGACTTCCGATACGACTGCCAGTGCCGTATGGACCATGCATGACAGGCTTTCCCTCGCGGGCCTTGTCACAATCCACGGGTACGGCCACTACACCGACAACTATCAGCAGGTCGATGGGCAGTGGCGAATCACCTACTCCAAACTCACCCGTACACGATTCGCGTTGGAGTTTCCCGCATTCGAGAAATTCGCGATCGGGCTTCCTAACGCATACCAATCCGGGGGTCCGGTCGCCGGACTCTTGTATGCCGGGCCAGCCCTTGTCGACATACCCGTCAGTGCTGTCAGGCAAGTCGTCGGCGCCGTTGCAAGCAACTTCGGCGGGCCGCCCGCAAAAGCTCAGCAGATCACCGTGCCCCCAGGTTCCACCGGCGTGACCACCGAACCGCCCGCCGTGTCCACCGCTCCTTCGGCCAGGGCCGTCACCCTTCGTACCCTGGCGGTCACCACACAGTCGAAGTCGTCCGGTTCCAACACCACTCAGGTCGCGGCGGACTCGGTCGGCGCCACTGCCACATCACCGAAGAGTCATCACGACGTCCGCGAGGCTTCAACATCAGCGACAAAACCAACGACGCACAGAGCTGCCAAAGCCGGGTCGGGGCCTTCGAATGGATCACGACATGTCAGTTGGCCGAAGGTGGCAACTGCTTCGAGCGCGGCAGCACTCACGGCAGGACGAGCCGCAGCCTCTCCCAGCCGCGAACGGTCGACGTCGGCGCGAGTTCCGCTGTCGCGTAATCGATATCCCACTCCGGCCAGCGATTGAGCAACTCGTCGAGCGCGACACGGCCTTCCAGCCGAGCGAGATTGGCGCCAAGACAGTAGTGCATACCCTTGCCGAATGTCAGATGCGAGATGTAGTCGCGGTGGATGTTGAACGTCTCGGCATCCTGGTAGCGGCGCGAATCACGGTTGGCCGCGCCGAACAGCAGCAACATCGCGCTTCCGGCAGGCACGGTCGTGCCGTAACACTCGCAATCCCTTGCCATCCAGCGCGCCACGTGCGGACCGGTCGGCTCGAAACGCAGTGTCTCGTCGACGGCACGATTCAACAATGAGCGATCCTGCTCGATATCGCGCCGCTGATCGGGATGTTCGGCCAGTACCTTGGCCAGCCAACCGATCAGCCGTCCTGTCGTCTCGTTGCCCGCGCCCGCGACCACTTGCGTGTATCGCAACACCTCGTCGCGAGTCAACGTGCGCGTGATGCCGTTTTCGTCCTCGAATTCGACGTTGAGCAACGCGGTCATCAAATCGTCGGAGGGATTCTTCGCGCGCCAGTCGATGTAGTCGGCGTAAATGCGGCCATCGGCGATCTTGTCGGCGTTGACCACTTTCATCGGTGCGCCGGGTCTGGTCCGCAGGTTCGCGTCGTTGGCGTCGCGGACGGTGACCTGCTCCGACTCGGGGATACCGAGCAGCATGCCGATGACGCGCATCGGCATCATCGACGCAAGCTCGGCGATGATGTCGAAGCCATCCGAACCGACATGCGGGTCAAGGCAGTTGACGCAGTACCGACGGATCTGATCTTCGATCTCGGCCATCCGTCGGGGTGTGAACACCCGCGACATCAGCCCGCGCAGCATGGTGTGCACGGGCGGGTCCTCCATCATCATCACGCCCTTGGGCATGTCGAAATCCGACTGGATCAGTTCGAGGATGTCGCCGCGGCTGTTGGAGAAGGTCTCCCAGTCGGCCAGCGCCTTTTCCACGTCGGCGTACCGCGAGATCGCCCAGAAGTCGTAGCGTTCGTTGTAGTAGATCGGCGCTTCTTCCCGAAGCCGGGCGTACACCGGATAGGGGTTGTGCACGATCTCGATGTCGTAGGGGTCGTAATAGACATCCGTATCGGACGCAATTGTCATGCCGGACCAGTCCTTTCGGGGTTATTTCAGGCAACTGCCCGCATCGACCGGAAGTGCGACGCCGGTGATGTAGCGCGCCTCGTCGGACGCCAGGAACAACACGGCGTTGCTGATGTCGTCGGCCGTCACCCACGGGATCGGCAACATGTGGAATGTCTGGCACACCGGCGCCATGTCATCGGGACCGGGGTTCTCCAGGTCCGGCCGGAACATCCGGTACGTCTGTTCGTTGTGCAACAGCGGCGTGTTCACGTGGGTCGGATGCACGGAGTTGACGCGGATGGACTGTGCGCCGAGTTCGACGGCGAATGTGCGCATCAACCCCACCACACCGTGTTTGGCAGCAACGTAGTGACCGGTGTGCGGGTATGTCTTCAAGCCCGCGACTGAACTGGTCAAGATGATCGAGCCACCTCGACCCCCAGCCAACATGTGCGGCACGCCGGCCTTGACCGACTTCCACACCCCCGTCAGGTTGACATCGATCATCTCCTCCCAGATGTCTTCCTTCATCCGCTCAAGCCGCGTCCCGACGGTGCCGATACCTGCGTTGGCGACGATGATGTCCAATCCGCCGAGTTGCTCGACCCCGCTGTCGACGGCGCACTTCAGCGCGGCGTAATCCCGAACGTCGACCTCGGCGGTGACGATCCGCCTGTCCAGCGCCTTGACCAGGTCGGCGGTTTCCACAAGGTCTTCTGGCGTCGCCGCAGGGGCAGGCGAATCGGGAAACGGCCGGCAGATGTCGACGGCGATGATGTCAGCGCCCTCTTGGGCCAATCGCACCGCGTGGCTGCGTCCTTGCCCCCGCGCTGCCCCGGTGACGAACGCGACCTTGCCCTCTACCCGCCCTGCCATTGCCCCTCCTTCTCGCGCCTTCTCATGACGTCGCCCATCATCTTCACCTGACGCCCATACCAATGCTGTGCACTTGCACAAATTCGAGCCGCGCTAGGCCTCCGCCTGCCACTCAGCGAGGACGCGCTGCTTCTGTTCGCCGATCACCTGGTTGAGGTTCGATGCCTTCGCCCAGCCGTAATACGCACCAAAGTGCAATGCGACTTCGTCCATTTCGGCGAACGACACGTCCCGGCTCTTGAGCGCGGCGTATACGTGGCTCAGGATCGGGATCGGCGCGTCCTGGAACGCCACGCAGGTCACGGTGATCAGGCGTCGTTCCTTCATGCCGAGTCCCGGCCGCAGCCACATCTCCCCGAAGACGAAGTTCAATATGCCGGCACCGGAATACGGATTGTCACGGATCGGTGCGAACGGCACGCAGTTGATGGCCCGAAACGACTGCTCGCCGGTCAACAGTCGCTCGTCCGGATCGCTCGGCGTCACCAGCGGCAGCAGCGGTTCCGGCGGGGGCGCCTCCTGCCCGCGGTCGCGGTGAATACGATCCCACTGCTCGTCGACCATCATGTTGAACCGTGATGCCTTCGGCCAGCCGCTGTAGACCGCGAAATGCAGTACTGTCTCCCGCATTTCCGCAATGGAGAGGTCACCGCTGTTCAGCGCCGCATAGACGTGTTCCCTCAGCGGCTGTTCGGCGTCCGCCGCAGCGACGCAGGGCAGCGTGACGAAGCGCCGATCTCGCCTACTCAGTCCCGGCCGTGTCCACACTTCACCGAACACGAAGTCGATCAAGCCATGCTGCGTGGCGGGCGCCGGGTCCGGGGGCGGTGCGAAGGTCATCACGTCCTCGAATGCGCGCCTGCCGCGTTCCGAACGCTCGATGTCAACCGCCGTCAACGCAACGTCACCCCCGCGTCGACCTTGAACTCCAAACCGGTCACATAACGGGACTCGTCGGAGACCAGGAACAACACCGCGTTGCTGATGTCGATCGCTTCCGCCATCACCGTGGGTAACGCGTTGAGGAAAATCGGGATGAGGTCCGGCCGCCCTTCGGCGAGGGTCTGCTGCAGGTTTTCCGGCCGCATACCGGTTTCGACACCTGTGGGATGCACCGTGTTGACCCGAACATTCTGTGCTGCAAGCTCATTGGCCAGTGCCCGGCTCAGGCCGACCACGCCGTGCTTGGACGCCGTGTACGGCAGATGCAGCGGCGTGCCCTTCAGTCCGGCCGCGGAACTGATGTTCACCAGGCTGCCGCCACGCTCGACCAGGTGCGGTAGTGCTGCCGCACACGTATTCCAGGTACCGATCAGATTGACGTCCAACACCGTCCGCCACTGCTTCGACGTCGTCTTGTCCCACGTACCCACGGTCAGGACTCCGGCGTTGGCCACCGATGCGTCCAGCCCGCCTAACTCGGCAACGCCGTCGTCGACGGCGGCGGCCAGCGCGTCCGCGTCTCGCACATCCACGACATGGGTCACGACCTGCGCGCCGTGCTTTTCCGCCAGCCGGGCGGTCTCGCTCAGGTCTTCGCGCGTTGCCAGCGGATACTCGAGCTCCGGTAGCGACTCGCAGATGTCGACGAGGATGAGGCTGGCGCCCTCCTCGGCGAGGCGCACCGCGTGACTGCGGCCCATCCCCCGCGCCGCTCCAGTGATGAGGACGCGCTTGCCCTCGACTCGGCCGCTCATAACTTGTTCGTGAAGCCGGCGTCGACGGGGAAGGTCACGCCCGTGACGTACTTGGCCTCATCCGAGACCAGGTACGCGATCGCGGCGCTGATGTCTTTTGGCTCGAGCAGTTCGACGGGCATCGGGTTCTGCAGATGCGGACCGCCATCGGGATAGTTCTCGAGGAACGAGGTCATCGCAGGGTTGACGGCCATCATGGTGTTCACCGCGGTCGGGTGCACCGTATTGACTCGGATGTTCAGCGGGGCAAGCGCATTGGCGAGCGTGCGCATCAGGCCGACGAGGCCGTGCTTGGATGCGGCATACCCGAGACCACCGCCCTGCAGTCCACCGAAACCCCGCAACCCTGCGGTCGAGCTGGTGAACACGATTGCACCGCCCTGTCCGCCTGCGATCAGGTGCGGAATGGCGGCCTTCGCGGTGTGGTAGGCGCCGACGAGATTCACGTTGAGGACATCGGTCCACATCTGGAGGTCTTCGTCGTCGGTCAGCTCACGAAACGCCATGGCCGCGATTCCCGCGTTGGCCAGCACGATGTCCAGCCGCCCGAACTGCTCGACCCCCGCGTCGATTGCCGCCTTCAGCTTATGAAAGTCACGAACATCGGCGACCGATGCGAGCATCTTGCCGCCAATGGCCTCCACCAACGCGACCGTTTCGTCGAGCTCTTCACGAGACGCCATCGGATAGCCGTTGGAGGGAATGTCGGTGCAGATGTCCACTCCGATGATCGCGGCGCCGTCGGCCGCCAGCCGCATCGCGTGGCTTCTGCCCTGCCCGCGGGCTACGCCCGTGATGAACGCGACCTTGCCGTCTAAAGAGCCCATCGATCCTCGCTTCGCTGCCTGAGTAACCGTGTTACACCCGGTACGGTAACGTGGTTACTCATGGACGGCAAGGGGCAGGATCGGATCCTCGACATCGTGGTCGAGTTGCTCGAAACCGAGGGCTACGACGCGGTGCAACTGCGCGAGGTGGCACGGCGCGCCAAGACCTCCCTCGCCACCATTTACAAGCGCTTCGGCACCCGCGACGAGCTGATCCTCGCCGCGCTGGACACCTGGATGGAAGAGAACCGGTATTCCGGTTTGACAGACCCACACGACGCCGACGAATCGCTGTACGCCGGGTTGATGCGCGTGCTACGCACCATCTTCGAGCCCTGGGAGCGGCACCCCGCGATGCTGAAGGCCTACTTCCGTGCTCGCACCGCACCCGGAGGGGCAAGGCTTGTCCGACGTGGTTTCGATGCTGTGGTGCCCGCTGCCATGGAGGTGCTTGCCGAAGCCGACACAGCGTTCGTCAAAGACGTCGACGACATCGTGTCCAGCGTCGTCTACGGCCTGATGGGCCGCTTCGCCTCGGGCGAGATCGACATCACCGAGATTCTGCCGAGCCTCGACAGGACCGTGCACCACCTGACGTCGAGCTATGAAGCCGCGGCCGTGCGTTCAATCAGTCGATGATCTGTTGCACCAGCAGTTGAACGCGTTCGGCCTCGTGGCCGGACCTCAGTCGGCCCGTGCGGCCCAGCGTGACCAGTCCGTGCAGCGCGGCCCAGAACACCTCGGTGAGCGCATCGGCGTCTTTCTCACCGGCGACGGCGGCGACCGCCTCGCGTAACTCTGCGAACGCGGTTGTCAGCTCCTTGGCGGTCTCGTCGGCGAACCTCAGTGTGGTCGCGCGGGTGAACATTGCGTCGTAGACCGCGGGGTTGTTGCGGGCGAAGTCGAGGTAGGCGTGCGCGACGTCGGCGAGGGTCTCACCGGCTGGACCGGTGCCTGCGCGGACGCCCTCGATCACCTCCGCGAGCTGACCGAAACCCTCGACCGCGACGGCGTCGGCGATCTGCTCCATCCCGGCGAAGTGCTTGTACAGCACGGGCTGGCTGTACTCGATCTCGGTGGACAGCCGACGAGTGGTCACGGCATCCCAACCCTCGGCCTCCGCCAGCTGGCGGGCCGTCGACACGATCAGTTGGCGGCGGGCGGAGCGCTCACGCTCACGGCGATCCTCGATGGCCATGCCTGACGATAGCATGGCTAGAAAAACTAGCAATGCTATTGACAGCGCTTGTCGCTGAGGTTAGCGTTGCTAGCACTTGCCCACCGGAAGGACTGACGAAATGGACCTCGATGTCGCCACCCGCGCCGCCGCCCTCGTTGCGGTGCTGGGTACCGCGGTGGTGTACGGCACCGATGTGTTCTGCGCGATCGCGTTGCGACCCGCCTTGGCGCTGGTCGACGACAGCACCTTGGTCACGGTGATGGGTCGCGTCCATCAGTACGGGGACCGCCGAATGCCGGTGCCCGGCGTGGTGGGGGTTGTCGCCGCCACGACAAGTGCGGTACTGGCCGCGGTCACCGCGCATTGGACACAGGCAATCCCTGCGGGCGCGGCCGTGGTCCTGCTGCTGATCTGGCTCGGGCTCTACACACAGGTGAGCGCACCGATCAACCGACAACTGACCGTGGCTTCCGATACCGGTCGTGCGCTACCGAATGCGCGTGCGCTGCAAGCAAAGTGGGACAAAATCATCGACGCCCGCGCGGTGCTGCAAGGCCTGGCGGTGGCGGCCCTGTGCGTCGCGCTGGTGATACCTCAATGATTGAGCTGAGGATGTACACCTTGCGATCACGCGAAGCCCTAGAGCAGTACGCAACGGTTCACTGGGCCCGCCACGTTCCAACCTTCGAGTCATTCGGTGTCACCACTCACGGGGTGTGGACCGCGCGAGGCACCGATGCGCACCGACTCGTCGCGGTGATCGGCTACCCACCGTGGGTTGACCCCGATCACCTGACGCAACAGATCATGGCCAGCCCGGAATTCGCCGCCGACATGGCCGGTTTCGACGTCGGCGAGATCATCGACGTTTCGTCGACTCGCCTCGACCCGACCTCGTTCTCACCCATTCAGTGACACAGGAGTGCTCGACATGACCGCCATCGCCTACACCCTCGCCGGACTCATCGCCGTCGGGATCATCTTCATCGGCGCACGATTTCTCGTCGCGCCGCGCACGGCCGCCGCCGGCTACGGTGTGCGATCGGACCCGGGTCAGCACTCCGCCGGCGCCTACTTGAGCGTCAAGGGCGTCCGCGACATCGCGTCCGGTCTGTTCGTGGTGATCCTGATCGTGGCGGGCGCGACACAGCTCCTCGGCTGGACAGTATTGACCGCCACCATCATTCCGCTCGCCGACGCAGCGATCGTGCTGCGCCACGGCGGCCCGAAATCGATCGCCTACGGAGTCCACGGCGTCACCGCCGCCGTCATGCTCGTCACCTCGGCGGTCCTGCTGCTCGCGACTAGTAGTTAGACAAACGTCAACTATTTCCATCGGCGAAAGAAGCTGTTAGATTGCGGTTGTGCCGAAGAGCAGCCGTGCCCTCACTGCTGACGGTAGTCAACGTCGCGCGTCATATCAACGGGCCAGATCGCACGAGACCAAGCGCGCGCTGGTGCAGGCCGCGATGGCGTTGTGGCGCACCAACGGCTACGCCAAGACCACCGTGGCCGACATCTGCCGCGCGGCAGGTGTCTCACGCGCGTTGTTCTACTTCTATTTCCCGGCCAAGGAAGATGTGCTCTTCGAGGTGGGCCTGTTGTCGACACGCGCCGCGCAGAAAACGGTGCGCTCACTGGTGCGGACGGACTACGAGGTGGTGGCCGTCATCAAAGAGGCATTGCGCAGCCTCGAACGCTCGATGGCGCGCAACCCGCGCGAGCTGATCATCGAGACGATTCTCGAGGGATACCGCCACGAGCACCGGATCCTCGCAGGCGAACCGCTCGCGGATGCGGACGTCGACATGTTCGGTGAGCTGTTCGCGAAGGCCAAGGCCGACGGCAAGCTGGCGGCACATGTCGATGTACATCACCTGTCGCATCTCGCTGGGATACATGTCAGCGAGGGTGTACGGCACTGGGCCGCAGGGACTTACGGGTCCCGTTCATTCTCCGATGTCGTCAGCCGTGACATCGCGGCGTTGATCGCCGGCTACAACCAGCTGTCCGCCTAATGGAAGAGGAGACCAGAGATGGCGTGGGATTTCGAGACCGACCCCGAATACCAGAAGGTGCTGGACTGGGCCGACGAGTTCGTTCGCGAGGAGATCGAGCCTCTCGATCTGGCGTTTCCGCACCTGCAGTTCGTGCCGCTGGACGACAACCGGCGCAAGGTGATCGACCCGTTGAAAGAAGAGGTGCGCCGAAAGGGGCTGTGGGCCACTCATCTCGGGCCTGAACTGGGTGGGCAAGGCTATGGCCAGCTCAAGCTCGCGCTGCTGAACGAGATCCTCGGCCGCTCGCAATGGGCGCCCATCGTGTTCGGTTGCCAGGCGCCTGACACCGGCAATGCGGAGATCCTTGCGCACTACGGCACTGAGCAGCAGAAGCAGAAGTATCTGCGCCCATTGCTCGACGGTGAGTTGTTCTCGTGCTACTCGATGACCGAACCGCATGCCGGCGCCGATCCGACCCTGTTCACCACCAGGGCGGTCCGCGACGGCGACGACTGGATCATCAACGGCTGGAAGTTCTTCTCTTCCAACGCCAAGACCGCGTCGTTCCTGATCGTCATGGTGGTGACCAACCCCGACGTCAGTGCATACCAAGGCATGTCGATGTTTCTTGTCCCCACCGACACCCCCGGCGTCAACATCGTCCGCAACGTCGGCCTGCACGGTGAGGGCGAGGACGAGGGCTCGCATGCGCTGATCCACTACGACAACGTACGGGTACCGGCCGAGGCGTTACTGGGCGGTGAGGGGCAGGCGTTTGTGATCGCGCAGACGCGGTTGGGTGGCGGGCGCATTCACCACGCGATGCGCACCATCGGTCTGTCACGCAAGGCGCTCGACATGATGTGCGAACGAGCCTTGAGTCGCAAGACACAGGGCAGCCAGTTGTCCGACAAGCAGTTCGTTCAGGGCTACATCGCCGATTCGTATGCGCAGTTGCTGCAGTTCCGCTTGATGGTGCTCTACACCGCATGGGAGATCGACAAATACAACGACTACAAGAAGGTGCGCAAAGACATCGCGGCCGTGAAGGTGGTCATGCCGACCGTGCTGCACGACATCGCTTGGCGGGCAATGCAGATTCACGGCGCCCTGGGCGTCACCAACGAGATGCCGTTCATGGCGATGGTCACCGGCGCCGCGGTGATGGGCCTTGCCGACGGTCCGACCGAGGTGCACAAGACCACCGTCGCCAAGCAGGTGCTCCGTGGCTACCAGGCCACCGACGACACCTGGCCCACCGAGTGGACACCGCGCAAGCGTGAGGCCGCCCGGGCCAAGTACGCCAAATATCTGGAGACCGCCATCGAAAACGAGGTGGGGAACCTGTGACCGAGATCGACGTTGCGCGCCTTGCCGATTGGATGGACGGCGCGGCACTGCCGGGCAAGGGCGAACCGCTGGGGACCCGGTTTCTGTCCGGTGGCACGCAGAACGTGATCTATGAATTGCGGCGCGGCGAGCACCGCTGCGTGCTGCGCATGCCGCCGCCGGACGCACCGCCCGACAGGGACAAGGGCATTCTGCGGGAATGGCGAATCATCGAAGCGCTCGACGGCACTGACGTCCCGCACACCGAAGCCGTCGGTGTATGCGACGACGCCTCGGTGCTCGGCAGGCCGTTCTACTTGATGGGCTTTATCGACGGCTGGTCACCGATGGACACGCACGCCCGCTGGCCAGAGCCGTTCGACAGCGATATCAGCACACGTCCCGGTCTGGCCTATCAGCTGGCCGAGGGCATCGCGCTTCTGTCCAGAGTCGACTGGAAGGCCAAAGGGCTGCGCGACCTCGGCCGCCCTGATGGCTTCCACGAACGCCAGGTCGACCGCTGGATCGGATTCTTCGAACGGATCAAGGGCCGTGAGATCGACGGACTCGATGTCGCCACCGACTGGCTGCGGGCGCACAAGCCGCTCGACTTCATTCCCGGTCTGATGCACGGCGACTACCAGTTCGCCAACGTCATGTATCGGCACGGCGCACCCGCCCAGTTGGCCGCGATCGTCGACTGGGAGATGGGCACCGTGGGCGACCCGAAGCTGGATCTGGGCTGGATGGCGCAGAGCTGGCCGGAAGACACCGACACCCCGTCCGCGATGAGCTATGTCGACATGCGCGGAATGCCCTCGCGCACCGGTGTTGTCGAGCACTACGCGCAGGTGTCAGGGCGGCAGGTCGATGACCTCGACTACTACCTGGTGCTGGCGAAGTGGAAACTCGCGATCGTGTTGGAACAGGGTTTCCAGCGCGCGGGCGACAACCAGAAGTTGTTGGCCTACGGACCTGTGATCACGACCCTGATGCGCTCGGCGGCCGATCTCGCCGAGTCCAGCGACTATCGGTGAAGGCCGCGGTCTGCCCGTCGTACGGACCGCCGGACGTGGTCCGCATCGAAGAGCGGCAGTCCCCCGAGGTCGCGCTGGGACAGGTCCTGGTGAAGATCGCCGCATCGGCGGTCAACTTCCCGGATGTGCTGCTGATCGCCAACCGGTACCAGGTCAGTGTGCCGCCGCCCTTCGTGCCGGGCAGTGAGTTCGCGGGGGTTATCGCCGAGACCGGCAGCGGGGCAGAGGGATTCACGGTCGGCGACCGAGTGACCGGCACGGGCCTGTTCGGAGCATTCGCCGAAGAGCTGGCGGTGCCCGTCGAGGGGTTGTCCCGCATCCCCGATGGCATCGACGAGCGCACCGCAGCCGCATTCGGCGTCGCGTACCGCACGGCATACCACACGCTGCGATCGATGGCACGCGTTCGGGAGGGCGACGAATTGATCGTGCTTGGCGCGGGTGGCGGCGTCGGTCTGGCGGCAGTTCAGCTCGGCGTCCAGCTGGGCGCGTTGGTCACTGCCGTCGCGTCGTCTGACGAAAAGCTCGCTGTGGCAGCGCGTTACGGTGCCCGGCACGTCGTCAATCACACGACGACGGACGTCCGGGGCGCGCTGAAGGAGGCTGTGCCGGGTGGCGCGAATGCGGTCATCGACCCGGTGGGCGGCGATTTGTCGGAGGCAGCGTTGCGGTCGCTGGGTCACGACGGACGATTCGTCACCGTAGGTTTCGCGTCGGGTGTCATCCCCCGCATCCCGCTGAATCTGGTGTTGGTGAAGGGCGTCCACCTTCTGGGTTTCCAGTTCCAGCATGTGCCGCCTGACGAATTCGCCCGCAATGAGGCCGAGTTGCGCGACCACCTCGTCAGCGGACGGGTACGGCCGCACATCGGAGCGGTCTACCCGCTTGACCAAACCGTCGCGGCGCTAAAGCACGTCGCCGACGGCCGTGCCATCGGCAAGGTGCTGATCGACCTCACCTCACCGCGCGAGCAGACGTGAAACTGCCCTTTTTCCGCGGATTTACGGCAGTTTTGCGTCTGCTCGGCACAGAAGCTAGCTGGCGGGCACCAAGTCCGCGGCGACCGAGGCCATCATCCCGCAGCGGAATGTCTCGGCCCCGGTGACGGTGGCGTCCGCGTCCGCAGCGGCCAACGCCTGTGTCTTGAAAGCCCTTGCGGCAGCACTCAAGCGGTGTTCCACGGAGTCGACACTCTCGTCGAGTTCGGCTGGCAGCCGCTCACCCCACAGCGTGACCTCGGTGGCGCCCTGCTGAAGCGCGTTGAGCACATGCTGATGCACGCGGGCGTCGCTGTCCAGCAGATCGGCGGCGACCGCAACCGTCTGCGGATGCGGGCGGTCTTCCCAGGCCGCCAGGACGGTTTCCAGATCGCGCACCTCGGCGCCGAGAATCTCGAGCGGCCGCGCGTCCTCGTCCGTGCTGATCAGGACGGTCACGTCCCAACCTGCCATCACCCGGTCGTAGATCCAGCCGCCTGCGAACGTCACCGCATCGAGCACGGTCGGCGCCACGACGTCAAGCCGGTACCTCATGTCGAGCTCCTGGGCGCCAGGTCGCGGCCCAATGACTCTGCGTACCCCTTGAACACCTCGGTCAGCGGGATTGAAGGATCGAGCAACCATAGGGTCTCCATTCCGTTGATGAAGGCGAGTATCTCCACGGCCTTGCCGGCCGCGTCGAAATCGGGGCGGTACAAAGCTTTGCTCTGACCACGTTTGATGATCTCGGTGATGATGTCGACGGCGTCGCGGTAGCGCTTGTGCAGGCGGTCGTGCAGCGGCGCATCGGGCGCGATGTTCTCCACCAGCAGCACGGTGAAGGTGCCAACGAGTTCGGGTGCGCGATCGAATCGCTCCGGCACACGCGACAGCTCGGTGATCAAGTCACCGGAGCGGTAGTCGGCATGGATCTCGTCATCGGCGTCACGGGCATCGAGCACCGCGTTGAGCAGTTGCTCCTTGGATTCGAAGTGGTGCAGAAGGCCCGCGGGCGTGACGCCGGCTTCCTTGGCGATCTGCGCGAGTGAGGTGTTTCGCCAGCCATTGCGCGCGAGCAGTCGCTCGGCGACCGTCAGAATGCGCTGCCGCCGGTCCTCGCCCTTGGCGAAGAGCGTGGCATACGGCCTCGGCTCTTGCACTGAACCCCTTCGTTCAACCAACCTAGTGAACACACAGTAGGTAGGTTCTCCGACTGTGACAAGCGTCTCACCGAAATTGGGTTTAGAAGTTCCAAAAGCCGCAAGTCAAGGGCGCGCGCTTGCGTCGTGCGACCGCGCTGCGGCGGGGTGATGCATCTCGGCCAGCGCGTGGATCTGTTCGAGGTAGTGCTCCAGCGAGTGATGGACGAAGCGCGCGGACACGGTCGTGGTGCCCGCGGCCGCCATCCCGTGCAAAGCCTCACGTGTGGCTTCCGGCTCTCCCACCGGGTCGAGCGGTTGGTCTGCAGGCAGCACGACCTCGAAGTCGGAAGGGATGTCGCGGGCCGAAAGCCACTCGCCTGCGGTAGCGACCGAGATGCCGAAGGGGCACCAGCCCTCGGCAAGGGTGAGCGCCCGCCGCAGCGAGCGTTTGGTCCGGCCGCCGATCCAAAACGGCATGTGTGGCTGCACTGCGCAGGGGTCGACGGTCAGGCCACCGAAGGAATAGAACTCGCCGCGGTAGGTCGGCTCGTTGGACGGCAATGCGGCCCTCAGCGCGCGTAGAGCGTCGTCGGCGCGGGGACCGCGGCCCTCGAATGGGGCGTCGAGCAGATCGAATTCCGCGCGCAGCGATCCGACGCCGAGGCCGAGGATGACGCGTCCATTGCTGACGTGATCCAGTGTGCCGTAGCGCTTTACGATTTCCAGAGGATGGTGATAACCCAGCACCAACGTCATGGTCGCGAATCGAATGTGTTTCGTGCGAGCCGCCAGGTAGCCGAACGTGGCGAGCGGGTCCCAGTACCGGGTGCCGCGCCGCGCGGCCTCAGACGACGGCAGACCGATGTGTTCGCTGCAGGTCATGTGGTGATACCCGAGCCGATCCGCGGTTTCCGCGATTCGCCCGATGTCCTCGACAGAGGCGTTCTTTTCCCACGTCATACCCGCGCCGGCCACATTCGTGACGACGGGAGTTGCGATGCCCAGTTTCACTGAAGCGGCTCTTCGCCGGCCAGGATCGTGCGATGCATGAGTCGGCCACTGTCGACGGGATACTCGAGCACTCGATGCATGGTGCCGGTGTTGTCCCAGATCAGCAGGTCGCCGGCCTGCCACTTGTGTCGATAGACGTAGTGCGGTTGGGTCGCCCAGTCGCGAAGTCGGGCAAGCAGTGCCCGGCTCTCCTCAACCGGGAGCCCGACGACGTAGTCCGCCGTGGCACCCAGCAGCAGCGACTTGCGGCCGGACCGGTGCGTCCACACCAACGGACATACTTTCGTCGGTGACTTCTGCCAGAACGCGATTTCGGCGTAGCTCATCTCGGGACGGACGTAGTACTGCGAACGTTCGGCACTGTGTACCACGCGAAGGTCGGCGATCAGGTCCTTATCGGCCTGTGGCAGGTCCTCGTACGCGGCATAGGTGTTGCAGAACTCGGTGTCGCCGCCGGTGTCCGAGAGCTTGACCGCCCGCAGCAGTGTCGCCAGATTCGGATAGGGCTGCAGCGATCCGTCGAAGTGCCAGAACATCGAGCCCTTCAGGTATTCGGCTCGCTGGTTGATGTTCTTGTCGAGCGAGATCTTGTAGATGCCGCTCTCCCCTTCGTTCTGGACGATGTTGCCAAGGGTCTTGGCGACGGCGACCTGATGCTCATCGCTGATCTTGATGCCGCGGAAGAACACCACCCCGCGCCGCTCCAGCGTGGCGCGGATATTCGCGGCTTCGCTTCCGCCGAGCAGTGTTTCGAGGTCCGTCCTGATCTCGCTGCCAATCCTCGGGGTGAGGTCGACGACGTCGAGTTGGGCCGAGGTGAGTCCCATGATCAACTCACTCTCGTGAGAATGGTGTCGGCAGAATGCTTCACGCGCGGCTGCTGCCACAACTCCACCGCGAGGGAGACGGTGATCAGCGAATAGAGCAGATTACGGAGGTTGGCGACGTCATCGGGCAGCGGTTGGGAGTAGTCGAACTTGTCGATGTAGGCCACCGCCTCTTCGGCGACGGGAAACACTTCGTCGTAGAACACCCGGATCTCTGCCATCGAACTGTTGACCCGCTTCACGTAGCGCTCGTGCCCGTCTTCGATCGCCCATTCTTCTACCAGGTGCTCGAGTTGAGAAAACTCCAGCGGCAGAAGCGTGCTCATCGGCCGGCCACCCCCGCCTCCACATAGTCCGCGACCGTCTTGTGCAGGTGGCGCAACAGGATCTCCTCGTCGTTCATCGTGAAATGGGTGAGCACACCGCTGTTCAGCATCGCCTGCAGGCCCTCTGATGGACTGGCGTCTTCCAAGATGATGTCGTTGAGGAACGTCACCGTGAGTTCCTGGCCCAACCGCTCCTTGTGCGTCTTCGGCGGCTGGTAGAACATCTCGACTTCGAAGATGTGCGAGTGCGGTCCCGTCGGCCAATGGGTGTGGGTGGAGAACCCAGACGAGCCGAAGATCAGCACGAAGTTGGGGAAGAACTGGAACGAGTCGAAGCCGTACTTCTCTGACCGGGTGGGGTTGATTCCCAGCGGCATCGGGCCCCGATCGACCCGCTTGTTCCACGGGCCGGCAGCACTGGCCTCCATCACACACTCGATCGGCTTCGAGTACGGCGTCTTCTGCGAGGGCTCTCCAGAGAACGAGAACATCCGATGCGGGCCATCGATCTGGTAGGCCAACGCGTCGGTGAACGGGTTCGGTTGGTCGAAAGCCTCCCTGGCCTCCGCCGTGAGAGCGCCGAACGAGGATGCGTGCAAGTACGGTCCGTGGTAACTCTCGGCGAAGCTGTCGACGAAAATCTTCCAGTTGCACTGTAATTCGGTGTTGAACCGGTACACCTGGTGCGGCCCCGCGAAGGGATAGCCCTCGATTCCGTGCGCCAGTTCGCCGAGGAACGAGCGCAGCGGTTCGGTGTTGTGCGGGTCGAGGTTGATGAAGATGAAGCCCTCCCACACATCGCACTGGACCGCGGGGACCCGGCAGCTGTCGGCATCGAAGTCGAGCAGCAGATCCTTGCGGGTGGCCGAGTGCAGCGTGCCGTCCAGCTTGTAGCGCCAGCCGTGGAAGCGGCAGTAGAGCAACGGCGCGCGGCCTGCCACTTCCTGGAACGGGTCGTCCTCCCACAGCATCTTGTTGCCCCGGTGCGGGCAGATGTTGTGGAAGGCGCGGATCACGTCATCCTTGCCCCGCACGATGATCACGGAGGTGTTCAAGAACCTCAGTTCGCGGGTGAAATAGCTGCCGGACTTCGGCACCCGCTCGACCCGCCCGACGTAGAGCCACGTCTTCTTGAAGACGTACTCTCGCTCCTTCTCGTAGAACTCAGGCGAGACACAGTCTTCGAGTGACACCGGACCGCGACCGAGTTCGGGATAGGCGTCGGTCCAATGTCCGCTTGCCGGTTTGGTCACCAGGCTGTTGTGACTCATGAAGGCTGACGGTACAACTGGTCATTTCGCCGAAATAGACGCAAAACCGCAACACCCTGTTGCATATTTGGAACGTATGGAGCAGAACCTGCCCTTCGACGTCGACGCGTTGCTGGTGTTCGGCAAGGTGGTGGAGTCGCGCAGCGTCTCGAAGGCCGCGACCTTGCTGGGCATGCCCAAATCGACGGTCAGCCGTAAGCTCGCGAAACTGGAAACCGACCTCGGCATCAAGCTGCTGCGCAAGAACACCCACCAGCTCACCGTCACCGACGTCGGCGAGCAGGTCTACGAGCACGCCGTGAAGATCTTGACCGAGGCCAACGGGGTGCGTGCCCTTGTCGAGGCCAGCAGGCAGGAACCGCAGGGCGAACTCCGGGTCGCGATACCAGTCTTCGTCGGGATCGACTACGCATCCAGGGTCGGCGCCACCTTCTTGAAGCGGCACCCTAACTCCCGGTTGGACATCCGGTTGGTCGACAGCATGGTCGACCCCATCAAGGACGGCTTCGACGTGGTGTTCGGGACCGGACCGCTGCAGGATTCGACGTTGATCGCACGCAAAGTGTTCAGCCTCGAGCTCTTTCTGTGCGCCTCAGCGGATTTCGTCGAATCGTTGGCCGAGCCGATCACCGCTCCGGAGCAACTGAACTCGCTGCCGTTCATCGAGTTCGGGTTCGCAGGCTCACACAAGGTCACCGTGGCCAACCAGCGGCGACGCCATCAACTGTCGCCCCAGGTCAGGGCGCGGGCCAACAACTTTCAGGTCTGCAAGCAGTACATCCTGCACGGCCTCGGCGTCGGTGCGATGCCCACACAGATCCTCTGCATTGACGAGCTTCGCGACGGCACGATGTTGCCAGTGCTGCCGGACTGGCAGCCCGAACCATTGGAGGTGCACATGATCTATCCGTTCGAGCTGTCGTTCTCGACCCTGATCAGTGCATTCTACGAGGCGGCGCGCGCCATCATCGTCGAGAACATCGGACGCACGTGACCGCGATTTCGGCGTGATCGGTCGCGCTGACCGCGACTGAGCACACCCAAATCGCTACAAACCCAACGACTTCGCGATGATCACCTTCATCACCTCGCTGGTTCCGGCGTAAATGCGGGCCACGCGCGCATCGGTGTAGAGCCGGGCGATGGGATACTCCATCATGTAGCCGTACCCTCCGAACAACTGCAGGCACCGGTCGATGACACGCTGCTGCATCTCGGTGCAGAATAATTTGACCCTCGCGGCGTCGGCGGCCGACAATTCGCCGTCGACGTGCAGGGCCACCGCCTTGTCCAGCATCGCCTGCCCCGCCTCGACCTCCGTGGAACACGCCGCGAGCTCGAACTTGGTGTTCTGGAACGAGGCCACGGGCGTGCCGAAAGCCTTGCGGTTCTTGGTGTACTCGATGGCAGCGGCGATCGCCGATCTCGCCTGGGCCACCGAGCCGACCGCGACCGTCAGCCGCTCCTGCGGAAGGTTGTGGCCGAGGTAACCGAACGCCTCGCCCTCCTCCCCCAGCATGTTGGCGGCGGGAACCCTGACGTCGACGAAGGACAACTCCGCGGTGTCTTGGACCTTGCAACCCATCTTCTCCAGCTCGCGGCCTCTGGTGAATCCCGGCATGCCGTCCTCGACGACGAACAGGGTGAGCCCTTTGCGGCGATTGTCCGGATGGGTTGCGGTGCGCGCCACCACGATCACCAGGTCGGCTTGCATGCCGCCGGTGATGAATGTCTTGGCGCCGTTGATGATCCAGTCGTCACCGTCGCGGACCGCGCCGGTGCGCATGCCCGCCAGGTCCGAGCCGGTGCCGGGTTCGGTCATCGCGATGGCGGTCAGCAGCGTCCCGGCGGCCAACCCGGGGAACCACCGCCTGCGCTGCTCCTCATTCGCATAATGCAGGAAGTACGGCAGGATCACTTCGAGCTGGGTCCGCACCGTCGACAGCGTGACCAACGCGCGCGCCGCCTCCTCTTGCAGCACGACGTTGTAGCGGTAGTCGGGTGCCCCGCCACCCCCGTACTCCTCGGGGATGGCCATCCCGAGCATGCCCAGCGACCCCATCTGCTTGAACACGTCGCGGGGCATCCGGCCGCCCTCCTCCCATTGGGGGTAGTGCGGAACCACCTCCTTTTCGACGAAGTCGCGGGCGAGTTCACGGAACGCCTCGTGGTCGGAGGTAAACAGATCGCGTTGCATCGAGGTTCCTGTCTAAGCGATGAGCTCTACCAAAGTTGCGTTGGCGGTGCCGCCGCCCTCACACATCGTCTGCAGACCGAACCGAATCCCGTTGTCGCGCATGTGATTGATCATGCGTGTCATCAACACCGCGCCCGACGCACCGAGCGGGTGACCGAGCGCGATCGCGCCGCCCAGCGGGTTGAGCTTGTCCTCGTCGGCGCCGGTCTCGGCCAGCCACGCCAACGGCACCGGCGCGAACGCCTCGTTGACCTCGAACACCCCGACCTCGTCGATCGTGACCCCCGCCTTGTGCAGAACTTTCTCGGTGGCCGGGATCGGGCCGGTCAGCATCAACACCGGGTCGGCACCGGTCACCGCGCCCGCCCGGTAACGGACGATCGGCGTCAGCCCCATCGTGACGGCGTTCTCGGCCGTCGTCACCAGCAGCGCCGCGGCGCCGTCGGAAATCTGCGACGAGTTGCCCGCGTGAATGACACCGTCGTCCTTGAATGCCGGCTTCAGACCCGCCAGCTTCTCGACGGTCGTCCCGCGGCGGATACCTTCGTCGGCCACCACGGGCTCGCCGTCGGTGAACACCGGCATCAGCTGCGTCTCGAATGCGCCGGCGTCCTGCGCCTTCGCCGCGAGTTCATGGGAGCGCGCCGAGTACTCGTCAAGGCGGGAGCGCGAGAAGCCCCACTTCTGAGCGATGAGCTCCGCCGAAATACCCTGGTTGAACGAGAAATCCCCGTATCGGGCAAGCACTTTGGGCCCGTACGGCATGCCGGTGGCGCGTGCCGCCCCGAGGGGCACCCTGCTCATCACCTCGACGCCGCCCGCCACCACCACGTCCTGTTGGCCGGACATCACCGCATGAACCGCGAAGTCCAGCGCCTGCTGGCTCGATCCGCATGCGCGGTTGACGGTGGTCCCGGGGATCGTCTCCGGCCAGCCCGCCGCCAAGACCGAGTAGCGGCCGATGTTGCTCGACTGGTCGCCGACCTGTGAGACGCAACCCCACACCACATCGTCGACGATCTCCGGGTCGATGCCCGCGCGCTCGGCCAACGCATTCAGGACGATCGCCGACAGGTCGGCGGCGTGCATATCCGACAGTCCGCCGTTGCGCTTGCCGACGGGCGTGCGCACCGCCTCGACGATTACGGTTTCACGCATCTTCTCACTCCGATCTCGGTACGGCCCACCGGCCGGTGAACACCGCGTCGCGTTTCTGGGCGAACGCCGCATAAGCCTCTATGGAGTCTGCGGTAGCGAAGTTGCCCGGTTGCGCCCGGGCCTCGTTTGCCACCGCCTCCCGCAACGTCGCGTTCGCACCGTCGTTGAGTAGCGCCTTGCTCTGCGCCAGCGCGACGGGCGGTCCCGCCGCGAGTCGCCCAGCCAGATCGGCGACGAACTGGTCAATCTCGCCTGCGGATTTCACCCAGGTGACCAACCCGAGCGACCGCGCCTCGTCGGCGTCGATGGTATCGGCCAACAGCACCAAACGCTTGGCCTGCTGAAGCCCGGCCAGCTTGGGCAGCAACCAGGATCCGCCAAGGTCCACCGAAAGGCCACGTTTCGAGAACACTTGACAGAACCGTGATTCCGGTGTCGCCACCACGAGATCGCAACCGAGCGCCAGGTTCCAGCCCGCGCCGACAGCCACTCCGTCGACCTTCGCGATGGTGGGGATGGCCAACTCGTGCAACGCCAGCGCGACGTCGGTGAGCCTGCGCAGCTTGTGCCGCGGGTGGACGTCTTCCGGCGTGGAGATATCGGCGCCCGAACAGAACGCGCCGCCTGCGCCCGTGATCACCAGGGCGCGCACCTCTTCGCGAGCGGCGGCGCGCAACGCGTCGGCCAACTCCTGCCAAAGCTGCGGATTGATCGCGTTCTTGCGCTCGGGCCGGTTCAGGGTCAAGGTGCGGACGCCGTCGTGGTCACAACGCAGCAACACGCTCACGAGTACTCCGGTCCGATCACTCCGTCGGCGCGCAACCTGTTCACCTCATCTTCGGTGAACCCGAGTTCATGCAGAACCGCATCCGTGTGCTCACCCAACCCGGGCACGGCACCCATTGGCTGCTCGAACCCCGTGATCACCGGCGGAGGCCGCAGCGACTGGATGTCGCCCTTGGACGTGGCGACGGTTCGCCACCGGTCCCGCGCCGCCAACTGCGGATGCACCACCACTTCGCTCGGCAGGTTGTAGCGGGAGTTGCCGATCCCCGCGGCGTCGGCGATCTTCTGGATCTCGGCGAGATCGTGTTGGCTGCACCAGGATCCGATGGCTTCGTCGAGGATGTCGCGGTGCGCACAACGTCCGGAGTTGGTGGCGAATCGAGGATCGTCCGCCAGGTCGGGGCGATCGATGATCTCTCTGGCCACCCGTTGCCATTCGCGGTCATTGGTGGTTCCGAGCACGACGGTCTGGCTGTCGCGGGTGGCGAACGCACCGTACGGCGCGACCGCGGGCGAGCCGACGCCGAGCGGTTCCTGGTCGATGCCGGAATGCTGGGTGTAGGTGAGCGCGTAACCCATGACGTCGGTCATCACGTCGAACAGGCTCAGTTCGACGGCCGGCGCGGCGGTTTGACCAGCGCGACGGTTCCTGTCGAACAGCAACGCCAGAATGGAAATCGCGGCATACAGACCGGTGGCGAAATCGGCCATCGCGGGTCCGGGTTTGGCGGGCATACCGGGGTAACCGGTGATGGCGCATGATCCCGATTCCGCCTGCACCAGAAGGTCATACGCGCGCTTGTGCGAGATGGGGCCGCCGGGCCCGTACCCGTCGATCTCGACGGGGATGACGTCGGGGTGGCGCCGCGCCAGATCGGCCGCGGCGATACCCATCTTGGCGGTGGCACCGGGCGCGAGATTCGAAACGAACGCATCGGCGCGGTCGAGCAGCCGGTGCAACACGTCAAGGCCCGCTGCGGACTTGGTGTCGAGCGTCACGGACTCCTTGCCCCGGTTGCACCACACGAAGTGCGCGGCCAGTCCGCCCGGACCATTGACCACATCATCGTAGTGACGCGCGAAGTCACCCCCGTTGGGGTTTTCCACCTTGATGACGCGCGCCCCGAAGTCGGCGAGTACACGTGTGCACATCGGCGCGGCCACCGCCTGTTCCATGGCGACGACGGTGACGCCGGCGAGTGGCGCTCCGCTCGTCTCGCTCCTCGCGTGCGCGATCACATCACCATTCCGCCGTCAACCGGCAGCACCTGCCCGGTGACGTACGACGCCGCGTCAGAAGCCATGAACACGAATGCGCCCGCTATCTCCGACGGCTCCGCCCACCGTTTCATCGGGATACGGTTCATCATGTTGGCCGCGAATTTCTCGTTGGTGCGAATGGTCTCGGTCATCGGCGTTGCCGCCAATGGGGCAAGCGCGTTGACCATGATGCCCTTGGTGGCCAATTCGCGCGCCAGCGACTTGGTGAAGCCGACGATGGAGGCCTTGGCCGCCGAGTAGTTGACCTGGCCCAGCGTGCCGGTGAGGCCGGCTGCCGACGTCACGTTGACGATGCGTCCGGTGCCGTCGGTCGGGATGTAGGGCAGCGCCGCCTGGGTGACGTTGAAGGCACCCATCACGTGGACGTCGAACAGCAGCCGGAACGACTCCTTGGTTGTCTTCTCGAACATCGCGGGCCTGGTGACCCCGGCGTTGTTGATCACGATGTGCAGCGCCCCATCGGCCAGCGCCGCCGCCTGCGCCGCGGCCGCATCAGCTGATTCCCGGTCAGCCACATCGAGCGCGGCGGACTCAGCCCGACCGCCGGCCTCCGAAATGCGTTCGGCCACTGCGGCGGCCGCGTCCTTGTCGAGATCGGTGACCAGCACGGCCGCCCCCGCGTCCGCCAGCGCGCCTGCCACCGCAGAGCCGATGCCGCCCGCGGCGCCGGTCACCAAAGCCGAGCGGCCGCTCAGGTCGAAGTAGTTGGTCATCCAGTAACACTCCGTCTCAGTAACTACGGGGAAGGCCCAGCACGTGCTCGCCGAGGAAGTTCAGGATCATCTCCTGACTGACCGGCGCGATCTTCATCAGGCGGGATTCGCGGAAATACCGCGACACGTGGTACTCCTCGGAATAGCCCATGCCGCCGTGCAGCTGCAGCGCACGATCAGCGGCACCGAACCCGGCGTCGGCGCACAAATACTTGGCTGTATTGGCTTCGCGCCCACACGGTTTGCCGTTGTCGTAGAGCCACGTCGCCTTGCGCAGCACCAACTCGGCGGCGTCCAGTCGGGCAAGAGAATCTGCGAGCGGGAACTGCAGGCCCTGGTTCATTCCGATGGGTCGGTTGAAGACCACGCGCTCGTTGCCGTACTTGACCGCCTTCTGCAGCGCCACCCTGCCGATGCCCAGCGCCTCCGCGGCGATCAGCATCCGCTCGGGGTTGAGGCCGTCGAGGATGTACTTGAAGCCCTTGCCCTCTTCGCCGACGCGGTCGCCCACCGGCACCATCAGGTCATCGATGAACAGCTCGTTGGAGCTCACCGCGTTGCGGCCCATCTTGTTGATCGGCCGGATGTCGACGTGGTCACGATCGAGGTCGGTCAGGAACAGCGTCATACCGTCGGTCTTCTTGGTCACCTCGTCGTATGGCGTGGTGCGCGTGAGCAGCAGGATCTTTTCGGATTCCAGCGCCTTGGAGATCCACACCTTCCGGCCGTTGACGCGGTAGTGGTCACCCTCGCGCCTGGCGAAGGTGGTGATACGCGAGGTGTCAAGGCCCGCACCGGGTTCCGTCACGCCGAAGCACACGTGCAGGTCGCCGTTGACGATCCGCGGCAGCGTCGCCTTCTTCAGCTCCTCGGAGCCGTGTCTGACCACCGGCTGCATGCCGAAGATCGACAGATGGATGGCGCTGGCGCCGTTCATCGCCGCTCCGGAGCGTGAAATTTCCTCGAGCAACAGCGTCGCCTCAGTGATGCCGAGGCCGTGGCCGCCGTACGCTTCCGGGATGGTCATGCCGAGCCAGCCACCCTTGGCGATGGCGTCGTAGAACTCTGTGGGGAATTCGTGCGCCTGGTCCTTCTCCATCCAGTAGTGGTCGTCGAACTTGCCCGCCAATTCCGCGACGGACTTACGGATCAGCTCCTGATCCTCGGTCAGTTCGAAGCTCATTCCGCCGGGCACGATGATTCTCCTCAGGTGGCATGGCAGTACGCCGGTGCGTGAAACGGTCGCACGTCACCGGCGCAGTTGACAGTAGAAACTACGACTCAGTCCTTATTGCCGGTCAACTCCTTGGCATTCGCGGCGAAGTCCGCGAAGTTCGCGCCGCCGTGGTCGTGTTTGGACAGCGCCTGGATGGACACGTCGTGGCCTTCGGCGGCCTTGCGCAGGGCGCCGACAGTGGCCTGCTCGCGGCTGATGTGAGTGAACGGGTCCCAGTGATACCAGCGCATGGCGTTCTCGAAGGTCATCTTGTTGACCTCGTCATCGGGCACGTTGTTGGCGGTCAGCACCTCGTGCAACTGCTCGGGCGCTCCGGGCCACATCGAATCCGAATGCGGGTAGTCGGCTTCCCAGCAGATGTTGTCGATGCCGATCTCGTTGCGCAGCTTGACGCCAACCGGATCGGAGATGAAGCAGGTCAGGAAGTGCTCGCGGAACACCTCGCTGGGCAGCTTGCCCTTGAAGTCCTGGCCGGTCCAGGTGGAGTGCATCTCATAGGTGCGATCAGCACGCTCGAGGAAGTAGGGAATCCACCCGGTGCCGCCCTCGCTCAACGCGATCTTGAGGTCCGGGTACTTCTTGATCGGCTTGGACCACAGCAGGTCCGCAGCGGCCTGCACGATGTTCATCGGCTGCAACGTGATCATCACGTCCATCGGGGCGTCAGGGGCGGTGATCGCCAACCGGCCCGACGAACCGATGTGCACGTTCATCACCGTGTCGGTGTCCACCAGGGCCTCCCACAGCGGCGTCCAGTAATCGTCATGGAAGCTCGGATAGCCCATCGCCGCGGGGTTCTCGGTGAAGGTCAACGCGTGCACCCCACGTTCGGCGTTGCGCCGCACCTCCTTGCCGCACGCCTCGGCATCCCAGATCACCGGCAGGCACATCGGGATGAACCGGGCCGGATACTGCCCGCACCACTCCTCGACATGCCAATCGTTGTAGGCCTGAAGAAGCGCCAAGCTGAACTCGGGATCCTCGGTGGCGAAGAGTCGTCCGGCGAAACCGGGGAACGACGGAAAGCAGATCGACCCGAGGATCCCGCCGGCGTTCATGTCCTTGACCCGCTCGTCGACCTGCCAACAGCCTGGGCGGATCTCGTCGAGGCCTTGGGGCTCCAGGCCGTACTCCTCCTTGGGGCGCCCAGCCACGGCGTTCAACGCGACGTTGGGGATGACCACATCACGGAACTGCCAGGTATCCGACCCGTCAGGGTTGTGCACCAATCGCGGCGCCTCATCCAGATACTTCTTGGGCAGATGGTTCTTGAACATGTCCGGCGGCTCGACAACGTGGTCATCAACGCTGATCAGGATCATGTCGTCTTTGTTCATACCTCGACTTCTCCTCGCTCGTCACCTTCGTTGGAGCAGTGATGTTCTCTGTCTTAGAAAACTACCTTCTCATACAGCGAGAATCAATGTTCGTCATCGCGCTTATGGGCCGCAGGCAGCACCGTTGGTCCTCGGCGAGCACCGCCGTGACCGGCCCTTCCGGCTGTTCGGATTGACCAATTGCCGAAAAGGTGGAAACCTATTGGCGAAATATGAGAACCTGATTCTCGTGAACGAGAGGAGACGGCCCATGCGGGTGACGCCGCTACCGGCGGACGACTGGGACGACACCGTCGACCATGCCCTGTCCGGTCTGCTGCCGCCCGAGCGCCGCAACCCCGAAGCCGCGGGCAATCTGCTGGCGACGCTCGTCCGCCACCCCAAGTTGACCAGGGCGTTCCTGCGTTTCAACAGCCACCTGTTGTACTCCTCGACGCTGCCGCCGCGCCTGCGTGAACTCGCAGTGCTTCGCGTCGCGCACGTGCACGGCTCCGAATACGAGTGGAACCACCATGTCCGCATGGGCAAGGACGCCGGCCTCACCGACGACGTGATCGACGGCATCCAGCGCGGTGAGGCTACCGACGAACTCGACCATGCCGTCCTGCGCGCCGTCGATGAACTCCAAGACAAATCGGCGATCTCGGACTCGACGTGGACGTCGCTGTCAGAGCACTTGGACGAGCGCCAGCGGATGGATCTCGTCTTCACGATCGGGTGTTATGGCGCACTTGCCATGGCGATCAACACCTTCGGCGTAGAACCTGACGAGGAAAGGTAATCAAACCCATGGCATTCTTCCCGAAGCCAGAGGCTGGTAGCTGGACAGAGAACTGGCCGGAACTCGGTACAGCGCCCGTCGACTACACCGATTCGATCGACCCCGAGCAGTGGAAGCTCGAACAGCAGGCCATCTTCAAGAAGTGCTGGCTGAACGTGGGCCGGGTCGAGCGGCTTCCCAAGAAAGGCAGCTACTTCACCCGCGAGATGCCCTCGGCGGGCGTCGGAACATCGGTGATCATCGTCAAGGACGGTGACAACGAGGTGCGGGCCTTCTACAACATGTGCCGCCATCGGGGAAACAAGCTGGTGTGGAACGACTATCCCGGCGAGGAAGTCTCCGGCACCTGCCGTCAGTTCACGTGCAAGTACCACGCCTGGCGGTACTCCTTGAAGGGCGATCTGACCTTCGTGCAGCAGGAGGGCGAGTTCTTCGACCTGAACAAGGCGAACTACGGGCTGGTTCCGGTGCGCTGCGAGGTGTGGGAGGGCTTCATCTTCATCAACTTCGACAACGACGCCGAACCACTGATCGACTATCTGGGCGACTTCGCGAAGGGCCTTCAGGGCTATCCCTTCCATGAGATGACCGAAACCTATTCGTACCGAGCGGAAGTCAACTCGAACTGGAAGCTGTTCATCGACGCGTTCGTCGAGTTCTACCACGCCCCGATCCTGCACATGAAACAAGCGGTGAAGGAAGAAGCCGAGAAGCTGGCCGGCTACGGTTTCGAGGCTTTGCACTACGACATCAAGGGCCGCCACTCGATGATCTCGTCGTGGGGCGGGATGAGCCCACCCAAGGACGAGAGCATGGTCAAGCCCATTGAACGCGTGCTGCACAGCGGGTTGTTCGGACCGTGGGACCGACCGAAGATCAAAGGCATCCTGCCGGACGAGTTGCCGCCGGCTGTCAACCCGTCGCGTCACCAGTCCTGGGGGCAGGATTCGTTCGAGTTCTTCCCGAACTTCACGCTGTTGCTCTGGGCGCCGGGCTGGTACCTGACCTATCACTACTGGCCCACCGACGTCGACAAGCACATCTTCGAGTGCACGCTGTACTTCGTTCCCGCGACGAACACCCGTGAGCGGCTCGCACACGAACTCGCGGCGGTCACGTTCAAGGAGTACGCATTCCAGGACGCCAACACCTTGGAAGCCACCCAGACCATGATCAATACCGGTGTGGTGAAGGAATTCCCGTTGTGTGACCAGGAAATACTGCTCCGCCACCTGCACAAGACGGCATGGGACCACGTGAACGCATACAAGAAGGAAAACGGTCTGGCGAACGGCCAGGCGACGTCGAGGGCGAGTCAAAAGGATGCCATCAATGCCTAAGTTGCCCGAGGAATTCGCCGACCTGGAGCGGTTCACCCACTGGTGCCTGCCGACCGAGGAGGAGCGCTACCAGAAGCGGCTGTCCTCGACGATGGCCGAGATGCAAGACTTCTACGACACCGCGTTTCCTCGGCTGGAGGCCGTGATGGAGTACTGCGATGCGAGGTTCCCGCTGGACGGTATGCCCGATGACGCCAAGGCGCTCATCCACATGATGCAGTCACTGGTGAACGTGTCATTCCCGATCGAGGTGTGGAAGCAGCCCCGTGTTCTCGACAGCGGCGCAACATATATCACGTGCATCAAGGAGCCGGTGGTCTAGAGGTGCTGACCCTCAGAGCAGCGGGTCTGGTCGACGTCGACGCCGGTGAGATCATCCGGCCGGGAATCGTTCGCATCGATGGCGATCGGATCGTCGGCATCGGGGGATCTGCAGAGGGTGACGTCATCGATCTCGGGGACGCCATTCTGCTGCCCGGCTTGATGGACATGGAGGTCAACCTCCTGATGGGCGGTCGTGGGGAGAACCCTGGCTTGTCCCAGGTCCAGGACGATCCCGCTACGCGGGTGCTTCGCGCCGTCGGCAACGCACGCCGCACGCTGCGTGCCGGGTTCACCACGGTGCGCAATCTCGGATTGTTCGTCAAGACAGGCGGATACCTGCTCGACGTCGCGCTGGGCAAGGCGATCGACGCCGGATGGATCGAAGGCCCCAGGGTGATTCCGGCGGGCCACGCGATCACCCCGACCGGTGGGCATCTCGACCCGACGATGTTCGCCGCGTTCATGCCGGGCGTGTTGGAGCTGACCATCGAGGAAGGCATCGCCAACGGCGTCGACGAGATCCGCAAGGCGGTGCGTTACCAGATCAAGCACGGTGCCCAGCTGATCAAGGTGTGCTGTTCGGGTGGCGTCATGTCGCTCACCGGAGAGCCTGGCGCACAGCACTATTCGGACGAAGAGCTACGGGTCATCGTCGACGAGGCGCACCGGCGCGGGCTCCGCGTCGCCGCACACACGCACGGTGCTGAGGCGGTCAAGCACGCCGTCGAGTGCGGCATAGACTGCATCGAGCACGGCTTTCTGATGGACGACGAGGCCATCAAGATGATGGTCGACAACGATCGCTTCTTGGTGACCACCCGGCGGCTGGCCGAGGCCATGGACGTCTCGAAGGCCCCAAAAGAGCTGCAGGACAAAGCCGCCGAGATGTTCCCGAAGGCCAGGACGTCGATCAAGGCGGCTTACGAGGCGGGCGTGAAGATCGCCGTCGGCACCGACGCGCCCGCCATCCCGCACGGCAAGAACGCCGACGAACTGGTCACCCTGGTCGACTGGGGCATGCCCGCCGATGCGGTGCTGCGCGCAGCCACCGTCGTCGCAGCGGACTTGATCAACAAACCCGATCTGGGTCGGATCGCCGAGGGCCATCTCGCTGACATCATCGCCGTCCCCGGCGATCCGCTGGCGGATATCAGCGTTACACGAGATGTCAGCTTTGTAATGAAGGGCGGTAAGGTCTTCAGACATGAGCAATCGAATTGAGGATCTGGTCGAGATCCAGCAGACGCTCGCCAGGTACGCGGTCACCATCACTCAGGGGGACATCGACGGGCTCATTTCGGTGTTCACCCCGGACGGCACCTACAGTGCGTTCGGCTCCACCTATACCTTGGCCCGTTTCCCGGAACTCGTGGATGCCGCGCCGAAGGGCTTGTTCATGACCGGGACCGCACTGATCAACCTCGATCCGGACAACCCCGACGCGGCGACCGGTACCCAACCGTTGTGCTTCATCGAGCACTCCAAGCACGACATGCGGATCGGCTACTACAACGACACATATGTCCGCACCGACGAGGGCTGGCGGCTGAAAACCCGTGCCATGACGTTCATCCGGCGCAGCGGCGACCACGATTCCGGCCGTCCGCACGCGATCGGAAGGCCTGATCCCGATGTCGTCCCCAGTGCGGCTCCGGAGGCAGGATGAGCGATCTTTTCGAGCCCGCCGCCTTCCGCACCGCGCTACAGAACTGGCTCGACGAGAATGACCTGACTCCCCCGGCGGGTGCCGATTCGCTCGACGCTCACCAGGCGCAGCACCTTCGTGTGCTGAAGGCGCTCTACGACGCCGGCTGGATGCGTTACGGCTGGCCGGAATCGGCAGGCGGACTGGGGGGGCCCGACATCCTGCGCGCGATCGTCGGCGAGGAGATCGTCGGACGCGGAATCGACCATCCCGGACCGTATTCGATGCTCGATGTGCTCACTCCGACGATGATCGACTACGCACGACCGGAGTTGGCCGCCGAGATGGTGCCCAGGCTGCTGTCGGGTCAGGAATCGTGGTGCCAGGGCTTCTCGGAGCCCGGCTCCGGGAGCGATCTCGCATCGTTGACCACGCGCGCCGTTCAGGACGGCGACCAGTGGATCGTCACCGGCCAGAAAGTGTGGACCAGCTTCGCGCAGTTCGCCACGCGATGCATCCTGCTCACCCGCACCGGCGACGCGCAAACCCCCGATCATGAGGCGATCACCGCGTTTTTCGTGGACTTGGACAGCCCCGGCGTCACCGTGCGTCCGCTACGCACCATGCACGACGTCGACGAGTTCTGCGAGGTGTACTTCGACGATGTCGCGGTACCCGCGGACCGGATGCTAGGCAAGCCCGGCGACGGGTGGCGGCTGGCAATGGACTTGCTGCCCTATGAGCGCTCGACCTGTTTCTGGCAGCGCATCGCGTATCTGTACTCCAGGTTCGACGCGTTGATCGACCAAGTCAAACGGCAGGGGCAAAGCGTCGATTCGGAGCTGGGCGAGACCTATCTGGCGTTGCACACGTTGCGGTGCAGGTCCAGAGCTACCCAGCTGCGGCTGGCCGAAGGCCACAAACTCGGCCCTGACACATCCATTGACAAGGTGTTGCTCGCCAGCGCAGAGCAGCGGCTTTTCGACACCGCACGTGACCTACTGCCCGGCGCCGTCGAACTCGATGACACCCAATGGCGCACGGAATACCTGTATTCGCGGGCAGCGACCATCTACGGCGGCACCGCCGAAGTGCAGCGCAACATCATCGCCCGGCGGCTACTCGGCCTGGGAAAGGAATAGGCGTGGACACCGAGTCGCTCGATCTGCTCGAGGACGGGCTGCGCAAGACCATGCTGTCGGTCTCCGGCACCGAACTCGATGCGGCGCTGGCGGACCTGGGCTGGGCCGACATGCTCTCCGACATGCCCGATGTGGCGATACCGCTGGTGTTCCGCTTGATGGGTGAAACCGGTTCGCACGCTTCGGTTCTCAATGATGTGCTGCTCGAGACCATCGGCGGTCTGCCAGGCGGAACGCCGCCCATGCCATACGCAGGCGGCGCCTGGGTGGTGTGGGAGCGGGCTAATACCAGCGACTCGACACTCGGCGGGCTGCCGCTGCGCCGGGTACCCGACGGCGAGCTGATGCGGATGGGCGAAGCCAGGCGGGCGCTGGGCTGGTGGTTGGTCGGTTCAGCAAGGGCGATGCTGAACCTCGCGCGACAGCATGCGCTCGACCGGGTCCAGTTCGGCCGGCCGATCGCCTCGTTTCAGGCGGTCCGGCACAGGCTTGCCGAGACATTGGTGGCGATCGAAGGCGCCGAAGCGACGCTGATCCTGCCCGGCACCGAGAGCCCGGACCTGAGCGCGATGCTGGCCAAGGCCGCCGCGGGCAAGGCCGCGCTGACCGCGGCCAAGCATTGCCAGCAGGTGCTCGGCGGCATCGGTTTCACCGCCGAGCACGACTTGCAGCAGCACGTGAAGCGGGCGCTGGTCCTCGACGGATTGCTCGGCAGCTCAAAGGAACTCACCCGCAAGGCCGGGGCCGGTCTGCGGGCCCGCGGCTCGGTGCCGCGCCTCGCCCAGCTGTAACCTCCCGCGAGTGACCGTGTCTGCACGTCAACACGCCGTCAAGCGGTGGCATTTTGCGGTCGCTCGCGCTAGAACGGTTACTTGATGTTGGCCTTCATCTGGTCGAGGTTGACCAGCACCGGCCACCCGCTGACACTCAGCGCGTTGCCATGGCCCGTCTGGTGGATGTCGAACACCGACTGAATGGCCGCGTAGAAGCCCTGCACGTCGAGGGTCTGGTTGACGGCGCGCTTGGCCTGCCGCAGGGCGAACGGGGGCATCTTGGCGATCTGCTCGGCCAACGCGCGGGTTTGCGAGTCAAGCTCCTCGCGCGGCACCACCCTGTTGACCATGCCCGTGCTGAGCACCTCTTCCGCCGTCATCGCGCGGCCGGTGAACAGGATCTCCTTCGCCTTGCGCGGACCCAATTCCCATGTGTGCCCGTGATATTCGACGCCGCCGATGCCCATCAGCACGACCGGGTCGGAGAACTGCGCGTCGTCGGCGGCGATGATCAGGTCGCACGGCCAGCACAGCAGTAGCCCGCCGGAGATGCACCGACCCTGGACCGCCGCGATCGACGGCTTCGGCACGTTGCGCCAGCGCAGCGTGTACTCGAGATAGCGCTTGGCCTCGTGCTGGATGATGAAGTCGAGCGTGACCTTGTCGGGCACCGGCCCGCCGCCACGAAGATCGTGACCCGCCGAGAAGTGCTTTCCGTTGGCGCGCAACACGATCACCGTGACATCGGGGTCCTCGGCGGCGCGGGTCCACGCCGCGTCGAGTTCGTCGAGCAGTTCCGGGTTCTGCGCGTTGGCGGCTTCCGGGCGGTTCAGTGTGATGGTGCCGATGCGGTCGGCGACGTCATAGTCGATGTACACGGTCGTTCCTCAATTTCGGGGCAAGCCCAACCCTCGCTGGGCAATGATGTTTCGCTGTATTTCGGACGTCCCGCCGGCGATGGTGCCGCCGAACGACCGGACATAGCGCTCGAACCAACCGGCCCGATACAGATCGAGGTGGTGCGCGCTGTAGGGGCCGGACATGCCGGGGTGCGCCAGACCGCAGTCACCCGAAGCGCTCAACGCGTGTTCCGATGCCGTCTGCGCGGCCTCCGACCCGAACAGCTTGAGCACCGACAGCGCCGCGGAATCGTCGTCACCACGCGCCGCGCGCGCCAGCGCGATCGACCCCATCAACCGCAGCGCATGGTTGTCCATCACCAGCGTGGCGTACCGGTCACGGTCCAGCGCAGAGGACGGACGGAAGTCCTCCACCAACTCCTGCAACCGGTCGGCATAGCTCAGCCACAACATATTTCGCTCGTGACCCAAGGACCCGCTTGCCACCCGCCAGCCCTCGTTCAGCGGCCCGACCAGATTTTCGGCAGGCACCCGCACGTCGTTGAAGAACACCTCGTTGAAGTCCAGATCATCGACGTCGCACACCGACGCGAACGGTCGCCGGACCACGCCGGGCAGGTCGGTCGGGATCATGAGTGCACTGATCCCCTTGTGTTTGACGGCATTCGGATCAGTCCGAACAAAAGTCAGTAGCACGTCGGCGTCATGCGCGCCGGACGTCCACACCTTCTGCCCGTTGACCACGAAATGGTCGCCGTCCAGTTCGGCACGGGTGCGCAGCGACGCCAGGTCGGAGCCTGCGCCGGGCTCGCTCATGCCCAGCGACGCCGTCATCTCGGCACGCAGGATCGGCACCGCCCATTGCTGCTGTTGCTGCGGAGTTCCGAACGAGATCAACGACGCCGAGATGATCCCGACGCCCTGCGGATTGAATGTCAAATACACGCGGCGACACGCCAATTCCTGTTGATGCACGTACTGCTGCAGCAGTGTGGCGTTTCGGCCGCCGAATACGGGAGGGTGCCCGGGCAGCAGCCAGCCGTTGTCGAACAGCAACCGCTGCCAGCGGCGCGCCCACCCGGGAACGTGGCTACTCGATCGCGAGCGCTCGAACGCCTCCGCCTCGGCAGGCAGGTTGGCGTCCACGAAATCCACGAACTCCGCCCGGAAGGCCTCGACGTCAGCGTCGAAGGTCAGCTGCACACGGCGCTCCTGGGAAGAAAAATGCAAAGGCTACTGTTATCTCCAAAATGAGAATACTATTCTCATGATGAGAAAGTTACAATCTCTAGCACGTGAACCGCGAAGGGGTCGAGGACCGCGATGGCAAGGCGTTCTCCGGTACAGTCAGTGCATGTTCTCCCCAATCGGCCGGGATCAGAGCCGCCGGTGACCAGCCCCAGCGAAGAACCCGCCTGGAAGCAGCGAGCGGTCGAGCGATCGATCAAGACCGCAAAGCTGCGGGCGGCGCAACGCGTTCAGCGATTCCTGGACGCCGCACAGGCCATCATCATCGAAAAGGGCAGCACCGACTTCACGGTGCAAGAGGTCGTCGACCGTTCGCGCCAGTCTCTGCGCAGCTTCTACCTGCAGTTCGACGGAAAACACGAACTGTTGCTCGCGCTGTTCGAGGACGCGCTGAGCCGGTCCGCCGACCAGATCCGCGCCGCCACATCGAGCCAGAAGGACCCGCTCGAGCGCCTCAAGGTCGCCGTCCAACTGCTTTTCGAGTCGTCTCGACCGGACCCGACGGCAAAGCGGCCGCTGTTCACCGACTTCGCGCCCCGGCTACTGGTTTCCCACCCGTCCGAGGTCAACATCGCGCATGCGCCGCTGTTGGCGCTGCTCACCGAGTTGATGGAAGCCGCCGCCGACTCAGGCAGGCTGCGTCCGGGCATCAATCCCAAGCGGATGGCCGCGATGACGATGCAGACCGTGATGTTCGTCTCGCAGCACAGCGGGGAGCCCGAGGACGGTGCGGGTAATCCGATCACGGCCGACGAAGTGTGGGACTTCTGCTCGCATGGATTCGCGGCGGGTTAACACGAGAATTCGGTTCTCTGTGGCGTAGAACGGCGCTTACGCTGATGTCTGCGCGAGCTCTGGTCGATCTGCTGTGCGACTGGATCGACGCTCGATGCCATCGGCCGACGGCGGGGATCTTCGGCGGCCAACTCCGCGCGCGATTCCACCCGGATGCGTAGGCGATATGTCCAGACCAGGCCGTCAAAACTCGGCGTCCTCCGCTTCCCCGACGAACAGGCGTGATGTCCGGGTGGATTTCCGCAGATCGCGTGCCATATGAGAAGCTCATTCTTGTAAGCGGAGAGCTTAAGTTGCAGTAACGGAGTCTGTTGTTGACACCCGTGGCAGCCCGGTGCCAGAGTTGCGAGACAAATACAACCCATCTGTCTTACGCCCAGGTTCAGCGAAAGGCGACACCGTGACGATCAGTGCGGAAAATTCCGACGTGCAGGACGCCGCCACAGCCGACGAGTTGTACTACGACCCGTACAGCGTCGGCCTCAACATGAATCCGTATCCGGTGTTCGCCCGCATCCGCGAGGAAGCGCCGCTGTACTACAACGCCAAGCACGACTTCTACGCGTTGAGCCGATACGACGATGTCAACAAGGCCGTGATCGACCACGAAACGTTCATCTCCGGCCGCGGCGCGCTGCTCGAGATCATCAAGTCCGGAATGGAGATCCCGCCCGGCACACTGATTTTCGAGGATCCGCCGATCCACAACATCCATCGCAATCTGCTGTCGCGGATGTTCACGCCGCGCAAGGTCCTCGCCCTGGAACCGCAGATCCGCGAGTTCACCGCCCGCTGCCTTGACCCGTTGGTGGGCACTGGGCGCTTCGACTTCGTCAACGACCTCGGCGAGCAGATGCCGATGCGGGTGATCGGGATGTTGTTGGGCATTCCGGAAGAAGATCAGCGTCGAGTGACCGACCATGGCGAAGCGACGCTGCAGAGCAAGGAAGTCAATCTCCTGGCCACCGGCGAGGTGTTCGCCGAGTTCATCGACTACCGCACCGAGCACCCGTCCGACGACATCATGACCGACCTGCTGAACGTCGAATTCACCGACGAGACCGGCACCGTGCGACGGCTGCGCCGTGACGAACTGCTGATGTACCTGACGGTGATCGCGACTGCGGGGTCGGAAACCACGACTCGGCTGATCGGCTGGGCAGGCAAGACGTTGGCCGAGCACCCCGACCAACGTCGTGAACTGGCGGAGAATCCCGACCTGATTCCCCAGGCGATCGAAGAGATCCTGCGCTGGGAGCCGCCTGCTTTGCAGATTGCCCGCTACGTCACCCGGGACGTCGAGTACTACGGACAGACCGTGCCAGAAGGCTCTGCGATGCTGATGCTTGTCGGCGCCGCCAACCGCGACCACCGCCGCTTCCCGCCGAACGGCGACGTGTTCGACATCCATCGAGAGCAGCACGCGCACATGACATTCGGTGCGGGGACGCACTTCTGCATGGGCAACGCACTTGCACGTCTCGAGGGCCGAATCGCACTCGAGGAAATCCTCAAGAGGTTCCCGAGCTGGGAGGTCGACTGGCCCAACGCTCGTCCGTCGCAGACGACTGCTGTCCGCGGCTGGGAATCCATGCCCACGTTCGTTTCCTGAAACCGTCAACAACAACCACCAGAAGGACGACAGACACATGGCAGGACGTGTAGAAGGCAAGGTCGCTTTCATCACCGGTGCGGCGCGCGGGCAGGGCCGCGCGCACGCGGTACGGCTCGCGCAAGAGGGCGCCGACATCATCGCCGTCGACATCTGCAAGAAAATCGACACGGTCGACCTGATCGCGGCCTCCACTCCCGAAGATCTCGCCGAGACCGCCGACCTCGTCAAGGGTCACAACCGGCGCATCTACACCGCCGAAGTCGATGTGCGCGACTACGACGCGCTGAAGGCCGCCGTCGACACCGGCGTCGAACAACTGGGGCGTCTAGACATTATCGTGGCCAACGCCGGCATCGGCAACGGCGGCCAAACACTGGACAAGACCAGCGAAACCGACTGGACCGCCATGATCGACATCAATCTGGGCGGCGTATGGAAGACCGTCAAAGCCGGTGTCCCCCACATATTGAAGGGCGGCCGGGGCGGCTCGATCATCCTGACCAGTTCGGTCGGCGGCCTGAAGGCGTACCCCCACACCGGCCACTATGTCGCCGCCAAACACGGTGTGGTCGGCCTGATGCGCACCTTCGCCGTCGAACTGGGCGCACAGAACATCCGCGTCAACTCCGTGCACCCGACCAATGTGAACACGCCGCTGTTCATGAATGAACCCACCATGAAGCTGTTCCGTCCCGATCTGGAGAACCCGGGCCCCGATGACATGAAGGTCGTCGGCCAGCTGATGCATACGCTTCCGATCGGCTGGGTCGAACCCGAAGACATCGCCAACGCCGTACTCTTCCTGGCTTCCGACGAAGCCCGCTACATCACCGGTGTCACACTGCCCGTCGACGGCGGCAGCTGCCTGAAGTGACGACGGCCGAGTTGTCCATTCCGCAGGGATGGGACGAGATCACTGCGGAGTGGATGACGGCGGCGCTGGCGCAGCACTTCCCTGGAGCATCCGTCGACCGAGTGACAGTCGCACTGCGTGACGACGGCACCAACCGCCGGGCCCGCCTCGAGCTGAGCTATTCAGCAGGTGCGGGTCCGGCGACGGTGTTCGCGAAGGCCGTGGACCCCGAGCACGCCGATCTGGTTGCGCTGACGAGCGGCCTGTATCACGAGCCGCGGCTGTTCATGTCGAGAGTTGCTCTGCCGCTTGACCATCCGCAGGTGTACACGGCGATCATCGATGAGGACCACCGCGACTTCCTGATGATCATGGAAGATGTCGTCACTCGCGGGGCAGATCCGCGCGATTCGACGAGGCCGATGACCGTCGACCAGGTGGCCAGCGGCGTGCGCGGGCTCGCAAGGATGCACAGCGAGTTCTGGGGTGACCGCGTCACGCGGAATCCGTCCTTGGAATGGGTAGAGCCGTTTGTGGCGTTCGACGGTCTGCAGTACGCCCCGTTGCACATCGCTCACGAGCGACTGGGCGACACCGTGCCTGCCGAAATCACCGCGCTCAACGGGACAGAACTCTTCGTCGACATCTGGGCGCGCTACATCAGCACGCTGACGACATCTCCTCAAACGCTTCTCCACGGCGATCCGCACATCGGCAACACCTACGTGTTGCCCGACGACGAAGTCGGGTTCCTCGATTGGCAGATGGTCCGCCGCGGGAATTGGTCACTGGATCTGGGCTACTTCCTGCAGGGCGCGTTGACCATCGAGGATCGTCGCGCCGGCGAGCGACAACTCCTCGAGGAGTACCGCGGCGCGCTCGAACTGCCCGCCGAGCAGATGCCGAGCGCCGACGAGGTGTGGTTGCGGTACCGCGCCTCGGTCGCACACGGGTTGGCGATCTGGATGGCGACGCTGTCGGGCGGCGACGCATGGCAACGACCGGACATCTGCCTGGCATTCACGCAGCGATACTCGGCGGCGTTCGCCGACTTGGACACCCGCGCGGTCTTGGACGCCATCGCCGGTTAACGTCATTCGCCCGAAACCGCCCGAACGCTCGTGGCTCTAGTGCTTCGATAGAGCGCGGGGGTGGAACATGAAGCGACTCAACGGCATGGACGCCATGCTGCTGTACAGCGAGACGCCGAACCTGCACACGCACACGCTCAAGGTTGCGATCGTGCACGCCGCCCAGTTCGACGGTGAATTCACCTTCGACGTCTTCAGGCGCACCATCGCGCGGCGGCTGCACCTGCTCGACCCGCTGCGCTACCGACTGGTCGACATCCCGTTGAAGCTGCACCATCCGATGTGGCTGGAGGACTGCCCCGTCGACCTCGACTATCACCTGCGGCGCGTTCAGGTCCCTGCGCCCGGTGGCCGACGCGAACTCGACCAAGTGATCGGCACCATCGCCAGTACCCCGCTGGACCGCACTCGACCGCTCTGGGAATTCCATTTCGCCGAAGGCATGACCGACGACCGGTTCGCGCTCATCGGAAAGGTGCACCACACGCTTGCCGACGGCGTCGCATCAGCGAACCTGCTCGCACGACTGATGGATCTCGCGGGTTCGACTCAGGACGAGAATGACGACTACCCCGTCTGTGATGCGCCCAATAAGCGGCAGCTGCTCTGGGAAGCGCAACTCGATCACTTCCGCAACATGGTCGCCTTACCCGCATTGATGCGGGACGCCGTGCGCGGCGCAACGCGGGTTCGCCGCAAAGCACGCGAGCGCGAAAACGACGCCCAAATGGCCAGGATCTTCAAGACGCCGCAGACGTTCCTCAACCACATCGTCTCCCCCGTGCGGACATTCGCGACCGCATCGCTGTCGCTTGCCGAGATCAAGGAGACCGCCAAGCACCTCGGCGTGACGTTCAACGACGTCGTGCTCGCAATGGCCGCTGGCGGCCTGCGCGAACTGCTGCTGCGCTACGACGGACGGGCGGATCAGCCCATTCTCGCTTCCGTCCCCGTCAGCACCGACCGCTCGGCGGACAGGATCACCGGCAATGAGATAAGCGGTCTTGCTGTCTCGCTGCCGGTGCACGTCGACGACCCCTTGGAACGGGTGCGGTTGACAGCGGTCGCCGCCAACCGGGCCAAGGAAGACAACGAGTTGTTCGGCCCGCAGTTGCATGGCCAGATGATGGAGTACCTACCGCCGCCGCTGACACCCGCCTTGTTCCGCTGGCAGGCGAAACGCACTGCGCGCAACAAGATCATGAACGTCGCGGTGTCGAACGTGCCAGGGCCGCGCCAACGTGGCCACATCGGCGGCGCGCCGGTCAGTGAAATCTATTCCGTTGGAGTACTTTCCGCGGGCAGTGCGTTCAACATGACGGTATGGAGCTACGTCGACCAACTCGACATCGCTGTGCTGTCCGACGACCGCACCTTCGACGACACCCACGAAGCCACCGATGCAATGGTGCATGCGTTCGGCGAGATCCGGCGTGCCTGCGGATTGGCCGCAGCCACTACCGTCGGGACCGCGATGGCCCCTGCCACTGCGGGCTAACCCAGGATCGGGAAGCGGCGTTCGGCGGCGAGTTCGTCCAGCGCCTTCTGCATGACAGCGCGGACGTGCAGGTCGACCTGGTCGATGTCGGGGTCGTCACCGAACTGGGCGGTGATGTCGATCGGATCCAGCACGCGCGTGACAATCTTGGCGGGCAACGGGACATTCGGCGGGAAGATCGCGGACAGCCCGAACGGAAAGCCGAAACTGATCGGCAGGATCTCCATCCGGGCCTTTGTCAGACCCAACCGCCGAGCAATGGAATCGCCTCTGGCAAGGAACAATTGGGTCTCCTGGGCGCCAATCGACACCATCGGCACGATCGGCACTCCGGTCTCGATGGCGGTCCTCACATAGCCTTGGCGACCATTGAAGTCGATGACGTTCTCCGTCAACGTCGGACGGTAGGAGTCGTAGTCGCCGCCGGGGAACACCAGCACCAGCGCGCCGTCGCGCAGCGCCTTGGCCGCATTCTCGCGGCTTGCCTCGATCACGCCGGCGCGCCGGAGCCAGTCACCGATGTTCGCGATGAACACGCCGTAGTGCGCCAGCGTGTAAACCGGCCGGTCGAAACCAAACTTCTCGTAGAACGCGGGCGCGAAGACGAGTACGTCTGGCGTGAACATGCCGCCGGAGTGGTTCGAAACAACCAGAGCGCCGCCCGCTTTCGGAATGGACTCCAGACCGCGCACCTCGGCGCGGAAGTACCGCTTGATGAGTGGACCGACCCGGCTGGCGATCTGCCGGGCGAACCCGGGATCCCACTTCGCGGTTTCCGGTTTGTCCACCCCGTCGCTGCTCATGTCTAGCCTGTTCCCTGCGTCGTCCCCCAAGAATCAGAGTATGCTACTCTCGAAAAAAGAGAATGTCATATCCGCAGGTAGGAGCGATATGTCCGACACAGTGCTCGTCACCGGCGGCTTCGGCCTGGTCGGTACTGCGACCGTGCGGCGGCTGGCGGCCGACGGCAGGCGGGTGGTGATAGCCGACCTCGAGACAGCCGCCAACGTCAAGAAGGCAACCGCACTCCCTACCGGCGTCGAGGCGCGGTGGACCGACCTCACGGATCCCGAGCAGGTGCAGCGCCTGGTTTCCGACGTCACGCCCGCCGCAATCATCCACCTCGCCGCGATCATCCCGCCGCTGATCTACCGCAATGCCAAACTCGCGCGTCGCGTCAATGTCGAGGCAACGGCAACACTGGTGCGCATCGCCGAAGGGCAACCCACTCCGCCGCGCCTCGTATTGGGATCGAGCAACGCGGTGTTCGGTCCGCGCAATCCGCACCGGACCACCGCGCCGCTGACGGCCGACGACCCGACGCGGCCATGCGACCTGTACAGCGGTACCAAGGCGGAGGCCGAGGAAATCGTGCGGTCGTCGAAACTGGACTGGGTGGTGCTGCGGTTCGGTGGTGTGCTCACCCCGGATTTGTCGACGATGCCGCTCAGCGGGGACGCCATGCTCTTCGAGAGCGCACTTCCCAGCGATAACCGGGTGCACACCGTCGATGTTCGCGACGTCGCGCGGGCATGTGCCGCTGCGACGACCGCCGATGCCGTCGGGGAGATCTTGCTGATCGCGGGCGACGACTCCCATCGGCACTGTTACGGCGATTTGGCGCCGGCCATGGTGTCTGCGCTCGGCATACCGCGGGCCATCCCGCCAGGGCGGCCGGGAGACCCCAACAGCGACAAGGACTGGTTCGTCACCGACTGGATGGACCCGACACGGGCACAGGAAGTGTTGAAGTTCCAGCACCACTCGTGGCCGGACATGATGGCCGAGTTGTCCGCGAAGTTCTGGTTCATGCGGTACTGGGGCCGGTTGCTCGCGCCGATCGTTCGCGCGGTGATGAAACGCCGGTCGGCCTATTGGAACGCACCCGGCCAGTACGCCGACCCCTGGGGCGCCATCCGCGCGAAGTTGGGGGAACCTGACCCGGACAGGCTGTACGACCGGACCTGACCGCATAGTGTTCGCGCCGTGGAGAGTTTCGAAGGGCGCGCAACAGTCATCACTGGCGGTGCGAATGGCATCGGCTTCGCGACAGCCAAGGAGTTCGCTCGCCGCGGCGCCCGGGTGATGATCGCCGACATCGATCAGTCCGCGTTGGACGGCGCGGTCGCGACGCTGCGTGCAGACGGAGTCGACGCCCATGGCGTGGTTTGCGACGTGCGCAAACTGGACGACGTCGCCCACCTCGCCGACGAGGCATTCCGCGTCTTCGGCGACGTGCACGTGGTGTTCAACAACGCCGGCATCGGATTCGCTGGGGCGATCGCGGAAACCAGCCACGACGACTGGCGCTTCGTGATCGACGTCGACCTCTGGGGCCCGATCCATGGCGTCGAGGCGTTCCTGCCGCGGTTGATCGCCCAGGGCGGCGAGAGCCACATCGTGTTCACGTCATCGTTCGCGGGGCTGATCCCAAACGTGGGGCTTGGGCCGTATTGCGTTGCGAAGTACGGAGTCGTCGCGCTTGCCGAGACACTGGCCCGTGAGTTGCGGCCGGACGGGATCGGGGTCTCCGTGCTGTGCCCGATGATCGTGGAAACCGAGTTGGCGGCCAACAGCGAACGAGTGCGAACCGCAGACTATGGGCCAGCCACGTCGTCCGCAGAAGATACGGCACTGTTGTTGACCGCGACCGATCCACTCGTTCGGGCCGACGACGTCGCGCGACTCACCGCCGACGCGATCCTGGCCAACCGTCTGTACGTGTTACCGCACCGTGCAGCGCGTGATTCGATCCGGCGACGGTTCGAGCGCATCGACCACACCTTCGACGATCAGAACGCCGAGGGCTGGACACACTGAACTGATCTTGGTGGTGACCGGGCCAGCGCCGCCATCGAAAATCGTCACACCCTAAGCGCCGCAACGCTTTAGCGCGCTACGCACACGTGCGGTGACGCAGTCCCTGCTGTCGCACCGAGCCGGCCTCCACATCGATTTCTAAACGATTTTCGTTCCATTTCGGTCAGGTTAATGCTTGTATTCGACTTATGCCGGTGTTTAGATGCCATAAATCGACCAACGAAGGGACGTCATCGATGTCATCAGCCGCCGACCTGGCCACCACACTCGCTGAACAAGGAGTGCGATATGTGTTCGGCTTCTATGTCGACATCCACGGCGTGCCCAAGAGCAAATGCGTGCCTGTGACGTCACTCGAGTCGATGGCCAACGGTTCGGAGCTGTACACGGTCGGCGCGTTGGAAGGCATGGGCGAGCTTGGCCCGCACGAGGATGAGTGTCAGGGTTTCCCCGACCTCGACCGGCTCGTCGTATTGCCGTGGGATCCACAAATCGCACTCGCCCCCGCCACTCTCAAACTGGAAAACGAGCTCTATCCCCAGGACTCACGCAATGTGCTGCTGCAGCAGGTTGAGCGGGCCGCCGATATGGGATTCGTCGCCAACGTCGGTATCGAACCCGAGTTCTATGTGATCCGACAGACCGAAACCGGCTGGGAGCCATTGGTTCCCAGCGATACGCTCAATGAGCCGACTCGAGGCTACGACCTCGAAGCGACCATCCTCGCGCGCGACTTCCTCGACCCGATGGCCCAGTACATGGCCGACCTCGGCTGGGGTTTGTACTCCTTCGACCACGAAGGCGGCGACGGTCAGTACGAGTTCAACTTCGACTATGCGGACGCGCTGACGATGGCCGATCGAATGGTGATCTTCCGCCTGATGGCCAAGCACTGCGCGCGCAAATTGGGTTGCGTCGCCACCTTCATGCCGAAGCCCTTCCAGGACGATTTCGGCTCCGCTGCGCACATCAACATCAGCCTGGCCGACGCCGCCTCGGGCCGCAACGTGTTCGCGGATGCCGACGGCGAGGGCTACAGCGACCTGGCTCGGCACTTCACCGCAGGCGTTCTCGCGCACGGTGACGCGATCACCGCCGTCACCTGCCCGACGGTGAACTCGTACAAGCGGTTCACCAGTAAGGGCTTCATGGACGAAATCTCTTGGGCGCCAATATATCGAGCATGGGGCAACAACAACAGGACACTGATGTGCCGGCTGCCCGTGAACCGACACTGCCTCGAGGTGCGCACCGCCGACGCGGCTGTGAACTACTACCTGGGGATCGCGATGGCGCTCGCGGCCGGACTCGACGGCATCGAGAAGAAGCTCGATCCGGGTGAGCCGCTGAATGTCGACACGTACAAGCTCGACCCTGCCGAACTGCGAGATATTGCACTGCCGACCACATTCGAGCGTTCTTTGGCTGCATTCGAATCAGATGACCTCGCTCAGCGCGCCTTCGGCAAGGACTTCCACAGAACGTACTTTGACTACATGAGTCGCGAGTGTCACGAGTACCAGTCCGTGGTCACCGACTGGGAGACCCGTACCTACCTGCAGCGGGTCTGACGACGATGACGACAGAAACCATGGCGTTCACGTTGACGCAGGACGCCGAGTTGCGGCGTCAGCAAGGAAACACCGCCGCGCTGGAACGACTGCTGTCCGCCCAACCCGTGCTTGTCGATGTCGCCGCGGCACGCGATGTCGTTCCCGGAATGACGGATTCGACGATCCTGACATCGGGGGCACCGCTTCAGTGGCCGCAGTACACGGGTGGCCAACGTCGTTCGATCCTGTATGCCGCGGTTTATGAGAGACTCGCCAGCTCGCTCGGGGCGGCCGAGAAGGCGTTGGACAACGGCAGCATCATCGTCCGCAGCACCCAGCAACACCAGTGCATCGGGTCCGTCGCGGGAATCTACACCGCCTCCATGCCCGTGCTGGTGGTACGTGACGACACCTACGGCGGCACCGCGTTCTGCAATCTCTACGAAGGCAAGAGCAGGCATCGACTGAACTACGGCTCGTACAACGACGAGGTTCGTGACGGCCTGCGTTGGTTGGAGAACACCATGGCGCCGGTGCTGTCCGAAGCGCTGAAACTGCGCGGGCCGATCCCGCTGAAGCCGATCATGGCGCGGGCCCTGCGCCTTGGTGATGAATTGCACAGCAGGAACACCGCAGCAACCATGGTGTTCGAACGCGAGCTGACACCGTCATTCATCCGAATGGGCAGCACGCGCAGTGCGGCCGCGGTGTCCGACGTACTCGACTTCTTCCGGGACAACGACTACACCTTCCTGCGAATGGGGATGGCCGCCGCCAAGGTCACCGCGGATGCCGCGCACGGCGTGCCGGCCAGCACGCTGATCACCGGGATGAACATCAACTGCCTGTCCTTCGCGATTCGTGTCAGCGGTTTGGGTGATCAATGGTTCACCGGTGTGCACCCCCGACTCGACGGGAAGTTCTTCGACGGGTTCGGCCCACGCGATGTCGAATGGATCGGCGGTGAAAGCTGCTTCACCGAAGTGACCGGGTTGGGCGCCTTCGCGCAGGCCGCCGCTCCCGCTTTGCAGGCATACCAGGGCGGCAGCTTCAACCGAATGATGGAGAACAACTTGGCGCTCTACGACATCACTCTCGCCGAGCACCCGGACTTTGCCATCCCCGCATTCGGATTCCGTGGCACGCCGGCGGGCATCGATCTGATGCAGGTCCTTCGGCTGCGACGTACCCCAATGATCGACGGTGGTCTTGCGGGTAGCTCCGGCGGGCAGATCGGCGCGGGCCTGCTGATTCCTGACCTGGACAGCTTCGAGTCGGCATTCGAAGCTTATCGCGCGCAATACGACCGGGCGGACAACAGCAGGCTGGACGGTGCTCGATGACCGAACTCTCGCCGAAGCCCAGCCTGGACTCGGAGCGGGGCACCACATCTCGCCGGAAGGGCATGGGCCCATTGGAGTTGGCGTTCTTCGTGATCGCGGCTGCCGGCCCCCTGCTGGTGGTCGCCGGCTACACGCCGCTGTCGTTCAGCATCGGCGGAATCGGCGCGCCCGGTGCGCAACTCGTCGCCAGCCTGGTATTGCTCTTCTTCGCCGTCGGGCTCACCAAGATGGCGCTGCGCATACCGAATGCGGGCGCGTTTTACGCCTACATCGGGCAGGCCTTCGGCAAGATGGCGGGCGGCGGGGCCGCGATACTGGCGATGGTCTCCTACTCGATCATCGCAATCGGCGAAATCGCGGTCGTCGGTGCGTTCGCCGCGACACCCCTCGACAGGGTGGTGACCGGCGTCGAAATCCCATGGTGGGTCTGGTCAGTGGCGTCACTCGCGATCGTGGCGTTTCTCGGTCATCGCCAGATTTCGATCAGCGCCAAGGTTCTTGGTGTGGCGCTGATGACCGAGGCCGGTGTGCTGCTGATACTGGGCATCTGCGTGCTGTACAGGGGCGGCCCGGAGGGATTCGACCTCAGTTCGTTCACACCGTCGGCCATCTTCGCCGGCGGAGGTACCGGCGCGATGTTCGCCATCGTGTTCGGCGCATTCATCGGATTCGAGTCGACCGCGATCTACGCCGAGGAGTCACGGCAACCCGAGAAGACCGTTCCTCGGGCAATCTATCTAGCTGTCGGATTCCTCGGCATCTTCTACACGTTCATGGCTTGGATCGTCTTCACGGCGTACGGCAAGTCACAGATCGTGGCATCGGCAACCGCCGATCCCGTCCGCTTGGTGTTCGCAGCCATGGAGCGCTATGTCGGGCACCCCGCCGTCGTGGTCACCGAGATATTGCTGGTCACCAGCGCGTTCGCCTCGGCACTCGCGTTCCACAACACGGCAATTCGCTATCTGCACACATTGGGCCGTGAACGCTTGCTGCCTGCGGCCACCGCACGGGTGCATCCGATCCACCGGTCACCGCACCGGGCCAACGTCGTCCAGTCGGTGTTCTCGCTGTTGGTGATCGGGGCGTTCATCGCTGCCGGCGCCAAGGACGCCTACCTCAATGTCTTCTTGCCTGTGGTCTCCGGCGGGGTGCTGGCGGTGATCGTGTTGCAAACACTGTGTTCCGCTTCGATTCTGGTGTACTTCAATATCCGCCACACCGACCATGGGCTGTCGCGATGGAGCACTTTGGTCGCACCGCTGTTGAGCTTCGTCGGCCTGCTCATTGCCTCGTACCTGGTAGCGAAGAATTTCGCGCTGCTATCCGGCCAGACTGGTTGGATCAATGTCGTTCTGTTACTGAGTCTTCCCGCGCTGGTTCTCGTCGGGGTGCTGCGCACCTACTGGTTGCGGATCCACGATCCCGCGCAGTATGAGCAGCTGACGAAGACGAACGTCTACAAGATCGAGCAGCCCGCAACCGGCTAGCCGCCTACCACTCGAAGGAGAACTTCTCGATCTGCAGGATCAAAGAGGTCTCCACCGCGGTGATTCCCTCCATCGCGCCGAGAACATCGGTGGTGAAGCTGAGCACATGCGCCTGATCGGCGAAGAACGCCTCGATGATGAGATCGAAACGGCCAGTTGAATATCCGCAGTAGCGGACCTCCGGCAGCGCCGCTAGGCTCCTGCACACCGCGCGCAGGCTGTGCAGTTCGGTGGATATTCCGATGATCGCGGACAAATTCAGACCTGCCAGGCTCGGGCTCGGTATGGCAACGACTTCGATGGCACCGGTGGACAGCAGGCGCGCGATCCGCTTGCGCACAGTGGTCTCGGTGACGCCGATGGTCTTGGCGATGTCGACGTTACTCGCCCGTCCGTTGGCACACAGCAATCGGATGATCTGGCGGTCGGTTTCGTCGACGGTGGAAACCGGAACCTCGTCCGTATCGGGGACTGCGGCATCTAATGGGGATGTTCGCCGGCGTGCCGGCCGCTTACCGCGTGCAGTCATGCGTTCATGATAGTTTGCCGTCGCTGCGCTATCCGGGGCCCAGTTGATAGTCACCGGTCTCGGGATCGTGGTACCACCCGCTCGCAGCGTGGGTACCGCCATCGACGTGAATCGTCTGTCCTGTGACATAGCTCGACAAATCCGACGCCAGGAACACCGCCGCGCCTGCCATCTCGTCGACGTGTCCTGGGCGACCCATTGGAATCATGTGGCGGGCGTTCTCCGAAAGATCGTTAGGCGAGATCTTGAGCAAGCCCTCGGTCACGGTCAGATCGGGGGCGAGAGCGTTGACGCGAATATCGTGCGGGGCCAACTCGAGCGCAGCGGTTTTGGTGTAGTTGATGACGCCGGCCTTCGCCGCCGCATACGCGGCGTAGCCGGGAGCCGCACGAACTCCCTCGATGGACGTCACATTGATGACGCTGCCCGGCTCTCCGGTGCCCACCAGGCCGCGGGCGATACGTTGCGTGCACAGCAGCACATGGCGAAGGTTGCTCTTGTACAACGCATCCCAGCCGTTTTCCGTGGTGTCGAGTAGCGGCGCCTTGAACACTCCGCCCGCGTTGTTGACGAGGATCGACGGCATGCCCAATTCGGATCTGGTGCTCTGCAATGCCTTGTCGACCTGCTCGCTGTCCCTGACATCGGTGACGACGCCCAGGGCGCCGATGGCTTCCGCGGCCGATGCGCAGGTATCTGGGTTGCGTTCCCAAATCGCGACTTTTGCACCGAAGGCAGCTAAGCCCTCTGCGATGCCGCGGCCGAGCCCCTCTCCCCCACCGGTCACCACCGCGATGCGGCCGGTGAGCAGGATATCGGACGGATCGATCGCCATAAGACCAACGCTAATGGGTCATGCGCACGATGCGGTCGCCATTTTTGCACGCAGGGTCGTGGCCGCTCAAAAATTCGGAAACCCTGAGTGCAAAATTCACACCGCTATCAGACCGTGGCGCCGCCCATGGCCGGAGTCGTCCCGATCACGCCCGCGACCTCCAGGTCGTCGATCTCGCGCTCACTCAGTCCCAGCCCGCAGAGAACCTCCCGGTTGTGCTGGCCCAGCAGCGGCGCCGGCTGGACATGCACCCGCTCGGGTCCCCGCGACGACCGGAATGGCAGCGTGCTGTGCGGAGTCAGGACGTTCACCGGGTGTGCGACCTCCTCGAAGAACCTGCGGGCGGCCAGTTGCGGCAGCTCCGTTTGCCGGTGCGGCTGCATGACCTTGGCGACGGGCACACCGTGATCCCACAGCGCCTCGACGATGTCGTCGCCGGTGCGGATCTCGCACCACGCGGTGAGGTGCTCATCGATCAGATCGTGTCGCCGACGCCGACCGTCGGCCGTTGTCAGCTCGGGATCGGACGCCCAGTCGGGGTGCCCCAACGCTGCACACAGGCAGGCCCACTGCTCGTCGGTGGTGATGGCGACGGCGACCCAGCAGTCGCGCCTGCCGAACTCGTCGATTTCGTTGGTGCGATAGAGGTTCTGCGGCGCGGCCGTCGGCCCGCGATTTCCGTCGCGCTGCAGCAGGGCGCCGTAGGAGGAGTGCTCGATCACCTGCTCGGCGGCCACGTTGAGCGCAGCGTCGACCATGGCGGCCTCGATGTACACGCCCGTTCCGGTTCGGCGGCGATGTTCCAGCGCGAGCAACAGTGCGTTGAGCGCATGTACGCCCGCGTTCGGGTCGCCGACGGAATACGGTTCGTAGGGGTTTCGGTCGGGGTAGCCGGTCAGCCAGCTGATCCCCGACGCAGCCTCGATGACGTAGGCGAAGGCGGGGTTGTCCCGCCACGGTCCGTCGAGGCCGAAGCCGGGCATCCTCAGCATGATCGCGTCGGGCCGAACCGCTTGGACTGCAGCGAAATCCAATCCCATTTGATCGAGCACGCGCGGAGTGAAGTTCTCGACGACGACGTCGCACGTCCCGATCAGCCGCAACAGCAGTTCGCGTCCCGCGGCGCTCTGCAGATCGAGCGTCAGCCCCTTCTTGTTGGTGTTGAGCCCGGAGAAGATCGGCGATTTCTCCCACCACCGGTCTTCGGTGATCGGGATGCCCGCGATCAACCGGGTACCGTCGGGTCGCCGCGTGGACTCCACATGGATCACCTCGGCACCGAGCATGGCCAGCAGGTGTGTGCACGACGGTCCGGCCCAGAACGTCGTCATGTCCACCACCCGCAGCCCCTCGAATGGCAACTTCGAAGCTGGCATTCGGGCGCGAACTGGGGGGCTTTTTCGACCCGCTTGTCGGCGGTAATGGTCGGTGTGCTCGCCGAGGCGGGGCGCCGGTTGCGGTGCCCGCAGAAACGCGGGCTGCATCCGATATGGCGGAGCGGGTTGGGTGAACCCGTCACGCGGATTGCGCACGAACGACCTGCGCTCGACGAAGTGGTCGAGCGATTCGACGTTGGCGCCGTTGGCAACTGGTGCATTCGGTATCCGGAACGCCGTCGCGAGGTCACGGATCTCGTCGACGGTCCGGCTTTCGACCCACGCGTACAGTTCGGCGGATTTTTCGTTGGCCTGCTCGGTGATCGACAGCGGCGACTCCTCGTCGATCCAGTCCTGGTGGCCCGTCATCGCGCACAGGTCGAACCACTGCTGCGCGGTCCCGCAACCGATGTCGATCAACCCGTCACCGGCCCGCGCTATGCCAGGCACCGTGAGCCTGCGGGCGTCGCGCCACGGCCTGCCGAGCATTTCGAAGTAACTCACTGGGTAGTAGGTGAGACCCAGGATCTGCGTCTCGAGCATCGACAGGTCGATCAACTCCGCGGCACCGCGCATCCGCGACGCCATCGTCGCCGCGCTGGCGTAGGCGCCGGCGAGGTATTCGCCGACCTGCCCGCCCACGAATACCGGTGCGCGGTCGGCTGATCCGCGTCCCAGCCCGACGATGCCGCCCGACCAGGCCTGCAGGGTGAATTCGGTGGCAGGCCGATCCGCCCACGGCCCGTCAAGACCGAATGGCGTAATCGCGGTGACGGTCAGGTGCGGGTGCGCCAGGTGGATCCCAGCGGGGGGCAAGGCCTCGGCGACCGCCGAACCCCGCGACCACACCATCGCGTCGGCGTCGGCGAGTAGATCGTTGACGAACTTCAGGTCGGCCTCGGCGTCGGCGACGACGCTGCGTTTCGAGCACGCCAGAAAGCTGAACAGCGCGCCGTCGTGACCGGGCTGTATCTCGGCCCGGGACGCCGACCACCGCCGCAGCGGATCACCCTCCGGCGCTTCGACTTTGATGACCTCGGCGCCACCGTCGGCCAGCAGCTTGGTGCAATACGCGCCCGCGATGCCACTGGAAAGGTCCACGACGCTGTAGCCGTCAAGCGGACCGTTCACGCGACCCGCCACACGAGATTGCACTTGTTGCGCGGAAAGGCGAGTGGGCCGTTCACCAAGTCACGTCTCGCGGAATGCAGCGCAGGCACTAGTCCTTCTTCTTGCGGTTCGACTTGCTCAACCGGAATTCCGGCGGGAACTTGCTGTCATTGTCATTGACGGCATCGGCCAGTCCACTGTCGATCGCCTCCATCATGTCGAGGTCGTCGGTGTCATCGTTGGCCACCCCGCTGCCCATCGACTCGAAGAACGCGGACAACAGGCTGCCCATGTACTCGCCCTGGTGCTGTTTGTATACCTCGAAGAAGACCTTCTGCTGAAACACGGTGTCAACGGGTCGGTTTCGGGCACAAGCACGCGCGTACTTGTCCACCTCCGCCTCGAGCTTATCCCGGGACACCACCTTGTTGAGGAAATTGCAGTCGTACATCTCGGCAGCCGTAAAGGGTCGACCGGTGAACACCATCTCCTGGAACTTGCGCAGCCCCATCATCTGTACCCACGTCCACATCCGCGGGCCCCAGCCGTAGTAGCGGAACGACGGATGGCCGAACAGCGCGTCATCGGAGGAAATCACCAGGTCGGCGTCTGCGCACTGATAGAAGTGCCAGCCATAGCAGTAGCCCTTGGCCTCGACGATGCTGATCTTCTTGAGTTCCTGCAGCGGTCGGTTACCGGCCTGCACGTTGGCGTACCAGGCGCTGATCGTTGCTCCGCTGCGGAACGTTCCCGCGGGCGGGTACGTGACCTCGCCGACACCTTCGTCCTCCAGCCGCAGCTCGGCCAACCGGAGGTCCGTATTGTCGTAGCCCTCCATGAATTCGGGGAGATCGGCGCCGCTGCCGAGATCGTCCCCGACCCCTCGGATCACCACGACCTTGACGTCGTTGTCGACGGTCGCAGCCCGGAGCAGGTCCGCATACCGCAGCCTCGCCATCGAGGTGGGCGCGTTGAGATACTCAGGACGATTGAAGGTGATGGTGGCGATCTTGGTCTTCGGATCCTTCTCGTACAGAATCAACTCTTCGGGCTTGGGACGAGTTCGCTTGTCTACCATCACAACTCCTTCAGTTGATCGCCACACCGGCGCGATTTCCCCACGACGGACTCGACGTCAACAGTTCCGGACCGGCGGACGTGATCAGCACCGCCTCGCGTCCGAACACCGCACCGACGCCGTCCTGCCACACGTAACCGGTGACGGACAGCACCATCCCCGGCTCCAAGACTTCCCTCGCCGCGGTGGCCTGCAGTTCCGCTACCACCACCGGCGGGTCGAAGCCCAGGCCCAGCCCGTGCGCTACCGGCATCGGGGGCAGCGGTTCACCGGCCGTCTCATACGCCTTGAGCAGTTCCGCGGCGGGTTTACCCGGTTGACACGATGCAGCCAGCCTGTCCCACAGCGTGTTCCATCGGTCGTACAGGGCGGACACTGTGCTGTCGGTGATGTCACCGACGGGCCACGTCCGGCCCACCTCGCCGACATAGCCGTCAGCCAGCACACCCGCCGACAACGCCACCAGGTCGCCGGTTTCGATCCGGCCGCCACCGCGCGTCCTGCGCCAGGGATGCTCACGCGATGTGACCCAGGCGCCGTCCTGGGTGGCTGGTGTACTCACCCCACCGGCGGCCTGCGCCTCGAGCAGAATTCCCGTCAAGTCCTTCTCGGTGGCGCCCACTCGAAGCTTCGCGACCGCGGTGGCCAACGACTCCTCGGCCACCCGCAGCGCGCCGCGCAGTGTGACCAACTCCTCCGATGTCTTGACCCTCCTGGCCGCGCGCATGGCGGGCTCACCGTCGACGATCTCGGCGTTCGGGAACGCGGCCGGAAGAAGCTTGGCGAATGACGGTGTCAGGGCATCGGTTCCGACTCGGCGCGCCGTCGACACGCCGTCGATGCCTTTCAACACCTCGATCAGGGTCATCGGGTTCCACGCCAGTCCGTAGAGGTGGTCGTGGGGAATGTCGTCGGGCATCCCCTCGTCCCATGTGCTGTTCAGGTGGATGTCACCGGAGGAACGCACAACGGTACAGATCGGACCGAACGGCCGGGTGCCCGCAACCCACAACTGCGGTGCACCCGAGAAATACCGGACATTGGCCTGACGGCCGAGCACGAGCACATCAAGGTCGTGCGCTTCCATTTGGGCGAAGGCGCGTTCGCGCCGGCCGATCCGCAGTGCCCGCTCGTCGGGCAGAACCTCAATCGCCATAGGGGGCATAGGGGTAGTCGGTCAACGGCACGTAGCCGTCCTCAGTGATCACCACAATCTCCTCGCTTCGATAGCCGCCGGTACCGTCCTCCCAGACCACCGGCTCGAGCACCAGCACCATCCCGGCTGGGAAGACGAAGTTGTCGTCGAACTCCTGGCCGAGATCCGTCCCGATCATCGGCATTTCGGCGGCATTGGTGCCGATGCCGTGGCCCAGGTAGAAGTGCGGCAACCACGGCTTCTTCCCCCCGTTCGCCGCGATCGCCGCCCGTGCCAAGTCCCCCGACGTCGCGCCGGCCTTGATCACCTTCAGCACGGCGTCGAGGGTGCTGCGCCACTGGCGGAACTGATCCTGCTGGCGTGCCGACGGCGTCTCCCCGACCAACCAGGTCCGGCCGAAGTCGGAGCAGAAACCCGTGTAGGTGATGCTGACATCGGTCCACAGCACGTCACCCTTGGCCAACTCCCGCTCCGTGGTCAACAGCGGAAGCGCGAGGTCCCCGTGCGTGGTCCACGTGCCCTCGGCCCGAGTCGCGGGCATCACCTGCCAGATGGGCTCGAGCATGCTGGCGGTGGCGCCGAGTTCGAATGCGCGACGCACGAATTGTGCCGACAGATCGATCTGCCGCACGCCCGGCGCCAACGCCTTCTGCACGTCGACGGCGGCCTCGTCGGTGATACGGCACGCCCGCCGAATACAGGAGATCTGGTCGGCCGTCTTGACCAACTTGGCGGCACCGACAACGGGCGCAGCGTCAACCGGGGCGCCGGAGGGGAACAGCCGGTCCGTCGCGCGGCGCATCGCGCCGGTCAGTTCGTCCAGACCGACCGCTGCGCCTGCCGGGATGAGCTCGGCCAGTACCCGAGCCAAATGCGCGACGCCCTCGTCGAATTCGAGATAGAGCGGCGGATGTACGTGATCGGGCGGTATCTCCGTCGCCGACGCGGCGCCTACGCGCAGCGGCATGAACAGGTGCGGATGCTCGTCGTCGGCCAACACGATCGCGACGGGGCGTTCGACGTGCGACAGTCCCGCATCCAGCAGCGGCCAACTTGCGCCGGTGGAGTACACCACGTTGCCGTTGCCGAGCAGAATCAGCGCATCAACCCCGTTGTCCGCCATGGCGCTCCGTAGCCGGGCGCCAGTTTCGCGGTACATGCGAGCCCGGTCGGGCCACTCCGGAATATCGGAGGCGCAGGTGATCGCCGTCAATGATGCGGTCATCCGTCGATTCCCAGAAACTTCTTGATGTTGGTGCTGACGATCTTGACGGCATTCTCCGGCCCGACCGCGTCCACGACCGTCGCCAGCGACTTCTCCGAGTAGCCGAACGTGCTTTCGTTGTGCGGATAATCCGACGACCAGAACACGTTGTCGACACCGATCCGGTCGATCAACTGCAGACCCAGCGGATCCACCATGAACGAAGCCGCCATGTGGTTGTTCCAGTAGTACTGGACGTCGTGGGCAAGTTCATGGTTGAACATGTGCCGATAGGAAGCCAGCATGTGCTCGGCGTCCTGCAGCGCTGTCGGCACCCAGGCGATCCCGCCTTCGAACCAGCCGATCTTCAGGCTCGGGTGCCGGTCCAAGATCCCGGAGAAGACATACTTGGCGAACTGTTCGCGGAACGAGTCGACATTGATCATCATGCCGACGACGACGCTGTTGTTCTCGCACGGCGTTTTCGGGGGGGTCTCCCCGATGTGGTGGGTCACCGGCAGGCCCGCCGCCTCGATCTCATCCCAGACCGCGTCCATCGAGGCGCCGCCGTAGTCGTAGACGTTGCCGTCGTCGTCCTTGCCGGGGTTCAGCGGCAGCAGGAACGTCTTGAGTCCCAATGACTTCAGCTCCTCGAGGGTGCTCCTGGTGCCCTTCGGATCCCACCAGTTGATCAGCCCGACACCGTAGAAGTGGCCGTTGGACCGCTCCTGCAGGTCGGCCATGTACTCGTTGTAGATCCGGAACACCCGTTCGCGTAACGCCTTGTCCGGGTAATGGAACAGCGCCAGCACCGCGTTCGGGAATGCCAACTCCTTATCGATGCCGTCTTCGGCGAGTTCTCGGATGCGCGCCTCGATGTTGTTGGACGCCGCGCCTGCGAGGTCGTCGTACTGCATCAGCACGCGGCCGAAGTCACCGCCGACCCAGGACTTACCCTTCATGCCGACCATGTACGCACCGTCCTCGTACCAGATGCGCGGCGCCTGGCCCTTCAGGTCGTCGGGGAACCGCTCGAAGAAGATGTCGTCGGCGACCGAGATGTGGTTGTCGGCCGAGAAGATCTCGGTGCCCTTGGGGATTCCGGTCAGGCCGCCCTCCATGGCGTGTCCCTTGCGGTTCTTGGGTGCGCCCCAACCCTCGGCGGGGTAGAGGGTGGCTGTTTGAGTTGACATGGTCGACGCTCCAATCACCAGGTAACGGGAAGTTCGTAGACGCCATACGCGAGGCGGTCGTGCTTGAACGGCACCTCGTCGAAGGGAATGGCAAGACTCAGCGTCGGGATGCGCCGAAGCAGCGTGTGAAACACGATCTGTAGCTCTGCTCGGGCAAGCTGCTGCCCGACGCACTGATGGCGGCCGTAGCCGAAACCCAACTGCTGACCCGCATCACGGCTGAGGTCCAGCTTGTCCGGCTGGGGGAAGGCCCTGGCATCCCAGTTCGCCGGGGCGAGATCCAAGATGATGCCCTCGCCGGCGCGGATCGTCTCACCACCGATCTCGATGTCGTCGATGGCCACCCTGCGCTGCCCGTTCTGGATGATCGACAGGAAACGCATCAATTCTTCGACCGCGTTGGCGATGAACTTGGGATCGCTGGAATCTCGCAGCAGCGCAGCCTGTTCCGGATTCTCGAGCAGCGCCAGCACGCCGATGCCGATCATGTTCGCAGTGGTCTCGTGCCCCGCGATCAGCAGCCCGGTGCCGAGTTGCGCGGCTTCCTTGATGCTGATCTCACCGGCGTTGACCCGCTCGGCCAGGTCCGACACCGCGTCCTCGGAGGGCTCTTCCATCTTCTTTTTGACCAGGTCGATGAGATACCCGGCCAGGCTCATCGCGCCCTTCTGGCCGTCTTCGGCGGTGGCATAGCGGGCCAGTCCGACGTTGGCGTGATGCTGGAAGAACTCGTGGTCTTCGTATGGCACACCGAGCATTTCGCTGATCACCCGAGTGGGCACCGGCAGCGCCAGCTTGGTGACGATGTCAGCGGGTTGCGGGCCGGCCAGTATGGCATCGATGCACTCGTCGGTCACCTCCTGGATGGCGGGGCGCAGCCTCTCGACACGCTTGAAGGTGAACGGCTTGGACAGCATCCGGCGGAACCGGGTGTGCTCCTCGGCGTCGGAGGTGAACACCGACCGCGGCCGCTTGTACACCGTCGAGAGCATGTGTTCGTTCCAGTGCGGGAAGCCCTCGCGGCGGTCGTCGACACTGACTCGGGAGTCGGCGAACAATGCCCGCGCCACCTCGTGTCCGGTGATCAACCACGGCGTGCTGCCGTCCCAGATCCGCACCCTCGACAGCGGTTTGGCGGTCCCCATGTCGAGCACCTGCGGCGGCGGGGCGAACGGGCAGCGCGCGTCGCGGTCCATGGGGTACTCGGGGATGTCCAACTGGGCCAGAATTTCCGACATGTCAGTCCTCGATGTCGATGGCCAGGGCGGGGCAGGCCGCCGCGGCTTTGCGGGTGTTCTCGGCCTGCTCTGCATGCGGGTTGGCGGTCAGAAGGGTCACGACGCCGTCGTCGTTGCGCTGGTCGAACACCTCGCTCGCGTTCAGCACACACTGGCCGGACGAGACGCATTTGTCTTGATCGACAGTCACTTTCATGTCAGGCGTGCTCCGTGACAGGCGCGCACCACAGCCCGACGATCGCGTCGATCAAGCCCAATCCAACGGCGTTCCACGTCATTCGCGGGACGTCGGCGCCTTCGGCGAAGGCCCGCTCGAAGTCGGCGCATGTGTGCATCATCAGGTTGCGGGCCATGATGTTGCGTTCGGCGACGACGGCCATCGGCAGGTTGGGCAGGCAGCGGGTGATCCCGTCCACCACCCGCGCCAGCGACGGCGAGGCCAGCGCGTCCCTGGTCACGATCTTGTGGTACGCGGGATCCGCCATCACCTGAGCGGCAAAACGCGCGTACCAGGTCGGGTTGCCCAGTCGCGCCAGATGCTCGGTGAATGAATGCACCAGGCAGGCGATCCAATCGCGCAGCTCGGTCGAGTCGCCGGTCTCGGCCACCATCGCATCGAGTAGCCCCTCGATCGACGCGCGGTGCTTTTGTTCGATGGCACGCACCAGATCGGTCTTGGTGCCGAAGTGGTAACCGACCGCGGCGTTGTTTCCTTGTCCCGCAGCCTCGCTGACCTGCCTGTTGGACACCGCATAGACGCCGTGCTCGGCGTACAGGCGCTCGGCGGCCTTCAGTATCGCTTCCTGGGTGGAGCTGGCCCGATCGGCGCGCACGGTCCTGGCGGGGGTCACCGATCTAGTCAATCCCCCTCCACGCATTAAGTCAAGCGACTGATTTAAAAATGTCACGGGCGTCGGATCACCTTGCCCGCGACCGTGCCGCCGTCGACAGGCAACACCGTGCCTGTGACATACCGCGATCTATCCGTGGCGAAGTAGAGCGCCGCCTCCGCGACATCCTCGGCGGTACCCTCGCGTTTGAGCGGACGGTCGGCCCGCATCTGCGCGCGAATCTTCTCCTCGAACTCAGCGAGCTTCTCGAGGTCCTCCCCCGCCGCGGACTTCCGCACAATCGCGGTGCGGATGTTGCCCGGCGCGATCGCGTTGACCCGAATCTCGTAGTGCGCCAGTTCAATTGCGGCGGACTTGGTGAACTGGATGACTGCGGCCTTCGATGCGCGGTAGGTCATCACACCGCCGCCGGCCTGGATGCCACCGATGGACGTGACGTTGATGATCGATCCACCGCCGTGCTCGGACATGTGCCGGGCGGCGTCTCGTGTACCCGCCATCACCGCGCCGACGTTGATCGCCATCACCTTGTGGAAGTCGGCGAGGTCGTCGTCCATGAAACGGCGGTGCATGGTGCCGGACACGCCCGCGTTGTTGACCATGACGTGCAGGCCGCCGAAATGCTCGACCGCCGTCGACACCAGCCGCCCGACCTGGTCGAAATCGGCGACGTCGGCCTCGACGAACAACGTGTCGCCGCCGAGTTCGGCCGCCAACGCCTTACCGCGGTCCCGGTCGACGTCACCGATCAGCACCTTGGCGCCCTCGGCGGCGAATCGCCGAACCAGTCCTTCGCCGAGGCCCGACGCACCACCGGTCACGAGTGCGACCTTGCCCGCCAGTTCGTCGCCCATACCGCCGACTCCTTACGCCGAAATGCACGTTTTGTACAGAAAGTTCGAGTAGACGTGTGCAAAACGTGCATTTCGACACGACATGTTCAGCCCCATGACGCAGGCACCTTTCGCTGCACCTCGTTGAGAAAGTCCACCAGCAGGTGGTTCACCACCGATGGTTGCTCGATCTGCGGGCAGTGTCCGGCTTTTGGCACCACGCAGGACCGGCCGCCGCCAATCCTGGTTGCGATCTCCGCCGCCCATCCCGGCGGCAGCAGCTTGTCGCACTGGCCCTCCACCACCAGCGTGGGTACGGCGATGCGTCCGTACGGTCGGTCGCTCGACGGCAACGCGGGAGGGTCCAGTCCCGGGCGCCGGAACCGTGCGGCTGCGAGCGCTTCCCATGCGCCCGGCGCGATACTCGACTCGTAGCGTCGGCGCACATAGGCGTCGTCCGCGGCATACCGGGGGTCGTGGAACAGCGCCTCGACGATGCGCCGCATGCCGGAAAGCGTTGCGTCGTAATCGTAGAGCGCCGCGGAGTGCTCGTTGCGTTGGATCTCGCCGCCGCCACAGATCATCACCAACGTGCGCGCGGGCAGTTGCGGGGTATCCGAGGTGGCGTCGACGAACAGGTTCACCGCACCCATCGAATTTCCGACAAAATGCGCCGACTTGACGCCGACCGCATCGCAGAACCGCGCGATGTGCCTGATCCGCATGCCACGCCCGTCGTTGAAGTCGATGACCTTCGCCGATCCGCCGAACCCGAGCATGTCCAGCGCGAGGACGCGGTGGTGCTCCCCGAGTGCGGCGATATTGTGCTCCCACCCGATCTCCGCGGTCACACCGAACTCCCCGCCGTGCAGCAGGACGACCGGATCACCCTGTCCCGCTTCGAGGTACGCCGTGGTGAGCCCGTCGACCTGGATGGTCTTGCGGCAGAAGTCCGTCACGTCGCTTCCCACGCAGCGCGGGCGAACGTCAACAACTGGGTGGCAAGCATGTCGAGTTGGCCGGCCACCCCGGCGTCGACCAGACGTCCCGCGTCGTCCCATATCCGGTCGGCCGAGTTGATCGCAACACCAAGCGGAGTCGGCCATGCCCGCAGCGCGTGACCGATGCTGCGCAGTTGGCCCAGCGTGCCGACCGCCGCCTGCCATCCGTACGCGCAACTGATGCAGCCCCACGGTGTGTTGTCGAGATAGACCCGCGGGTCTTCGCGGAGGTCCTCGATGTAGTCCAGGGCGTTCTTGACGAGTCCAGACACCGCGCCGTGATAGCCGGGGGATCCCACGACGACGGCGTCGGCATCCCGCAGCGCGCTGACCAGTTCGAGCGCCTTGGGTGTGCGTTTCAACTCGTGCGGGGCGTACATCGGCAGATCGAGATCGGGTCCCGCGAAAAACGTGGTCCGGCCGCCCTGTCGTTCGACGGCGTCCAGGCACTGCCGCAGCGCGCGCTCCGTGGACGAGTTGGCCCGTAGTGTTCCGCCAAGGCCAGCGGCGCGCCCCCTGTGGTTGTGCTCGTAGTCATGTCCTACCTACTTGATTGCGATGGGGTTGACCGGGGAGCCGACGGCACCGACCACGCGCAATGGCGGTGCGATGAGCTGGAATTCGTATATCCCGTCTGCGGCGCAGTCGGCGGCCAACTCGGTGAGGTTCCAGTACTCGCCCAACATCAGCCCCATGTCGCGCAGGCACAGCATGTGCATGGGCAGAAAGGTGCCTTCGACACCGTTGGCTGGATCGGGATCCTCCACCATCAGGTTGTCGGCGGCGACCGCGGCGATCCGATGGTCGTGCAGCCAGGACGCGCAGGTCCAGTGCAAGCCTGAACCGGGCTCGGCACCGTCGCCGGTGACGCAGAACCGTGTCCACCACCCGGTGTGCACAACGACGATGTCGCCTTGACCGATCGCAACCCCTTGCGCCTCGGCGATATCGTCGAGTTCGCTTGGGGTGACCGGGATTCCGGGTTCGAGGAACACCCCGGCGCCGCGGTGGCGGACGGCGTCGAGCAGCACGCCGCGCGAGATGATGCCCTTACCATCGACCTTGTCGATGCCGCAGTGGTAGGCGCCGAAGCTGGTCACCGAATCCGCGGGGAACCCGTTGTAGAGCTTGTCCTCGTAGTAGACGTGAGACAGCGCGTCCCACTGCGTCGCGGCCTGCAACGGCATCACGATCATGTCGTCGTTGAATCGGAACGGGTTGTCCACGAAGAACTCGCTGACTTGGTGCGCCACCGAGTTACGCAGCCACTGCGGTCCGAATTCCGCCAGCGTCTTCGCGTCACCGCCATCGACGGTCATCACATGCGTCGGGTTCTGCCGAAACTGGAAGGCACCCTGCGGACCGCCGGAGCCGAAGTCGCCGCCGAGCGAGATGACCTTGCCGCTCCTGACGAGGGCTGCCGCCTCCCGAACCTTGTCGGCGGAGATGAAATTCAGCGTGCCGAGTTCGTCGTCGTCGCCCCAGCGGCCCCAGTTGCGGACATCGTCTGCGAGGCGTCGAAAATCACTCAGGCTGGCCATGGTTCGACTCCGTCCGCCTCTCGTCGATCACGTCGCCGAAAATTCTCTCCGCGACTGAACCACCGTCCACCCAGATCACTTGACCACTGATGTAGCGCGCCGCGTCGCTGTTGAGGAAAACCAGCACGCTCGCCTGCTCATCGGGGCCTGCGACACGACCGAGCGGGGTCTGGAAGGAGTCGAGAAACTCCTGCCCGTAGGCCGACCGCAGTTGATCGAGGATCGGCGTATCGGTGACGCCGGGGCCGGTGCAATTGATGCGGATTCCGTTGGCGCCCAGCGCCCCGACGTTGGCCATGCCGTAGAGGATCAGCGCTTCCTTCGACAGCCGATACCCGCCGCCATCGGCGACTGGCCCGGGGTTGCGTCGGCACCACTCGATGCCGTCGGCCATCGATTCGGTGTCGAGCAGGCCGGCGGTGACCACGGCGTTCTCGCGGAAGGCGGACGCTGCCAGTGAGGACACGTTCGCGATCGCCGACCCTCTCGGCATCCTGGGAACCATCGCCTGGGTTAAATGCCGGGTGCCGAGGAAATTGATCGTGACGACCCGCAGTGGATCCGCAATGCCCGATGACACGCCTGCGATGTTGAACAGCGCATCGACGGGGCCGTCGATACCGGCTACGGCGCGATCAATGGAGACGGCGTCGCCCAGGTCGATTTTGTGAAACTCTTTGAGTTGCACGGCGGGACGTTTCAGGTCCAGCCCCACGACCTCGGCGCCCAACTCCGCGAGCTGCCGCGCGACCTGCTCACCTATGCCCGAGGCACAGCCGGTGACCACGACGCGCTTGCCGTCGTAGCGCCACAGCCCGTCAGTCACTGCTCCTCGCGTCCGCAGAAGGATTCCGGCTGTCCCACCCCTCACCTGACTTCAGCTTCGCCGCGGCCGCTTCGATGCCGGCGTTCATCTCGTCCATCGCCAGTGACACCTCGTTGGCGGTGTAGTTCTCGCGGCCGGTGGGCAGGCCGCCGAACGCGTAGGTCTCGTCGAATGCCGGCGCGTTCGGGGCCGGCCTGCGGGCTTCGGCCTTCTCGAGGATCGGCTCCATGCGTTTGGCCTTCTCGGCGGCCGACTTCTCGTGGCGTTCGATGAACTCGGGCAGCACCTGGGAGCCCATCAGCTCGATCGACTCCATGGTTTCTTCGTGGCGGCGCGGAGTCAGCAACAGAATCAGTTCGTCGACGCCGCTTTCCTCATAGCCGCGCAGGAATTCGCGGACGGTCGCGGGGCTACCGATCGGACCGCGATCCGGACCGTAGACGATGCTGGGATCCTTCTCGATCTCCTCGAGATGCCGCTTCCACACTCCGGTTCGGCCAGGGGTGTGCATGCCGGTCATGTAGTAGTGCATGATGCCGAACGCGAAGAAGCCGCCGCCCTTGCCGAGTCGCTCGATGGCCTGCTCGCCGGTGGGCGCCACCATCATCGACAGATCGCCGCCGATCGCCAGGATGTTCGGGTTCATCTGCGGCGTGACGGGCACGGCGCTCTCTTCGAACTCCTTGTAGTAGCCGTTCACCCGTTCGGTCAGCGGGCCGGGGCCCGTGTAGGCGAAGCTCAGTGCCCCGAGGCCCTTCTGCGCGGCCATCGACACCGACGCGGGTCGGGTGCATGCAACCCACACCGGTGGATGCGGCTTCTGTAGCGGCTTGGGAACCACGTTGCGCGGGGGCATTTCGACGTGCTCGCCCTTGAACCCGGTGAACGGTTCCTCGATCATGCAGCGGATCGATACCTCGAGAGCCTCTTCCCACATCTTTCGCTTGTCGGCGGGATCGATACCGAACCCGCCCAATTCACCTACCGATGAGGACTCGCCGGTGCCGAATTCCACCCGGCCGTTGGAGAGCAGGTCCAGTGTCGACACCCGCTCGGCGACGCGGGCAGGGTGGTTGACGGCAGGTGGCAGGTGCATGATGCCGAAGCCCAGCCGAATGTCCTTGGTGCGCTGGCTCGCTGCGGCCAAGAAGATCTCCGGCGCGGTCGAATGGCAATACTCCTCGAGGAAGTGGTGCTCGGTCAACCAGACCGTGGAAAAGCCCGCCTTGTCCGCCGCCTCCACCTCGTCCAGACCGTCCTGGAAGAGCTTGTGCTCATCATCCGGCGTCCACGGCCGTGGCAGCGGAAACTCGTAGAACAGGGAAATCTTCACTTGCTTCCTCCTTGGAAGATCGAGCGGTTTTGGTGGTCGGTTTCGGGCGTGCGTGCGATGTGGTTGGCGGCGACGTAGCCGAACGTCATTGCGGGGCCGATGGTTGCGCCCGCGCCCGCGTAGCTGCGTCCCATCACGGCGGACGACACATTGCCGACGGCGTAGAGGCCCATGACGACGCTGCCGTCATCGCGGAGCACCCGTGCGAATTCGTCGGTGCGCAGGCCGCCCGATGTGCCCAGGTCGCCGAGGATGACCTGAAACGCGTAGTACGGCGGCTTGCCGAGCGCAGCCAGGTTCGGGTTGGGCAATGTCGGATCGCCGTAGTAGTTGTCGTAGGCGCTGTCACCGCGGTTGAAGTCGTCGTCGTGCCCGTTGCGCGCCATTTGGTTGAACCGCTCCGCAGTTGCACGCAGATTCGCGGCGGGCACCGCGATTTTCGCAGCGAGTTCCTCAAAGCTGTTGGCTTCCTTGACGACACCGGAGTCAAGCCAGGTCTTCGGCACCTTCCATCCGGTGGGCACCGGTGCGAACGGAATCTTCGGGATCGGGAGATGGCCTGCGACCACGTAGCGGTGAAACGACCGGATGTCGGTGACCAGCCAGCACGGGATGTGCGTGACCCCGGAGCGTTGGCCGTCGATCATCGCATGGGCGAAGTCCATGTAGGGCGCCGCCTCGTTGACGAACCGCTTGCCCTCGCCGTTGACCACGAATTGTGACGGCATCATGCGCTCGTTGAGCATGAACTGCAGCCGGCCGTCCGGCCAGCAGATCGCCGGGAACCACCACGCCTCGTCCAGAAGGTCGGTCGCGGCGCCCACCTTCTCCCCCGCTCGGATGCCGTCCCCCGTCGCGGCGGGATTGCCGAAGCTCCAATCCTTCTCGAGCACCGGCAGGTGCTGTCGACGCCAGGCCATGTCGTGGTCGAAACCTCCGCTGGCCAGGATCACACCGCGGCGGGCGTGGATGCGTCGCTGCCTGCCGTCTTGTTCGACCACCGCACCCGTCACCGCACCGTCGACGTCGGTGATCAGTTCCGTCATCTGCGTGCTCAGCCACAGCGGTATGTCCTGCTGCTTGAGCGCCAGGCGCAGTCGGGCGGCAAGGGACTGGCCGATGGCGGCCATCCGGTCGCCGAATACCCGCGCCCGGAACATCCGCCAGATCAGCTTCAGCAACACGGCTTTGCCGCGCCAGTTCTGCCGCACCTGATAGAACAGCCGAAGATCCTTGGGGGCGAACCAGATTCCCTTCGGGGCGAGCGCCAGCGGCTGCAGCAGATGTTGTTCCTCGTCGCCGAGCTTGCGTAGATCGATGGCCGGCACGTTGATGGTGCTGCCGAGTTGGGAGCCGCCGGGCAACTCGGGGTAATAGTCGGCGTAGCCGGGTTTCCACACGAATTCGAACCAGGGGCTGAGGTTCTCCAGGAACTCCATCATCGCGGGTGCGCTGTCGACGTACTGCCGCAGCCGCGCGTCACTGACCAGGCCGCCGGTGATCTGCTTGAGGTACTCGAAGACCCCGTCGGGGTCCGGCATGTATCCCGCCTTGCGCTGGCTCGGGGCGCCGGGCACCCAGATGCCGCCGCCGGACAATGCGGTGGAACCACCGAACTGCGGTGACTTCTCGACGACGAGAGTGTTCAGACCCGCGGCGTCGGCGGCGAGTGCGGCCGTCATCCCACCGCCACCGGAACCGACGACCAGGACGTCGACGGTGTGATCGAACGACTCAGACATCGAGCACCGCCGTCCGGATCGCGAAACCCGCGATCAGCTCCGGCGCTGCGCGATAGAAGCGGTCCCTTGTGGCGTAGTGGCCGTGGGCGGCCAACGCGCCGAACGCCGCCACCCAGGTGCGGATTTCGTGTGCCGAGTGGCCGGCCTCCTTTTCGATCCAGCTGTTCGACCAGGCATCGACCTCGGTCAGCCGGTTGGTGTCGAGCAACTCGAGGAACGCGTGGTCCCAGTCAGGGTTGAGCGGTTGAAGTGGTCCCTTGCCGCCAGCAAATTCCCTGGCCGCCTCCATCACCGCAACCTGCCGGGCCCGCCGCTGCTGCGGGGTCATCGGCTGACCGTGCACGATCCGCTCCAGCGCGGCGGGCGGCGCAGTCGCCAGAGTCGGCACCGGCGGATCATGGGACAGGCCGCCGGATCCGACGAGCAACACGCGTTTACCGAGCGTCGCCACATACGAGCCAACGGCCGCGCCCAGCGCGCGCACCCGGCGCAGCGGTCCCAGTGGTGTCGCGACCGAGTTGATGAAGACCGGGATCACCGGGATGGCCGCGGCGTCGCCGAACAGCTTCTGCAATGGCTGCACAGTGCCGTGGTCGACGTCCATGCTGGCCGAGATCGCCACATCCACACCGGATTCGAGAACCGCCTCAGCGCATCCGGTCGCGATGTGCTGAGGAACGTCGAGCGGTCCAGCGTGGGTGCCGTAGTCACCGACCCCTTGGGCCGCGGTGCCGATGCAGAACGGGGGCATCGTCCGATAGAAGAACCCGTTGTAGTGATCCGGGGAGAAGATCACGACGAGTTCGGGATCGTAAGCCGCAACGAACTCACGCGCGCGAGCGAGCGCCGATTCGATGTCGTCAAGGAGATCCTGCGACGGTCCCGGAAGATTCAGCAGTGGGCTGTGTGACATACAGCAGAGGGCCAGTGGCACCGTTACCTCCTCCCTGGGTCAGACAGAGAACCCTGAACAATGATTCGGACAGTTCGGCCGCGCGCTGCGCGATGCACGCTCCCGCGATGCAGCGGTCGGGACGGAGGAACAGCACGGAGTCGGTGTTGCTGTCGAACCAGGCCTTCAGTGCGCCGGTGCGATCCCCGACGATCACCACGTCCCGGTCGTCGTGTCCGGTCCAGTGCAACTGAGTCATCGGCCGAGCGGCAACGAATGTGGCTCCCAACGCTTTCCACCTGTCGAACACGTCGTCGCCGAGGAACGCGCGGGGGTTGTTGCTCCAGCACAGCACCGCGAATCCCGGTCCGAGCACGTCGTCGAGCAGCACGTTCTGCGCGTCGCGGGTGTCAACGCGTGGCTGGACGAACAGGGTTCCCGTCGGCGACGTCTGGTCGCCGGTGTGAACCACGGCGCCCTCCCTGTAGCGCGGCATCGGCTTGAACCTCATCTCGAGGATGTACCGCTTGAGTGTGGGCACCACCGAAGCGGCATGGATGACACGGTCGCGCAGCGCAGCCACTCGCCGATTCGTCGGCGAAATGACTCGTCCCACAAGGGTGGACAAGTCGATCATCGCGCGCGCATGCCTTCGTCGTTCGACGTCGTAGCTGTTCAATAGGGCATCCTCTGCGTGCCCCTTGACCACGGCGGCCAGCTTCCAGCCCAGGTTGGCGGCATCGCGAATGCCGCTGTTGTAGCCCTGGCCCTGCCACACCGGCATCAGGTGCGCAGCGTCGCCGGCCAGCATCAGCCTGCCCTTTCGGAAGGCCCCGGCGATGCGCGAGTGGTGGGTGTAGACGCGGTGCCGGATGATGTCGACACGCTCCGGATGCGGCACCAGGTGCGACAGCATGCGCCTGACGAACTCCGGATCCTGGGCCACTTCGTCGGGCTCGTCGCCGTGAATCATGAACTCGAAGCGCCGAATTCCGTGTGCGATCGAGATCGAGACGTACGGTCGCGCGGGGTCCGCGCCCACTTCGCTGTTGGGATGGCCGAGCGGATCATTCGCGCAGTCGATCACCAGCCAGCGCGTCGAGGAGGTGGTGCCGTCGAACGACACTCCCATCAGACGGCGGGTGACGCTTCGGCCGCCATCGCACCCGACGACATACCGGGCCCGCACGGGTTCGCCGCCGTCCGCGAATTCGACCGTGACATGGTCGTCGGACTCCCTGCAGGATTCCATCCGCCGGTTCCACGCCGTCTCGACGTGGTCGAATCGTCCAAGTCCTGCGAGCAATTCGGCGTCGACCATCGGTTGCACGAAGCCGTTGCGCTTCGGCCACCCGAACCGGGCGTCGGGTGGTGCCATCTCGGCGAGCAGTCTGCGCTTGGCGTCGAAGAACCGCAGAATCTGGTTGGGCACGGTGTGCGGCAGAATGCGGTCGGCAAGGCCGATCGACTGGAACGTCCGAATCGCCTCGTCGTCGAGGCCGACGCCGCGGGGATAGTCGATCAGCGACGGCCGTTCGTCGACCACCAGGGTGCGAACGCCCTGCAGCCCAAGGATGTTGGCCAGGGTCAGGCCGACGGGGCCCGCCCCGACGATGACGACATCCGTGTGGCCGCCCATGATCAGCGGCCCAACAGGAAGTCGAGATGCAGTGCGTTGAATGTCTTCGGGTCCTCGTACTGGGGCCAATGCCCACACCCCGGCATCACCTCAAACCGTGCACCGGGAATCATCGACGCGATGCGGCGGCCCTCATCGACGTCGGCGGTCGGATCGTCACTGGTCCACACCACCAGCGTGGGCGCGGTGATTGAACCGTACTCGGCAGGCCCGAGCAGGTTCTTGGCGCGGATCTCCGGATCCTGCAGCGCCATGATGTCTTTCATCGCTGCGGCAAACCCCGGCTGTCGGTAGACGCGCTGCCTGCTCGCCACGATGTCGTCGTAGCCTTTCGACTTGTCGGCCATCAGCCACTTGATGCGTGCCTGCACGGTCTCCCACGTCGGGTTCTCGGCGGCGGCCATCGACAGCGTGACGATCCGCTTCATCACCTCCGGGTCGGCCTGCGAGCCGCCCGCGGTGTTGAGCACCAGTCGGTCGATGCGGTCGGGGTGGTCGGCGGCGGCACGTGCGGCGACCCAGCCGCCGAGTGACTCGCCGCTGACGTGCGCGCGTTCGGCGCCGATCGCGTAGAGGAATGCCATCAGGTGGTCGACGTAATGCCGCACCTCCAACGGGTGGCCCGGCTTGTCGGTGTAGCCGTGGCCCAGCATGTCGATCGACCAGGTGGAGAAGTGCTCGGCATGTGCGTCGAGGTTCCGCACATATGCCTCGGCGTGTCCGCCCGAGCCGTGCAGGAACACCAACGCGGGTTTGGCGGGGTCACCGGCGTGCAAGTAGCGGGTGCGCACTCCGCCCGCGTCGAGGAACCCCTGTGTGAACGGGACGCCCTGCAGATCGCCCCACACGCTCTCGTGCTCCGCCACCCCTGACCTCTCTTGACGCCGAGAATGCAATTCTCGTATTTTGTAAGCACTCTGCTCATTTATCGCACATTTATGTGCACTATAGTCAGAGCATCACTCTCACGGAGTGAATCTGTCAAGGAAGGGGCCGCCATGACGCCGGAGGGCGAGGCCCAGAACGGTGCGCCCGGTTCGCAGACGTTGGCCAGGGGTTTGACCGCACTGCAACTGGTCGCCGCGGCGCGCACGGGGTTGACGGTCCAGCAGGTCGCCGACGATATCGGCGTGCATCGAACGATCGCGTATCGCCTGCTCAACACGCTCGCGCAGTTCAAAATGGTGGCCAAGGGCGAAGATGGTCGATACCGGTCAGGCGCCGGGTTGGCGGTGTTGGGCGCGTCGTTCGACAACAATGTCCGACAGTTGAGCGTGCCGACACTGCGCAAACTGGCCGACGAACTCGGCACGACGGTGTCGCTATTGGTGGCCGAGGGTGATCAGCAGGTGGCGATCGCGGTGATCGTGCCGAGCAAGGTCTTCTACCAACTGTCCTTCCATGAGGGCAGTCGATATCCGCTGGAACGAGGCGCCGCGGGAATCGCACTGCTGGCCAGCATGCCGCCGCGCCCTGGCGAACGGGACCTGGTTCCCCTTGCGCGCCAACAGGGTTGGGTCATCACCCATGGCGAGGTCGAGCCCAATACGTACGGCCTGGCCGTGCCGGTGCGGCGCAGGCCGCCGTCGCCGCCGACGTGCATCAATTTGATCTCACATCGCGAGGACGTGGTGATCGACGGCAGGGACGCGGTGATCAAGGCCGCCGACGAACTCTCCGCGACCCTCAGTTGAAAGGAGCGTCGAACGTGAGCTTTTGTGCGGGATCTCGCAGATTTCTGAGGCGCAAACCCACGTTCGGCGTGCGCGACGAAGGGAGACAGCCGTGAGCGACTGGGACACCGAGGTCGATGTGGTCGTGTTGGGAAGCGGTGGGGCCGGCCTGACGGCGGCGCTGACCGCGGCGAGCACCGGGGCGTCGGTCGCCGTTTACGAGAAGGCCGCGACCGTTGGTGGCACGACCGCTGTTTCGGGTGGCATCGTGTGGATTCCCGCCCATTCGCGGTCGGTCGACGGTGAGTTGCCGGTCGAGGACGCGATGGCATATCTGCGCGCACAGTCGCTCGGATTCATGGACGACGACCTGATGGAAACGTTCGTCCGCACCGGTGCAGAAATGCTGGATTACGTTGAGGAGCACAGCGAACTGCAGTTCGAAATCGCCGATGGCTTTCCGGATTACAAGCCGGAACTACCCGGCGGGCGACCCGGCGGCGGTCGGTCGCTGAACGCCAAGCCGTTCGATTTGGCGCGGCTGGGCGACTGGCGCGACCGAATCACCAGCTTTCCGGCGGATTTCAGCAACGTCGGCATCGACGCCGAGACGCGCGCCCGAATCCATGCGTCGGTAAACAGCGAGTCGGGCGACTACTGCGTGGCAGGCACCGCATTGATCGCCGGATTGTTGAAGGGACTGCTCGACGCCGACGTGGTGCCGCGGACGAATGCCCGCGCCGTCGAACTGTTCGCCGACGCCCTCGGCATCACGGGCGTGCGGATCAATGTGGATGGTACGGAGATTCGCGTGCGCGCCGGACGCGGGGTGGTGCTGGCCACCGGTGGGTTCGAGTGGGACTCGCGGCTCGTCGAGGCCTATCTGCGCGGGCCCATGCGCGGGGCGGTGTCGCCTCCGAACAACACCGGCGACGGGTTGCGCATGGCGATGGCACACGGCGCCGACCTCGCGAACATGGGCGAGGCGTGGTGGGTGCCGATCGTGCAGCTGCCGGACGACACGTTCCAGGGGCACCCGCGCAGCCGCAGCGTGCGGTTGGAGCGGACCCGGCCGCGAAGCATCATCGTCAACCGGGCGGGCAACCGGTTCCTCAACGAGGCGGGTGAATACAACTCGATGGCGGGGCCGTTCCAATACCTCGACCCACGCGCCGGGTACGCGAACGACCCGGCGTGGATCGTCTTCGACTCACAGCATCTCAAGCGGTACGGCTTCCTCGGCGTGCTGCCCGGCGACGAAGCGCCCGAGTGGTTTTCGCCGTCGGCCGATCTCGCCGAACTAGGCGCCAAGACCGGTATCGACCCCGACGGCCTCGCGCGCACGCTGGCGGCGTGGAACGACAACGTGGTACACGAGACCGATCCCGACTTCGGCCGCGGCTCGAGTGCTTACGACGGCTACTGGGGTGACGCCACGGCGTCCACCACGGCAGGTAAGACGCTGGGGCCCATCGACACCGCCCCGTACTACGCGGTGCAGGTGTCGATCGGCGCGATGGGCACCAAGGGTGGTCCCCGCACCGACCGCGACGGCCGCGTGCTGCACGTGAACGGTTCGGTCATCCCGGGGTTGTTCGCCGCGGGCAACGCAATGGCCGGTGCGACGGGCAAGGCCTACGGCGGCGCGGGCGGAACACTGGGCCCGGCAATGGTGTTCGGCTATCGGGCGGGACGGGCAGCGGCAGCGCACTCCTAGCCCGTTCCGAGCGCGAGCAGACACAAACTCGCCGGAGTCAGCCGACCACTGCCGAGCCGATGACGTAACTGCCCAGCAAGCACGCTGCCATCAGCACCACCCAGCCATCGGTGAGTCGACGCAGCAACACCGGAGCGTGCCGTACCTCCATGAACTCGCGAAAGATGATGCGCACCTTCACCAGGGCGATGACGATCGCGCTCACCGTGACCACGGTGCTCGCCCTCAGCATCCCGTCGTCATCGGCAGAGTGGTCCAGCCACACGTAGACCAGTGTCATCGCGGTGAGCACCAGCCAGACGATCGCCAGCCTCTTGTTGAACCTTCCGCTCACTGCTCACCTCACGACGTAGATCAACGCAAAAATCAGGACCCATAGGAAATCGACTGTGTGCCAATAGGTGGCGCAGGTCTCCACCAGCTGCTGTGACCGCCGCCTCGGACTCCACAACTGGCACACCGCGACACCCATCACGATGAAGCCGATCAGTAGATGAATCAGGTGGATCGACGTCAGAAAGAAGAAATGCTGGAAGAATTCGTTGCTGGTGAACGTGTTTCCGAGCCGAGCCTCCTTCGTCCACTCGATGATCTTCGACACCAGGAACGCGACGCCGAAGCCGATGGTCAGGAAGGCACCCCTCAGCGCGTCGCGGTAGAGACCTTCACGAGACGCTTGAACGCAGCGGGCGATCGCCCACGAACTCAACAGCAAGACAACGGTGTTGAAAACGCCGAAGCGCAGATCCAGCGCGGCCTGCGACTGCAGATAGAGTTCGCGGTTCTGGATGCGACCGATGAGGTACACAGAGAAGTAACCCGTGAAGAGCAGCGATTCGAACAGGACGAACACCCACATGTCCGGCTGCCCGGGCACGAATCTGTGGCGGTCGGTCTGCTCCGTTGAAGAGTCTTGCTGGAGGTGCGTCATTGCATCGCGCCCACCGAGTCCGGTTGAAAGCGTGCGGATTTGGGTGGTAGATCAGGCAGCGGGCCGACGCCGAAGTCCTCACGTTCGATCATCTTCCTCAGCAACACGATGAAGCAGGCGGTGTAGGTGAGGAACACCACCATGTTGATCCACCATGCGATCGCGCCGTTCCAGGCGAACACCCCACGTTGGAAGATCCACGCCGGCGCGACGACGACCTCGGTCAACGCATTGCAAAGGCCCAGGTATCCGAACCACTTGGGGAACACCCGGTTCTTGTCGATCAAAATGGCCACCAACCAGACCACCGAACCGACCATGAACACGCCCATGGTGCCGCTGAACGACAGAAACGCGAAGTCGAAGAGCCACTGGATCATCGCAGGATCGCGGTCCGGTCGCAGGGCGCCGACGGTCATCGCGATGGCCATGACCAGCATGCCAGGGATGGCGCTGAGCGAGTACATGACGAGGTATGAATATCCGTACACCCGACTCACCGACATGCGTCGCATCGAGTACGCGAGAAGAGCATTCATCGGCGCGCACATGCCGGAGATGAGGAACACTATGCCGAATCCGGCGAGAATTCCGTCGTGCCTGGCGTCGAACCACGCCACGACCATCGGTGTGCTCCAGGCCGGGCTTGGCGGCGGCTGGACACGGGTGACGAGGAAGAACAGCACGCCGTAGAGGTTGTAGAAGATCACCATCACCCACCACGCGAACCACAGTTCGCGTTTGGGATTGTTCCAACCGCTCCTGACGAGCCTGCTCAGCGCGGAGTTCATGCGGCAGCCACCGGCTCGCCGGCGCGTCGGCGCATGATCGTTTGAGCCAGAACGATTCCCATGACCACGATCCAAACGGCGATCGCGATGTTCTTGACCCAGAACGACAGCAAGCCGTCCCACGCCAACGGACCACTGAACGTCAGCGCGGTGAAGGCGGCAGGCGCCAACGCGACCGCGACGACTACGTTGAAGTGTGCCACCCACATTTTGAAAACGGGTTCCTCTTGACGGTCCCAGTAGATCGCCAGCGCCAGCAGCAGGCATTGCGCGATGAGGTACGAGACCAGGACGGTGAAGGTGACCCAAGCGAGGTCGTTGAGCAGTTGCGTCAACTCTGGCGAGCGCTCCGGCCGGAAGGCACCGAGAAGCCAGAACATGTTGGCGATCAGGAAAAGACAGGGCGGTCCACCGGCACAGGCGATCAGGCTGTACGACAGGATCGGCGTCCGGTGCGCCATCCGGCGCACCTGCATCGCCAACAAGATGACGGTGGGGATCAGGCCGACACCAAACCAGTTGAACAAGATCATGCTGTAGCGGATCCGCGCGGTCTCATCGCGATAGAACTCGGCCACCGCGTCCGCCGACATCGTTGGCGACATGGGGTGGCCGAAACCGGGAAAGAGGAAAAACGCGGAGACCCAGATGATTCCGATCACAGGTAACGCCCATAGCAAGATCAACTCGCCGTCAGTTCGTCTCATCGTCGAACCCTCTTCGCAGATAGCGTCGGTTGCCGATCGGCAACTTGGACGGTAGCCGATCGGCAACCGGGCGGTCAATCCTCGGCTACCCTCGGCGCTGTGACGTCAACGCGAGAGGGCAGGTTCAGCGCCATCACGCGCACGGCAGCGCAAACCCGTGTGCTGGACGCCGCACTGAAACTGATCTCCGAGCACGGCGTCAGCGGGACATCGCTGCAGATGATCGGCGACGAGATGGGTGTGACGAAGGCGGCGGTCTACCGCCAGTTCAAGACCAAGGAAGAGATTGTCATCGCGATCACCGAGCGGGAGATGAGCAAGCTCGAAGACGCGGTCGAAGCCGCCGAGGCGGAAGGTCATCCGCTTCGAGCCCGGGAGGTTCTGCTCGATCGAATGATCGAGCAGGCCATCGACCGCAGAGGCGAGTTCAGCGTTCCACTGTTCGATCCGGTCATCATTCGGCTGCAGGCGGAGTACGAGCCATTTCAGCGGTTCATCGAACGCCTCTATGCGGCGCTGCTCGGCACGGAGGTAGGGGTGGAAGCGCGATTGCACGCAGCGATGCTGTCGAGCGCCATCAGCGTCGCCGTGATGCACCCCCTGCTTGCCGACGTCGACGGCAAAACACTGCGCGCCCAACTCAAAGAGATGACACGCCGGATGATCAACCTACCCGCGTCGGATTGATGAGTTGCTCGGCAGCGGTGTAGGGATCATCGCCACCCTCGGCGACAAGTTTGGCCAATCGATCCACATCCGGATGATTGCGCAACAGTGTTTGCGCCAACGACAGGATCTGCGCCCTGGCGCGCGCGGTTCGCCGTTCCACACTGTCAGCGCGGTGGTGTTCCTCGATTGAGTCGACCAGTTCCGCGATGCCGAGGCTCTGGGCGGCAACGAGTTTGAGTATCGGTGCCATCGTCTCGGCGCGCAGATCGCGCACTGTCTGGTCGGCGCCGTCGCGGTCGGCCTTGTTCACCACGACGATGTCGGCCACCTCGAGCAGGCCCGCCTTCGCGGCCTGAACCGCGTCGCCGGCACCGGGATTGAGAATGACGATGGTCGGGTCGGCGATGGCGGCGATCTCGATTTCCGACTGTCCGACCCCGACGGTCTCCAGCACGATCAGGTCGAACGACAGCGCGGCAAGCAGCCTGATAGCGGCGGGCACGGCCGCGGCCAAGCCGCCCAGATGTCCGCGGGTGGCCACCGAGCGGATCAGTACGTCGGAGTCGTTGATGTGCGCGGTCATTCGGATCCGGTCGCCGAGCAGCGCACCCCCGCTGTAGGGAGAGGACGGGTCGACGGCAAGCACGGCCACCCGCATGTCGCGCTCGCGGTAGGCACCGACCAAAGCCCCGACGGTCGTCGACTTACCCGCGCCCGGCGGCCCCGTCACACCGACGATGCGGGGCGTCGCAGTCGGTCCGAGAGCGTCGAGAACCTCGGTGCGGCGCTCACTTTCCACAAGGCTCAGCAGTCGCCCGGCCGCTCGGGTCGACCCGTTGCGCGCCGCAGCGATGAGCTCGTCGATGGTCATCGATCTCAGTCTAAGGAGCCGGAACCTCGATCACTGTCGCGCTGCCCATCCCGCCACCGGCGCACATCGCCGCGACCCCGATCCCACCGCCCCGCCTGCGCAGTTCGTGCACGAGCGTGACGAGCATCCTGGCACCGGTCGCCGCGACAGGATGGCCGAGCGAACAGCCGCTGCCGCTGGGGTTGACCTTGCCGGGGTCGAGGTCCAACAGCTTGATGGTGGCCACGCACATGGACGCGAACGCCTCGTTGATCTCGAACAGGTCGACGTCGGCGAGGGAAAGGCGGGCTCGGTCAAGTGCTTTCGGGATCACCTCGACAGGCGCAAGCCCTGTCGACGCCGGATCGACGCCGACGGACGCCCATGACCGGATCGTGGCCAACGCCGGCAACCCGAGCCGATCACTCGCGATACCAAGAATCGCGGCGCCGTCATTACCGCCGCATGCATTGCCCGCGGTGATGGAGAACCCTTCGATCTCGGGATGCAGCGGCTTGAGCGCGGCCAGTTTTTCGATGCTGGTGTCGCGCCGCGGATGCTCGTCGACCTCGAACAGGCCGTGCCGCGTTTCGATCGACACGATCTCGTGCTTGAACCGTCCTTCATCGATGGCCTGGATCGCCTTGCGATGCGAGCCGAGCGCCCACTCGTCCATCTCCTCGCGCGAGACCCCCGCCTTCACCGCGGCGTTCCAGCCGACCGTGATCGACATGTCCATGTTCGGCGCGTCGGGCCGGTTGGGATGCGTGGGTGGGAACCAGTCCACCGTCTCATCGCCCTCACGTCGTTTGAATCGCGGCGACGTCGACGCAGAGTTCACGCCTCCGGCCAGGATCAGGCGATCCATGCCTGCTCGGATGCTCGCCGCGGCGCTCTGCACGGCGGCCTGGCCGGCGGCACAGTGCCGGTTGACGGCCAGGCCCGGCACCGACGGGAGTCCGGCCGTGATCGCTGCGTGGCGAGCGACGACGCCGCCGCCGTAGAGGCCCTCCCCCAGGACGACGTCGTCGATCGGGGCGCCCCCGACCTCGGACACCGCCGCGCCGACGACGTGCTCTGCAAGCTGGTAGGCGTCGGTGTCGCGCAGTGTGCCCTTCATCGCGGTGCCGATCGGCGTGCGCAGTGCGGACACAATGACGGCTTCTGGCATGGGAACTCTCCGTTCTGATGAGAATGCTATTCTCTCAGTCCGAGAGTGCCAGTTGCAAGAAGGGGAACCACATGCAAATCGCAGGTAGCTCGTCGATCGTTGTGGGTGGGGCGGGCGGCCTCGGTGAGGCAACCGTGCGGCGCCTGCATGCGGCCGGTGCCAAAGTGGTCGTCGCCGACCTCGCCGACGACAAGGGCAAAGAACTCGAGAGCGAGCTGGGCGTGCGCTACGTCCGGACCGACGCCACGTCGGAAGAGTCGGTCAACGCGGCGATCGCGGAGGCGTCGTCGCTGGCTCCGCTGCGCATCTCCGTCGACACCCACGGCGGACCCGCGAGCGGCGGCCGGTTGATCGGCAAGGACGGTTCTCCGCTCGATCTCGACGGCTTCAAGAAGACGATCGAGTTCTATCTCACGGCGGTGTTCAACGTGATGCGGTTATCGGCCGCCGAGATCGCAAAGTCCGAACCGCTGGAGGAGGGCGGCTGCGGCGTCATCGTCAATACAGCGTCGATCGCAGGATACGAGGGTCAGATCGGGCAACTCCCCTACTCGGCGGCCAAGGGCGGTGTGCTCGGGATGACGCTTGTCGCCGCACGTGACCTGTCCCCGTTGGGGATTCGCGTCGTCACGATCGCGCCGGGCACCATCAACACCCCGGCGTACGGGAAGGCGGCTGACCAGCTCGAGCAATACTGGGGCCAGCAGATCCCCTTCCCCAAGCGCATGGGCCGGTCAACGGAGTACGCGCAGTTGGCGCAGAGCATCATCGAAAACGACTATCTCAACGGCGAAATCATTCGCCTGGATGGGGCGCTGCGGTTCCCGCCGAAATGACACTCGACGGCAAGGTGGCCTTCGTCGCCGGTGCCAGCAGGGGCATCGGGGCGACCGTCGCAGAAGCACTTGCGCGCGAGGGCGCGGCGGTGGCGGTGGCGGCGCGCTCTGAACGAGAAGGCAAGGTGCCAGGCACGATCCACGCCGTCGCCGACAGGATCACCTCGGCGGGCGGCCGCGCGTTGCCTGTGCATTGCGACGTCACCAGCGAGGAGTCCGTTGAAACCGCGGTAGCACAGACCGTTTCGGAGCTTGGCGGGATCGACATCCTGGTCGCCAACGCAGGCGTGCTGTGGTTGGGTCCGATCGAATCCACGCCGTTGAAGCGCTGGCAACTGTGCCTGAACGTCAACTTGACCGGGGTGTTCCTGGTGACGAAGGCCGCCGTCCCGTACGTCAAGGCCCGCGGCGGCGGGTCGCTGATCGCGATCACGACGACCGGCGTCGGCATGATCGAACGCGGCTCGAACGCCTACTGGGTGTCCAAAGCCGGCGTCGAGCGGTTGTATCTCGGTCTGGCCGCAGAGCTCGAGGCCGACAACATCGCGGTGAACTGCCTGAGCCCGTCGCGGGTGGTGCTCACCGAGGGCTGGCAAGCCGGTGGCGGCGGCGTGGAGATTCCGGCAGAGATGGTCGAGCCGCCGGAGGCGATGGCGAATGCGGCGGTGTTGTTGGCGCAACAGGATGCCAGCGGCATCACCGGCACCGTGCAGCGCTCGGAAGAATTCGTCGGTTGACGGAAAGGGCATACGAAATGAAGCGGGCGGCGGTGATCACCGGCGGCGCGGGTGGAATGGGTCTGGCCACCGCCAAGAACGTCGGCCGAGACCACACCGTGGTCCTCTGCGACGTCCGGCAGGATAGGCTTGACGATGCGGCCGCGACGCTGACGGGTCTCGGCATGCAGCCCGCTGTCGTCAACTGCGACGTCACCGACCGAGGGGCGGTCACCGAACTGTTCGAGACAGCAACCGGTTTCGGGGAAGTGGCTTCGGTCATTCACACCGCTGGGGTGAGCCCCAGCATGGGCGACGCCGATTTCGTCATGAGGACCAACGCGATCGGCACGGTGAACGTCAACGAATCCTTCTTCGCCACCGGCGGCGAGGGCTCAGCGATCGTCAACGTCGCGTCTATGGCGGCCCACATGCTGCCGGAAGAGATGATCCCGACAGCGCACTTTTCGCTCGCCCTGCACGACGAAGACGCCTTCATGAAGCAGATGGCGTCGGTCTACGACGTCGTACCCGAGGAGGCGCGCTCCGGGATCGCCTACGCGGTGAGCAAGAGCTTCGTCAGGTGGTACAGCACATCGCAGGCCGAGAGATTCAACGGCAGGGGCCTGCGCATCGTCTCGGTTTCGCCGGGATCCATCGACACCGAAATGGGCAGGCTCGAGGAACAGGCAGGCGCCGGCGCGATGGTCGCCGACGCCGCGGTCCCGCGGTGGGGCACGGCGGAGGAGATGGCAGAACTGCTGGCCTTCTGCGCCAGCGCCAGAGCCGGCTACCTCACCGGCACCGACATCCTCAACGACGGCGGAGTGATCGCGTCGATGAGAGAGCGCGTCAGAAGGAGCACCGTCACCTAAGCGCGAGCGTGCGCGAATGTACGCATCACGCGGCGTGTCGGCGGGCAGACACGCACGTTCGCGGAAGGTGGTGCGCTACTTCTTGGCGCCCTTTTCCACGAGGCCGTCGACGATCTTGTTGAAGTCGGCGGTGCCGAAGGATACGTATTCGGCGAGGTTGGCATAGTCCAGCGACGCCATCACCGACTTCTCCAGCTGCAGATTCATCAACCGCTTGGTCGCCTCGACCGCCTGCTGCGGCAATTCCAGGATCTTCTTCGCGCATGCGATCGCCTCGGCCAGCGGATCCTCGACCACATGATTGGCCAGCCCTAGCTCGACCGCCCGCTGCGCCTTGATGCGCACACCGGTCAACGCGAACTCCTTGGCCTGCAGCAGGCTGATCTGCGAGCCCCACACCAACGGACCCCCGTCGGCCGCCACCAAGCCGATCTGCACATGTGGATCGGAGAAGTGCGCCGTCTCGGCGACATAGACGACGTCGGACAATGCAGCCAGGCTGCAACCGAGACCCACGGCTGGGCCGTTCACCGCGGCGATCACCGGAATGCGGCATCGCACCATACCGATGACGATGTCTCGCCCGTGTTTGATCGTCTTCTGCCGCAACGCTTCGTTACCGCGGAGCTCATCGAGATAGTTGAAGTCGCCGCCCGCCGAGAACGCCCGCCCCGCGCCGGTGATCACCGCCGCGCGCGCGTCGGCGTCCTCGTTGAGCGCATCCCAGAGCTTGGCGAGCCCGACGTGCAGCGCATCGTTGACCGCATTGAGCGCATCGGGTCGGTTGAGCGTGATGACGCGTAGGGGGCCGTCGGCCTTGACGTCGATTTCCGCTGGCATGTCATACATTTAGACTCCCAACCCGAGAATGCGCGAAGCGATGATGTTCTTCTGGATCTGACTGGTGCCGCCCATCACGCTCTGCGCGCGGCTGTACATGTAAGCGCCGAACAACTCCTGGTCGCTGGTGCCAACGGTTTTCAGCGCGGCGTGTCCGACTGATTGCTCGACCCACGTCATCAGCAGCTTGTCGAGTGACCCCTGCGGCCCGTGCGTGATGCCGTCGAGTTGCTCGGAGAGCCTCCTGCGCACATGCAGCCTCAGCATCTCCGTCTGCACCCACGCCCACGACAGCTCCTCCGGGACACCACCGTCGACGCGGGACGCCAACTGCCGCACCAACTTTCCATAGCGCGCCGAGAAGCCCAGTGTCGACGGTTCTCGCTCGTGGCTGACGACGGTCATCGCCAGCCTCCAGCCCTCACCCGGCGCACCGACCATGTTGGCTGCCGGCACACGCGCGCCATCGAACAGCACCTGCCCGAATTCCTTCGTCACACCGCTGATCATCTTCAGCGAACGCTGCTCGATGCCTGGCTGGTGCATGGAAACGATGAACGCCGAGATGCCTCGATGTTTCGGCACATCCTTGTCGGTGCGCGCCAACAGCAGACACCAGTCAGCCACGTCCGAGTAGCTGGTCCAGATCTTGTGCCCGTGGATCACGTACTCATCAGAATCTCGGTCACGGGTGGCCGTGGTGGTCAGTGATGCGAGGTCAGAACCCGCGCCCGGCTCACTGAAGCCCTGGCACCAGCGCTCGGTGCCGTTGATCATGCCCGGCAGGAATCTGTCCTGAAGTTCCTTGCTGCCGTGCTGCCCGAGGCCCACGACGAGGTAGCCGAGACTGGGCCGGGCGGGCGCACCGGCCTTCGCGATCTCCTCGTCGACGATCACGTCGTAAACCGGTGGCAGGTCTTGGCCGCCATACTCTTTCGGCCACGACGTGCCGAAGAACCCCGCCTCGTAGAGCGCGCGGTGCCAGTCGCCCTGCTTGGCCCAGTACTCGTCGCCCGACGTCGGGAACTTGCCCTTCTGCTCGGTCAGCCAGCCGCGCAACCGGTCGCGGAACGCGGCTTCCTGCGGTGAGTCACGAAAGTCCAATGGTCAACTCCTCCAGCTTCACCGGCCACAGTTCGGTCGCGGCCAGGACCCGGCGCAGGTACACATGCGCGAGGCATTCCCAGGTGTTGCCGATGCCGCCGTGCACCTGAATCGATGTCTCACATACGGTCAACGCCGCACGCGCGCAATAGATCTTCGCGACCTTCGCCGCCTCGATCGCCTCAGCCGCGGGCAGTTCGTCGACCCCCCACGCCGCGTGGCGCAGCACGCTGATCGACCCCTCGATGAGGGCCAGGCTCTCGGCCAGGAGATGGCCGACGGCCTGGTAGGACCCGATGGTCGCACCGTACTGTTCGCGCACCTTCGCATAGTCCACTGCCAAGCCATGCGCACCGCGCGCGGCGCCCACCAACTCGGCACAGGTGACGGCCAGCGCAAGAGCACGCCATCGCCCGGCGTCCCCCTCCGGCAGCGCGCTCAACTCAGCAGGCGACTCGGCCGCTCCCACCAGGCTTCCGGTCAGATCGACCGAGTCCGGGGCAGCCGGCGGTATCGACGGCTCGACACCAAGCCGCCGCAGCTCGTCGGTGAGCACCGGACCCAGGAAAGGCACGTCGACCAGACCCCGCGCGAATTCCTCGGCGACGATGGCCACTTCCACCCCTGAGGCGCCGTCGGATCGCAGTGTCCGAAACCCGGCGCCCCCGACGGCCTTCTCCAGCCGGGCGATCCGGCTCGAATCACCGAGATCGGCAACGGATCCCGGCCCCAGATCGTCGGCCAGCTTGGCGGCCGCCTCCCTCAGCTGCTGCTGTTCAGCAGTCAGACGGACGTCCACAGCCGCTCCTTCAACACTCGACGCAACACCTTTCCCGATGGCAGGCGCGGAATTTCCTCGACGAACACCACGTGGCTCGGCCGCTTGTAGGACGCCAGCTTCTCGGCCACGAGTTCGATCAGCAAGTCCGCCTCAACTGGACTGTGTGTCTTGACCGCCGCAACGATGGCTTCGCCGTTGGCCGGGTCGGGTACGCCGAACACCGCGCAGTCGTCGACGGCCCCGTGCCCGTGCAAGATCGCCTCGATCTCGGCGGGCGCCACCTGGAACCCCCGCACCTTGATCATCTCCTTGGCGCGATCGGTGATGTGCAGCCGACCGCCTTCGTCCAGGTAGCCCACATCGCCAGTGCGGTACCAACCATCCGAGAAAGCCTGTGCCGTGACGTCGTCAGGCAGATAACCGGCCATCACGGATTGCGAGCGCGCTTGAATCTCACCGACTGTGCCACTCGACAGCGGTGACCCGTCCTCGAGGGACACGATCCGCACACGCACACCGGAAACCGGCCTGCCCACGGTGTCCAGTCGCGCGCCGTCGATCTCGTTGCACGCGATGACCGGCAATTCGCTGGTGCCGTAGGCGGTCACCCAGTTGACGCCTGTTCTGGCGGTGATCGTCTCGGCGACGCTCTGCGTTACCGGTGTCGCGCACCACATGATGTATCGCAGCGACGACAGGTCATGGCCTTCGAGGCGCGGGTGCGCGGTCAGCGCCAAAGCAATTGGCGCAACGGCCATCTCGATCGTCAGCCGATCCTTCTCGATGTGGTGCAGCATCAGGTCGATGTCGAAGCGGCGGTGCAGTCGTAGCCAGACGCCGCTGTCCAGCGCCATCATGATGTTCAGCAAGCCGAGGATGTGTGAGGGCGGCGTCATGATCTGCATGCGGTCGGCCGATGTCAGGTGCAGCGCGTCACGCCAGTGCCGCACGGCGACGGCGAACGACGCGTGGGTGTGCCGCACCGGCTTGGGCATCCCCGTCGTCCCCGAACTGAACACAAGAAGAGCATCACTCGACGGATCTGGCGTTTCGAACGTCCGGTGCCCGCGGGCGATCGCCTCGTCCAGGGACAGCATCGGCATCGCCTCGGCGAGCACCGGATGATCGCCGACCGCATGCGACGGCCCGGTCAGCGCCAGCGCATTGTCGACCTCGAGTTGCTTCCATGCCGGGCTCAACAGCACCGCCGCCGCACCCAGCCGCCAGATCGCCCACACAGCGATCACGAACTCCGGCCGATTCGACGACATCACCGCGACCCGGTCCCCCGCCCGCACGCCACGCTTTCCCAGTTCGGTGGCCATCCCGTTGGCGAGCGTGTCGAGTTGGGGCAGCGTGTACTCACGCTGCTCGAATGCGAGCGCGGTCGCTTCACTCACACGCTGTCCTAACCGGGAATGGGTGTACCGCCGAGAATAGCGTATCACTTATCGAGAATGGTATTCTCGGATTTTCAGAACCCATATGCCAGGAGGGGCTTGATGACGGCAGAACCGGTGCCGCCCTCACCGCCCGATGAGGGTGGCCAGGTGACGATCGTGCTCGATCGTAAGAAGGTGTCGGTGCGGCGGGCGGCGAACGAAACGCTTCTGGAGAGCGCCCGGCGCGCCGGCCTGTCGCCGCCGTTCTCCTGCGAGGCGGGCAACTGCGGCACCTGCATGGGCAAGCTCACGGAGGGCAGCGCCACGATGCGCGTCAACGACGCCCTCGAGCAGGACGAGATCGACGACGGATACGTGCTGACCTGCCAGGCGGTGCCGGACACCGCGTCGATAAGCGTCACCTACGACGACTGAGCCGACTGAGCCGATTGAGCCGATTGAGCCGACTGAGCGCCGTGCTCGTCGAGTCGCGGCGCAGGCCGATACTCGGGCTCATACCCAAGGATGCGGATCGGGCTGCCGATCAGCCGGAATTGACCCGCCGTGACTAGTGCCTCCGGCGTTGCGTCCAGCGCCTCTGGCAGCGTCCGCACCGCGGCCACGGGGATACCCAAGGGCTGCAACCGTGTTTGCCAACTCGCCGCGGTGTCGGTCGCGAGCGCCGCGGTGACGACCTCGAGCACTTCGGCACGCTTCGCCGCGCGCTCGGCCATAGTCGGGAAGCCGTCGATCTTCGCTTCGACGGCGAAGGCTTTCCAGAATGCATCATGGGTGATGAACAGCGCGAGATACCCGTCCGCCGTCGGAAAGAGCTGCGCGGGAACGTAGTACGAATGCGCACCGTGCGGGTACCGCTGTGGTGCCGCGCCGTCGTTCAGATAAGCCGACGCCCGATAGTTCAATTGCGAAAGCATCACATCGCGCAGCGATACGTCCACCTGCCCGCCGCGCCCCGACACGATCTGCGCGAGCAATCCCAACGCGGCGGCAAGGGCAGTCGAGTTGTCGGCCGACGAGTAGCCCGGCAACGTCGGCGGGCCGTCCGGGTCGCCTGTCATTGCTGCGACACCCGTCGCAGCCTGGATGACATAGTCGAATGCCGGATCGTCACCGCCGTTCAATCCGAACCCGGTGACCGCCACGCAGACGATTCGGTCGTTGAACACGCGCAACGCGTCGTAGGTGAGGCCCAACCGCTTGATCGCCGACGGCTTCATATTCACCAGCAGCGCCTGCGAATCCGCGACGAGTTCGCCGAGGTGCTCCCGCCCTTCCTCCGACCGCAGGTCCAGGCACACACTCTGCTTGTTGCGGTTCAGACTGGCGAAGTAGCTGTCGCTTACCTGCCGGGAGATCTCCCCGCCCGGCGGCTCGATCTTGATGACCTCGGCCCCGAGGTCGGCCAACAGCATCGTCGCGTACGGTCCGGCCAACATCACGCCGACCTCGAGGATGCGGATGCCAGAAAGCGGGCCGGAAGTCATCGCACTGCGGCCGCGAGGTCTGAAATCACCTCGCGGGTACGGTATTTCGACGCGACCAGCTCGTCGCGGTTTTCACCGATCGGCAACAGTCGAACCGAGAGATCGGTGACACCGGCGTCGGCGAAGCTGCGGAATCGCGCGAGGATCGCCTCCTCGTCGCCGGCGGCGGTCAGGTCGCCGACGTCGCGGGCGTTGCCACGATCGAGCAGCTTCTGATAGTTCGGCGACGTCTCGGCCTCGGCGAGAATGCGATTGGCACGCTCCTTGGCCGCGTCGATTTCGGAGTTCGCGCACAGGCACACCGGGATGCCCGCGACGATCCGTGGCGCCGGACGACCCGCGTTGTCCGCGGCCTTGGTGATCCGCGGTGCGATGTGCTCGCCGATCGCGCGCTCGTCGGCCATCCACAACACCGTGCCATCGGCGAGTTCACCCGCGATCTGCAGCATCACCGGGCCGAGCGCGGCAACCAGCACCGGCATCGGTGTCTGCGCGCCCAACACCGTCGGGTTGTGGACGGTGAACGTGTCGTTTTCCACGTCGACATCGCCGGGACCCGCCACCGCCTTGTTGAGCACCTCGAGATAGTCGCGCGTGTAGGCCGCCGGCTTCTCGTAGGAGATGCCGAGCATGTCGCGGACGATCCAGTGGTGCGACGGACCCACACCGAGCGCGAGTCGTCCCCCCGTTCCGGCGTGCACGGACAGCGCTTGGCGGGCCAACGCGATCGGATGTTGCGCCTGAAGTGGCACGACAGCGGTGCCCAGTTCGATCCGGGACGTGCGTGCACCCATCAGCGACACCATGGTCAGACAGTCGAAGTCGTTGGGCACCTGAGGCATCCACGCGGTGTCAAGGCCTGCGGCTTCGGCCCACTCGATATCGTCGAGCAACTTGGAGACCTTGCGGGCCATATCGCCGCGCTCGGCCCCGATCATCACGCCAAGACGCATCAGTCGGTCACCCTTTCGGCCGTCAGCTTGCGCACCTCTTCGACCAACACGTCCAGCGGTGTTCCGGTCGGAAACACCGCCGCAGCACCGACATCCAACAATTTCTGGACGTCGCCCTGCGGAATGGTGCCACCCACGACGACGGCGATATCACCGGCTTCGGCCGCCCGTAATGCCTCGACGGTGCGCGTCGTGAGCGCGACGTGCGCGCCGGACAGGATCGAAAGGCCCACCAGGGCAACGTCTTCCTGCAGCGCGATCAATACGATGTCCTCGATGCGCTGCCGGATCCCGGTGTAGATCACCTCGAAGCCCGCGTCGCGCAATGTTCGGGCAACGATCTTCGCGCCGCGGTCATGGCCGTCCAAACCGGGCTTGGCAACGAGTACACGGGCCGGGCGGGCTGGCGCGGGAGCGAATTCAGCCACTAGAACACCACCGGTTGCTGGAACTCGCCCCACACCGCTTTGAGCGAGGAGACCATCTCGCCGACAGTGCAATACGCTCCTGCGCAGTCGATCAGCTTGTGCATCAAGTTGTCATCGCCTTCCGCCGCACGCGACAGCGCCGCCAGGCTGGCCGCCACTTCCTCGGAATCCCGCTCCGCCTTGACCTTGGACAGCCGCTTCAGCTGGAGGTCGCGGCCTTCGGCATCCAGTTCGTACGTTGCGATTTCGGGGGGCGGCTCGTCGGAGACGAACTTGTTCACGCCGACGACCGGGCGCTCGCCGGATTCGACCTCCTGGTGAATCTTGAACGCCTCGTCGGCGATCAACCCCTGCAGATAGCCGTCCTCGATGGCGCGCACCATGCCGCCGTGGGTTTCGAGGTCGTGCATGATCTCGATGATCTTCTCCTCGGTGGCGTCGGTGAGCGCCTCGACGAAGTACGAGCCGCCGAGCGGGTCGGCCACCTTCGCGACCCCAGTTTCGTAGGCCAGGATCTGCTGCGTGCGCAAGGCGAGCGTCGCCGACTCCTCGCTGGGCAGCGCGAACGGTTCGTCCCACGCCGCGGTGAACATCGATTGCACGCCACCGAGAACCGCCGCCATCGCCTCGTATGCCACCCGCACCAGATTGTTCTGAGCCTGGGGCGCATACAGCGACGCGCCGCCCGCCACACAGCCGAACCGGAACATCGACGCCTTGTCCGTGGTGGCGCCATACCGTTCGCGAACGATGGTCGCCCATCGCCTGCGGCCCGCCCGATACTTGGCGATCTCCTCGAAGAAATCCCCGTGCGTATAGAAGAAGAACGAAATCTGGGGGGCGAACTGGTCGATGGTCATCCGGCCGCGCTCGACCACGGTGTCGCAGTACGTGACACCATCGGCGAGCGTGAACGCCATCTCCTGAACAGCGTTGGCGCCCGCGTCGCGAAAGTGCGCACCGGCCACCGAGATCGCGTTGAACTTCGGCACCTCAGCCGCGCAGAACTCGATGGTGTCCGCGATCAGCCGCAGCGACGGCTCCGGCGGCCAGATCCAGGTGCCGCGCGAGGCGTACTCCTTGAGGATGTCGTTCTGAATGGTGCCGGTGAGCTTGGACCGCGGTACCCCCTTCTTCTCCGCGGCGGCCACGTAGAACGCCAGCAGAATCGCGGCCGTGCCGTTGATCGTGAAGCTGGTGCTGATCGTGTCCAGCGGGATGCCGTCGAACAGGATCTCGGCGTCGGCCAGCGTGTCGACCGCAACGCCAACCCTGCCCACTTCCTCGCCGTACTCGGGATCGTCGGAGTCGTACCCGCACTGGGTGGGCAGATCGAGCGCCACGGAGAGGCCGGTTCCGCCCTGGTCCAGCAGGTAGCGGTAGCGGCGGTTGGACTCCTCGGCGGTGCCGAAGCCCGAGTACTGGCGGAACGTCCACGTCTTCCCTCGGTACCCGCTGGCGAAGTTGCCGCGGGTGAACGGGTAGGTGCCCGGCGCAGGCGGATCGCCGGCCCGATCACCCGGTCCGTAGACCGGCTCGAGGGGGATTCCGGAGGGGGTCTCCACCCTGGGAACGTCATGGTCGCTCATCACTGGATAACGTACTTGCAGAAAATGAGAATGCCAATACCGCTCCGCGGAAACATGCACCGAGTCGGACGTGCCGGATAGACTCCTCGGCGATGGATAGGCCGGTACACAGCGATTATGAGACTCCCCTAGAATGAGAATGCCAATTTCAATCGGGTAGCATCCGGGTAGCTCTCGCCGAGGAGGCCGATGTCCACGTTCACTGACCGCACGCTCGTCGTCTCGGGCGGCAGTCGCGGCATCGGGTTGGCGATCGCGCTGGGTGCCGCCAAGCGGGGCGCCAATGTCGTCTTGTTGGCCAAGACCGCCGAACCGCACCCCAAGCTGCCGGGCACCGTCCACACCGCCGTCGCCGACGTCGAGGCCGCGGGCGGCAAGGGCGTGGCCGTCGTCGGTGACGTGCGTGAGGCACAGGACGTGCAGCGCGCAATCGACACCGCGGTCGAGCACTCCGGCGGCGTCGATGTCGTGATCAACAACGCCAGCGCGATCGCGACCGAACCGACAGTGGAACTGTCCGCCAAGAAGTTCGATCTGATGATGGACATCAACGTCCGGGGCACGTTCCTGTTGACGAAGACGGCGCTGCCGTTCCTCCAGAAGTCGGCCAATGCTCATGTGATCACCCTGGCGCCGCCGCTGAACATGAACCCGCGCTGGCTGGGCGCCCATCCGGCGTACACGCTGTCGAAGTACGGCATGACGCTGCTGTCGTTGGGCTGGGCCGAAGAGTATTCCGGTGCGGGCATCGGGTTCTCCTGCCTGTGGCCGGAGACGTACATCGCGACGTCGGCGGTGGCCAACCTGGCCGACGGCACCCTGATGTCCTCCTCGCGCAGCCCCGACATCATGGCCGACGCTGCGGTCGAGATCCTGTCCCGCCCTCCCGCCTCGGTGAACGGCAAATGCTTCATCGACTCGGCCGTGCTGACCGAGGCCGGTGTCACCGACCTTTCCAGCTACGGCGGTGGTGACGATCCCATCCTTGATATCTTCGTCGACAAACCATGAGTGTCTCGTTGCTGCTGGAAATGGCGGCGTCGTCGAATCCGGACCGCACTGCGGTGGTGTCCGGCGAGATCCGGCTCACCACAACCCAACTGAGCGAACTCGCCGACGGCGGGGCGGGCGTCATCGCGGCATGCGGTGCGCAGCATGTTGCGTACGTCGGGACCGGCGGCGCGATGCTGCCGCTGCTGCTGTTCTCGTCCGCCCGCGCGGCGGTGGCGTTCACGCCGCTGAACTACCGGCTCAGCGAGGACGGCCTGCGGCAATTGATCGACCGCTTGCCCACCCCGCTGGTGATCGCCGACGCCGAATATCGCGCTGTGGTCGATGGCTCGGGCAAGCAGGTGATCACGTCGGACGAATTCATTGCGGCCGCGAGCACGGCGGAGCCCGCCGCGGAGTTCGCCGATCCCGATGCCGTCGGCGTGGTGTTGTTCACGTCGGGCACCACATCGCGCCCCAAAGCCGTTGAGCTGACCCACAACAACCTGACCAGCTACATCACGGGGACTGTCGAATTCGGCTCGGCCGAACCCGGCGACGCCGCACTGATCTGCGTGCCGCCGTACCACATCGCCGGGGTCAGCGCCGCACTGTCGAACCTGTACGCCGGTCGAAAGATGGTGTACCTGCCGCAGTTCGACGCTTCCGAGTGGGTTCGTCTGGTCCGCGACGAAGGCGTCACCTCAGCCACGGTGGTGCCGACCATGCTGGACCGCATCGTATCCGCGTTGCAGACCCAGCCCACCGAACTGCCCACCCTGCGTAACTTGGCGTATGGCGGTTCAAAAGTCGCTCTTCCGTTGGTGCGCAAGGCTCTTGGCTTGTTGCCCGAAGTCGGCTTCGTCAACGCATACGGCCTCACCGAGACCAGCTCGACGATCGCGGTGCTCACGCCCGACGACCACCGAGCGGCGTTGGCAGCCGACGACGAAGCCGTCGCCCGGCGACTGGGGTCCGTCGGGCAGCCGGTGCCGAGCATCGAAGTGCAGGTCCGCGCCGAGGACGGCACCGTGCTCGGGCCTGGCCAGACCGGTGAGCTGTTCGTACGTGGCGAACAGGTTTCGGGTCGTTACACCGACATCGGCTCGGTGCTCGACGCGGATGGCTGGTTCCCCACCAAAGACATTGCGATGCTTGACGAGGGCGGCTACCTGTTCATTGGCGGCCGCTCCGACGACACCATCATCCGCGGCGGCGAGAACATCGCCCCTGCCGAGATCGAGGACGTGCTGGTCGAGCATCCCTCCGTACGCGATTGTGCGGTCGTCGGCCCGGAGGACCCCGAATGGGGGCAGATCATCGTCGCGGTGGTGGTGCCCACCGACGGTGCAGAGCCCGATCCCGATGAGCTGCGTGCGCACGTGCGGGCCCATCTGCGCGGGTCACGCACGCCCGATCGCGTGGTGTTCCGTGACGAGCTGCCGACGAACGCGACCGGCAAGGTGCTGCGCCGCGAACTGGTCGACGAATTCCAAAGGAGTCGAACATGATCAAGAACGGCACCCGGCTACAGAGCCAGGTCTGCGATACCCAGGTGATCGTCGTGCGCAGCGCCGACAGCCTCGACGACCTGCGGGCAGGCGGGGTACCGATGGTGCCGCTGGACGCCGAAAAGTCCGCGGACGCCACGATCGATCCGGCGTTCTCTGAGGGCAACGTGATGGGCAAGCGTTATGTCGACGAGAACGGCGCCGAGGTGCTCGTGACCAAGGCGGGCGCAGGCACGCTCAGCATCGGTACGACCGCACTGAATCTGAAGGAAGCCAAGCCGCTGCCTGCCAGCGACTGACACTATGGGCCGATGAGGCCCCGCAGCCTGGTCGTTCGATACGCGGCAGGCCTTGCGTTCGCCTATCTGCTGACGGCGGTCGAGGTGGTCGCGATCGTCATCTCGGTCAGCCGAGAGACGGTGTTGGAGGCGCAGTCAGTCCTACGCGTCGAGAATCTGATCGCGTCCGTCGCAATCGTCATCGCCGCAACGATCTGCGTCGCGCTGGGCAGCGTCGCATTGGTCGCACGCGCGCTTCGTCGGGCCAGGACCTCTCGCAAGACGCCGAACATCAGCAGGCGGCAAACCGCGATCCTGCTCACTCCGTGGGTCGCTGCTGCCGCTGTCACTATTCCGTTGAACATCGGCGGCGGCCCCCGCGTCTGGATCCTGATCGTGTCCGCGGCCATGTTCGGTGCGGCCGCCACCGTGTGCACCGGCTTCCTGTTCACCCAGCGAGCGCTACGCGCCCTGATGGTCGCCACCACAGTCGATCTCGAACACGCCGAACGAGCGCCAGGGGTGCGGGCGCGGATGGTCCTGATGTGGATCATCTGTTCCGCCCTGCCGGGCGCGGGCATCGTGGTGCTGGTGATGCTGCGGGCCAACGGCTGGATCATCCAGCCCGACGCTGCCATCGAGGTGCCGGTGCTGGTGCTCGCACTCGTCGCGGTGGTGCTGGGTCTACGTGCGATGATCCTGGTGTCGTCGTCGATCTCTACTCCGATACACGAGGTCGTCAACGGTATGGCGGAGGTTGAGCGCGGCCAACTCGGCCAACGGATCGACGTCTACGAGCGATCCGAAATCGGGCAGTTACAAAGCGGATTCAATCGCATGGTCGCCGGGTTGCGCGAACGCGACCGGTTGCGAGATCTATTCGGCCGACACGTCGGTGAAGAAGTGGTTCGGCGCGCTGTCGACGAACACGAATCGGTGGCAGGCGATGAGCGCGACGCCGCGATCCTGTTCGTCGACTTGGTGGGCTCGACACAGTTGGCGGCGACGCGCGAACCGCACGAGGTCGCCGCGGTGCTCAACGACTTCTTTCGAATCGTTGTCGCGGAAGTCGACAAGCGCGACGGCCTGATCAACAAGTTCCAGGGTGACGCGGCGCTGGCCGTCTTCGGCGCACCGCTGCGCATCGATGATCCTGCGACCGCCGCGTTGGCCACCGCACGCGCGCTGGGCGACGAGTTGCGGCGACTAATGCTGGACTTCGGCATCGGAGTGTCCGCCGGACCCGTCTTCGCAGGCAACATCGGCGCGGAAAACCGTTACGAATACACGGTCGTCGGCGATGCCGTCAACGAAGCAGCCCGGTTGGCCGACCGGGCCAAGGATTTCCAGGGCCGGGTGCTGTGTTCGAGCGCGGCAATCGATCGCGCCGGTGAAGCCGAGCGCCGATGCTGGGCCGTGCAAGGCTCGGAGATGCTGCGCGGGCGTTCGAAACTCACACAAGTTTCCGCGCCCGTGTAGTGGCGTGGTTACGCGTCCGGCGCAGTGGGAATGCAGGGGTATGTCGTCGGACATCCGCACAGACGCGGACCCACGGGCGGTCAGAAGGGCTGTCCGCGGCGCGTCCATCGGCAATCTTGTCGAGTGGTATGACTTCGCGGTCTACGGGTTCCTTGCGACGTACATCGCGGAGAAGTTCTTCCCCACCGGCAACGAGACGACGGCGCTGCTCAACACCTTCGCCATCTTCGCCGCCGCGTTCTTCATGCGCCCGCTGGGTGGATTCTTCTTCGGTCCACTCGCTGACCGGATCGGTCGCCAGCGGGTTCTCGCCCTTGTCATCCTGCTCATGTCGGGTTCGACATTCATCATCGGCCTGGTGCCCAGCTACGCCGTCATCGGCATCGCCGCACCGCTGTTGTTGCTGCTGCTGCGTTGCGTGCAAGGCTTCTCGGCGGGCGGCGAATACGGCAGTGGTGCATGCTTCCTGGCCGAGTATGCACGCGACAAGCACCGCGGCTTCGTGGTGTCGTTCCTGGTTTGGTCGGTGATCGTCGGCTTTCTGTTGGGCTCGCTCACGGTGACCGGTCTGGAAGCGGTGCTGGGTGACACCGCGATGAGCCAATACGGCTGGCGCATCCCCTTCCTGATTGCCGGGGTGATCGGCGTTGTCGGCCTGTACATCCGGCTGCGTCTGCAGGACACACCGGAATTCGAGGCGCTGCGTGAGGAGGGCGACGTGGCCACGTCGCCGCTGAGGGAGGCGTTCCGTTCGTCCTGGCGGCAGATCCTTCAGATCGCCGGCCTGGTAGTGATCCACAACGTCGGCTTCTACGTCGTATTCACCTTCCTGCCAAGCTACTTCACGAAGACGCTGCACTTCACGAAGCTCGACGCGTTCGTCTCCATCGCCGTCGCGAGCGTCGTCGCGATCGTGCTCATCCCACCGCTGGGTGCGCTGTCGGACCGGATCGGCCGCAGGCCACTGCTCTTCGCGGGAGCAATCGGCTTCGCGGTGCTGACCTATCCGTTGTTCCTGCTGTTGAACTCCGGCGACCTGGCTGCGGCGATCACTGCTCATGCGGCGCTCTCGGCGATCGAGTCGGTGTTCGTCAGCGCATCGCTGGCGGCCGGCGCGGAGCTGTTCGCCACGCGCGTGCGCTCCAGCGGCTACTCCGTCGGCTACAACCTTTCGGTCGCGGTGTTCGGAGGGACGGCACCGTATGTCGCGACATGGCTGGTGGCCCGCACCGGCAATGACGTGGCCCCCGCGTTTTACGTGATCGCCGCGGCGGTCGTCACCCTCCTCACACTGCTCACCATGCGTGAAACGGCAGGACGGCCGTTGCGTCAGCTGGTGTCCGTCGGCGCGCGTTAACGCCTCCACGCGTGGGACGCGTGCAAAGATTCAGGGACATGCGAGTCGACGGGCGCGACATCACCGTTTCGGGCAGCTTGCTGCAACCACTGACCCGCCGGACCAACGACATCCTGCGGCTCACTCTGGCCACGGTGTTCTTGGCGGCAGTGGTGACGAGCTCGCTGATCACCCGCAACGAATGGGTCGCACTGGAGAAATCGATCTCCGAGATCGTCGGGGTGCTGACGCCCACCCAGTCCAACCTGGTGTACCTCATCTACGGCCTCGCAATCTTGGCGCTGCCGTTCGCGATCCTGATCGGTTTGATCGTCGCGCGCCAGTGGAAGCTGCTGGGCGCATACGCCGCGGCGGCGGTCCTGGCATTCATCTCCCTGTCCATCACCGGCAACGGCATCGCGGCGCCGCGATGGCATCTCGACTTGTCCGATCGGCTCGACACGCTGCTGTCGCAGTTCCTCGACGACCCGCGCTGGATCGCCATGCTCGCCGCGGTGCTGACCGTGTCCGGGCCATGGCTGCCTGCACGGTGGCGGCGGTGGTGGTGGGCGTTGCTACTCGCCTTCGTGCCAATCCATCTCGTCGTCAGTGCGGTGGTGCCCGCCCGGTCGCTGCTCGGGCTCGCCGTCGGATGGTTCGTCGGCGCGCTGGTGGTCCTCGCGGTCGGCACGCCGGCTCTGGAGGTTCCGCTCGACGGCGCCGTCCGTGCCCTTGCGCGCCGTGGGTTCCTGGCATCGACGTTGACGGTAGTGCGGCCCGCCGGCGCGGGGCCGCTGGTGCTGTCGGCCAAGTCCGCCGATCCTGAGGCGGTTGCGGTCGTCGAGATGTATGGCCCCAATCAACGCAGCGGCGGCATCATGCGCCAGTTCTGGCGGTGGCTGCGACTGCGCAACAGCGAAACGTCACCGCTGCAGGCCTCCATGCAGCGCGCCGTCGAGCATCGCGCGTTGATGGCGATCGCGGTCGGCGAACTAGGAGTTGCCAACTCCTCGACGATGGTGATGACACCACTCGACCGCGGATGGACCCTCTACGCGCACACGCCGCCAGCCGGTACGCCGATCAAGGACTGCACCGAGGAGGGCTGCGTCGACTGGGTGTGGGAATCGCTGGGCACGCTGCATGATTGCCAGATCTCGCACGGCGACCTTCGCGCCGACGAGATCACGATCGTCGACGGCACTGCGTGTTTCGGCGGCTTCGGCAGTGCCGAGTACGGCGCCACCGACGAGCAACTAGAGGCCGACGTCGCCCAACTGCTCGTGACAACGACGGATCTGTACGGTGCGGCGGCCGCAGTCGGCGCAGCGATCGATGTCTTCGGCAAAGAGGCGGTGTTGAAAGCATCCCGCCGATTGACGAGGTCGGCGATGCCGTCACGGATCCGCAAATCGGTGACCGACCCCGCAGCCGCGATGTCCTCGGCCCGCGACGAAGTGAAGCGGTGCACCGGCGCCGATCGAATCAAGACGGAGACCATCACCCGGTTCACCCGTAAGCAGGTGATCCAGCTCGTACTGCTCGTAGCTCTGGTCTACGTCGCCTACCCGTTCATCAGCACGGTGCCCGCATTCTTCGCAGAGCTGCGGACGGCGAACTGGTGGTGGGCTCTGATGGGACTCGCGGTGTCGGGGCTCACATACATCGGTGCGGCAGCGGCGTTGTGGGCATGCGCCGACGGGCTGGTCAGCTTCGGGAACCTGACGATCATGCAGGTGGCCAACACGTTCGCGGCGACCACCACTCCCGCCGGTGTGGGCGGCTTGGCCCTGTCGACGCGTTTTCTGCAGAAGGGTGGTCTCGGTGCACTGCGCGCCACCGCGGCCGTCGCATTGCAACAGACCGTGCAGGTCATCACACACCTTGCGTTGCTGATCTTCTTCAGTGCCGCTGCGGGCGCCTCCGCCGACCTGACACACTTCGTCCCGTCCGCGACCCTGCTGTACCTGATCGGCGGAGTGCTGCTCGGACTCGTCGGCGCCTTCCTGTTCGTGCCGACGCTGCGGCGGTGGCTTGCGACGGCAGTGCGGCCACGCCTGAAGGAGGTGCTCGGCGACCTCGCAGAGTTGGCCCGCGAACCCAAACGCCTACTCGTGATCGTACTTGGCTGTGCGGCAACAACTCTCGGGATGGCACTGGCGCTGTGGGCCAGCATCGAGGCATTCGGCGGCAACACGTCGTTCGTCACGGTGACGGTGGTGACGATGGTCGGCGGAACCCTCGCGGCGGCGGCCCCGACGCCTGGCGGTGTCGGCGCGGTGGAGGCCGCATTGATCGGTGGGCTCGCCGCGTTCGGGGTGCCGACGGCGATCGCGGTCCCGTCGGTGCTGCTCTACCGGGTACTGACGTGCTGGCTGCCGGTGTTCGTCGGATGGCCGATCATGCGCTGGCTCACCGAGAAGGACATGATCTAGGGCTTCGCGAAACCCGCTGCGGTGAGCACTTTGTGGCCCGCCTCGCCCGTGACGAGGTCGACGAACTTGCGGGCCGAATCGGGATTCTTGGATTCCTTCAGCACCGCGATCGGGTAGGTGTTCACCACGCGCGCTGACTCGGGCAACGGCACCGAGGTGACCTTGTCGCCCGCGCCGATCGCATCGGTGACATAGACCAGACCGGCGTCGGCCTGACCGGTTTCCACTTTGTTGAGCACGTCGGTGACGGCGGACTCTTCACTGACGGGGTTCAACTTCACGCCCGTGCTCTGCTCGACCTTCTGCGTGGCCGACCCGCACGGCACCTGGCGGGCACAGGCAACCACATTGAGCCCTTGCCGCGTCAGGTCTTTGAACGAAGCGATCTTCTTCGGGTTGCCTGGCCCGACGACGATCGTGAGCGTGTTGGACGCGAAGTTCACCGGGTCGCCTGCCAGCAGTCCGGCCTGTGCAGCCTTGTCCATGTTCCTGGTGTCGGCCGACGCGAACACGTCGGCCGGCGCGCCCTGCGTCAACTGGGTCACCAGATCCGAGGAGCCCGCGAATGAGAACTCCACTGAGGCGCCCGGGTTTTCGGCTTTGAACCGATTGCCGATGTCGGTGAAGGTCTGCTTCAGCGAGGCCGCGGCGAAGACGATGATCTCCGTATTGGCCTGCGCGGCCTCTTCCTTCGAGCCGCATGCGCTGACCAACACCAGCGTCAACGCGGCAATCACCAGTCGTTTCACGACTGCCCCGTCGCGGTCTCGACGATCACGGTAGTGGCCTTCACGACGGCGACAGCGACACTGCCCGGCTCCAGCCCGAGCTCACGGACCGCGTCCGCGCTCATCAACGAGACGACGGTGGAAGGGCCGCACTGCATTTCGACCTTCGCCATCACCTTGTCGGTCACCACCTTGGTGACCAACCCGGCGAAACGATTGCGCGCCGAGCTGGCGATGCTCAGCGGATCTTTCGGCGCTGCAGCGGCGTTCGCGCTCGCAAAGGTCGCAAGCACGTCGCCCGCGATGACCTTGCGGCCCGCTTCGTCCTGGCTTGCGGGCAGGCTGCCGTCGTCGATCCAGCGCCGGACGGTGTCGTCGCTGACGCCCAGCAGTTCGGCCGCCTCACGGACCCGAATTGATGCCACCGCAGCAGTCTAGCCGCAGATGCGGGCAAATCCCCTGTTTTCATCCGCAGATGCGGATCGCTGGCTCCTAGGCTTTGGTGAGGTGCTTCTCGGCGTACAGCCGCGCCCACTCCTTGCGCGGCCGGATCGACACGTCGACGTCGGCCCCCTTGGCGCGCAGCGCCCCCACGTTCGCCTGGTCTCTCGGCGTCCGCGCGAACGGATCCCAGTTGAAGAACGTGCAGGCGTTCTGCCAGGTGATCTTGTTGATATCGCTGTCGTCGGCGCCCGCGGCATTCAGTTCGGCCAGCACCTGTTCGGGGGCGTCGGGCCAGAAGCAGTCGGAGTGCGGGTAGTCGCACTCCCACGCGATGTTGTCGATGCCGATCTCATGGCGCAGTTTGAGCGACGTCTTGTCGGTGACGTAGCAGGCCAGCGAGTGCTCACGGAACACGTCGCTGGGCAGTTTGTCGCCGAAGTCGCGGCGCAGCCACTTCTGGTTGGTGTAGTGGCGGTCGCTGCGATCGAGATAGAACGGGATCCACCCGATGCCGCCTTCGGAGAACGCGAACTTCAGATCGGGATAGCTGCGCATCGCGGGTCCCCACAGCAGATCCTGCGCGCACATCGCCGAAACCTGGGTCGCCAGAATGATCATGTTGTCGATCGGCGCGTTGGGCGCCATGCTGATCGCCCCGAAACCCGTGCCGATGTGCAGGCACATCACCACGTTCTCCTCCGAGAGCGTGCGGAACACCGGGCCCCAGTACTCGTCGTCGTGATAACTCGGAAGACCTTCCAGGTGAGGCAGTTCCGGCATCGTGACCGCGCGGCAGCCCTTGGCGGCGACGCGGCGGATCTCGGCGACCATCGCCTCGGGATTCCATGTCGGCAGCACCGCGATCGGAATGAAGCGGTCCGGATAGCTGCCCGCCCATTCGTCGATGTGCCAGTCGTTGTAGGCCGACACCATCACCAGCGTGACGTGTTCGCGGTGCATGTTGAGATGCCGCGCGGAAAACCCGGTGAACGTCGGAAAGCACATCGAGGCGAGGATGCCGTTGCGGTTCATGTCGCGCACGCGTTCGTGTACGTCGTACACGCCCGGGCGCATCTCGGCGAAGCCTGCCGGGTCGCGACCCCACTCCTCGGCGGGCCAGGACACCACCGCGTTCAGCCCGCTGACGCCCTGCGGTCGGCCCTGATACATCCACTGGTCGACGCCCTTGTCGTCGGTGACCACGACCGGGGCCTCGGCCTTGTACTTCGCGGGCACGTGGCGCAGGAACATGTCGGGGGGTTCGACCACGTGGTCGTCGATGCTCACCAGGATCAGGTCGTCCGTCTGCATACCCCAACTAGTACCGTGTAGCGGTGTGACCGTCTCTGCGCTTTCGGACAGAGATTTGGCTTCAACGGTCAAACCGGTCATTGAGTTGCGCCGCGGCGGGCACGCGCTCGGTGGTAGTTACCTCTATGAGGGTGACGCGCTGATCACGGGATGGCACTCGCACGAAGTTCATCAGATCGAGTACGCGATCGGCGGGGTGGTCGAGGTCGAGACGGCGTCGGCGCATTACCTGCTTCCGCCGCAGCAGGCGGCGTGGATCCCCGCCGGACTCGATCACCAGGCCACCATGAACCCCGATGTCAGAACCGTGGCGGTGATGTTCGACCGCGAGCTCGTCACCGATGGCGGCGACCGGGCTCGCATCCTCGCGGTGTCGCCGTTGATCCGCGAAATGATGATCTACGCGCTGCGCTGGCCGATCGACCGAGCCGAGGGCGACGCCGTTTCCGACGCGTTCTTCCGCACATTGGCCAATCTGGTGGCCGAGGCGCTCGACCACGAGGCACCGCTGAGCCTGCCGACGTCGGACCATCCGATCGTGGCGGCGGCGATGGCGTACACCAAGGAGCACCTGGCCTCGGTGACGGCGGCCGAGGTGGGCCGCGCTGTGTCGGTATCGGAACGAACTTTACGACGGTTGTTTCAAGACACGCTCGGATTATCTTGGCGGACATATCTTTTGCATGCGCGCATGCTGCGCGCAATGGCCCTGCTCGCCGGTCCGAGGCAGTCGGTGCAGGAGACCTCGTCGGCGGTGGGCTTCGACAGCCTGAGTTCGTTCACGCGAGCCTTCACACAGTTCAGCGGCGAGACACCTACGACTTACCGCAAGAGGCTTGGGTTTCAACGACGGCTGTAGTGGGCAATCTGCCCGTCATGAGCGACGAGGGGACGGCCGAGGCCATCGCGACGACAGGACTGTTTCTGAACTTCATTGCGGTCATCGCGGTCGCGGTGTGCCTGGCGAGTTGGAGCGCGGCACATGCTGCGACGGCGGCCATGGCCGGTGCAGTTGCCCTCCTGAGCTTCGCGGGCAGTATCGCCTGCTTCCGCGCCCAGGCTGACGAAGCGGACCAGCACGAGGTTCCCGTCGGCTGATCAACGGGACTCGCGTGGAACGTGGATGTCGTACTGGGCCATCTTGCGGTAAAGCGTCGCGCGGCTCATGCCGAGTTCGGCGGCGGCCTCGGCCATCGTCAAGGCGTCGTCGTTGAGAACACGGACGATCTCGCCTCGCTCGAACGCTTCGATACGAGACAAACGGCGGGTCTTGCCGGCCAAGATCTGAGACGGCAGCTGATTGAGGTCGATGACCTCTGCATGGACTGCGGCTTGTGACACCACCCGAGTCAACTCGTCGACGTTTCCCGGCCAGTCGTAATTTGTCAGCGCCCGCGCTGCCGACGGGCTGATGTCGATCTCGCGACCCCGAACACGCGCCGCGACGTGCAGCGCCAACGGCACCACGTCATCGGGCCGGTCACGGAGCGCAGGCACCGGGACCACCCTGTCCACCAGCTCAGCCAGTGCCGCGGGGATGTCGCCGAATTTCTCCGCCGTGACCGCGAAGGGCACCGATGTGGCTCCTCCCCCTCGCAGCACCAGACTTCGCAGACGCTCGGCCACCCATGCGGGCAGCATGTCGACGTCGCGGACGATCACGGCCGTATGGGCCTTGCCCAGCTCCGGCGCCCACAATCCGAGCCAGGTCTGGATGTCGGAGGGGCCAGGAGCGCTCGCGGACAGGATGCGGTCCCGCGGATAGGTGTGCCGCGCCGCCTGCGCGAGCAGCGTCGCGCGGCCAGAACCGGCCTCACCGACCGCCGCCACGATCGAGCCGGCGATCATCGCTTGTTCTGCCCGGGCGACCGCACTGTTCCACGCGGCCGAAAGCCGTTGCAGGCTACCGGATCCCGGTTCGGGACGCGGAACCTCGACCCGAAATACCTGACCGCGGGGGATACGTCGCGCCTGCCGCCCTGTGCCGCGGGCCAGCATGAGCGCCGTGGTGTTGCTTGCCGCAGATCGGGCCAGCGCGAGCAACAGGTCGTTGGATGCCTGCGACCACGTCGTGAGGTTCACGCTGCCCTCAAGACGGCCCGACACCGGGTCGAGCACCGGAACCGCGGCACACGTGAAAGTGCACAGGCTCAACGCGTAGTGCTGGTCGGCGCGGACAAGGGTCGGTACGCGGTCGGCGAGCGCCAAGCCAAGGCCGTTGGTGCCCACGTCGCGTTCCGCGTATCCGAACCCCGGAGCGAGATGAACATCGTCGAGTGCCTCGAGCAGGCTGCGGTCACCGGACAGTCGCGACAACACCACACCGTCGGCGTCGGTCAGCATCATGCTGACCGGTTCATTGGCCAGAGTGCTGTGCAGGTCGGCAAGCACCTCGTTACCGCATTGGAAGAACAACGAACCGAGGTTCTCCGTGCCGGTGAAGACGGGCTCGATCGCTTCGAGAGGAACGCCGTAGTCCTCGCTGCGCTGCCAGGACGCCAGCAATCGTTGCGACAGACCACTGGCCTCGCGGTGTGCCAGTTCATGCAGTCGAACGCGGTCTACGAAGTCCTCGGACACCTACCTACCTCACTGTGGTCCACGTTACAAACCCTGCCAACCTGGCGGGGCACGAACCGGCGGTCCGTTGTCTCAGATTGAGACGCGGGACGCCTCGGCCGAATCGCTCGGGGGCCATAAAGTCGGCCACAGGATGTGACAGCTGTCACACCCCGCCGCTTATCTGCCTCTCGGAGGGGGACCCCGCCCATGTACCGCAAAGACGACACGAGTTACTTCATCGTCGACGCCCACGTCGCCCTGTGGGATGCGCGTCCGGAGAACCAGCGCAACATCCACGGCAAGCAGTTCATCGATTGCTTCTATGACTACCACCGCAACCTGTCGCCGGAATCCGAGGTGTGGAGCTACGAGGAGTACCTCTATCAGGGCGCCGACCGGCTGATGAAGGACCTGTTCACCGACGGCTACGTCGACCACGCCATCTTCCAGCCCGCCTACCTCGGCGAGTTCTACTACAAAGGCTTCGGGCAGACCGACGAGGCATCGGAACTCGCGGCCGCACACCCCGACCAGCTGACGTACAACCACAACTTCGACCCGCGCAACGGCGAAGCGGGACTCGACCGTCTGCGCGAGGACGCGGCGACGTTCGGCCTCAAGGGCGTCAAGCTCTACACCGCCGAGTGGCATGGCGACTCGCGCGGTTGGCGACTCGACGACCCGTGGGCTTACCGCTATTTCGAAGCCTGCCGCGACCTCGGCATCCGCAACATCCACGTCCACAAGGGGCCCACCATCCGCCCGCTCGACCGTGACGCGTTCGACGTGGCCGACGTCGACCACGTGGCTTCCGACTTCACCGACTTGAACTTCGTTGTCGAACACTGCGGACTGCCCCGACTCGAGGACTTCTGCTGGATCGCGACGCAGGAACCGAATGTGCACGCCGGCCTCGCGGTGGCGATGCCGTTCATCCACACCAGGCCGCGGTATTTCGCTCAGATCATCGGGGAACTGCTGTACTGGGTCGGCGAGGACCGCATCCAATTCTCATCGGACTACGCACTGTGGACGCCGCGGTGGTTGATCGAGGCGTTCGTCGACTTCCAGATTCCCGACGACCTCAGTGAATACGCGCCGATCACCACCGACCAGAAGAAGAAGATCCTTGGGCTCAACGCCGCGAAGATGTACGACATCCCGGTGCCCGCCGAACTGCAGTTGCCGTCGGCCGGTGAGCCCGCCGTCGGCCCGCGCGGCGCCGACAATCTCGTGGGTGCCTGACATGGGCAGACACGAAATGGCCTGCGCCGCACTGGCAGCGGTGATGGACCCTGAACTCGACGAACCGATCACCGCGCTGGGCTTCGTCCGCTCACTGACGGTGTCGCCGAGTGGAAACGTGAAGGTGCACCTGCGGCTGCCGACGTCGTTCTGCTCGCCCAACTTCGCCTATCTGATGGCCTCGGACGCCAAAGACGTGCTGAGCAACCTGGATTGGACACGACGGGTGGTGGTCGAGCTTGACGACCACCACGATTCGGACATCATCAACGCGGGCTTGGCTGCAGACGCCGGATACCGCGGCACCTTCGGCCACGAGGCAGAGCACAGCCTCGACGGTCTGCGGGAAACATTTCGGCGCAAAGCCCACACGGCGGCGATGGAGCGATGCGTCACGGCGCTGTTGCGGGCCGAGCCACAATGGCGCGAACAGTCATTGGGCGATGTACGGCTGCGCGATCTACCGGACGGCGACAACACCGCGGCCTTGTTGCGACGTCGCCAGGCGCTCGGATTATCGACGGCACCAGATGCCTTCGTGGTGGTGAACCACGAGGGCCGCACCTACTCCGCAGATGACGTCCCGATGGCGTTGCGTCGCGCACGCTCAACACGAATTTCGATCGAGGGCAACGCGCACTTCTGCCGCGCGTTGTTGCGCACCCGATATCAAGACGAACTCCCGATCGTCGCAAAAGAAGGAGCATTTCGATGAGCGAGACCATGCGGGCCGTACAAGTTGTCGGCTATCACCAGAACTTGGAGATGAAGGAACTTCCAATCCCGACGCCTACCGATCCGTTCGACGTCATCGTGAGAATCGGCGGCGCCGGGGTGTGCCGCACCGACCTGCACATCCTGGAAGGCCAGTGGGCGGACAAGTCACAGGTGCAGCTGCCGTACACGATCGGCCACGAGAACGCCGGTTGGGTGCATGCAGTTGGCTCGGCTGTCAGCAATGTCCGCGAAGGCGACAAAGTGATAGTTCACCCGTTGATCACCTGCGGGCTGTGCCGCGCGTGTCGGTCGGGTGACGACGTGCATTGCGAGTCAAACGCCTTCCCGGGAATCGACACCAACGGCGGCTACGCCGATTACCTGAAGACATCGGCGCGCAGCGTCGTGAAGATCGACGACTCGCTCGAGCCGTCGGACGTCGCCGCGCTGGCCGATGCGGGTCTGACCGCATATCACGCGGCGGCCAAGGCCTCGAAGCGACTGACCCCGCGCGACAAGTGCGTCATCATCGGCGCAGGCGGTCTGGGCCACATCGGAATTCAGGTGCTCAAGGCGCTTTCGCCGGCCACGTTGATCGTCGTGGATCGCAATTCGGAGGCTCTCAAACTCGCCGAAGCGATCGGGGCCGACCACGGCGTGGTAGCCGACGGCAGTCAAGTGGACCAGGTGCTGTCACTGACGGGCGGCCATGGCGCGGAGGTAGTCGTCGACTTCGTCGGCGAAGGCGGAGCGACGGCAGAAGGGGTGGCGATGTTGCGGCGGGCGGGCGATTATCACGTCGTCGGCTATGGCGAGAACATCAACGTACCGACGATCGACATCATCTCCACGGAAATCAACTTCGTCGGTAACCTCGTCGGGTCGTACAACGACCTGTGCGATTTGATGGCGCTCGCGGCGAGCGGCGCGGTCAACCTGCACACCCAGAAGTACGCGCTCGACGACTTCCAATCCGCGATCACCGATCTCGACAACGGCAACGTCCGCGGCCGAGCCATCCTCACCCCGTAAGGAGCAGTCAGAATGATCTTCATCGTGGTCAAGTGGCGACCGAAGGCGGAGTATGTCGAGAACTTCACCGATGAGGTGGAGGAGTTCACCGCGGCCACCCGCAACGAACCCGGCAACCTGTTCTTCGACTGGTCGCGCAGCGTGGCGGATCCATCGGAATACGTTCTGGTGGAGGGCTTTCGCGACGGGGATGCGGGCAAGGAGCACGTCACCAGCGAGCACTTCAAGAAGTTCGTCGCCGAGGCGCCCGCCCTGCTGTCATCGACACCGATGATCATCAGCTCAGAGATCGAGGCGACGGGCTGGGGCGAGATGGGCGAGATAAAGGTCGGAAGCTAGGGCTCAGCCGAGACGCCGAAAAAGCCCGTCGCGCAACAACATGTTGACCGACCGCTCCCACCGCGCCAGTTGATTCGGCGCGGTGAGCGGCTCCGGAAGTTGACGCTCGACATGCTTACGCAGGATGAGGCTGCCGAGGGCCAGCACCAACGAGTTGAGCGCGCCCCACGTCACGTCGATTTCGGGACGCATTTCACCGCGTTCGCTCCGCTGGTTCCACCTGGCGATGCCAAATGCGGTCAAGGTGTCGAAGATCGCGGTGCCCAACGGGCTGCCGTCGAGCAGGGCACGGCCGACGTAGTCGGCGATCTCGGGGTACTCGGCCATGATGGTGGTGACGCGGCTGCTCATCTCGGCGACTGAGTCGGCGGGCGGCGGCGGAATCGGCTGAGAGATCGTGGCGACGACGATCGCCATCACGTAGTCGTCGACGGCCTGAATGAGGCCGGCCTTGTTGGTGAAGTGGTGCTGCACCAGGCCGACAGACACCCCAGCGGCGTCGGCCACGGTCCGCAGAGACGTCGCCGCGGTGCCATGTGCCGCGAAGCTCTTCAGCGCCGCACTGCGGATCCGCTCCGTCGGTGGGGTTTCGTCGACGGTGACTCGGTTCCGCTCGGGCAGCACGGCCTTCATTCATACACCTATGTGATATGCGCGCAGATTCGGCGCGTTCGACAATATGTCCGTATCGCTCATACAATACAGTCATATTGTCGGTCGCGAAAGAAAGGCGAGCTTGGGTGCAAGACCTTGTGTGCACGCGCGATCCAGATCGATGGACGACCGTCGCCGACGAAGGTGCCAAGCAACTGTGCCGCGCGTGCCCCCGGCGGTGGCGGTGTGCTCAGGAAGCCTGTGAGACGCCGGGAGCGCAGGGCGTGTGGGCGGGCGTGCTGATACCGCATGCGGGGCGGGGGCGTCGGTTCGCGCTGAAGCAGTTGAGGTCGCTGGCGGAGCACAACGGGTTTCCGGTCCGGAGGGCGTGAACTACCGCCAAGATGGTCAGCATGACGCGCTGGCATCCGCTCGAGTCCGCTGACGACGAGTTCTTCTCTTCGGCCCCGCATGTGTTCCGCTATCAGAAGCGGTTCGCGGCGACGCCCGCGGAGGTCTGGGAGCAGCTGACGTCGGACGTGTCGCTGGCCGCGTGGGGACCGTCGATCAAGAAGGTGACCTGGACGACGCCACGGCCGTTCGGCGTCGGTACCACCCGCGAGGTCGAGGCTCCTGGCGGATCGACGATGCGCGAGCGCTACTTCCGGTGGGACGGGGGCACGAGCCACGCGTTCTATGTATACGAGTCGACGCTGCCGATTCTGCGGCGCTTCGCCGAGAATTACATCGTCGAACCCGACGGGGACCAGACCCTGTTCACCTGGGTGGTCGCAATCGAACCCAAGGACAGATTCCGGCTGCCCGTGAAGGTGCTTGCGCCGCTGCTGAAGGCCGGCCTCGGCCAGGTGCCTGCCGGCGGCCAGCGCTACTTCGCCAAACGCGGCTGAGGGTCGGACCACGATCTGGTGCGCGAGGGGGGACTCGAACCCCCACGTCCATAGGACAATGGCACCTAAAGCCATCGCGTCTGCCATTTCGCCACTCGCGCGTGAGTGCCGATCGTACCGCCCGGACGCGTCGCAAATTGTCACCAGCGCTGCATAGCGTGAGGCCATGCGGTCGGCATGTACTGTCGGCAGGCGATCGAAATCTTGATGCCAGGACAGCGAACGGGGCTGTTCACCGCCGCACTCGACGCCTTCGAAATTCCCTGGACGCGGTCGAGCAAGAAGATCGTCTCCGTCCGAAATGCACGTTTTGTAGGGAAAGTGCGAGTGACGCCGAACAAAACGTGCATTTCGGGCGAACCGCAAAGCCGCCACGGCCCGCCTGGACGAATTCGTCGGGCCCAGGACCGCGCGGTACCGTTGAATGGTGTCCACTACACGGCGTAGGAGACCAGCGCTGATCGCGTTGGTGATCGTCGCCGCCGCCGGTTGCCTGGCCCTGGCCTGGTGGCAGTGGACCCGCTTCGAGTCCGCGTCCGGCACATTCCAGAACCTCGGCTACGCCCTGCAGTGGCCGCTGTTCGCGGGGTTCTGCGTCTACGGCTACTACAAGTTCGTGCGCTACGAGGACGCCCCGCCCGAACCTCGACGACACGACTCCGCGACCGAGATCCCCACCGGCCTGTTGCCCGAACGGCCAAAGGCCGCAGCGCTTTCCGACGACGATCCCACACTCCGCGAATACAACGCCTACCTTGCCGAGCTCGCCGACCAAGACAAGGAACACAAGACGCCATGACCGAAGCCCCGACCACTCCCGTCGAGACCATTCGCAAGGCGCTGCTGGCGTATCGCGTCATGGCGTGGACGACCGGCGTCTGGTTGATCGCCCTGTGCTACGAGATCGTGGTCAGGTACGTCGTCAAAGTCGACAACCCACCGACCTGGATCGGCGTCGTACACGGCTGGGTGTACTTCATCTACCTGATCGCCACGGCGAACCTCGCGGTCAAGGTGCGCTGGCCGATCGCCAAGACCATCGGCGTGCTGCTGGCGGGCACCATCCCGCTCGTCGGCATCATCGTCGAGAATATTCAGACCCGAAACATCAAGACGCAGTTCGGTTTCTAGGCTCGGTACACTCGATGCAGTGTCAGCCAGCCTCGGGGTGTGCTGTAGCCGCACCCCGGCGAGCGGTGTGACAACGGCCACTACACCATCACACCCATCACGTACCTCCGCCCTGACGGGCCTTCGTGCCGTCGCGGCCCTGCTCGTCGTCGGCACTCACGCCGCCTTCGCCACCGGGAAGCTCAGTCATGGCTACGTCGGCCAGATCTACGCCCGCCTCGAAATCGGCGTCGCGATCTTCTTTGTCCTCACCGGCTTCCTGCTGTTCCGCCCCTGGGTGGGCGCGACCGCAGGACGCTCCGCGCGCCCCGATCTGAGCCGCTATGCATGGCATCGGGCCCGTCGGATTCTGCCCGGTTACGTCGTGACGGTGTTGGCGGTCTTCGCGTTGTACACCGTCTTCACCCCAGGCCCGAACCCCGGGCAGACATGGTACGGGCTGCTGCGCTACCTCACATTCACGCAGATCTACGTCAACGACTACCTGATCACCCTGCTGCACACCGGCCTGTCGCAGGTGTGGAGCCTGGCCGTCGAGGTGTCCTTCTACGCCGCGCTGCCCGCACTCGCCTACCTGGTGCTGCGAGGCCGTTGGCGGCCGCGACGTGCCCTGTTGGCGCTCACCGCGCTGGCCGCGATCTCGCCCCTCTGGCTCGCCGTCGTCTCGACCACGGACATGTTGCCGAACTCGGCAGGGATGTGGCTGCCCGCACACCTCGCATGGTTCGCAGGCGGCATGGCGCTCGCCGTCCTCGAAGCCACCGGTGCTAGGTGCCACGCCACCGCGGCGATCGGCCTCGCGACCGTTCTCTACCTCGCCGTCGCCGCCACGTCCGGTCCGGTCACCAAGTCGCTGATGTACACGGCGATCGCGACGCTCGTGGTGGCGCCTATCGCACTCGGCTCCAAGGGTTGGTACGACCGGTTGCTGAGCACTCGGCCGCTGGTGTGGCTTGGCGAGATCTCCTACGAGATCTTCCTGCTGCACGTGCCGATCATGGCCGTGACGATGAGCCTCGTGCTGCACTGGCCGTTGTTCACCGGCTCACTGCCGGGACTGATCGCGGTGACAGTCGCGCTGACGATCCCGGCCGCATGGGCGCTGCACCGGCGCACAGTCAGCCGGAGGCCAACTGCCGCAGCGCCGGCAGCAGCGCCGACAGTGCGCGGCCGCGATGTGAGACCGAGTCCTTCTGCTCCGGGCTGAGTTCGGCGGCGGTGCGATACCAACCCTGCGGCAGGAACACCGGGTCGTAACCGAACCCGCCGCTGCCCCGCGGCTCGTGGACAATGCTGCCCGGCCACCGCCCGCGCACGACGACCTCGCGGGTCGCGGACACCAGCGCACACGCCGAGACGAACGACGCGCCCCGCCGCTCGTCGGGCACATCGAGCAGTTGCGCCAACAGCAGTCGGGTGTTCGCCGAGTCGTCGCCGTGCCGCCCCGACCACCTGGCCGACAGCACACCCGGCATCCCGTTCAGCGCATCGACTTCCAACCCTGAATCGTCGGCCACGGACGGCAAGCCCGAGGCGCGAAACGCATCGCGCGCCTTGGCCAGCGCGTTCTCCTCGAACGTCGCACCGGTCTCTGGCGCCTCCTCGAACGGCGCGACGTCGTCCAACGACAGCAGCGTCAACGCCACTCCTGCGCTGTCGAGCACCCGCCGCAACTCGGCCAGCTTCTTCGGGTTTCGGCTGGCCACCAACAAGTCGGTCAAGAAGTGCTCCTAAGTGGTCGTCCCTCGCTCCCACACTAAAGACGCCATTCTGGAGCAGCCTGGCAGCGGCGCCGATCGGTCAGGGATGCGTCAATCCCGGCAGGCAATTGATGAAAAGTATGCACGGCGGCGGAGGAGGCGCCGGCGGACCAGGAGGGTTGCCCGAGATCATGATCGGCTTGGTCAACGGAGCGTTCGGGTCGAAATGGAAGGTGTGGCAGACGTTCACGTCCCAGCCGGGTACCGCGCTCATCCCGGAACCCGGGCACCACAGCTGCCCACAGTCGCCAAAGGCGTTGCACGCCGGGGCGCCCTCAGGCGGGGCGCACGGTGCAACATTTGCGTTCGACGGCGAACACAGGGGTGCGGCCTGGGCAGTACCCACGGCCAGTGGAAATACCGCGGCGCTCAGGCCACCAGACACGAGAGCCGCGGCCGCAACCGCAGCGACAAGAGATCGAGACATTGCAACACCATGCGGCAGCCCTCTTGGAAGATTCTTGGCGCCGACCCGGCTAGCTGCCGAACGCCTTCTTCGTGGGCTCGGTCGTCTCGGGCAATGTGCCGGGATACGGCAGTTCGAGTGCTTCGAGCTGGACGGCGAACAACTGCTCGCACGCGGCCATCGCGGCATCGAGCATCTTGTCCAGAGTCGAGCGCGGGAACGTCGCGCCTTCACCCGTGCCCTGAATCTCGACGAGCGTGCCGGTGTCGGTCGCGACAACGTTCATGTCCACCTCGGCGCGCGAGTCTTCCGAATACGGCAAGTCGACGCGGACTCGGCCGTCGACGACACCGACGCTGACGGCCGCGATCGCACACGACAGCGGCCGCGGATCCGACAGCTTGCCCGCCGCGCCGAGATACGTCACCGCATCGGCCAACGCGACGTACGCGCCGGTGATCGCCGCGGTCCGGGTGCCGCCGTCGGCCTGCAGCACATCGCAGTCGAGCGCGATGGTGTTCTCGCCCAGCGCCGCAAGATCTATGCATGCGCGAAGCGACCTGCCGACCAGTCGGCTGATCTCCTGCGTGCGCCCGCCGATCCGGCCTTTGACCGACTCGCGGTCCGACCGCTCGTGGGTGGCGGCCGGCAGCATCGCGTATTCGGCCGTCAACCAGCCCAGTCCGGAACCTTTACGCCAGCGCGGCACGCCCTCGGTCACACTCGCCGTGCACATCACCCTGGTCTCGCCGAACTCCACCAACACCGAACCAGCGGGATGGGAGGTGAAGCCGCGGGTGATACGAACCGGCCGAAGCTCGTCGTCGAGGCGGCCGTCTTCTCGTCTGGACACGAGCCAACCCTAACCGCTGGACCTAACTGCGCTCAGGCCCGCGCTGACCTAATTGCGCTCAGGCCCGCGCTGAATTCAATTGCGCTCAGGCCCGCGCGATATCAAACGTCTCGTTGCACACCACCGCGTGCACCGGACCGTCGAATTCGGCCTTTGCCTCGCTGATCACATCCTCGCGTGACGTCCACGGCGGAATGTGAGTCAACAACAGTTCCCGCACCCCCGCCAGCGCGGCGGCCCGGCCGGCCTCGGTGCCGGAGAGATGCAACTTCGGCGGCCGCTCGTGCGAATGCGTCCACGACGCCTCGCACAGGAACACGTCCGCATCGCGGGCCAGGTCGATCAGTTGATCGCAGTAGCCGGTGTCGCCGCTGTACACCAGCGTCGCGCCCGTCGGGTCGGTGATGCGCAGGCCATAGGACTCCGTCGGATGACACACCAACTTGGGCACGACGGACAGCGTGCCGATTTGCACTGATTGGTTGTCCACCCAGTGCCGGATGTCGAAGATGTCGGAGAAATCGTCGATCTCCCCGCCTTCTGGTGACGACGCGGCGCCTAGTCGCGCCCATGTGTTGGCCGGGCCGTACATCATCCCGCGCTGCGCGGCGGGCGTCGGGTGGTAACGACGCCACACGAATAAGCCGGGTAAGTCCAGGCAGTGGTCGGCGTGGAGATGCGAAAGCAGCACGTGCACGGAGTTGGGGTCGGCGTGCCGCTGCAAGGCGCCGAGCACGCCGCCGCCGAAGTCGATGACCATCGGCGGGGTGTCGGGGGCGGTGAGCAGGTAGCCCGATGCTGGCGAATCCGGCCCGACAACACTGCCGGAGCAACCGAGTACGGTGATTCGCACGCTCACTAGCTTGCCATGCCCGTTGTCCGGTTGACGAAAACATCGCCCGTTTGCACGACAGAAATCACCTTTGGGCCGCAACGTGACGCTGAACAGGGCGAACACCGTCCAGCGTGGGGCCGAGAAACCGGGCCGCGAGCGTGGTGAAGGCCTCCGGATCGCCCGTCGATTCGAACAGCCGTCGCGCCTGCGGTGCGTCGTGCGGCCTCAGCAAATCCAGTTCGGTCAGCACTCTCAGCAAGTCCTTAGCTGTCTCCTCGGCACTGGACACCAGCGTCACCGAATCGCCCATCGCCAACTGAATCAGCCCGGACAGCATCGGGTAGTGCGTGCAGCCAAGCACCAGTGTGTCGACCTCCGCGCGCTGCAGCGGCTCGAGGTACCCCTCCGCGAGGCCGAGCACCTGTCGGCCGCTGGTCACGCCGCGCTCGACGAAGTCGACGAACCGCGGGCATGCCACGCCGATCACCTCCGTGTCGCGGGCCGCCGCGAACGCGTCCTGGTATGCACCCGACGCAATCGTCGCCGCGGTGCCGATCACCCCGATGCGGCCGGTTCTGGTCGCGGCCACCGCACGCCGCACCGCGGGCAGGATCACTTCGACGACCGGGACGGGCGCGTATCGCTCACGGGCATCGCGCAGCATCGCCGAGGATGCGGTGTTGCATGCGATCACCAATGCCTTGACTCCCCGTGACACCAGGTCGTCGCCGATCGCCAGCGCATGGGCCCGGATCTCGGGGATGGTCAGCGGGCCGTAGGGGCCGTTGCCGGTATCGCCGACGTAGATGATGTCCTCGTCGGGTAGCTGGTCGATGATGGCCCGCGCCACCGTCAGCCCGCCGACGCCGGAATCGAAGATCCCGACGGGTGCCATTGCGGAGTTCACGTCGTCAGATATGGGTTGGCCGCTTTGCGATTGCGTTGCTCGCGTGCCTTGCGTTCAGGACCGGACAACAGGTACGCCGCGAACACTCCCGCAACCGCGCCGCACAGGTGGCCTTGCCACGACACTCCAGGAGTGCCCGGCAGCACCCCGAGCAGCACGCTGCCGTAGACGAACAACACGATGATGCCGACGACGATCTCCCAGATCTTGCGCGTGAAGAAACCGAACACGATCAGAAACGCCAGCCAGCCGAAGATCAGGCCGGAGGCCCCGATGTGGTTGGCCTCGCAGCGGACGCCGACGTACGGGCAGTGCGCTCCGACATTGCCGATCAGCCAGGTGCCGAACCCTCCGAGCAGCCAGATGAGCACAGTGGCGAAGATGAACCGCGACATCCCCGCCAGGGTCATCAGGAAGCCCAGGATGAGCGCGGGAATGGTGTTGGCGATGAGGTGATCCCAGTTCGCATGCAGCAGCGGCGCGAACAGGATGCCAAGCAGTCCGTCGGTCTCCAGCGGCCGGATGCCGTTGTCGTCGAGGCGATGGTTGGACAGCGAGTCGAACAGTTCGACGATCCAGAGCAGCGCCACGAATGTGACGACGGTGACCCCGCCGACCACCCACGCAGGCCGCTTCTTCGGCTGCGGTGGGGTGGTATAGCCAGGTGCGCTCACGCCCAGAGCTGTCCTTCCAATGCGTCTTCAGCATCATCAAGGCTACCGGCGTACGCACCGGTCGACAGGTACTTCCACCCGGCGTCCGCAACGACGAACGCGATATCGGCCCGCTCGCCCGCCTTCACCGCCTTGGCCGCCATGCCCAGTGCGGCGTGCAGCACAGCACCGGTCGAGATGCCCGCGAAGATGCCTTCGACCTGAACCAGCTCCCGGGTGCGCTTGATCGCGTCGTAGGACCCGACGGAGTAGCGCGTGGTCAGCACATCCGGGTCGTACAGCTCGGGGATGAAGCCCTCGTCGATGTTGCGCAACGCGTAAACGCCTTCGCCGTAACGGGGTTCGGCGGCGACGATCTGCACGTCGGGCACCTGCTCACGCAGATACCGTCCGGTTCCCATCAGCGTGCCGGTAGTGCCGAGGCCCGCGACGAAGTGCGTGATTTCGGGGAGGTCGGCGAGCAACTCGGGTCCGGTGCCCTCGTAGTGCGCCAGCGTGTTGGACTCGTTGCCGTACTGATACAGCATCACCCACGAAGGGTTCTGAGCGGCAAGCTCTTTCGCGTGCGCCACCGCGGTGTTGGAACCGCCCTCGGCTGGCGAGTAGATGATCTTCGCGCCATACAGTTCGAGCAACTGTCTGCGCTCGATCGAGGTGTTCTCGGGCATCACACAGATCATCCGGTAGCCCTTGAGCAGCGCGGCCACCGCCAGCGAGATGCCGGTGTTGCCGCTCGTCGGCTCCAGGATCGTCGCGCCGGGCTGCAGGATGCCTCTGCGTTCGGCATCCTCGATCATCCGCAGCGCGGGCCGGTCCTTGATGGATCCGGTCGGATTGCGGTCCTCGAGCTTGGCCCACAGCCGCACATGCGGGTCGCTGTCCCACTTTGGCGAAAGTCTGTGCAGCGCAACCAGAGGCGTGTCGCCGAGCGCCTGCAGCAGCGAGTCGTAGCGGGTCAAGCTAGCCGCCTGCGACGGCGGGCAGAATCGTCACCGAGTCGCCGTCGGAGATCGCGGTGTCCAGCCCGCCCGAGAACCGCACGTCCTCGTCGTTGACATAGATGTTGACGAAGCGGTGCAGCTTGCCGTTATCGACGAGACGATCGGAGATGCCGGAGTAGTTGGCCTCCAGGTCGCTGATGACGTCCTGCAGCGTGGCGCCGGATGCGGACACTCGCTTCTCGCCGCCCGTGTGGGTACGCAGGATGGTCGGGATGGAAACCTCAACGGACATGACTAAGCCTTTCTAGTACTGCTCAACGATTTTGACGGGTTCCTCGGTGACGACACCGTCGAGAATGCGATAGCTGCGCAACTCGTGTTCGTCGGGATCGCGTGTGGAAACCAGCACGTAGTGCGCGTCGGGTTCGGACGCATATGAGATGTCGGTGCGACTCGGATAGGCCTCGGTCGCGGTATGCGAGTGGTAGATCACAACGGGCACCTCGTCGGCTTGGTCCATCGCCCGCCACACCTTGAGTTGCTCACCGGAGTCGAACCGGTAGAACGTGGGCGAGCGCTCAGCGTTGACCATCGCGATGAACCGCTCGGGCCGATCGGAACCTTCGGGCCCCGCGATCACCCCGCACGCCTCGTCGGGATGGTCGGCGCGGGCATGCGCGACCATGGCGTCGACCAAGTCGGCGCGGATCACCAACACGTCTGCTTCCTTCCTGCGGTGAAACTGTATTCCAGCAGCAAAATGTCGAGTACAAGCCTGTCGGAATCTCCCCCGCAAGCGGGAGGTACCCCCAGTTTCGGCGGCCTCATTCGAACGCTCCGGGCAACATGTCCCGATACGACGGTATTCCGGCGACCGACTCGGCGGCCAATACGCCCACCAGCACGGCACGGGCCAAGCAGTCCGCCGCCGCGGCGCCGACCGCCGTGATCAGCGGCACCTCCGGCGACATCGACGCGGGCGTGGTCGGCTCCGGCGGCACCTCGACGGCACCGGTGGCCAGCGCGAACACCGTATCGCCGTCCAGCGGGGTGTGACACGGCCGGATGGTACGGGCCAGGCCGTCATGCGCCGCTACGGCCACCCGACGGCAGCCCGCCGGGCTCAGGGCGGCGTCGGTGGCGACCACTGCGATCGTGGTGTTCAGCGGACTGAACTCGGCGTGGCGGTCGGCGTAGGCGGCGATCTGGTCCGCCGGCGGCGCGACCAGACCGAACTCCTCGATGTGGTCGGCCTGCCACGGCAACCCGGTGTCGGGGTCGACGGCATCACCGGCGGCGTTGACCACCACGATCGCGCCGACCGTGACCCCGAGGTTCAGCGTCACGGAGGCCGTCCCCACTCCACCCTTGAGCACACCAACGCGTGCGCCGGTGCCTGCACCGACGGTTCCGATGGCGACTTCGGCGCCCGCCCTCTCGGCCGCCGCGTAGCCGAACTCGGCGGTCGGCCTGCACTGCCAACCGCCGACCGGCAGATCGAACACCACTGCAGCGGGCACGATCGGCACCACGCCGCCGTCCAACGTCACGCCGCGGCCTTGCTCCTCGAGGAAGGTCATCACGCCGTCGGCGGCGGCCAGGCCGTAGGCGCTGCCGCCGGTCAACACGACGGCGTCGACGTGCTGCACCGAGTTGATCGGGTCGAGCAGGTCGGTTTCCCGGGTGCCCGGCGCGCCGCCGCGGCCGTCAACGGCACCGACGGTGCCTGGCGGTGTCAGCACGACGGTGGTGCCAGTGGCCCAGCCGTTGCCGAGCGTGACATCCGGATCGAGGCGATGATGCTGGCCGACGCGGATGCCGCCGACATCGGTTATCGAACTCATTTCTTGTCCATCAGGCCAAGGACGAGGTACTCCTGCAACACCGTCAACCACTGGTATACGTCGAGGTGTCCTGCCATCGGGTGATCCGTCGGCAGTGCATCGGGCCCGTTCGGACCGATGTCCAGCATGGTGCCGAGGGCCAGTCGCACATCGTTGACCGCGGCCGCCCACGCGTGTGCGTCGTCTTCGGTCAGTTCGAACTTCCCGCCGCCCCGCGGGCAGGTGTCCAGTAACCGTTGCGCGGCTTGGCGTTTCGCATCGATGATCTGCGGTTCGTGCAGACTGCGCAGCGCACTGTTCAGGCTTTCCATGGTGCCCGAGCCTGCGGGATGATCGTTCTGCGGTCGGTGGAAGTCAGGTAGCAGGCGCTTCATCGTCTCGTCCTGCGGCGGCGTCGAGTTGCCGGTCTTCATCCCGGTGATCTGTTCGAGTTCGTCTGCAGGAGCCGATGATTCACGGTCGTCAAGCATGCCCAGCATCGAGGTCACCAAACTGCTGAGCAGGCCTGCCTCGTGCGCGGCGAGGGCGGATCGAAATCGCGGGCCGTTGGCGGTGTCGACCCGCTTCCACTTACGCACAGCCGGATCAGCGGTCCTGCTGCATGGTCGCCCACAAGCCCGCGGCATGGAGCTTGGACACGTCGACCTCCATGGATTCGCGGCTGCCCGCGGACACCACTGCCTTGCCTTCGTTGTGCACCTGCAGCATCAGCTTGGTGGCCTGCGGTTCGCTGTAGCCGAACAGCTTCTGGAAGACGTATGTCACGTATGTCATCAGGTTCACGGGATCGTCCCAGACGACGGTCACCCAAGGGGTGTCCGTCGCATCAATAGTCTTGACATCCCGTTCCTCGCGAGTTCCCGGTCGGGTCTTCGCCGGAGTCACCATGTGGATCAGGATACCGAGGCCGCTCAACCGTTACCGTTGCGGTGTGGCTACCTCGTCTTCGGCGTTGCTGACCGACAAATACGAGTTGACGATGCTTGCGGCCGCACTGCGGGACGGCACCGCGCACCGCCGTGCCAGCTTCGAGATCTTCGCCCGCCGGCTACCCGAGGGCAGGCGCTACGGCGTCGTCGCGGGCACCGCGCGGTTCGTGGAAGCATTGGCGCAGTTCACGTTCGACGACACCGCGCTGGCCTCGCTCGAGAGCTCGCTGGACCGTGAAACGCTCACGTACCTCGCCGACTACCGGTTCTCCGGTGACGTCGACGGCTACGCCGAGGGCGAGCTGTACTTCCCGGGCTCCCCCGTGTTGTCGGTGCACGGGACGTTCGGCGAATGCGTATTGCTGGAAACACTGGCGCTGTCGATCTTCAACCACGACACCGCGATCGCCTCGGCCGCCGCCCGCATGGTCAGCGCGGCCGTCGAACGTCCACTCATCGAAATGGGCTCACGACGCACACATGAGCAGGCCGCGGTCGCCTCGGCACGCGCGGCCTACATCGCCGGATTCGCGGGGTCGTCGAACCTCGAGGCGCAACACCGCTACGGAGTACCCGCGTTGGGCACCAGCGCGCACGCGTTCACGCTGCTCCACACCACCGCGCAGGGTCCCGACGAGAAGTCTGCTTTCAGAGCCCAGGTCGACGCCCTCGGTGTCGGCACCACGCTGCTGGTCGACACCTACGACATCACGCAGGGCGTGGCCAACGCCGTCGAGGTGGCCGGCACTGCACTGGGCGCGGTGCGAATCGACTCAGGAGATCTGGGCGTGATGGCTCGTCAGGTGCGTGAGCAGCTGGACACGCTCGGCGCGACCAAGACCCGGATCGTGGTGTCCGGCGATCTGGACGAGTTCGCGATTGCCGCACTGCGCGCCGAACCCGTCGACATCTACGGTGTCGGCACTTCGGTGGTCACCGGGTCCGGGGCGCCGACCGCCAGCATGGTCTACAAGCTGGTGGAGGTCGACGGCATGCCTGTCGAGAAACGCAGCAGCCTCAAGGAATCCCACGGCGGACGCAAGCAGGCGCTGCGGACATGTAAGCCAACCGGAACCATCCTCGAGGAGATCGTCTATCCGTACGCACACCCTCCCCGCGACGACTCGGGACGCGCGCTGACCGTCGATTTGGTGCGTGACGGTGAACCGGTCGGCGACCTAGGCATCGATTCGGCGCGCAAGCGCGTCAAGGAAGGGCTGCACAGCCTGCCATGGGACGGCCTGAAGTTGTCCAAGGGCGAGCCCGCGGTCACGACCCGGATGATCCCGCCAGCCAACTAGGAGAAGCCACGGACGTCACGGAACTGCTGGCCACAGCGGTCGCCGCGTTAGGCGGCAGCGAGCGAGGCGGCCAGATAGAGATGGCGGAGGCCGTCGCGCGCGCTTTCGACACCGGCGAGCACCTCGCCGTGCAGGCGGGCACGGGCACCGGCAAATCGCTGGCCTACCTGGTGCCTGCGATCGCCAAGGCCGTAGAGACCGAAGATCCGGTGGTGGTGTCGACCGCGACCATTGCCCTTCAGCGTCAGCTCGTCGACCGCGACCTGCCGCGGTTGGCCGACTCGCTGGCCGATGCGCTGCCCCGCAGGCCGGAGTTCGCATTGTTGAAGGGGCGCGGAAACTACTTGTGCCTGAACAAAATTCACAACGGCGCCGCCAGCGAGCCGGAGGACCGGCCGCAGGAGGAACTGTTCGAGCCGATGGCCGCCAGTGCGCTGGGCCGCGACGTGCAGCGATTGATCGCATGGTCGTCGAACACCGACACCGGTGACCGCGATGAGCTGACCCCCGGGGTTCCGGATCGGTCGTGGTCGCAGGTCTCGGTCTCGGCGCGCGAGTGCATCGGGGTGGCCCGCTGCCCGTTCGGCACCGACTGCTTCGCCGAGCGGGCCCGCGACAAGGCCGGCCATGCCGATGTCGTGGTCACGAACCACGCGTTGCTGGCAATCGACGCGATGACCGACGCCGCCGTGCTTCCCGAACATCATCTGCTCGTCGTCGACGAGGCTCACGAACTGGTCGACCGGGTGACCGGCGTGGCCACAGGCGAGTTGTCCGCCACCTCACTGGCGGCCGCGCACCGCAGGGTCAGCAGGCTCATCGACCCCGAACTCGTTCAGCGACTCGAGGCCGCGACGGCGACGCTGTCCTCGGCGATCCACGACGCCACCCCGGGCCGCATCGACGTGCTCGACGACGAGATGGCCACCTACCTGACCGCGCTGCGCGACGCCGCGAACAAGGCGCGCTCGGCCGTCGACACCGCGCCCAGTGACCCGAAGGCGGCCTCCGCGCGTGCCGAGGCCGTGACCGCGCTGAACGATATCAGCGACACCGCGACCCGCATTCTGTCGTCCTTCGTGCCCGCGATCGCCGACCGCACCGATGTGGTGTGGCTGGAGCACGAGGATATCCGCGGAAGTGTGCGCGCCGTGCTGCGGGTGGCGCCCCTGTCGGTAGCAGGCCTATTGCGCGGCAGGCTATTTGAGCACACCACCGCTGTGCTGACCTCAGCGACGCTGACGATCGGTGGCACATTCGATTCGATGGCCTCGGCGTGGGGGCTGGCCGACGATGAGGTCAAATGGCGCGGCCTCGACGTCGGGTCCCCGTTCGAACACGCGAAATCGGGCATCCTCTACGTCGCCGCGCATCTGCCGCCGCCTGGTCGCGACGGCACCGGGTCGGCCGAGCAACTCGACGAGATCCAGGCGTTGATCACCGCGGCGGGCGGGCGGACGCTGGGATTGTTCTCGTCGATGCGCGCGGCGAAGGCCGCAGCAGAGATCATGCGCGACCGACTTGACACCCCCGTGTTGTGTCAAGGCGACGACACCACGTCGGCACTGGTACAGCGATTCGCCGACGATGCCGAAACGTCTTTGTTCGGCACGCTGTCGCTGTGGCAGGGCGTGGACGTGCCGGGCCCGTCCCTGTCGCTGGTGCTCATCGACCGGATCCCGTTCCCCCGCCCTGACGACCCACTGCTGACAGCGCGCCAGCGCGCCGTGGCGGCCCACGGCGGCAACGGCTTCATGGCCGTCGCCGCCAGCCACGCGGCGTTGCTGCTGGCGCAGGGCGCAGGCCGCCTGCTGCGACGTATCGACGACCGTGGCGTGGTCGCGGTGCTGGATTCGCGGATGGCGACCGCCCGCTACGGCGGTTACTTGCGAGCGTCGCTGCCGCCGTTCTGGGCCACGGCCGACTCGAATCGGGTACGCGAAGCGCTCGAACGTCTGCGCGCAGGCTGACAGCTTTCATTAAGCTGCGATCATGGGACGACGCCGGTTCGCGGGTGCCGTGGTCGCGGCCTGCACCGTGCTGGCGCTTCCCGCATGCACCACAACCCTTCAGGGCAAAGCGGTCTCGGTATTCGACGACCCGTTCCACGTCGCAGGCATGCCCGCCACCGACGGACCCACCGGGCTGCGACCCGATCCGAAGGGCGACGTGCGGGAGGTCGAAGGCACCGACAACGGAAAGATCGACAAGCTGGCCGCCAGCGCCGTCAGCGACATCGAGGACTACTGGGGCCAGATGTACGGCGACACCTTCAAGGGCGAATTCACCCCTGTCGAGGCCTTGATCTCTTGGGACGCAAACGGTTTCGACGGTACATCGTTCTGCGGCGAGGACACCTACGGAATTGTCAACGCCGCGTTCTGCTATGACGACGACACGATCGGCTGGGACCGGGGCGAATTGCTACCCGCGTTGCGAAAGGCTTACGGAGACATGGGCGTCACGATGGTACTGGCCCACGAATACGGTCACGCCGTACAGCATCAGGCCGCCGTCAACAAGAAGGGCACCCCGACCCTGGTCAAAGAGCAGCAGGCCGACTGCTTCGCCGGTGGGTACATGCGGTGGGTGGCCGAGGACAAGTCACCGCGGTTCACGCTGTCCACCGGCGAGGGACTGAACACCGTACTGGCGGCGGTGATCGCGTTCCGCGACCCACTTTTCGCCGAGGGTGACCCGGAAGCCGGTGTCGACGAACATGGTTCGGCGTTCGAGAGGCTTTCGGCGTTCCAGTTCGGCTTCACCGATGGACCATCGGCGTGCGCCGCGATCGACATGCGGGAGATCGGCCAGCGCCGCGGCGATCTGCCTGTGCTGCTACCAGAGGATGAGACCGGGGAACTGCCGATCACCGAGGAGTCGGCGCGGTCGATCGTCGATGCTATGGGCATCGTGTTCGCGCCTGCCAACCCGCCGAAACTGAGCTTCAAGGCCGCCGACGCGAAGGGGTGCCCCAACGCCAGGCCAAGCCCGCCTGCATCGTACTGTCCCGCCACCAACACGATCGTCGTCGACCTCGACGAACTCGAGGCGATGGGCGCGCAAGCCGACAGCGAGAACGGCGTCGGCTTGGCCAGCGGGGACAACACCGCCTATTCGGTGCTCGTGTCGCGCTACATGCAGGCGTTGCAGCGGGCGCGCGGTGGCGTCGTTCTCGACAACGCCGAGGCCGCACTGCGCACCGCATGCCTCACCGGTGTGGCGACGGTCAAGATGTCGAAGACCATCACCACGCCCGACGGCAACACCATCGCGCTCACCGCCGGTGACGTCGACGAGGCGGTGTCAGGCATCCTGACCAACGGCCTGGCCGCCAGCGACGTCAACGGCGAGTCGGTGCCATCTGGCTTTTCGCGGATCGACGCGTTCCGGGTCGGCGTGCTCGGCGACGAGGACCGCTGCTTCAAGCGCTTCCCCTGAACGCCGAAACGCACATTCAGGCGCACAGTGCGACGCGGATTGCGCCGGACGCCGATCTCGCCGACGAACTAGACCTTCTTCGTCACGCCGTACCACGCGGTGACGACGTCCGACACATCCGTCGACCGGGTCAGGAACGAGTACGAGCGGATAAAGGATTCGCCGACGCAGCCGTCGATCTTGATGCGGAACCCGTCGATCAGTATCCAGGGGTCGAAGCCGCGGAACTGCTTCTTGGTCACCGGAACAACGTTGACGATGCCGGGTTTCAACGCGATCGCCAAACCGCCCGTAACCGGTGTCAGCACAACAGGAACCAAACCTTCGGGCAGCAGGGACGCCACGTCGACGCCACCGAGGCCGAGCGAAGGCGTGACGCCGGCAGATCCGGTCAAGGTGACACCGTTCGACGTACTCATGTCGATGCCGCAACCGATCTGGTAGCCGACCTCCAGAGTGCCTTCCGGCGGGTCGGCCTCCTCGGGTCCTGACAACGAACCGCTGTAGATGCCACCGACCTGGTATTCGCGCGACGAGACCGCCGTTGTCAGGGGCGCGATGACCCGTTGGGTCTCATCCTTCGCCGACACCGTCTGCGTCCACCCGTCGGGTGCGTTGGTGGTCGCCGGCGGCGACGAGTCCACCCTGCCGTCATCGACCGGCGTAGCCGCGTCTGCCGCGACGGCTTCGGTCGCGGGGTCGGCAGACGCGGGTGGCGCGGCCGATGCGCACACCAACGCACAGACGACCAGCGCGGCCACCGGACGAACCAGCACAGCTCAGCCCTCCTCGGCCGAAGCACATTCCGCCTTGGATCATTACTTGGCTGCCGAATTGCGTGCCCGGAAGGCAAGCCGCATGTCGGCCAGTCTTTATCCGAGCGTGATCGGACCGTTTCAGGTGGGCATTCGCAACACGAAGCCCGATTCGAGTGCCACCCACGGTGCGCCGTCGGGGCCGATGGCCAAGCCGTGCGGCTCGCTGCCGGCAGGAAGGTCGATGGTGACGACCTCTGAGCCGTCGCCGCTGACGCGCGCGATCTGGTCGGCGCCCCACAGACTCACCCACACCCCGTCGTCGGGATCGGCGAGGACCGCATGCGGCTTGCCTGCGAGCTCCATCTCTTGGATCGCGTCGTCCATCGGGATACGGCCGAGCTTGGAGGCTTGTATCTCGGTGAACCACACCGCGTCGTCGTGAGTCGCGGCGATCCCGACGGGACCCGCCGCCGCCGTTGGCAATTCGCGGACCGTCAGCCCGTCCGCGACCGAGAACCGGCCGATCGCATTGCCCTGGTTGAGCGTGAACCAGAGCGCGTTGTCGGGACCGGCCACGATCATCGCCGGTGCGCCGCCGACCGCCGTCTGACCCGACAACTCGCCGTCGACCGAAATCCTGCCGATCTCACCCGATGTCATGGCCGTGAACCACAGCGCCCCGTCCGCGCCCGTCGTGATGCCGTAAGGCCCGGTGTCCTCCCCCAGCTCGAACGCCGTCGACTCGCCTGCCATCGTGATGCGGCCGATACGGTCGTCGCCCGTGCGGGTGAACCACATCGCGCCATCGGGTCCTGAAGTGATGAGCGACGGCCGCGACTGCGGATCGATCGGATACACCGTGACCTCGCCGTCGTTGGCCACCCGGGCTATCGCGCCCGCGTGCACCAACGTCACCCACATCGCCTTATCCGGGCCAAGGGCAAGCGCGTACGGGCCGCCGTCCACGGCGACCTTGAGGGCACTCACGCCAGCGTGACGAGGCCGAGCTCGTTGTCGCCTGCCAACAACGGGTGGTGCGGCAGCACCCGCACCGTGTATCCGACCGGACCTGCCACCGGCAGTGGCGTGGTCGTCGAAAACACCTCGTTGCCGCCGTCGGCCGTGCCGGTGTGGGCCATCGGCACCGTGACCGGGTCCACCAGCGCGTCGCTGGCGTCCACCCGGCCGAGCACCGCCTGAACCACCACCTCGTCGGGCCGCAGGCCGGCCAGCTGCACCGTCGCTGTCAGCGTCAACTCCGAGCCCAGCAGCGGCGTGTCGGGAAGGCCGTAACTGTCGACGTCGGTGATCTGGATCTTCGGCCACGCCTCCTGTGCCCGCTGCCGATAGGCGGCCAACTCGCGCGCAGCGCCGAACGGCTCGCCGTCGACGCCGGGTTCGACGGTCCTGCGCAACGACTGCGCCGCCGGTGCGTAGTACTTCTCCGTGTAGTCGCGCACCATGCGCGACGCGAGCACCTTGGGCCCCAGCACCATCAGCGTGTGGCGCACCATCTCCACCCAGCGCGTCGGGATACCGTGCTCGTCGCGGTCGTAGAACTTCGGCGCCACCGACTGCTCGATCAAGTCGTACAACGCCGCGGCCTCGATGTCGTCGCGACGGCCTTCGTCGAGCAACCCGTCCGCGGTCGGTATGGCCCAGCCGTTCTCGCCGTCGTACCACTCGTCCCACCAGCCGTCGCGGATGGACAGGTTGAGGCCACCGTTGAGAGCGCTCTTCATGCCCGACGTTCCCGAGGCCTCCAGCGGACGCAGCGGATTGTTCAGCCAGACGTCGCAGCCGTAATACAGCTGCCGGGCCATCGACATGTCGTAGTCGGGCAGGAACGCGATGCGGTGGCGCACCTCCGGACGATCGGCGAACTTCACCACCTGCTGGATCAGCGCCTTGCCGCCGTCGTCGGCGGGGTGCGACTTGCCGGCAACGATCAGCTGAATCGGATGTTTTTCGTCGAGGAGCAGTCGCTCGAGCCGGACCGGGTCGCGAAGCATCAGGGTCAGCCGCTTGTACGTCGGCACCCGTCGGGCGAACCCAATGGTCAGCACGTCAGGATCGAAAGCCGTTGCGATCCAGCCGAGTTCGGCCTCTGATGCTCCGCGGTCCAGCCACGACCGACGGAGCCGGCCACGTACGTCGTTGACAAGGGCTTCCCGCAACTGTGAGCGGATCCACCACATGTGACCGGTGTCGACCTGCTGCAGCCGCTGCCAGGTGTCCGGCTCGGTCAGCGGTCCCAGATCCTCGCTGCCGAGCAGCTCGCGGCCGAGTTCGAGCCACTGCGGCGCCGCCCACGTCGGACCGTGCACCCCGTTGGTGATCGAGCCGATCGGCACCTCGCCGGGGTCGAAGCCCGGCCACAACTCGTTGAACATGGACCGGCTGACGCGTCCATGCAACGACGACACCCCGTTGGCGCGCTGCGCCAGCCGCAGGCCCATGTGCGCCATGTTGAACATCGCCGGGTCCTCCTCGGCGCCGAACGCGATGATCCGGTCCAGCGGAACCCCGGGCAACAACCGCGACATCTCCCCGGCCGGACCGTCCGCCGAGCCGCCGAAGTAGCGCTTGACCATTTCCACCGGGAACCGGTCGATGCCCGCCGGTACCGGGGTGTGCGTGGTGAACACGGTCGACGACCGCACCACCGTCAGCGCGGTGTCGAAGTCGAGGCCGGCGTCGATCAGTTCACGGATGCGCTCCGCGCCGAGGAAACCGGCGTGACCCTCGTTCATGTGGAACACCTCGGGCGCGGGCAGACCCTCCAGCTCGGCGTAGGCCCGGATCGCGCGCACGCCGCCGATGCCGGCCAGGATCTCCTGCTTGATGCGGTGTTCCTGGTCTCCGCCGTAGAGCCGATCGGTGACTCCACGCAGCTCGTGGTCGTTCTCCGGGATGTCGGAGTCCAACAGCAGCAACGGAATTCGGCCCACCTGCGCGACCCAGACGCGGGCCCGCAGCTGATTGGAGTCCGGCATCGCCAGCTCGACCAACACCGGGTCGCCCGCGCGGTCGGTCAGCAGCCGCAGCGGCAACCCCTGCGGGTCCAGTGACGGGTAGCTCTCATGCTGCCAGCCGTCGGCGGTCAGCGACTGCCGGAAGTATCCGGAGCGGTACAGCAACCCGACCGCGATCAAAGGCAGCCCGAGATCGGACGCGGATTTGAGGTGGTCGCCGGCCAAAATGCCCAACCCACCCGAGTAGTTGGGCAGCACTTCGGCGACCCCGAACTCCATGGAGAAGTACGCGATGCCGTGGGGGAGCTGCGCCCCCTGGTTCTGCTCCTGCTGGTACCACAGCGGTTTGGTCAGGTAATTGTCCAGGTCTGCAGCCAGCGCGTCCAGGCGGTGCACGAAGGATTCATCGACGGCGAGCTCGTCGAGGCGCTTCGGGGCGACCTGCCCCAGCAGCGCGACCGGATCGCAGCCGACCTGCTTCCACAGTTCCGGATCAATGGCGGCGAACAGGTCCTGGGCCGGCTTGTCCCAGGACCAACGCAGGTTGATCGAAAGGCGTTCGAGCGCAGTCAGACGATCGGGTAGATGAGCGCGGACCGTGAACCGGCGGAGTGCTTTCACGCGACTCAACCTTACTGACTAATCCGCTGACCGCAGTGCGGCGGGCGATCGCTTCACCTCCGTTGGGTTCGGCTGGCCACTACGGTGGGTATAGGGCGCTGAGGATCCAAGAGGCACCGATTCGAAACCAGACGACACGCACAGCGGCCGCATGGGCGTCACGGCCGCGCCAGTGTAAGGAGTGATGGGGTGGCCGGTCGTATCGGCATCGACGACGTCGAACCCGTCGTATCGGACGGACGGTATCCGGCCAAGGCGGTGGTGGGCGAGATCGTGCCCGTCAAGGCGACAGTGTGGCGCGAAGGCCACGATGCGGTGGCCGCCACGCTGGTGGTGCGATACCACGGCAGCGCGTATCCCAAGCTGATTGCGGACCCGCCCGGCTTGGCCAAACCGGCCGAGGCTGTCCCGATCGAAAAGGTGGTCAGCCCCGCGCCGCGGATAAAGCCGCAGCTGCTGCCGATGACGATGGGCCGGACACCGGACGTGTTCCACGGCCAGTTCAGTCCCGACAGTGTCGGGTTGTGGACGTTCCGCGTCGACGGCTGGGGCGATCCGATCGCGACCTGGCGTAAGAACGTCACGGCGAAGCTGGATGCGGGTCAGAGCGAAACCGAGCTGAACAACGACCTGCTGGTCGGCGCGAAGCTGCTCGAGCGCGCCGCCACCGGCGCCCCGCGCCAGCATCGCTACCCGCTGATCGATGCGGCGGCGCGGTTACAGACACCTGGAGATCCGTTCACCCGGGCGGGCGCTGCGCTGTCGCCCGAGGTGGCCGAGGTGCTCGAGCTGTATCCCTTGCGCGAATTGGTCACGCGCGGACAGCAATACGGCGTGTGGGTGGACCGCCCACTGGCGCGGTTCAGCTCGTGGTACGAGTTCTTTCCGCGGTCGACCGGTGGCTGGGACGCGCAGGGCAATCCGGTCCACGGCACCTTTGCCACCGCCACGAAAGAACTGTCCCGCGTGGCCAAAATGGGCTTCGACGTCGTCTACCTGCCCCCGATTCATCCGATTGGCAAGGTGCACCGCAAGGGCCGCAACAACAGTGTGACCGCCGCACCTACCGACGTCGGGTCACCGTGGGCGATCGGCAGCGATGAGGGCGGCCACGACGCGATCCATCCCAAACTGGGCACCATCGAGGATTTCGACGACTTCGTCGCGGCCGCGCATGACAACGGCATGGAAGTGGCGATCGATCTGGCCCTGCAGTGTGCACCTGATCATCCGTGGGCGCGTGACCATCCGGAGTGGTTCACCGTGCTGCCCGACGGCACGATCGCGTACGCGGAGAATCCGCCCAAGAAGTACCAAGACATCTACCCGCTGAACTTCGACAACGATCCCGCGGGCCTCTACCAGGAGGTACTTCGGGTGATGCGGTTCTGGATCTCGCACGGCGTCAAAGTGTTTCGCGTCGACAACCCGCACACTAAGCCGCCGAACTTCTGGACCTGGTTGATCGGCGAGGTGAAGAACTCCGACCCCGACGTGCTGTTCCTTTCGGAGGCGTTCACCCGGCCTGCGCGACTCTACGGGCTGGCCAAACTGGGTTTCACGCAGTCCTACACGTATTTCACGTGGCGCACCGCGAAGTGGGAGCTGACGGAATTCGGCCAGCAGATCGCCGAGCACGCTGACGAGGCGCGGCCCAACTTGTTCGTCAACACACCCGACATCCTGCATGAGAGCCTGCAGCATGGCGGACCGGGCATGTTCGCGATCCGTGCCGTATTGGCCTCGACCATGGGCTCGTCATGGGGTGTGTATTCGGGTTACGAACTGTTCGAACACCGGCCGGTGCGCGAGGGCAGCGAGGAATACCTCAACTCAGAGAAGTACGAACTTCGGCCACGCGACTTCGATGCCGCGCTGGCCGACGGTGAATCACTGGAGCCATTCTTGACGCGGCTCAACGAGATTCGTCGTGTGCATCCGGCCTTGCATGAGCTGCGGACGATCAAGTTCCACCACCCCGACAACGATGCACTGTTGGCCTACAGCAAGTTCGACCCGGTCACCGGCGATCAGGTGCTGGTCGTGGTGACGCTCAACCCGTTCGGCCCCGAGGAGGCCACGCTCTGGCTGGACATGGGCGCGCTGGGCATGGAGCCCTACGACCGGTTCTGGGTGCGTGACGAGATCACCGGCGACGAATATCAGTGGGGCCAATCGAATTACGTTCGCATCGATCCGGCACGCGCGGTCGCCCACGTGTTGAACATGCCTCAGGTACCGACCGAACAACGACTCGATCTGCTGCGTAGGGAGTGACAGATGACACAGACCAACCAACTCACGAGCCCGCACCTTCGACCCCATACAGCGGATCTCAACCGCCTGCTGGCCGGTGAGCATCACGATCCACATTCAGTTCTGGGTGCTCACGAATACGGCGATCACACCGTGCTTCGCGCATATCGTCCGCATGCGGCGGAAGTCGTGGCACTCATCGGTGGCGAACGCTACGTGTTTCAACACATCGAGTCCGGCCTGTTCGCGGTCGCTGTGCCATTCACCGACCTGGTGGACTATCGCCTCGAGGTCAGCTACCCCGCCGCCGACGGCGCGACGCACACGCACACCGTCGCCGACGCATATCGCTTCCTGCCGACGCTCGGGGAAATGGATCTGCACCTTTTCGCCGAGGGCCGTCATGAGCGACTGTGGGAAATTCTGGGAGCGCACCCGCGCAGTTTCACCACCCCAGATGGTGTGGTGGAAGGCGTATCGTTCGCGGTGTGGGCGCCGAATGCCAAGGGCGTCAGCCTGATCGGCGAGTTCAACCACTGGGACGGCAACGAGGCGCAGTTGCGGGCACTCGGGTCGACAGGTGTGTGGGAGGTGTTCTGGCCCGGTTTCGAGGTCGGCGGGCTGTACAAGTTCCGGATCCACGGCGCCGACGGCGCGGTGACCGAGCGGGCCGACCCGATGGCGTTCGCCACCGAGGTGCCGCCGCACACGGCGTCGAAAGTGACGCAGAGTTGCTACACGTGGAGCGACTCCGACTGGATGACCCGACGCGCGGGCCAGAACCCGGTGTTCGAGCCGATGAGCACCTACGAGGTGCACCTGATGTCGTGGCGGCCGGGGCTGAGCTACCGGCAGCTGGCCGACGAGCTCACCGAATACGTGGTGTCCCACGGTTTTACCCATGTCGAGATGATGCCTGTGGCCGAACACCCCTTCGGCGGTTCATGGGGCTATCAGGTCACGTCCTACTACGCGCCGACTTCGCGCCTTGGGAGTCCGGACGATTTTCGCTATCTGGTGGATCGCCTTCATCAGGCAGGCATCGGCGTGATCATGGACTGGGTGCCCGCGCACTTCCCGAAGGACGCGTGGGCGCTCGGCCGCTTCGACGGAACCGCCCTCTACGAACACTCCGATCCTCGCCGCGGTGAGCAATTGGACTGGGGTACCTACGTATTCGACTTCGGTAGGGCCGAGGTACGCAACTTCCTCGTCGCGAACGCGCTGTACTGGTTGCAGGAGTTCCACATCGACGGACTACGCGTCGATGCCGTTGCGTCGATGCTCTACCTTGACTACTCGCGCCCGGAGGGCGGCTGGACGCCGAATGTGTACGGCGGACGCGAGAACCTTGAAGCCGTGCAGTTCCTCCAGGAGATGAACGCCACCGTGCACAAGGTGGCGCCGGGCGTCGTGACAGTCGCCGAGGAGTCAACGTCGTGGCCCGGCGTTACTCGAGCGACCAACCTCGGCGGCCTTGGTTTTTCGATGAAGTGGAACATGGGCTGGATGAACGACACGCTGGAGTTCATCAAGCGCGACCCGATTCACCGCAGCTACCACCACCACGAGATCACCTTCTCGATGCTGTATGCGTACAGCGAGAACTTCGTGCTGCCGATCAGCCACGACGAGGTGGTGCACGGCAAGGGCACGCTGTGGGGCCGGATGCCGGGCAACGACCACGTGAAGGCGGCCGGACTGCGTGGCCTGTTGGCTTACCAGTGGGCGCATCCGGGTAAGCAGCTGCTGTTCATGGGTCAGGAGTTCGGCCAGCGTGCCGAGTGGTCGGAGGAACGCGGCGTCGACTGGTATCAGCTCGACGAGAGCAGCTTCTCCAGCGGGATTTTGCGGCTGATGCAGGACATGAACGGTATCTACCGCAGCCGTCGTGCGCTGTGGTCGCAAGACACCCGCCCCGAGGGCTATTCGTGGATCGACGCCAACGACTCGGCCAACAATGTGTTGAGTTTCCTGCGTTTCGGCGACGACGGCTCGATGCTGGCGTGCGTGTTCAATTTCTCCGGCGCCGAGCACACCCGCTACCGTCTGGGCCTGCCGCATGCCGGTATGTGGCGCGAAGTGCTCAACACCGACGCCGACATCTACAACGGCACGGGCATCGGCAACTACGGCGCGGTGGAGGCCACCGACGAGCCATGGCACGGCCGGCCCGCGTCGGCAGTGATGGTGCTGCCGCCGCTGGCCGCGCTGTGGTTCGAACCCGTCTGATCTCCAGCACGAGCGGACGTAAAACTGCCCTATTTCCGCGAAAAATGGTCAGTTTTGCGTCTGCTCGCGACTAGTAGAGCGCGTTCGCGAGCTTGCGCCGGCCCGCGATGACCTCGGGGTCGGCCGGGTCGAACAGGTCGAACAGCTCGATCAGCCGGGTTCGGACCTTGGTGCGGTCATCACCGGTTGTCCGCTTGACCAAACCGATCAGGCGATCGAACGCCGCCGCCACGTTCTGCTGGAGGATGTCAACATCAGCGGCCGCGAACGCCAATTCGATGTCGTCGGGTTTGGCGTCGGCGGCAACGACCGCGCCGGGCGCGCGTGACGTAGCCCGCTGCAGGAAGCCGATCTGACGCACCGCGCCTTTTGCCTCCGCGTGGTTCGGGTTCGCCGTGAGCAAGGCCTGATATGCCGTCAACGCCGCATCGAAGTCGCCGTTGTCAAGATGCTCACGGGCCTTGGCAAGTTCGGGGTCGACCTGCTCGGGTTCGTCGCCCTCGCCGCCGCCGAGCTTGCCCGCCGTCGCGTTCAGCAGCGAGTCGACCCACCGCCGCAGTTGGTCGGGTGGCTGCACGCCCTGGAAGCTCGAAATCGGCTGTCCTGCGGCCAATGCCACCACAGTCGGGACAGCCTGCACGCCGAACATCTGCGCCACCCGCGGCACTGTGTCGACGTTCACCGTGGCCAGGGACCACTTGCCGCCGTCGGCGGCCGCCAGCTGGCCGAGGATGTCGCCGAGTTGCGCGCTGGCCTCACTGCGGGGCGACCACAGCAACACCACGACGGGCACCTGACTGGACCGGACCAGCACCTGGGCTTCGAGGTTGGCTTCGGTGATCTCGACGCCGGCAGGCTGAGCCGCGCCGGCACCGCCTTCGCCAGATGGCGCCGGTCGTTGCTTGAGGCTTGATAGGTCAACTGCACCGGCCATGGAGGCCGCGATAGGAGGACGTGGACGACTCACGCTCCCAAGTTTGTCACGTCGTTTCCGGTGCGCGCCGTCCCGGTTGCACGATCGCCGAGGCAGGCTCCGCGACCCCGATTCGGCCGGTCCGATCTGCCCATATGAGGAAGATCACACTACCCAGTGGCACGATGCTCGCCAGCAACGCCAGCAACCATGTCCGCGCCGCCCATTTGTGGGCGATTCCGACCAGCAAGCCTGCCACCACGAAGCCGATGAAGACCAGCCCGTGCGCCATCCCGAACACCTTGACGCCGATTTCGGTTCGGGGCGTGCCCAGGTACTTGAAATACATGCCGACCAGCAGACCAGCCCAGCTCACGGCTTCCGCCAAAGCGATCAACCGGAACCAACCGACCGCGGATCGAAGGTCGAATGCGGGTGTCATGACGCCATTGTGCCGGAGAAACACCCCAGCTACTACGTCGCGTCGTAGAGAGCTAGCCGGCGCGCAGGATCAAAGCATCGCCCTGCCCGCCGGCACCGCACAGTGCGGCCACCGCGTAGCCGGAACCGCGTCGTGCCAGTTCAAGGGCCGCGTGCAGGGTGATCCGGGCGCCAGACATGCCGATCGGATGGCCGATCGCGATGGCCCCGCCGTTGACGTTGACCTTCGCCGGATCGACACCGAGTTCCTTCGTCGACGCCAGCGCGACCGCCGCGAACGCCTCGTTGATCTCGATGACGTCGAGCTGGTCGACGGAGATGCCTTCGCGGGCGATGGCCTTCTTGATGGCGTTCGCGGGCTGCGACTGCAGGGTGGAGTCGGGGCCAGCGACGACGCCGTGCGCGCCGATCTCACACAGCCAGGTCAGGCCCAGTTCCTGCGCCTTGGCCTTGTTCATCACGACCACGGCGGCGGCGCCGTCGGAGATCTGTGACGCCGAACCCGCGGTGATGGTGCCGTCCTTGCGGAACGCAGGCTTGAGACCAGCCAACGATTCGGCGGTGGTGTTGGCGCGGATGCCCTCGTCGTCACTGAACTCCAGCGGATCGCCCTTGCGCTGAGGAATCTTCACCGGCACCACCTCGTCGGCGAACACGCCGTCTTTCCATGCGGCAGCGGCCTTTTGGTGAGATTGGGCGGCGAACTCGTCCTGCTCGGCACGGCTGAACTGATCGACGTCGTTACGCTGTTCGGTCAGCGCGCCCATCGGCTGATCGGTGAAGACGTCATGCAGACCGTCGTATGCCATGTGGTCAAGCACGGTGACATCGCCGTACTTGTAGCCGGCGCGGCTGTCCATCAGCAGGTGTGGAGCCTTGGTCATCGACTCCTGACCACCGGCCACCACGACGTCGAATTCACCCGCCCGGATGAGCTGATCGGCCAACGCGATCGCGTCGATCCCGGACAGGCACATTTTGTTGATGGTCAGCGAAGGCACGTCCCAGCCGATGCCCGCGGCGACGGCGGACTGCCGCGCGGGCATCTGTCCCGCCCCCGCGGTCAGCACCTGGCCCATGATCACGTACTCGACGAGCGAGGCAGGCACCTTGGCCTTCTCCAACGCGCCGGCGATGGCGATCGCGCCCAGGTCGGTGCCCGAGAGGTCGCGCAGCGAACCCATCAACTTGCCAACCGGCGTACGGGCTCCAGCAACAATCACCGACGTCGTCATCAATCCTCCAAGCGAGTTTCGAGCGGCTCCCAAAAGGCTATCCGTCAGGACCGCAGTATCGAAACCGAGGTCGTTAGGTTACCTTTACGTTATGACTGCCGAGCAGGTTGATGCGCGACCGATCGTCGCGACGGCCTTAATCACAGCAATCGACCACGTCGGCATCGCGGTCGCGGATCTCGACGTCGCGATCAAGTGGTACCACGACCACCTCGGCATGATTGTCCTGCACGAAGAGGTCAACGAAGACCAGGGCGTGCGCGAGGCGATGCTGTCCGTGCGGGGCGCTCCGGTCGGCAGCGCGCAGATCCAGCTAATGTCGCCGCTGAACGAGCAGTCCCCCATCGCGAAGTTTCTCGACAAGCGCGGTCCGGGCATCCAGCAATTGGCCTACCGCGTCAGCGACATCGATGCGTTGAGCGAGCGACTGCGCGAACAGGGTATCCGCTTGCTGTACGACGCGCCCCGTCGCGGCACCGCTGATTCCCGGATCAACTTCATCCACCCCAAGGATGCCGGCGGCGTGCTGGTCGAACTCGTCGAGCCTGCCGCGTCCGACTAGCACCTATCGTCGGATTCCTCAACGCGGCCCCGCGGGCCGCTCGATCGTCGTCCGACTAACTCCAATCGTCGGACTCCTCAACGCGGCCCCGTGGGCCGCTCGATCGTCGTCCGACTAGCTCCGTCTCCGCGTCGGGCTGCGGGTGGCCCGGTTCGTCCAGCACGGCGTATGCCAATGCCGCCGGGCATCGCCCGCGTGCTCGCCGCCATCCGCTGGCCACACCACCAAATGTGCTGTGCCCGAGCGTATCTCGTGATCGCATCCCGGGCAGCGATAGGTCTTTGATGCCCGCGCGGCCGGGATCGGCCTGACTTCGTATTCGTAGCCGTCCGGCCCGATTTCGATTCGGCGACTCTGCGGCAGCGGCGCCAAGGGCCGTTGCCTGCGAGGTAGGGGGCGGCGCCGGGGCATGCCACCAGTGTGTCAGAACAGCCGGAACTCGTCGCTGTCCATACCGCGCATCGCGTCGTAATCTAAAGTCACACAACGGATCCCACGATCAACGGCGAGCGTTCTAGCCTGCGGCTTGATCTGCTGGGCAGCGAAGACCCCGGCGACGGGTGCCAGCAGCGTGTCACGGTTGAGCAGCTCGAGGTAGCGGGTGAGCTGTTCGACACCGTCGATCTCGCCGCGCCGCTTGATCTCCACCGCGACCGAGCGGCCCTCTTCGTCGCGGCAGAGCAAGTCGACAGGACCGATGGCGGTCATGTACTCGCGGCGCACCAGCGTGTAGCCGCTGCCGAGCAGTTCGACGTGCTCGGCCAGCAGCGCCTGCAGGTGCGCCTCGACGCCGTCCTTCACCAACCCCGGGTCGACACCGAGCTCGTGGGTGGAGTCGTGCTCGATGTCCTCGACCGTGATCCGCAATTGCTCGCCCGCCTTGTTCTCGACCACCCACACCGGCGCAGGCCCGTCGAGCTGCTCCGACAGCCAGCAGGGCGGGCTCATCCAGTTCAGCGGCTTATAGGCCCGGTCATCGGCATGCACGCTGACCGACCCGTCGGCCTTGAACAGCAGCAATCGCCGGGCGGACGGCAGGTGGGCGGTGAGCCGCCCGACGTAGTCAACGGTGCACTGGGCGATCACGAGACGCACCCGAATACCTTAAGCACAGGTACCGCCGATCTAGGCTGAGGCACGATGAGCGTTGCGCGCAGACTGGGTCGGGTCCTGGAGAGGCTGACGCGGCAGAGCGGCCGGTTGCCCGATACGCCCGATTACGGCTCCTGGCTGCTCGGCAAGTCGAGTGAAAGCCAGGCGCGCCGACGGGTCCGAATCCAAGTGATCCTGACGGTGTTCATTCTGGTGGCCAATTTCATCGGCATCGGCGCTGCGCTGCTGCTGGTCACCGTTGCGTTTCCAGTGCCAAGCGTCTTCGGCGACGCACCGTTTTGGGTCACGTGGGTGGTGTGCCCGGCGTACATCGTGCTGGCGCTGCTGATCGGCACATTGTGGATCACCCACAGGACCGTCAACGCATTGCGCTGGGCGATCGAGGATCGCACACCGACGCGCGAAGATCAGCTCAACACCTTCCTGGCAGCGTGGCGAGTGGCACGGGCCCACCTGTTCCTGTGGGGTGTCGGGACAGTGCTCTTCACCACGCTGTACGGACTGCAGAACACGGCATTCATCCCGCGCTTCCTCTTCACCACCAGTTTCGCGGGCGTCGTCGTCGCCACCGCCTCATATCTGCTCACCGAGTTCGCGTTGCGACCGGTTTCGGCGCAGGCACTCGAAGCAGGACCACCCCCGCGCCGGCTCACAGCGGGCATCATGGGCCGACTGATGCTGGTGTGGTTTCTCGCCTCATTACCAGTCGTAGGGATCGCCTTGCTCGCCGTTTTCGCTGTCGCGCTGCAGAATTTGACCGAGCGTCAATTCGCTCTCGCCGTATGGATCCTGGCGATCGTCGCGCTGCTCGTCGGCTTCACTTTGATGTGGATCGTGTCGTGGCTCACGGCGACCCCGGTGCGTGTAGTCCGCTCGGCACTCAAACACGTCGAGCGAGGCGATCTCGACTGCAACGTGGTGGTTTTCGACGGCACCGAACTCGGCGAGTTGCAGCGCGGATTCAACACCATGGTCCATGGGCTGAGAGAACGTGAACGAATTCGTGACTTGTTCGGCCGCCACGTTGGGCGTGAGGTCGCGGCTGCCGCGGAGCAGCAGCGACTCGAGCTGGGCGGCGAAGAGCGCCATGTCGCAGTGATTTTCGTCGATATCATCGGCTCGACTGAGTTGGTCGCGGGCCGACCCGCGACCGAGGTGGTCAACCTGCTGAACCGGTTCTTCGGGGTCATCGTCGAGGAAGTCGACCGCCATCACGGCTTTGTGAACAAATTCGAGGGCGACGGCGCATTGGCCGTCTTCGGCGCTCCAAACCGGCTCGACAGCCCTGAAGACGAAGCGCTCGCCGCCGGTCGCGCGATCGTCCGACGGATCCGCCAAGAAGTGCCGGAGTGTGAGGCCGGACTCGGTGTCGCGTCAGGTGTGGCGGTGGCCGGAAACGTCGGAGCGCAAGAACGTTTCGAGTACACGGTCATCGGGGAGCCGGTGAACGAGGCCGCGAGGCTCTGTGAACTGTCCAAGTCCACACCGGACCATCTGCTCGCCTCCTCGGATACGGTGCAGAACGCCGGCGAAACCGAGTGTCGGCACTGGACTTTCGGAGAAACCGTCACCCTACGGGGCCTCGACGAGCCCACGCGCCTTGCGCTACCGGTCTAGCGGTTAGCCGCCAGACGACTTCGAGGCGGCCGCCGCCGCTGCCCTCCCCTCAGGACTGGCCAGGGAATTGCCGGACGTCGTCGCAGACGCAACCGGCGCCCCGCAGTTCAGCGCAAGGAGCACCTGGTTTGTCGGTGACGCGCTGGTGTTCTCCGGCGCGGGCTCTGTCCTGCTTTGCTGCCGTGTGACGACACAGTCAGACCGGTCAACGGTGTCCCCGACCGTTGTCGACACCACCACCGACAGACCAGCTGAAGACAGGGCCGACGAGGCGTCGCTGTACTTCTGTCCCACGACGTCGGGCTGCGACGACGCCTCAGCCACACCGCCTCCGAGGAACATCGCGCCAACGACTGCCACGATCACAATTGACGATCTCATAGAACAATGCTGCCTCCCAACACGTTAAGCACGGTTAAAACCAGCTGTGACTACGGATGAGGTTGGCTGACCGTCGGATGGGAAATGCACAGTTCGATTGATGTTCACCAAGAGCCGACGTACAAACGGTTTTGAGCTCATTCTGGAGGTAATCGATGAAAAGTCAACGACTTACCCGGTTCTCGGCAGGATTCGGCATGGCCGCGGTCCTGACAGCAACCGTCTTGGTCGCCACCCACCCTGACAATCCCACACCGAGCAATGTCGCTGGTGGGTCAGGAGATTCAGCTACTGGGGGAACCTTCGTATCCCCAGTGGTTCCAGCGATGAAGCTCGATCCGACCGCGATGAGCATGGGAGCGACGGCGACGGCAGCCCCACCGGCCACGACCGAGGCAACGTCGTTCGCTTCACCTACGTTGAAGGCATCGGCGGCGGCCGGGTGTGTGAACAACGGTCAATGTCCCTAAACACGCAGCGCCCCAAGGTGTTATTCACAACACACCCCTAATCCGCCCCAGGACGCGCGCGTGCTTGAAAACGGTTGTACGACAGCTGGCAATCCGCTTCCATTCGCGGCGATGCAGCCACACGCCCGCACGTGGGCACCGACTTGTCGCTGGTGCACGCCGCGCAAGGTGTGTGCCGCAGATCACGCGCCGTCTGGTCCCGAGTCCATTGCGGCGCATCGACTTCGCGACGGAACATAACTCGACGGTGTCCACGAACCCCCCACTGATCTACTCGCGGGCCTGTGGGCGTAAACACTGTCGCTGCCCGCAGATCGTCGACGCCTCTCGTCGCCGCCTCGCCGAAGTCGGCATTGCGGCCATACCGAGCATTCGCCTCGCAGATAGCGCGCGTTGGATGGCACGACTCATCCGCGATGACGTCGAGTACCTCGATGGCTACGCCTGTCTGTGCACTCAATCCCGTTGAGAGCAAACGGTTGTCGATCTGTTACCGCTTGCACAGCGCGCACACACGGTTAGCACAGAGCAACACAACGTGAGCTCTTTAACGTCATGTCGTGTGGCAACTTCGGCCACTTCGACGAGAAATGGAGTGAGGAATGACTTTCAAGCGAGCGTTGTCTGCATCGGCCGTAGCGGCCGCAATTGGGGCTGCCGGTCTGCTGGGTCTCGGCCTGGGCACCGCGAATGCAGACCCGTGGGGTTGCGATCATCCAGGCCAACCATCGTGCGGAGACCACCGCGACGACCGTGGCGGTCCTGGTCCTGTCGACTGGCACAATCGCGGTGTCGATCAGGGCCGATTCGACCACCAGCCATTCAACTGGAATGGGCAGCAGGTTTACCCGGTGCCTGCAGGCGACGGACACGGTTGGGGATTCTGGTTCCTCGGCCAGTGGATCCCGCTGTAAACCTCAGAAACACTCGGGGCGGCCACTGGTTACGGTGGGCCGCCTCGAGGCGGTTGATCCACTACCCTTCGAATTTCTCTTTGGGTTCGGTAAATCCCGCTTCTGCGAAGACTTTTCGGCCAGCTGGCCCTGTGACGTCCTGAATGAACTTGCCGGCAAGTGTTTCCTGCTGCGAGTCCTTGACGGGCGCAATCCATGACGTGACCTCCGCACCCGCAGACTCCGGAAATGCGAACCATGACACGCTGTCCCCGCTACTCATCGCATCGGGCTGGAACACGAGGCCCGCATCGGCCTTCCCTGTCGAAACGTCCCTGAGTACGTCGATGTCTGTCGTGTCGCTGTACTGAGGGTGAAGCTGAACACCACTGTGCTCTTCGATTTGACGTGTGGCCGCTCCGCAGGCGCCTGGAACGCCACACACCGCCACACGTACGTCCGGACGGCGCAGGTCCGCGAAGGAGGCGATATGCGAGCGGTTGCCCGGCGCTGTGGCGATCACCAAGCTGTTCGCCGCAATGGGAACCGGAGGAGCAGCAATCAGGCCGGCGTTTGCCACGGTGGCCATGTTCTCGTGGTCACCCGAGACAAAGACATCTGCCACATTGCCGCCCGACAATTCCGCGGAAAGATCCGACGAACCCGAGAAGATGAACTCAACCTCTGTGCCGGGGTTTTCGGTCTCGAATTGTTTGCCGATCGCCGTCAAACTCTTGATCATCGCCGAGGACGCGAACACCGTGATCGACGTCTCCGGATGTGACTGCGAGCTGCAGCCGGTTGCGGCGACGGCCGCCAGGATCGCGGCCGCTACCGTTTGCTTGATTCGGGCGTGCATCGACGTTGACCCTACCTAGGGCGCTCTACGGGGGTGCAACCCCGCCCCCGCATGTCTAGTTGTGGACTTGCACCGTATCCGCTGCGAATCCGCTTGTGTTGAACCCATAACTCGTCGCGCAGGGGCACGCTTGGACCCGTGGGCGATGTTGGAGGCGTTGTTCGCCATACCGCGGCTGTCGATCGGCACGAGCGTGCCCTAGGCATACAGCTGCCAGGAGCACCGAACGCCTCCGAGCGAGTAGCCAGGCGCTCGGGTGTCGGTCGAGGCTTGTTGACGGTCGAGGGGCTGGTGATCGGGGTGTTGGGCGGGGTGGCGCTGGCCTCGTCGATGGGATACGCGCGTTTTGGAGCCGACGGCATGCCGATGCTTGGCCTCAAGGTGACGCCGTCGCATGCCGCGCTCCTGCTGGTGATGGGCACGCTGGCGTTGCTGGCCTGCCTCGGTCCGCGGGCGGCTCTTCTGTTCAGCGGTCTCACAGCTTTCGGGTGGGCGGTATTGACCGTGGTTTGCGCGTTCAAGGTCGCGCACCACGCACCGGGAGTACTCGGCTTCGATCCACGCGACAGCTTTCTCTACGGCGCACTTAGCGCCTATAACCTCGTGACGTCGTTCCTTCTCGCCCTGACGCTATTCAGGTTCCCCCGTCGGTCTTAGCTGATTCCGTTGATTCCTGGGTGCTGACCTGGTTGAACCGTCGGGGCCCCGGGGGCGACGACCGGAGGTGTGAAGAGGTTCCCGCCAGTCGGATTGATGCTCTTCTCGGTGGGCGCCGCCGGCGCGGTAGCAGGCGGTGTCGCAGGGGTCGTGGTGGTGGTCGTTGTCGTTGTGGTGGTCGATGTGGGCGCCTGGTTGCTGCTCGAGCCACAGGCCGCGGTCAACGCGGCCACCGCAATCAGCACGGAGCCGCCCGCTACCGTGATCCGCCGAGAAGTCATGTATTGCTCCTAATTTCGGGCGCAGACGCCGCTATTTGTTGCGATGAACACCAGGAGGTTCCGTTGGCGCCGGGGGCGCCACCACCGGCGGAGTGAACAGGTTCCCGCCAGTCGGGTTGATGCTCTTTTCCGTCGGCGCCACCGGGGCACTGGTCGGCGGTGGGGAAGTGGTGGTTGTTGTCGTCGTTGTCGTCGTCGTAGTGGGCGCTTGGTTACCACTCGTGCCGCAGGCCGCGGTCAACGCGGCCACCGCTATCAATACGGCACCGCCAGCCACAGTCACCCGTCGACGATCAACCATCTGCAAACTCCTAAAACTGAATACGCCTGACAAATGATTGTGATATCGCTTGGACCCCCAAGTGCTGCGGGCCAGCTGGGAATCTTCTGCGAACTCGACGGCGGCGTCCAGCGGTAACCTCTAGCGGGATGACTACGACTCGGTACCAGACTGTCGACATCGACGGCCTGAACGTGTTCTACCGGGAGGCGGGGCCATCCGATGCGCCGGCCGTCCTTCTGCTGCACGGGTTCCCGTCATCGTCGAGGATGTGGCAACCGCTGATCGACCGGCTGGCCGACCGCTACCGTATGGTCGCCCCAGACTATCCCGGATTCGGTCACAGTGATGCACCGCCGGCACATCGTTTCAGCTACACGTTCGATCGAATCACGGACTACATCGAACGGTTAACTGACGCAGTGGATTTCGACTCCTATTCACTTGTCGTCCAGGACTACGGCGGCCCGGTGGGCATGCGGCTTGCGGTGCGTCGGCCGGATCGACTGAGGGCGCTCGTCGTACAGAACGCGGTGTGCCATGAGGACGGCCTCGGCCCGCTCTGGCAAACGCGCAGAGCCTTTTGGTCCGACCGCTCGAGCCACGAAGAAGCGCTTCGGCAGAACTTCTTCTCCCCTGCCGCGACGCGGCAACGACACGTTGGCAACAGCCCCCATCCGGACCGCTACGACCCGGACCTCTGGACCGACGAACTCGCGTTCCTCAGCCGTCCCGGTCAGCAAGACATCCAGGCCGATCTCTTCTACGACTACCGCACCAACGTGGCGAGCTATCCGGTTTGGCAGCAGTGGCTACGCGAGACCCAACCACCGCTCCTGGTCGTTTGGGGCCGCTACGACCCGTCGTTTGAGGAAGCCGAGGCGCATGCCTACCGGCGCGACGTACCTGGTGCCGAGGTCCACGTGATTGATGCCGGCCACTTCGCCCTCGACGAAGCCCCCGATATGGTCGCCAGCCTCACCCGCAACTTCCTCAACACCCTGCGGTGAACTGGCCGCGGTCATGCACTTGCGCCGTGCGGGCAGGCCGGCGCGCGATCCCGCCGGCTTTTAGGCCGAACAAAGGCTGGCCCATAGCCCGCTGACGGAAGCAGGTCACGACGATGTCGTTTTTCCGCCAGTGATGTCGGTGGGCTCGTGTAATTGTCGATGCATGCACAATGATTTCGACCGCTGCTATCGGGCCGTCCAGTCCAAGGACGCGCGGTTCGACGGTTGGTTCGTCACCGCTGTGCTGACCACGAAAATCTATTGCCGGCCCAGTTGCCCCGTGCGGCCTCCATTCGCGCGCAACATGCGGTTCTACCCGACGGCCGCCGCCGCGCAGCACGCTGGTTTTCGCGCCTGCAAGCGTTGTCGACCCGACGCGTCGCCGGGTTCGCCGGAGTGGAATGTTCGCGGAGACGTTGTGGCGAGGGCGATGCGGCTGATCGCCGACGGCACCGTCGACCGTGAGGGCGTAACCGGGCTGGCGGCGCGGGTCGGCTACACCACCCGTCAACTCGAGCGGCTGCTGCAGGCCGAGGTCGGTGCCAATCCGCTCGCGCTCGCAAGAGCACAACGCAGCCAGACGGCTCGGCTGCTCATCGAGACCACAGAGCTGCCATTCAGCGATGTCGCCTTCGCGGCGGGCTTTTCGAGCATCCGGCAGTTCAACGACACGGTGCGGATGGTGTTCGACCTCACGCCGACCACCCTGCGCCAACGGACCCGTTTCGGACCTGACGACGCCGGCGCCAGGGGGGCATTGTCGTTGCGGCTGCCGGTACGCACGCCGTTCGCGTACGAAGGACTGTTCGGCCACCTTGCCGCCAGCGCGGTGCCCGGCGTCGAAGAAGTGCGCGACGGCGCGTATCGGCGCACGATGCGTCTGCCCAGCGGGAACGGAATCGCCAGTCTCACACCGCATCCCGACCATGTGCAATGTCAGCTGGTGTTGGACGATTTCCGCGATCTGTCGACGGCGATCGCGCGATGCCGCCGCCTGCTCGACCTCGACGCCGATCCGGAAGCCGTCGTCGACGCATTGAGCGCCGACCCCGACCTCACCGCCCTGGTGGCGAAGGCGCCGGGTCAGCGAATCCCGCGAACCGTCGACGAGCAGGAACTGGCCATCCGCGTGCTACTCGGACAGCAGGTGTCGCTCAAAGCCGCGCGTACTCATGCCGGTCGCATCGCGTTGTCCTACGGGCAACCGGTCGCCGACCCGAACGGCGGTCTGTCACTTGTCTTTCCGGCTGTCGAACACCTCGCTGAGATCGATCAAGCCCACCTCGCGTTTCCGAGGTCCAGACAACGGTCGCTGGTGACGCTGATCGCGGCAATGGCCAACGGCGATGTGGTACTCGACGCCGGCTGCGACTGGGAGCGGGCGCGCGAACAACTGCTCGAATTGCCGGGCGTCGGTCCGTGGACTGCCGAGGTGATCGCGATGCGGGGCCTCGGAGACCCCGACGCATTCCCGGCGAGCGATCTCGGTGTCCGGTTGGCGGCCAAGCAACTTGGCCTGCCCGACGACGTCCGCCTGCTGAACCGACGCAGTGCGCCGTGGCGGCCGTGGCGGTCGTATGCCACCCAGCATCTTTGGACGGCCCTAGATCACGCGGTCAACGTGTGGCCGCCGAAGGAGAAGTAATGGGACAAGTGCTGTTTCGGTCGATGGACAGTCCGGTTGGGAAGCTGACGCTTGCGGGCAAACAGGGCAGGTTGATGCATCTACGGATGGTCGACCAAACCTACGAGCCGAGTCGTGACGGCTGGGTACCCGACGACGACGCGTTCTCTGAGGCAGTCGACCAACTGGAGGCGTACTTCGCCGGTGAGTTGACCGAATTCGACGTTGATCTGGACCTCGTCGGCACAGCATTTCAACGGAAGGTGTGGGAGGCGCTGCTGACCATTCCCTACGGTGAAACGCGGTCGTACGGCGAGATCGCACGTCAGATCGGAACGCCAGCAGCGTTTCGCGCCGTCGGCTTGGCGAATGGGCACAACCCAATCGGCATCATCGTCCCGTGCCATCGCGTAATTGGATCGAACGGCGGCCTAACTGGATATGGCGGCGGAATCGACCGTAAAAGGGCGTTGCTGGCTTTGGAGAAAAGTCGAACTGCGCCTGCTCTATTCGATTGATTCTGCAATGGAAATGCCTCGGCCCCCCAATCGAAATTGGAGGGCCGAGGGCTTTAATTTGTGTTCGGCGGTGTCCTACTTTTCCACCCGTGTTGGGTAGTATCATCGGCGCTGGCAGGCTTAGCTTCCGGGTTCGGGATGGGTCCGGG
>NZ_JBICUE010000005.1:0-440343 GCF_043197955.1 Mycobacterium sp. NPDC048908 | reverse complement strand
CGATCATCATCCGTACCACGCTGCAGGACCTGGAAAGCCGCGCCGGTGTCGGGGTCAGCGGTGGGGGCACCGTGGTGCCGATCAGCACCCTGATCAGGCTGGCCGCGCGCGCCAACCACTACCTGGCGGTCTTCGATGGGGCCAGCGGATCGGCGTTGGACTTGTTCCGGGCCCGCCGGGTGGCGTCGGCGGCGCAGCGGATCATGCTCATCGCCCGCGACGGTGGCTGCACCAAGCCGGGCTGCCCGGTGCCCGCCTACGGCAGCCAGGTCCACCACGCCGCCCGCGATTGGGCCGATAACGGTCGCACCAACGTCGATGAGCTCGGGTTGGCCTGTGGGCCCGACAACCGCATGGTCGGCCCCGATGGCTGGGTCACCCGCATGAACGACCGTCACGAAGTCGAATGGATCCCACCGCCACACCTCGACACCGGCCAAGCCCGGGTCAACACCTACCACCACCCCGAACGACTACTGCGCCCACCCGACAACCCAACTCACGACGATCGCGAGCCCGGCGGTCCGGAACCCAACGCCGCCTGACGAGGCGATGCCGACTTAGATCTGGCCGTGCCGGGGCGGCCGCGCACCCGAGAGGCTGTAGTTCAGACAGTTGGACTCCCGGCACACTGAAATGTGTTGAAGCGGATCACGGGCCATCGTGAAATGATGCCTACTGCAACCTCGGGGCACCGGTTGGTATCAGCAGGATCGAAATGCGTCGCCTAAAGCGACTCTGCCGTCATCGCGGATTCTTTTCGCCGGCCTCGATGGCGATGGTCAACTTGTTCTCGGCCGGCGCCACCGGGCACGTCGCGAATTCGGTGAACGCGCACGGTAGGTTCGAGGCCCGGTTGAAGTCCAACGTGACCGTCCCCCCGGCGTCTGGTCCCTCGATCGACAGTGATCGGCACGCCGGGTAGGTGGTGACGCCGCTGGTGGCATCCGTGAACAGCACGTGCAATACACCGTCCGGACGGCCGAACGCGACCAACTGCGCAGCAGCACCGGCCAATTCGAAGTCGATGATGCCAACAGCGTTGTGGTGGTGCTCGAGCCCTTCTATTACCGCACCCGTCGTGACCGTCTGCGGGTGCTCATAAGCAGCGAAGGTGCCGGTGACGTGCCAGCGCTGACTCGGCGGATAGGCGGGTATGCCTCGGTAGTCCTTCAGATGGGGAGACTCGGGATCGTGTACCCGCATAGCGACCGACCCGGTTCGCCGGATGACCTCGATGCGGCGGGCGCCGTCGTCGACTAGCAACCCTGGCGCGCCCTCGACCGGTTCGAGCCGTTCCGTGCCCTCGATGCCCTCGACATACACCGCATCGGAATCGGCGCGCCATCGTCCGGGAAGGTCGCTGACCATCTCGAACTCGTCGGTGAGCCAATACAATCCGGTCAGGCTCAGCCAGCCCAGCGGGTCCCCGTAATAACGTTCACGCTCGCTGTGCCACGCATTCCAGGCGGCCTCGAACGTCGGGGCTGGAACTTCAGGAGCGGTGGTCACGTCTCGACCTAGACGGTCGAAGGCGCAAGCCGGCCACGCCGCACCAACTCACCCCACACCGCGAACGCCTCGGCGTGCTCGGCGGTCGCCGTGCCGCTGGCGAGTGCTACCAGGCCCGAGGCCAACCGGCCGATCCCGACGCCGGTTTCGTGGACCACGCGCACCAGTTCGTCGAAAGCTTCGTGATCCGAACAACCGCGCAACCCGACGAGGATTCCCGTTGCCACGTCGATGATTCGACGCGAAGTGTCGTCACCAGCGCGATACATGCTCATGGCTGCCATCGTGCGCGACCATGCCGGAGTCGGCAAGGCATCGACCCACGATGATCCTGAAGCGCTACCGACCCGTCATCGGCTCGCTACCGCCGCTACATCGGCGCGTTGGCGGGCTGGAACACTCCGGAGCTGTCGGCCTCTTCCTCGGCACGGATGACGTGCACCACGGCGTTGATCAACGCCAGGTGGGTGAACGCCTGAGGGAAGTTGCCGAGGTGCCGTCCGGTGCGCGGCTCGATCTCTTCTGCGTAGAGATGAAGCGGGCTGGCGAACGACAGCAGTCGCTCGCACAGGTGCTTGGCCCGATGGATCTCGCCGATCTCGACAAGCGCCGACACCAGCCAGAACGAGCAGATCGTGAACGTGCCTTCCTCGCCTGCCAAGCCGTCGTCGGTCTCCTCGACGCGGTAGCGCAGCACCAGGCCGTCCTCGGTCAACTCGTCGGCGATCGCCAACACCGTCGCCCGCACCCGAGGGTCGTCGGCGGGCAGGAACCGGGTCAACACGGCCAGCAGCAGCGAGGCGTCCAGCGCGTCGTCGCCGTAGCGCTGCGTCAGCACGCCACGCGAGTCCACGCCGTTGGCGAGTATGTCAGCCTTGATCTCCTCGGCGATCGCACGCCATTGCTGCGCGTAGGACTTCTCGCCCTCCAGTTCGGCCAGTTTTGATCCGCGGTCCAGCGCGACCCAGCACATGATCTTGCTCGAGGTGAAGTGCTGCGGCTCACCGCGCACCTCCCAGATGCCTCGATCCGGTTCACGCCAGTGCTTGATCGCCTCCTCGACCTGTTGCTTGAGCACCGGCCACAGGCTGTCCGAGATCTGTTCGCGCGATTTGGCATGCAGGTACACCGAATCCAGGCAGGTGCCCCAGATGTCGTGCTGCATCTGGTTGTAGGCGCCGTTGCCGACCCGCACCGGTCGGGCGTTGTCGTACCCGGACAGATGATGCAGCTCTTCCTCGACCAGGGTCCGCTCACCGCCGACGGCGTACATCACCTGAAGTGGGTGGCGTTCGCCGTTGTTGGCACCCGACACGTCGGCGATGAATGCGAAGAAGTCGTCGGCCTCGCGGTCGAGACCCAACGTGTACAGGCCCCACAACGCGAAGGTCGAATCGCGCACCCACGCGTAGCGGTAATCCCAATTTCGTTCGCCCTGAGGGGTTTCCGGCAGCGACGTGGTCGGCGCCGCCAGCAGCGCGCCGGTCGGCGAGTAGGTCAGGCCCTTCAGCGTCAGCGCGCTGCGCTGAAGATACGACCGCCACGGGTGATCGGGGAAGTCGCCGACGTTGATCCACTGTCGCCAGCACTCGCTGGTCTGCCACATCCGGTCGGTGGCCTCGTCATAAGTCTGGGGCACCGGGTGTTTGGACCAGCTCAGGGCGACGAAGATGTTGTCGCCCTCCTTCATTCGGGTGCGGGCCCGTGCCTCGCGGCCCTCGAGGCCGATCCGGAGGTTGGTGGTCAACCGCAGCGTCGGATGCGCGTCGGCGTCACGACTGGCCCGCGCGATCGCCTCGCCGTAGGCCTGGGCCGAGTACTCCCAGGTGGCGTTGATCCGGTGATAGTCGAACGACGGCTCACAGCTCATCACCAACTCGACGGTGCCGCTGACACAGCGCACCGTACGCAACAGAATGTGCTCGGCGTCCCAGTCCATCGGTGTGCGGCGGTGCGTGCGCGACCGCGTCTCGATGTCGTGCCACGGCCCCATCACCAGTGTGTCCCGCACGATCATCCAGCCGGTGTGGGTCTGCCAGGTGGTCTCCAGGATCAGGCTGCCCGGCAGGTAACGACGGGCCGCGGGCACCGAGACGCCGTACGGGCTCAGCCGGAAATGGCCTGCACCGCGGTCGAGGATGGCACCGAACACGCTGGGGGAGTCCGGTCGCGGCACACACAGCCACTCCACCGAGCCTGCCGACGAGATCAGGCAGGTGTTCTCGCAGTCGGAAAGGAACGCGTAGTCGGCGATCGGTGGGAACGGGTTCCGAAGCGACCCGATGCTGCTATACGGCACCGGCGCCGTCACGGTGAACGGGGCTTCGGCCTGGCCGCCCTGGAGGGGCTTCGACCCGTTGGCCTCAGCGTCCGGCGCGCCGTCGGCAGGCTCGGTGTGTTGCAGCGTCATTCCGACATCATCGACTGCCGGGCGCCTCGTCGTCTACTCGGTGAGGGGCGTGTCCGCGCCCGACGGGTTCAGCGGCGGGCAAACTCCGGCACGTGTTCTGGCAGCGGGCCGATCGCGATCGCGTATCCGGCCGCGGCGCGCAGCCCAGGCACGCGGGCGGCGATTCGCGCCAGCAACGGTGGCTCAGCGGTCTGACCTGGAGCAACGGCGACAGCGATGACACGGGCGTGGATGGCTCGCTGTGCCGACTGAATCAGCGCCGCTGGCAGCCACCGCCGCACCTGGATTCGAGCCAAGTGCCTGTTGTTAACCGTGCCACGCCGCAGCGGGCCGGCCAGTGCGGTGGCGGTGGCCACCGCATCGGCGACGGCCAGGTTGATCCCGACTCCACCGACCGGCGACATGGCGTGCGCCGCGTCCCCGATCAGCAGCAGGCCGTCGCAGTACCAGCGGTGCAACCGGTTGAGTTGGACGTCGAGCAGTTTCACGTCGTCGAACGACGTCAGCGACGTGATGTGGTCTGACAGCCACGGCACCAGGGCCACCACGGCGCGGTGCAGCGTCTCGATGCCCTGCGCACGCAATTGCGCGTCTCGGCCCTTGGGGATGACGTAGGCACATTGGAAGTAGTCACCGCGGTCGATCACAACCAGTGCGTGCCCCGCGCCGAGCACTCCGGCCAGGCCGTGTGGGTCGTCGGGGTTGCGCGGTAGACGGAACCACCATACGTCCATCGGGGCACCGAAACTCTTGGGCGTCAACCCCATTGCCGTGCGCAGCGTCGACGAGCGGCCATCACAGGCCACCGTCAAATCGGCGTGCAGGTCGCGGTCATCGCCTTGGCTGTCGCGGTAGCGGACCCCGATTACTCTGCCGCCATCTCGAATCGGGCCGAGCACCTCGGTGCTGCGCAGAAGCGTGAACGTCGGCTCCTTTTCCGCGGCAGCGGCAAGCAGTTCGAGGAAGTCCCACTGCGGCACCAGTGCAATGTGCTTGTGCGGGCCGGGAATTCGCGTCAGGTCGACGCCCACCTCGGTGCCCTGGATTTTCATGTTCAGTGTCTCGATGACACGGTGCGGCATCCGGGCGAACTCGTCGCCGAGGCCCAGTTCGTCGAGCAGGCGAAGGGTGCTGGCGTGGACGGTGTCGCCGCGGAAGTCGCGCAAGAAGTCGGCGTGCTTCTCCATCACGGTGACGTCGACGCCGCCGCGTGCCAGCAGCAGTCCGAGCATGATTCCGGCTGGACCACCGCCGGCGATCACGCAGGTGGTCTTGTCGGCAGGCATTGGAGCATTTTCGCATCGCATACGCTGGCCAGGTGGGCGGCTTCCTGAACTGGTGGGACGGCGTCGAGTTGTGGTTGTCCGGGCTGCCGTTCGTCGCGCAGACCGCCGTGGTGATGCCTGTTGTCCTGGCGCTCGCATACGGGATCGCCATCCTGCTCGACGGTGCGCTTGGCAACGGGATCCGGCTCATGCGGCGGGTCCGCCATCAAGACGAGGACGAGGAGTGAGAAATGCCGCGATCCCGGGTCACCTTGGTGCTGATCATTCTCGTGGTCCTGGTGATCGCAACGTGGCTGCTAACTCGTTAACCGGGCTAAGCCGAGCCTGAGCGCGCTGCCAGACTCTGTTATTCTTCGCGCCATGCGCACAGCGACCGGCAACAAGAGTGGCCACATCCTGGCCCTCATTGCCGTGGGTTTCACTGCTGTCGCAGACGTTTGTTGTTGTCGCTGACTCCATATCCGTCCGCGGTTTGGTGTCGGTAGCGGCTGTCTGGATGCCCAGGTACTGATTCTCCGCCTCGCCGTCGTGACGGAACCCCCCATTCGTCCCCGGTAAGGAAAGGTCATCAATGGTCAACATCGGCAAATCCTGGCGCTACGGTGCTGCCTTCGCCACCATCGCAACGCTGCTGGCGGGCTGTGGCGGCGGATCCAGCGATGTGGCGGGAGGCAGCCCGACGGCGCCCGCACAGACCACACTGACGCTGGTCGCGTACGCGGTGCCCGAGCCCGGCTGGAGCAAGATCATCCCCGCGTTCGCGGCCACGCCCGAAGGCAAGGGCGTAGCGGTCACCACCTCCTACGGCGCGTCGGGCGACCAGTCGCGGTCGGTGGTCGACGGCAAGCCCGCCGACATCGTGAACTTCTCGGTCGAGCCCGACGTCACACGCCTGGTCAAGGCCGACAAGGTGGGCAAGGACTGGAACGCCGACGCCACGAAGGGCATCCCGTTCGGATCTGTCGTTTCGCTGGTGGTACGCAAGGGCAACCCGAAGAACATCAAAGACTGGGACGATCTGCTGCAACCCGGGCTCGAGGTGGTCACGCCCAGCCCATTGAGCTCCGGATCCGCGAAGTGGAACCTGCTGGCGCCCTACGCCGCCAAGAGCGACGGCGGCAAGAACCCGCAGGCCGGTCTCGACTTCGTCAACAAGCTGGTCACCGAACACGTCAAGACCCGGCCCGGTTCCGGCAGGGAGGCCACCGACGTGTTCCTGCAGGGCACCGGCGACGTGCTGATCAGCTACGAGAACGAGGCGATCAACACCGAGCGGCAGGGTAAGCCGGTCGAACACCTCAACCCCCCGCAGACGTTCAAGATCGAGAACCCGGTCGCCGTGGTGACCTCCAGCACGCACCTGGACAAGGCCACCGCGCTCAAGAACTACCTGTTCACCAAGGAAGGGCAGAAGATCTGGGCGCAGGCTGGTTTCCGCCCGGTCGATCCGTCGGTCGCCGCGGACTTCGCCACCGACTTCCCCACGCCGCAGAAGTTGTGGACCATCGACGACCTGGGAGGATGGAGCGCGGTTGATCCCGCGTTGTTCGACAAGGACAACGGCAGCATCACGAAGATCTACAAGCAGGCGACTGGATGACAGCTGCGCTCAACCCCGAGACGGCCCGGCCCCAGGTCACCGAGGACGGTGGCGCGGGCCCGCCTCGGGGATTCTTCAAGAGCCGCTACGGCACCACCTCGTTGCGGGTGGGTGTCGCGACGACGTGGCTGTCGGTGATCGTCCTGCTGCCGCTCGCCGCCATCGTGTGGCAGTCGGCGGGCGGCGGTTGGGACGCGTTCTGGTCCGCGGTCACGTCGAATGCGGCCCTGGCGTCGCTGCGGGTGACGCTGACCATCTCGTTCTCCGTCGCGGTGATCAATCTGTTCTTCGGCCTGCTGGTGGCCTGGGTGCTCACCCGCGACGAGTTCATCGGCAAGAGGCTGGTCGACGCGATCATCGACCTGCCGTTCGCACTACCGACGATCGTCGCCAGCCTGGTCATGCTCGCGCTGTACGGGCCGGGCAGCCCCGTCGGCCTCCATCTGCAGCACACCAAATGGGGCGTGGGTATCGCGCTGCTGTTCGTGACGTTGCCGTTCGTGGTGCGCTCGGTGCAACCCGTGCTGCTGGAACTCGACCGCGAGGTTGAAGAGGCCGCGGCATCGTTGGGCGCGAACAACCGGACCATTTTCACCCTCGTGATCCTTCCCGCGCTGTTGCCGTCTCTGCTGTCCGGCGCGGGGCTGGCCTTCTCGAGGGCGATCGGCGAATACGGGTCGGTGGTGTTGATCGGTGGCGCGGTGCCTGGCGAGACCGAAGTGTCGTCGCAGTGGATCCGGACGCTGATCGAGAACGACGACCCCAGCGGTGCTGCGGCGATTTCCATTGTCCTGCTGGTCATTTCCTTCGTCGTGCTGTTCGTCCTGCGGAGCATCGGAGCCAGGGCCGCCAAGCGTGAGGAGCTCGCGGAGTGACGCTCTCAACGCCCATGCGCTACCTGATGCGTTACCTCGCGCTCGGGTATCTGCTTCTACTGTTGATCGTCCCGGTGGGCTTGATCCTGTGGCGCACGTTCTCGCCGGGCGTGGGTGCCTTCATCAGCAACATCACCACGCCGGCCGCCATCTCGGCATTGCAGCTGTCGCTGATCGTCGTCGCGATCGTGGTGCCACTCAACGTACTTTTCGGAGTGCCCACCGCTCTTGTGCTCGCGCGCAACAAGTTTCGAGGCAAGAGCTTGTTGCAGGCCGTGATCGATCTTCCCTTCGCGGTGTCGCCGGTGGTGGTGGGCGTGGCGTTGATCCTGTTGTGGGGCTCGGCCGGCTTGTTCGGCTTCGTGGAGAACGACCTCGGCTTCAAGATCATCTTCGGCTTTCCCGGCATTGTGCTTGCCAGCATCTTCGTCACGGTGCCGTTCGTGATCCGTGAGGTCGAACCGGTGCTGCACGAGTTGGGCACCGATCAGGAAGAGGCCGCGGCGACGCTCGGCTCGAATTGGTGGCAGACGTTCTGGCGGGTCACATTGCCGTCGGTCCGCTGGGGCTTGATGTACGGCATCGTGCTGACGATCGCCCGCACGCTCGGGGAGTACGGCGCGGTGATCATGGTCTCGTCGAACCTGCCCGGCACATCTCAGACGCTGACGCTGCTGGTGTCGGATCGGTACAACCGCGGCGCCGAGTACGGCGCCTATGCGGTGTCGACGCTGCTGATGGGCGTCGCGGTGATCGTTCTGGTGGTCCAGGTCATTCTCGACGCGCGCCGCGCAAAGACGAATAATTAACCGACGAGGAGACGGATAGCCGTGACGAATGCGATCACCGTGCGAGGTGCCAACAAGCACTACGGCGATTTCGCGGCGTTGGACAACGTCGACTTCGAGGTGCCGTCGGGCTCGTTGACCGCGCTGCTGGGACCGAGCGGCTCGGGCAAGTCGACGCTGTTGCGCGCGATCGCCGGCCTTGACCTGCCCGACACCGGCACGGTCACCATCAACGGCCGCGACGTGACGCATATCCCGCCGCAACGGCGCGGTATCGGCTTCGTCTTCCAGCACTACGCGGCGTTCAAGCACTTGACCGTGCGCGACAACGTGGCATTCGGCTTGAAGATCCGCAAGCGGCCGAAGGCCGAAATCAAGGAGAAGGTCGACAACCTGCTTGACGTGGTGGGCCTGGCCGGTTTTCAGACCCGCTATCCCAATCAGCTCTCGGGCGGGCAGCGACAGCGGATGGCGTTGGCGCGCGCGCTCGCCGTCGATCCCGAAGTGCTGCTACTGGACGAGCCGTTCGGCGCGCTGGACGCGAAGGTGCGCGAGGATCTGCGTGCGTGGCTTCGGCGACTGCATGACGAAGTGCACGTCACCACGGTGTTGGTCACGCACGACCAGTCGGAGGCGCTCGATGTCGCCGACCGGATCGCGGTGCTCAACAAGGGCCGCATCGAGCAGGTTGGTTCGCCGACAGAGGTGTACGACGCGCCTGCCAATGCGTTCGTGATGTCGTTTCTCGGTGCGGTGTCGTCGCTGAACGGATCGCTGGTCCGCCCGCACGACATCCGCGTCGGCCGCAACCCCGAGATGGCGATCGCGACCTCCGACGATTCCGTTCAGGCCACCGGTGTACTACGCGCGACCATCGACCGAATTGTCATGCTGGGCTTCGAAGTTCGCGTCGAGTTGACCAGCGCCGCCGACCACACGCCGTTCACGGCGCAGATCACCCGCGGCGATGCCGAGGCGCTCGGGCTCAAGGAAGGCGACACGGTGTACGTACGTGCAACCCGAATTCCTCCGCTGCCGGGCGGCACCGAGATTCCGCGGTCGGACCACGCCGACGAGGACGAGGCGCTGACGAAAGCCTAGCCTCGCGCATCCGATATCAAGCAGCGGCCCGCCTCTCGAGCGCCTGGTCGAACCGGTCCAGCACGGTGTCGGCCACCAGTCGGTGCGGGCCGAGCGGAGCCGACATCGAAATCCCTTGCGCCAGTGCGAATTCTGCGACCCGATCGGTGATGCGGCCGTGCGCTAGGAACCATGGCGCGATGACCAGGCGAGTCGCGCCGCGTTCACGCAGCACGTCGGCGGCTTGCGCGAGCGTTGGTTGTGGGCCCGTCGCGAACGCCGTCGTCGTGGTCCACCGAGTGTGCTGCGCCAGGTAGTCCGCGACCAGTGCGGTGCGCGCATTGGCTTGCGGCCGTGATGAACCCACCGCGGTGACAAGGACGCCGACGCCCGAGTCGAGTTGAGACACCCCGGCGTGGGTCAGTCGCTGCCGGAGCACTGCCACCAGGCGGTCATCCTCCCCGAGCACGCCGGCCTGTATGGCGTCCGTGCCTGACTCCGCGATGAGCGCCGGAATGTCGACACGCGCGTGATACGCATCGGCCAGCAGCAATGGCACGACCGCCGTGTTGCGTCCGGTCCCTGCCAACACATCCCGCAGATTGGGAAAAGTCTGCTCGCAGAACGCTACTCGCACGTCGACATCGCGTCGCATCCTGCAGATGGTGGCTGCCACCTCGTGCGCCGACTCCGCTGATCGGGGATCAGCGGAGCCGTGCGCGGTGAGGACTAGAGTGTTCACGACGCGTGCAGACCGCATTCCGTCTTCGACGTACCGGCCCACCGGCCGCTACGCGGATCGGCTCCCTCGACCGGCTTGGCCGTGCACGGAGCGCAACCGATCGACGGATAGCCCTCGAACACAAGCGGATTGACCAGCACATCGTTGGTGTCGATGTAGGCCTGCATCTCCTCGTCGGTCCACGCCGCGATCGGATTGATCTTCACCAACCCAAAAGCCTTGTCCCAGCTGATCAACGGTGCGTTGGCGCGCGTCGGTGCCTCGACACGTCGGATGCCGGTCACCCACGCGGAGTACCCGCGCAGGGCCTTGGAAAGCGGCTCTACCTTGCGCATCCGGCAGCATTCATTGGGCTCGCGGGCGAACAGGTCCTTGCCGAACAGTTCGTCCTGCTTCTCGACGCTGTTCTCCGGCGTGACGTTGACGATGTTGATGTCGTAGACCGCCTCGACGGCGTCCCGCGTGCCGACCGTCTCGACGAAGTGATAACCGGTGTCCAGGAACAGCACGTCGACCCCGGGGCGCACCTTGGCGGCCAGGTCGACCAGCACCGCGTCCTGCATGTTGGACGCCACCACGTACCCTTTTGTCGCCGAATCCCCGGCTCCGGCGACGACGCCGAAGTTCTCGTCGGTCCAACGCAACAGGTCCAGCGCGTTGGCGCCGTCCAACTCCGCTGCGCCACGCTCGGCCAGTGCCTGCAGATCAGTCTGATTCATGAGGTCGGTCATCTGTGTCCTCCGCTCTTCGCGCAAGTGCTCATCGCAAATCCGCCTCGTCTGCTCGTACAGCCCACGTAGCGAAACGCTCGCCCTGCTCGCGTTGTTTCACGAAATTGCGAACGACCCTGTCGATGTAGTCGCCCAGCTCGCTGGACAACACCTTGTGCTGACGCAGCTTGCGGCCGAATCCGCTGTCCAGTCCCAGGCTGCCGCCCAGGTGCACCTGGAACCCCTCGACGGAATTGCCGTCGCCGTCGTCGACCATCTGGCCCTTGAACCCGATGTCGGCGACCTGGATGCGGGCGCACGAGTTCGGGCAGCCGTTGATGTTGACAGTGATCGGCACGTCGAGTTGGGCGTTGATGTCCTCGAGGCGCTTCTCCAACTCCGGCACCAGCACTTGCGCACGCCCGCGGGTCTCGGCGAACGACAACTTGCAGTACTCGATGCCGGTGCAGGCCATCAGGTTCTTGCGCCAGCCCGACGGCTGCGACGGCAGGCCCAGCGCGTCAAGGCCGGCCACCAGCGCGTCGAGTTTGTCGTCAGGCACATCGAGGATGACCAGTTTCTGGTACGGCGTCAGCCGCACCCGGTCGGAGCCCGCCGCGTCGACGAGGTCGGCGACCTTCTGCAGGATCGTGCCCGACACCCGGCCCGCGATCGGCGCGACGCCGACGGCGTTCTTGCCGTTCTTCAGCTTCTGCACACCGACGTGGTCGATCGGGTGTTTGACCGGCTCGGGCGCGGGCCCGTCGATCAGCTTGCGGCCCAGGTACTCGTCCTCGACGACCTGGCGGAATTTTTCAATGCCCCAGTCCTTGATCAGGAACTTCAGCCGCGCCTTCGACCGCAGGCGGCGGTAGCCGTAGTCGCGGAACACCGAGGTGACCGCCTCCCAGACGTCAGGCACCTCGTCCAGCGGAACCCACGCGCCGAGGCGCTGCGCCAGCATCGGGTTGGTCGACAGCCCGCCGCCGACCCAGATATCCAGGCCCGGGCCGTGCTCGGGATGGTTGACGCCGATGAACGCGATGTCGTTGACCTCGTGCGCCACATCCTGCAATCCGGAGATGGCGGTCTTGTACTTGCGCGGCAGGTTCGAGAACGAGGGATTGCCGATGTATCGGCGGACGATCTCATCGACCGCCCACGACGGGTCGAGCACCTCGTCCAGCGACTCGCCGGACAACGGCCCGCCCAGCACGACACGAGGGCAGTCCCCGCACGCCTCGGTGGTCTGCAGGCCGACCGCGGCCAGCCGCTCCCAGATCTGCGGGACGTCCTCGATCCGGATCCAGTGGTACTGCACGTTCTCGCGGTCGCTGATGTCCGCGGTGTCGCGGGCGAACTCGGTGGAGATCTCGCCGATGGTCCGCAGCGCGGCCGCCGACAGTGCGCCGCCGTCACAGCGCACCCGCATCATGAAGTACTTGGCTTCCAGCAGATCGGCGTTCTCGTCGCCGGTCCAGGTGCCGTCGTAGCCTTGCTCGCGCTGGGTGTACAGGCCCATCCAGCGCATCCGGCCGCGCAGGTCCTGCTTATCGATGCTGTCGAAACCCTGCTTGGAGTAGACGTCGATGATGCGGTCGCGCACGTTCAGCGCGTCGTCATCCTTCTTGAACTGTTCGTTGGCGTTGAGCGGCTCGCGGTAGCCGAGCTTCCATTGGCCCTCGCCACGGGGGCGCTTGAGGGGCTTGGCCGTTGTCATAGGTGTGTGGCTCCTTCGTGGAGCCGGACCGCGCGTCAATCACCGGTGGCTGTCCGGTGGCGCAGATCCGGCAGCCAGCTGAAATACAGGTGGACGGGTCTACGGCATCAAGGCAGACAACAACAGGTACAAACGCGCTTGAAGTCGACATGCCGCCGCGCCACCAGCGATACGCGCTGGGGAAAGCTGCGAGCGGCGGTCACGCGCCCAATTCTGCCACGGACACCGACATATGCCCTAACCGTGGCTTGCGGGTCGGGGTGTGACCTATCACCGGTTGAGGCGGTGGCAGGCGGCGGTGTTTGACGGTGATCTGGACCGGGGGCTGATTGCGCGCGATGGTAGTGGTGTGACGGTTCCCCCGGAAAATCGCACCGCGTTGGCCGCGTCGCGGGCTGCTGAGCAGGCACAGGCCGAACTGGCTCGGCTGCGGGCGCGGGTAGACGAGCTTGAACAGAGCAACGAAGGCCTGGAGAAAGCCAACGAGGCGTTGGGAAAAGCTATCGGGCTCTTGCATGCGATGCGCGAGCACGAGCCCGACGCAGCCCCGACGACCAGCGATCCCAGCAGTTCATCGACACCGAAAACGGACTCGTCACCGAGCTGACTGCGGTGATCGGCTCGAAACGTCAGGCGTTGGCGATGATCGGTTTGTCCCGTTCGACGTGGCATTATCGCTGCAAGCCGCGCCTTGGGGTCGCTGACCCGGTGCCACAGAAGGATCGGGCTTACCCCGCACGCATCGGTGCAGCTGATCGTGCGGTGATCACGGGCAAGATCATCGCCGGCTGGCAGGCGGGCACCTCGGTGGATTATTCGTTCGCCGCCTCCTGGGATGAGGGCGTGATGCTGGCCTCACGGCGTTCCTGGTGGCGCATCGCGGCAACGATCGCCGATCAAAGCGCCCGCCCGCTCAGCCCGACTCGCTCGTCGATCAAGACACCGCGACAGGCGCCGGTATGCAAAGCTACTGGGCCCGGCCAGATTTGGAGCTGGGATATCACCGACTTGCGTAGCCCGTGGCGGGGTGTGGCGTTTAAGGCGTACTCGATCATCGACATCTACTCGCGCATGATCGTTGGCTGGCGTGTCGAGGAGCGCGAGTGCGACGACCTGGCCGTGGAGATGTTTGAGACCGCGTTCGCTAACCATGGACTGCCTGCGGTCGTTCACGCCGACTCCGGGCCGGCGATGCGTTCCACGGTTCTTAAAGACCTCCTGGCCGATCTCGACGTCGCCCAGACGCACAACCGGCCCCGTGTCAGTAATGACAATCCTTTTTCTGAATCTGAGTTCCGCACAATGAAATACCGGCCAAACTATCCGCGCACCTTCGCCGATATCAACGCCGCCCGAGCCTGGGTGGCCTCGTATGTGTCCTGGTACAACCAGCACCACCGACACAGCGGTATCGCGCTGTTCACCCCCGCCGAGGTCCATGACGGGGGCTGGAGGCAGCGATGGCAGCAACGTGACCAAGCCCAACAGGCCTACTACAACAGCCACCCCGAACGGTTCCGCAAACGACCCACCACCAAAGCCCCCAGCCCCATCGTCGGGATCAACCTACCCACCCAACCCCAACCCCAACGACTCCAAGCAGCTTGACAACGACCGCCGGGGGAATTTTGCGCTCACGGTGAGTAAAAGTCCGCCCAAGTCCTGGCGAACGTGAGCTTGCACACGACTCGGTGCGAGGTCCTCTGGGAGACTGGCCAAATGGCCGTCCGAACCGCCCCCGAACAGCTGCCGCGAGTGGCCGCTACGCCGGGTCGGCCGTTCGGCATCTACATCCATGTACCGTTCTGCGCGACGCGGTGCGGCTATTGCGACTTCAACACGTATACCCCCACTGAGCTGGGCGGTGCCAACCCGGAGGGATGGCTCGAAGCCCTCCGCATCGAGCTGGGCCTCGCCGCCTCGCGACTGGGCAGCCAACGAGTCGAGACGGTGTTCGTCGGCGGCGGGACGCCCTCGATGCTCGGCGGCGACGGGCTGTCCGCCGTGCTGGATGCGATCCGCGCGCACTTCACGGTGGCTCCTGCTGCGGAGGTGACGACGGAGGCGAATCCCGAATCCACCTCACCGCGGTTCTTCGACCAGCTGCGGACGGCGGGGTTCACCCGGCTGTCGCTGGGCATGCAGTCGGTCGCCCCGCACGTGCTGAAGGTCCTCGACCGGGTGCACTCGCCGGGACGTGCCCTCGACGCGGCACGCGAAGCGCGGGCCGCCGGCTTCGACCACGTCAACCTCGACCTCATATATGGCACACCGGGGGAGTCCGACGACGATCTGCGCCGCTCCGTCGATGCGGCGATCGATGCGGGCGTTGACCACGTGTCCGGCTACGCGTTGGTGGTCGAGGACGGTACCGCGCTCGCGCGCCGGGTGCGTCGCGGGGAGATCGCTGCGCCCGACAACGACGTGCTGGCGCAGCGCTACGAACTGCTCGACGCGCGGCTGTCGGCGGCGGGCCTGCACTGGTACGAGGTGTCCAACTGGAGCAGACCCGGCGGGGAGTGCAGGCACAACATCGGCTATTGGAACGGCGGCGAATGGTGGGGCGCGGGTCCCGGCGCGCACGGATACGTCGACGCCGTCCGATGGTGGAATGTCAAGCACCCCAATACATATGCGGACTCTCTGGCCGACGGCCAGCTGCCGGTGGCCGACTTCGAGCAGCTCGATGCAGGCACCAGGCATGTCGAGGACGTGATGCTGCGGCTGCGGCTGCGCGACGGGCTGCCGATGGCGGTGTTGGACGACGACGAACGCGCGCGCGCCGATACGGTGGTGGCCGACGGACTGGTCGAATTGCGACGCGATCGATTGGTTCTCACCGACCACGGCCGGTTGCTCGCCGACGCCGTGGTGCGCACCCTGCTTGCCTAGCTACCTCGACGACGAACCGGGAAATCCCGCGAAAATTGGTTTGAACGATTCCCCCGCGTTGGATCGTTGTGCTCAACGAAAGGCCGACCGAGAGCAAGGGATGCGCGGGGCATGAAGCATGACTGAGGATTCCGAGCAGGCGGCGCTGCTGCGGGCCGTGCACGACGAGCACGGCCCACCGCTGCTGCGCTACGTGCTGCGACTGACAAGAGGTGACATGCCGTTCGCGGAGGACGTGGTGCAGGAGTCGCTGCTGCGGCTTTGGCGCAAGCCGGAGGTGCTCCAGCAGCCGCCCGAGAACGTCCGAAAATGGTTGTACACCGTGGCCCGCAATCTGGTCATCGACGACCGGCGCAGCGCGCGCTACACCCGCGAACTACAGAGTGAATTCCTGCCGGAACAACCGTCGCCCGACGCGATCGGCCCGGCGTTCGACAAGTGGATCCTGTCCGACGCGCTGCTGTCGTTGTCGCCGGAGCATCGCAGCGCGATCGTGCGCGCCTACTATCTCGGCCAGACGGTGGCAGATATTGCGCAGCACGAGGGTATTCCGGAGGGAACGGTCAAGTCCCGGCTTCATTACGCGCTTCGTTCACTGCGAATCGCGTTGCAGGAAAGGGGGGTTGTGCGGTGAGCAACTTCGCACCCGACGACGACCTTGCCGAATGGGACGCCGCCTACGTGCTGGGCGCGCTGAGCCTCGAGGACCGACGAACGTACGAGAGCTATCTCGCCGCCAACCCGGCGCGGGCTGCTGAACTGACCGAATTCGCAGGCATGCCTGGCATTCTCAACGCGCTCAGCCGCGACGAAGCGGTCGCGCTGACCGACCTGGCCGGTGCACCGCCCGCGGAGCAGCGTTCCGACAACATCGCCTCGCTCGCGGATGCCGCCGCCAAGCGGCAGCGGCGGCAGCGGCGGACCTGGCTGACGGCGGCGGTCGCCTCGGCGGCCGCGTTGCTGATCGCAGGCGGGATCGTGGGCGCGACGGTGTTTCCGGACTCCGCGCCGACCCAGACAGTTGCGATGCAGGCGATGCAACCGACGCCGCGCGGTGGGCTCACCGCCGAACTCGCCGTCACCGAGAAGAAGTGGGGCACCCAGCTGAACTGGGCGTGCCAGTACACGAAGGATTGGTCGCGCAATGTCGGCAGCTACGACATCGTCGTGACCACCCAGGACGGCGCCCAGCAGTCAGTGGGCTCATGGAAGCCCGCGGGCGATGAGGCGACCGGCTTGTCGGCCGCGACGAGCATCCCGACTTCGAAGATCAAGACGGTCGACATTCGGGTGACGGGAACCGACGAGCCGTTGGCGGTCACGACGCTGCGGTAGGCCGGCGCCGGAGCCGCTCGACCACCGAGTCGGCCTCCGGCGTCAGCAGCCACGACCGCACGGCGATGGACTGTTCGGAGGTCAGGTACAACGTCGCACGTCTGCCGCTGTTGATCGCATCCTTGACGATTTCGACGATGGTGTCGTCGTCGGCCGGGATCGCAGATGCGTTGACCATCGTCGGGTTCCTCCCCATCACGCAGAACGGACCGCCCTGATCGAACGGTAACGGCGGCGGTGATCGGCCAGCACGCGTAGTGGACTACCTGACTTCGGGAATGCCGAGACGCGGGAGCGCCCAAATCGGGACGGCCATGCACTAGGGTAGGCAAACCTAACCTATGCCGTTGGAGGGTGATGTGACTGACCTGAGCGTCGAGACCAGCCCGGACAACCTGTCGTTCGACGTTCCGCCGGGCATCGCGCCCGCCGATCTGGTGGCCGAACTCGCCAGTGCATTGCCCGAGCGGGCCGGTGAGGACTACCTGGTCTACGAGCACGACGGGACGTGGATGCTGGCCACCGGGGCACGGGCGCTCGTCGAACTGGACAACAACGAGCTGCGGGTGGTGACCGACGGTGTGGTGCAGCGCCAGCCGTGGTCCGGACCACCTGGCGCAGTGCTTGGCGACGCGATCGATCGTCTGCTGCTGGAGACCGAGCGGGTGTTCGGCTGGGTGGCATTCGAGTTCGGCGCATACAAATTCGGGCTGCAGTCGGCCCTGCCCGCAGGCACGCCGCTTGCGCGGATCTTCTCGCCGCGCGCGCAGCTCATCGTGACGAAATCTGAAGTGGTGGTGCGCAATTGCGAGGACCGCCACATCGACGTGCTGCGGCGACTGCTGGCCGACGGAGTCCCGACCACGCCGCACGCGAGTCCCATCGACGTGCGCAACGACGCGGGCGGATACCGCGGACGCGTGGCCACCGCGATCGACGAGATCGTCGGTGGCCGCTATCAGAAGGTGATCCTGTCGCGGCGAGTCGACGTGCCGTTCGTATTGGACTTTCCGTCGAGCTATCGGGTGGGCCGAAGGCACAACACGCCTGCGCGATCCTTCCTGTTGCGGCTCGGCGGCCTCCGCGCGCTCGGCTACAGCCCCGAACTGGTCGCCGCCGTTCACCACGACGGGGTCGTGGTGACGGAACCGTTGGCGGGCACCCGCGCCTTCGGCCGCGGCGACCAAAAGGACAGGGCCGCGCGTGACGACCTGGAATCGAACTCCAAAGAGATTGTCGAACACGCGATCTCGGTGCGTAGCTCGCTGCAGGAGATCGCCGAGGTCGCCGAGCCCGGCACCGCCATGGTGAAAGACTTCATGACGGTGCGTGAGCGGGGGAGCGTGCAGCATCTGGGATCAACGGTCGGGGCACGGCTGCATCCGTCGAAGGACCGGATGGATGCGCTGGAGGCGCTGTTCCCTGCGGTGACCGCATCGGGTATTCCCAAGGCCGAGAGCGTCGACGCCATCCTGCGGCTCGACGAAGGGCGGCGTGGGTTGTATTCCGGTGCAGTGGTGATGTTTTCGGCCGACGGCGGGATGGACGCGGCGCTGGCACTGCGCTCCGCTTACGAGTCGGACGGCAAGACGTGGCTGCGCGCCGGTGCGGGCATCATCGCGGCGTCGACACCCGATCGCGAGTTCGAGGAGACCTGCGAGAAGCTGACCACGCTCGCGCCGCACCTGGTACCACGCTTGGGCTGAGCAGCGCCGGCGTTGCCACCGGCGCCCGCGGGGACTCAGGTCAGCGCGGGCGCCAACCTTCGCCACTGCTCACGTGGGAACTCGCGCTGGTCGGCGGTGAGCGCCTGGACGCAGACGTGGTCCGCGCCGGCCTGTTTGTGTTCCTCCACCCGCCTCGCGATGGCCTGTTCGTCACCCCACGCGATGATCGCGTCGAACAGCCTGTCGGTGACGGAATCGATGTCGTCGTGGGTGAAGCCGCAGCGCAGCAAGTTGTTTGCATAATTCGGCAGCGCGAGATACGCACGCAGCCAATCGGTTCCGACAGCTCTCGCCTCGTCGCGACTGTCGGCCAAAAACACGGTCTGCTCGGGCAGCAGCAGTGGCCCATCGCCGAGCACTTCGCGAGCGGCGCGGGTGTGGTCGGGCGTGACGAGATACGGATGCGCTCCGCGCGCGCGTGTTGCCGACAGCTCCAGCATCTTCGGACCGAGCGCGGCCAGTACGCGGTTGTCGACCGCAACCGGAGTCTCGGTGGCGTCGATTGCGTCGAGGAAGGCGCGCGTTGCGGCCAACGGCTTGCGGTAACGGCCGGCCTCGGTGGAGTCGATCAACGGCGCATGACTGCACCCGATACCGAGCAGAAGCCGCTCGCCGTGCGACTCGGTCACCGAGGCGTACCACGCGGCGACGTCGGATGGCTCGTGCATCCAGAGGTTCAGGATGCCGGTGGCGATGACCGCCCGCTTGGTCGTTGCGAGCAGGTGCTCGACGGCACGCAGAACCGGACCGCCGACGTCGGGAATCCACAAAGCGGTGTAACCGAGTTCGTCCAACTCCGCGGCGGCGTCGGCTACCTGATCGGCGTCGCCGTATTCCAACTGCGAACTCCAAATCCCGACACCCGACAGCTGCATGCACACATCCTTCCCAGACGACGACAGCCTCACGCTACCGTCGAGCACATGGCATTCGATCCCGGCGCCGTCTGCCGCGCGTTCTCCGAGCATCGGTTCGACGAAGCGCTGCCGCACCTCGCCAAGGACGTGCGCTGGACGATCGTCGGCTACATGGTGCTCGAGGGCGCCGGCGCGGTGCGGCACACCTGCCGGGAGACGCTGGACAGCCTGGAGGGCACCACCACCAGCTACGACCGGTGCGTGGTGGTCGCGGGCGAGGGCGCCGTCGCCGTCGACACCTTCGCCCGCTACATCCGCGCCGACGGCATGACCGCCGTCGCGAGCTGCTACGTCTACGAGTTCAGCTCGGACCAGATCACGGCGATCACCTCGTATGCCGTCGAAGTCGATCCGCAAGACGCCGGGTCGCAGCCGCCGCCACGCGGCTAGCAGGCACGACCGCTCAGCCGACCGGGTGACCGACGGCGAGTGCCTTGACGTCCTCGGCATACAACGGCGTTCCGCCGACGCCCCAGTCGCCGCTGGCCACCTCTTCGACCACCACCCACGTCACCGGGCGCATGTTCTCGCCCTCGATCTCCACCATGGCGTCGGTCACCTTGCGCACGATGTCCTGCTTTTGCGCTGCGGAGATGACTCCCTCAATGACCTTCACGTTGACGAACGCATCTTTCACTCTTTCTCCTGTGCTGCCCGGCCAACGGATTCGGTGACCGGCGCGCCACGCTATGATTTTTGTAGCGCGACGCACGGCGACCATACCCCGTGATGCTATGAAAAGTAAAGCGCCGGCTAGATCTCCACCTCGCGCGCCCACGAGTCCGCCCATGCCTGCAGCGGTTTGAACGCTGCCATCAGTGACCGCCCATGTTCGGTCAGGTGGTAGCCGTCGCCGCTGTGGTCGACGATCTTCAACTCGCGCAACTCCTTGAGGCGGGTGTTCAGTGATGCCGGATTCATCTCGGCGGCGGTCTGCAGCGCCCGGAACGTCAAGGGGTCGTCCCGCAACTCCCAGATCACGCGCAGTGCGCCGCGGCGGCCCAGGACGTCGAGTGCGACCATGATCGGCCGTCCCGACGTCGATCCTCGTGCCGATGAACCTGGCCGCGGCGACTTCATGCTTCATATTTTGAAGCATGACCCTCGCTGAGCGCTAGAAGGCGGGCGGCGCGGCGCCGACCAAGCTCGTCGGGCACGCTTGTCCTCACAATGTCGCTCCCGATGTCGCTCCTGTCGCCCCACTCAGCCGATCCCGATGAGTTGTTCACCTCCTTCGCCGCGTGGGCGGAGGCGCAGGGCACGGCGCTCTACCCGGCGCAGGAGGAAGCGCTCATCGAACTGGTCAGCGGCGCGAACGTGGTGCTCGCCACGCCGACCGGATCGGGTAAGTCATTGGTGGCCACCGGCGCGCTGTTCGCGGCGCTGGCGGCAGGGCGACGCAGCTACTACACCGCGCCGATCAAGGCACTGGTCAGCGAGAAATTCTTCGCCCTTGTCGACGTGTTCGGCGCGGCCAACGTCGGCATGCTCACCGGCGACGCCTCGGTCAACGCGGGCGCGCCGATCACCGCCTGCACCGCAGAGGTTCTGGCCAACATCGCGTTGCGTGAGGGCGCCGACGCACCCATCGGTCTGGTCGTCATGGACGAATTCCACTTCTACGGCGACCCCGATCGCGGATGGGCCTGGCAGGTGCCGCTGCTGGAACTGCCGAAGGCCCAGTTCCTGCTGATGTCAGCGACACTCGGCGATGTCACGTTCCTGCGGGAAGACCTCACCCGCCGCACTGGCCGGTCGACCGCGCTTGTCGCCAACGCCGAGCGCCCTGTCCCGTTGTTCTACTCGTACGCGACCACCCCCATGCACGAGACGATCGCCGACCTGCTGGACACCAGGCAGGCGCCCATCTACATCGTCCATTTCACCCAGGCCTCAGCGCTCGAGCGCGCACAGGCGCTGATGAGCGTCAACGTGTCCACCAAGGAAGAGAAGAACGCGATCGCCGACCTGATCGGCGGTTTCCGGTTCTCCTCGACATTCGGGTCGACGCTGTCGCGGCTGGTCCGGCACGGGATCGGCGTCCACCACGCGGGGATGTTGCCCAAATACCGGCGGCTGGTCGAACAGCTGGCTCAGGCTGGGTTGCTCAAGATCATCTGCGGCACCGACACTTTGGGCGTCGGCATCAACGTGCCGATCCGAACCGTCGTCTTCTCGGCCCTGTCCAAGTACGACGGCACCCGCACCCGGCTGCTCAACGCCCGGGAATTCCACCAGATTGCAGGTCGCGCGGGCCGGGCGGGTTATGACACCGCGGGCACCGTTGTCGTGCAGGCACCCGACCACGAGGTGGAGAACCTCAAACAGTTCGCCAAGGTCGCCGACGACCCGAAGAAGCGAAGAAAGCTGGTGCGCCGCAAGGTACCCGAGGGCATGGTGCCATGGAGCGAGGCCACCATGACGCGGCTGGTCGATGCCGCCCCCGAGCCGCTGACAAGCAACATGCGCGTATCCACGGCGATGATCCTCGACGTCGTCGACCGTCCCGGTGACCCGTTCACCGCGATGCGCAGGCTGCTCACCGACAACCACGAACCGCGCAAGCGGCAGCTTGCGCACATCCGCGAGGCGGTCGGTATCGCCCGCTCGTTGCTGCAGGCCGGCGTCGTCGAGCGACTCGAAGAACCCGAACCCGACGGGCGGCGCTACCGGCTGACCGTGGACCTCCCGCCAGACTTCGCGCTCTACCAACCGCTCTCGACGTTCGCGCTCGCCGCGGTCGACATGCTCGATCCGAACTCGGAAACCTTTGCACTTGATGTCGTTTCGGTCATCGAGGCGACGCTCGAGGATCCCCGGCCGGTGTTGGCAGCGCAGCTGAAGAAGGCGAGGGGCGAGGCCATCGCCCAGATGAAGGCGGACGGCATCGAGTACGACGAGCGCATCGAACTGCTGGACGACGTCAGTTATCCCAAGCCGCTGGAGGAACTCCTCGGCCACGCGTTCGACGTATACCTGCAGAGCAATCCGTGGGCGGCCGACGCGCAGCTTTCGCCGAAGTCGGTGGTGCGTGAGATGTGGGAGCGGGCCATGACGTTCAGGGAGTACGTCAGCGGATACGGTCTGGCCCGCTCCGAGGGTGCGGTGCTGCGCTATCTGTCCGACGCCTACAAGGCGCTGCGCTCAGGAGTGCCTGCCGGGGCGCGCACCGGTGAGCTGACCGATATTGTCGAGTGGCTCGGTGAGCTTGTCCGCCAGGTGGATTCGAGCCTCCTCGACGAATGGGAGCAACTGACGAACCCAGACCAGCCGCTGCAGACGCCGGTCGCGGTGCCTGCCCGCCCGCGCCCGCTGATTGGCAACGAACGTGCGTTCACGGCGATGGTGCGCAACGCCCTCTTCAAACGCGTGCAGTTGTTCGCGCGGCGGCGTTCGGACGAGCTGGGGCAGTTGGACGCGAACTCCGGATGGCCTGCCGAACGCTGGGCGGACGTCATCGACGCGTACTTCGCCGAGCACGACGAGGTGGGCACCGGCGCCGACGCCCGTGGGCCGGCCATGCTGATCATCGATCGCCAGGCCGGGGTGTGGCGGCTGCGGCAGATCCTCGACGACCCGGCGGGCGACCACGATTGGGGCTTCGAGGTCGAGGTGGACCTCGAGGCTTCTGACGAGGAGGGTGCCGCGGTGCTGCGCATGATCGATGCCGGACGATCCGACTAGGAGCAAGACGTTGACCCACAGCAGGGCCGGCGCGTGACGGCCACCGGGTCGCGCGTCATCGCGCGGCAGTGACCACCGTCCAGGCGCTGCCCTGCTCGCGGTCGAGGACCGTTTCCCCCTTGTTCTTGAGCGCGAAGATGTAGACCAGCAGGCTCACACCGATCACGACGGTGACGTAGCCGATGAACAAGGTGATGTGGTCGGGCTTGGCCGCCTGGTAGAGCATCGGCGCGGTGCCTCCGAACACGGAGTTCGCCACCGCGTAGCCCAATCCGACTCCCAGCGCCCGGATTTCGGCGGGAAACAGCTCGGCCTTGACGATCGCGTTCACCGACGTATAGCCGGTGAGGATGATGTAGCCGACGCAGAGCAGCGCGAATGCGACAACCGCCGAACCGGTCTTGGGCAGGTAGGTGAGCAGCACGTAGGTGTAGAAAACACCGGCGACGCCGAAGAACACCAGCAGTGGCTTGCGCCCGATCCGGTCGCTGATCAGCCCACCGACTGGCTGCAGCAGCATGAGGAAGATCAGGCCGAGCAGGTTGACCCAGGTGGCCGTCAACGAACGCTCAGAGCCGAAGCTGGACTTGACGATTGCGGGGGCGTTCACGCTGTAGGTGTAGAACGCGATGGTGCCGCCCGCGGTGATGAGGAAGACCAACAGCAGCGGCCGCCAGTGGACGGTGAACAGCGTCTTCAACGATCCCGCCGCACGGTCCTTGCCCTCGCGGATGGACTCCAGATACGACTCGCTCAGCGACTCGTCCATCGAGCGGCGGATCCACAGCACCACCAGCGCCGCGATACCGCCGACGAAGAAGCCGATCCGCCATCCCCACGCGTGCAGTGCGTCGTCATCCAGGAAGTGCAGTGCGATCAGGAGAGTGAACTGCGCGAGAACGTGGCCGCCGACGAGGGTCACGTACTGGAACGACGACAAGAAACCGCGCCGATCCGCGGTCGCCGCCTCGGACATGTACGTCGCCGACGTGCCGTACTCGCCGCCCGTGGCGAACCCCTGGACGAGCCGGGCGAGGATCAGGATCACCGCCGCCCAGTAGCCCAGGATCTCGCGCGTCGGCATCACCGCCACTAGGAACGAGCAGGCCGACATGACGGAGATGCTGAGCATCAGGGCGGCCTTGCGGCCACGGCGGTCGGCGTATCGGCCGAAGAACCACGATCCCACCGGCCGCATCAGGAAGGTGACCGCGAAGATCGCGTAGATGTACACCGTCGAGTTGGTGTCGTTTTCGTCGAAGAACTGTGCCTCGAAGTAGGAGGCGAAGACCGTGTAGACGTAGACGTCGTACCACTCGACGAGGTTGCCCGCGGAGCCCCTGATGGTGTTCAGCACTGCCCGTTGAATGCTTGTGGGAGCGCGTGTCGGACCGGTCTGGCTGCTTGCCGTCATGTCATCGCTCATTCTCGGGACGGTATCCGACATTTGCGCATGACGGGTGAACCCGCTTTCCTGTTGGGGTGCCCAATATGAATCGCCATGTGAATCGCCGTAGCGCGATGTCGCTGGCCGGCATCGCCGCGCTGGCCGCCGCGATGCCCGTCCCGACAGCCGGCGCCTCCCCGTCCAGGTCCGTGCCGCCGCCCTCCGCGCCGCCGCCGGGTGGCTATCTTTTCCGCGATGAGTTCGACGGACCTGCAGGCTCGGCCCCGGACGCGTCGAAGTGGGAAACGGCGCTGGCCCGCGAGAGCATGGAAGATCCCACCTTCTGGGAGCTGCCCGAGAACGTGGGCCAATACCGCGATGACCGGCGCAACGTCTTCATCGACGGTAAGTCCAACCTCGTCTTCCGCGCCGCCAAGGACGGCAACACCTACTACAGCGGCAAGCTCTTCGGGAAGTACCGGGGCCCTATCGGCACCACCTGGGAGGCCCGAATCAAGTTGAACTGCCTGACCCCCGGTTGCTGGCCAGCGTGGTATCTGGCCAACAACAACCCGCAGAACGGCGGCGAAGTCGACCTGATGGAGTGGTACGGCAACGGCAACTGGGCCGCGGGCACCACCGTCCACGCGTTGTTGAACGGCGGCGAACACGTCTCGCAGGGCATCACCGTCGACAGTGGCTGGCACACCTGGCGCGTCACATGGGACAACGCCGGGATGCGCTTCTGGAAGGACTACACGGACGGCGCTGCGCCGTACTTCAGCGTGCCGGCGAACTCGCTGCCGGACTGGCATTTCAACGACCCCGGTTACACACTGTTTCCGATCTTGAACCTCGCCGTTGCCGGCTCAGGCGGCGGTGATCCCGGGGCAGGGACCTACCCGGCGGACATGCTCGTCGACTACGTCCGCGTCTGGTAGGCCCGTCAGCGCTGGATCTGCTTCACGATCGCCTTCTTGTCGACCTTGCCCACCGCGGTGCTCGGCAACGCGGGCATCGGTACCACCATGTCTGGGCGCGCATGCGCCGCCACGCCGCGCTGCTCGAGGTATCTGTTCAGGTCCCGCAGCGCGATCGGCGGACCACTGAAAACAATTGCAGCGCAGATCTTTTCGCCTAGATAGTGATCAGGTATCGGGACCGCGGCCGCGGCCAAGACCGATGGGTGCGTCAGGAGGTGCGCTTCCAGGTCGAGCGCCGACACGTTCTCACCGGCGCGGACGATCACGTCCTTCACCCGGCCGGTGACTTCGAGGTAGCCGTCGGCGAACCGGCGCACGCGGTCGCCCGTGCGGTAGAAGCCATCGGGGGTGAACGACCGCTCGTTGGCGCTCGGAGCGTTGAAGTAGCCATTGAACGTGTAGGGCCCGCGCACCAACAACTCGCCCTCGTCGCCCGCGGCCACCTCGACGCCCGCCTCGTCGACGACCCTCAGTTCGTCGTGCTCCGACAGCGGCCGTCCCTGAGTGCGGTCCACGATCTCCGGCGGATCCTCGAGACGGGTGAAGTTCAGCAGGCCCTCGGCCATCCCGAACACCTGCTGCAGGCCAGGCGTCAGCTCGGTGCGGACCGCCGCCGCGTCCTCGGCGCCGAGTTTGGCGCCGCCGACCTGCAGCAGCCGTAACGTCGTCGGCCGCTGCGGCTCCCACGCGCATGCCTGCGCCCACAACTTCGCCAGCGCAGGCACCAGCGCGGTGGCGGTCACTCCGTGCCGCGCGATCGCCGCGAACGCCGACTCCGGGCTGGGGTCGGTGAGGAAAACCGTTGTGGCGCCGACGGACATCGCCCCCATCAGGCCGGGACACGCCAGCGGGAAGTTGTGCGCGGCGGGCAGCGCGGCCAGGTAGACGTCGTCTCCGTCCAGCCCGCACAGTTGGGCACTTGCCGACACGTTGTACAAGTAGTCGTCGTGTGTGCGGGGGATGAGTTTCGGCGCGCCGGTCGTGCCGCCCGATACCAACAGCAATGCCGGCGCCTCGGTGTCGACGTGAAACGATGGCGGCGGCCCGGATTCGGTGATCAAGTCGCTGACGATCTTCATCGGATGTCTGCGCACCAGTTCGTCGGCCATCGCACGGTAGTCGAAACCGGTTGCGGCGTCGGCGATAACGACCGCCGTCGGCTGGCTCACCTGCGCGAAGTGAGAAAGCTCCGCCAGTCGGTGCCCTGGCAGGCACATCACGGGGACGGCGCCCGCTCGCAACAGCCCGAACAGTGTGGCCGCGAATCGGCACGAATTGGGCAATTGCAGGAGCACCCGTTGGCCGGGTGCGATGCCGATGCGGGAAAAGCCTGCGGCGACACGGTCGGCGAGACCGTCGAGTTCCGCGTACGTGTGGCTGTTGTCGTCGTCGATCGTCGCCACCCGGTCCGGCCATGCGGTCGCGGCGTCCCGCAGCACCGAGTCCAGCGGGCGTCCCCGCCAGAGTCCCGCGGCGCGGTAGGAGGCGGCGCGCTCGCGCGGAAACGGTACGAAACCGGCGCGCGGAGTGGTCTTTGCGGTGGCCGACGTAGGGCTTTCCATGCCTCGAATATAGGGTAGCCTCCACAAACTAAGGCGAGGCTAACCAATGGAGGGCTTGTGCGTGTTGCGGCTGTCGATCCGCAGACCATCCGCGAAGAGGTCGCCGAACTTCTCGGTATCAGCCCCGACGACGTCGATCCCGACGGCGACCTCATCGGTCAAGGCCTGGACTCGATCAGGATGATGTCGCTGGCGGGACGGTGGCGTAGGCAAGGCATCGACATCGATTTCGCATCCTTGGCCGCCGAGCCGTCTGTGCGTGCATGGTCGGGCCTCGTCGCGTCCGCAGAGGTCACCGGGCAGTCGACGGAAGACTCTGGTGCACAGGGTGATTCGAACGCGCCGTTCCCATTGGCGCCGATGCAGCACGCGATGTGGGTCGGCAGGGCGAGTGACCAGCAGCTCGGCGGGGTGGCGGGCCACCTGTACGTCGAATTCGACGGCGCCGCAGTCGATCCCGGGCGACTCGTGCGGGCTGCCACCGCGCTGGCCGACCGGCACCCGATGCTGCGGGTGCAGTTTCTGCCCGACGGCACCCAGCGCATCGGCCCCACGCCGCAGCGCTATCCGGTCACCGTCGTGGACCTGAGCGGCCTCTCGGACCACGAGGTCACCGACCGGCTCGCGAACACCCGCCGGGCCAAATCGCATCAACAACTCGACGGGCACGTGTTCGAGCTCACGCTGTCGCTGTTGCCCGGCGGCAGGACGAGGTTGCATGTGGACCTCGACATGCAGGCGGCCGACGCGATGAGCTACCGCACGCTGATGTCGGACCTCGCCGCGCTCTACGGCGGGCAGCGCCTGCCTGGCCTCGGCTACACCTACCGCGACTACCGGCAGGCCGCGGCATCCGTGCCGCCCAGAGCCACCGAGACCGACCGGCAATGGTGGGCGGAGCGGATACCGGAACTGCCCGATCCGCCACGGTTGCCGCTGGTTCCGCTTGCCGAGCAGCTGAATCCGCGCCACACCACCCGACGCTGGCACTGGCTGGACCCCGACCTCCGCGACGCGCTGTTCGCCGCCGCGCGCCGTCGCGGCGTGACGCCGGCGATGGCGCTGGCCGCGTCGTTCTCGGACGCATTGGCGGGCTGGTCGGCCGACCCGCGCTTCCTTCTCAACGTCCCGATGTTCGGCCGCGAGCAACGCCATCCGGACGTCGACCACCTGGTCGGGGATTTCACCTCATCGGTCCTGCTCGATGTCGACCTCACCGCGCAGGCCACCGCGACCGCGCGGTCGCACGCCCTCCAGGACAGCTTTCGCGCTGCGGCCGCGCATGCGACGTACCCGGGTCTTTCCGTGCTCCGCGACCTCGGTCGCCACCGAGGCGCAAAGGTGCTCGCGCCGTTCGTGTTCACCAGTGCGCTCGGGCTTGGCGAACTGTTCGCCGCGCCGGTGACCGACACCTTCGGCACGCCGGTGTGGATCAACTCCCAAGGCCCGCAGGTGTTGCTCGACGCTCAGGTCACCGAGATCGACGGCGGAATCCTGGTCAACTGGGACGTTCGGGAGGACGCCTTCCGGCCGGGCGTCATCGACGCGATGTTCGACCGGCACATCGCCGAACTCCGTCGGCTGGCCTCCGACGATGCCGCCTGGGAGAGTCGCCGCGCACCGCTGGAGACCGACGAGCAACGCGCCGTTCGAGACGCCGTCAACAGCAAAACCGCTGCGCCCAGCGGCAACTCGTTGCACGACGGATTGTTCGCATCGATGACGGCACGACCTGATGCACTCGCAGTCATCAGTTCGTCCGGCCAACTGAGCTACGCCGAGTTGGGTGCAGGTGTGCGCGCCGTCGCGGCGGCGCTTTGCGCCGCAGGCATCGAACCGGGCGACACCGTGGCGGTGATGGGGCCCAAGTGTGCCGAACAGATCATCGCGCTCTGCGGCGTCCTCACCGCAGGCGCTGTCTATCTGCCGATCGGCGTCGACCATCCGGCCGACCGGGTCGCGCGCATCATCGAGACGGGAAGTGTCCGGATGGCGCTGGTGTGCGGCGACTTCCAGCCCCCGACCAACGTGCGGGCGCTCACCATCACCGACGCACTTCGGATTGGCTGGAACGACACCGGATTCGTCCCTCCCACAGTCGATCCCAACGAGTTGGCCTATGTGCTGTTCACCTCGGGTTCGACCGGTGAGCCCAAAGGCGTTGAGGTCACCCATGACGCCGCGATGAACACCATCGAATTCCTGAACGGCCATTTCGGGATCGGGCCCGACGACCGCTGCCTGGCACTGTCCCACCTGGAGTGTGACCTCTCTGTTCTCGACGTATTCGGCACCTTGACCGCAGGTGCCGCGATCGTCGTCGTCGACGAGGCACATCGCCGGGACCCCGACCACTGGGCGCAGCAGATCGCCACCCATCGCGTGACCGTGCTGAACTTCCTTCCTGGCTGGCTCGAGATGCTCGTCGAGGTCGGCGCCGGACGATTGAGCTCGGTGCGCGTGGTGCCGACCGGAGGGGACTGGGTGCGCCCCGCGTTGGTGCGCCGACTGCGAAGCCAGGCTCCCGGCGTCCGGTTGGCAGGACTTGGCGGCGCCACCGAAACCGCGGTGCACGCCACCCTGTTCGAGGCCGATGCGCTGCCTGCGAACTGGGCGGCGGTGCCGTACGGCACACCGTTCACCAATAACGCATGCCGCGTTGTCAATTCATACGGTGCGGACTGTCCCGACTGGGTGCCCGGTGAACTGTGGATCACCGGCCGCGGCATCGCACGCGGCTACCGGGGCAGGCCGGATCTGACCGCCGACCGCTTCGTCCGGTATCGGTGCCGCACCTGGTACCGCACCGGAGATCTGGTCAGATACCGGCCGGACGGCACGCTGGAATTCGTCGGCCGCGTCGATCACCGCGTCAAGATCAGCGGCTATCGCATCGAACTCGGCGATGTCGAGGCCGCGTTGCAACGTGTTCCCGGTGTCCGCGCGGCGGTGGCGGCGATCGTCGGGCCGACAGGTGAACGGGGCGGCGACATGCTGGCCGCTGTGGTCAGAGCCGACGACGCGGCGCTGACGATCGAGTCGTTGCGCAGCGGGGTCGCCGAACTCCTTCCTGCACACATGATTCCGCGCCACTTCGAGATCGTCGAGCGCATCCCGTTGACGGCAGGGGGTAAGACCGACCGTCGAGCGGTCGCGCGAACCCTTACCGACGCCGTCAGCACCGGCGATCCAGCAGGCGGCGGCCGTGCCCCGTCGACTGCACTGGAGTCCGCGCTGGCCGCGATCGTCGCCGAACTGGTTGGCGCCGCCGCCGTGGGGGCCGACGACGACTTCTTCGAACTCGGTGGTGATTCGGTGTTGGCGACCACCGCCGTCGCGCGCATCCGGGCGTGGCTGGACACACCGACGGTGATGGTCGCTGACGTCTTCGCCACCCGCACCGTCGCCGGGCTGGCCGCGAAGCTCGCCGAGCGGGAACCGGCAAGTCACCGCCTCGAGCAAGTGGCCGAGCTGTATCTGGAAGTCGCGGGCATGCGCGAAGCCGATGTGCGATCCGCGCTCGACACCTCGAGGGTTTCATGACGACGCAACTGCACTTCGCACCGTGGATCAAACGGTTCGCCGGGCGGCCAGGGGGCGCGACGGTGATCTTTCCGCACGCAGGAGGCGCGGCGGCCGCGTACCGACCGCTGGCAACTGCGATGGCGGCCAGGGGAGTTGACGCCTACGTGGTGCAGTACCCGCAACGCGCCGACCGCCTGACGCACCCGGCGCCCGACACCGTGCAGGCTCTTGCCACCGGTTTGTTCGAGGCCGGTGACTGGGGCCGCGTCGGCCCGTTGCGGCTGTTCGGCCACTGCATGGGCGCGGTGGTGGCGTTCGAATTCGCCCGGGTGGCTGAACGCCGCGGGGTAGACGTCCGCGAACTGTGGGTGTCGGCCAGCCAGGCGCCCGCGACGGTGGCGGCCTCGCCGCCACTGCCGATCACCCATCGAGAGGTGCTCGCCGACATGGTCGACCTCGGCGGCACCGACCCCCGGTTGCTCGCCGACGAGGACTTCGTCGATCTGCTGCTACGCGCCGTGCGCGCCGACTACCAGGCGTTCAACCGCTATGCGTGCGACCCGGAGGTTCGGATTCACGCCGACATTCACGTGCTCGGCGGCAGTCATGACCATCGGGTTCACCGAGACATGTTGCAGCGGTGGGAGGCCCACACCGCGAACGTCTTCACGTTGTTGATGTTCGACGGCGGCCACTTCTACATCGGGGAACACACCAGCGCCGTCGCGGAGCTCGTCAGTGGGTGACGGCGCCGATCCGATCGTCATCGTCGGCATGGCGCTGGAGGCGCCGGGAGGCGTGGACACCGCTGATGCGTACTGGGGGTTGCTCTCGCAGCAGCGGGAGGCGCTGGGCCCCTTCCCGGCCGACCGCGGGTGGTCCGTGCGCGACCTGCTGGACGGGTCGCGGCGCGACGGGTTCAAGCGCATCCACGACCTCGGCGGGTTCCTCTCCGGCGCAGCCACTTTCGATCCGGAATTCTTCGGCATCTCACCTCGCGAGGCGGTGGCAATGGACCCGCAGCAGCGGGTCGCGATGCGGGTGGCATGGCGCGCGCTGGAGAACAGCGGCATCAATCCCGATGATCTCGATGGCCACGACGTCGGCTGCTACGTCGGCGCCTCGACCACTGGATACGGTCCGGACCTGGCCGAATTCTCCAACCACTCCGGGCATTTGATCACCGGCACCGCGCTCGGCGTGATCTCCGGACGGATCGCCTACACGCTGGGCCTTGCGGGCCCCGCGATGACGATCGACGCATCGTGCGCGTCGGCCCTCGCGGCCTTCCACGTCGCGGTGCAGGGGGTGCGGGCGGGGGACTGCGACATGGCACTGGCAGGCGGCGTCTGCGTGATGGGCTCGCCGGGCTTCTTCGTCGAGTTCTCCAGACAGCACGCGCTGTCCGACGACGGCCGCTGCCGCCCGTACAGCGCACACGCCAGCGGCACGGTGTGGGCCGAGGGCGCAGCGATGTTCGTTCTGCAGCGCCGGTCCGCGGCGCTGCGCGACGGGCGTCGGGTGCTGGCGCAGGTGGGTGCCACGTGCGTCAATCAGGACGGCCGCACCACCGGGCTGACCGCGCCGAGCGGGCCCGCACAGGCCCGGCTGTTCCGAAGGGCGATGGCCACCGCGTGCGTCCGACCGGACGAGATCGGCATGGTCGAGGGGCACGGCACCGGCACAACGCTCGGTGACCGCACCGAACTGCATTCGCTGGCCGCGTCATACGGGGCCACCCAACCCGGCCGCGGCGCGCTGCTCGGATCGGTGAAGTCCAACGTCGGTCATTCGCAGGCGGCGGCGGGCGCGCTCGGACTGGCCAAGGTGCTGGTATCCGCCGAGCATGAAGCCGTCCCTGCGAGCGTGCACCTTGACCAGCCCAGTGGCGAAATCGACTGGGACAGCCAAGGCTTACGGCCCGCCACCGCGCTGACCCCGTGGCCTGCCCGCGACGGTCACCGCCTCGCCGCGGTCTCCGCATTCGGGATGAGCGGCACCAACGCCCATCTGATCGTGTCGATGCCTGCCGGGGCTGCGTGATGATCGCGTTTCCCGACGGGCGCACGCCCGTGGTCGTGAGCGCCCACGCCGAGGAGTTGATCGGCGCCGATGCGCAGGCGATACTGCGCTACCTGCACCGCGACCCTGATGTGACGGACGTCGCCGCCACGTTGCTGCGCACGCGGCGACTGCGGCGTCACCGTGCCGTGGTGCGGGCATCGGACGTCACCGAACTCGCCGACGGTTTGCGCGCACTCGCGGCAGGACACGACCATCCCTTGGTGGCCCGATCGTCGGAAACCTGCATGCCCAGAAGGGCATTCGTGTTTCCGGGCCAGGGCAGCCAGTGGCCGTCGATGGGCGCAGAGGCCTATCAGCACCTGCCGGTCTATCGCGCCGAAGTCGAAAAGTGCGCAGAGGCGTTCGGGGCACAATCACCACTGCGGTATCTGCTCTCCGCCGGTGACTTCACGCAGATACAAACCCAGGCTGCGCAGTTCACGCACGCGGTCGGGCTTGCGGCGGCGTGGAAGTCCTGCGGCATACGGCCCGACATCACGGTCGGTCACAGCCTCGGCGAGGTGGCGGCGGCGTACGTGGCCGGCGCGGTCACGCTTGCCGATGCGGCAGCGGTGGTGATCGCCCGCGCTCGGGTGGTCGACGGGTTGCCGGGGCGTTACGGCATGGCCGTGCTGGGCGTCTCAGTGGACGAGGCCGAACGGTTGGTGGCCGAGACGGGTGGCTGGCTGGAACTGTCGGTGGTCAACGCCGGTTCGTCGGTGGTGGTGTCGGGGGACCGCGAGACGATCAGCACGGTCGTCGGCACGGTGGTGAACGACGGTGGGTTCGCGCGCGAGATCGCCGTCGACTTCCCTGCACACACGAGCGCGCTGGAACCGCTTCGAGCGGACCTCGTCGGGCTGCTGCCGTGCGCGGAATTCGCCGAAGCTCCAATCCCATTCATCGGCTCGGCGACTGCCTCGGTCGTCCTCGCGGGCACCGAGTTCACCGACTACTGGTACCGAAACCTGCGCGCCACAGTGCGATTCGACCGGGCCGTGGCCGCAGCGCGCGCGCACGGCGCGACGGCGTTCGTGGAATTGTCGGCGCATCCGGCCCTGCTGTTCGCGCTCGACGACCTTCTCGGCGACGACGATGCGGTGACGGTCGGATCGGGTCGGCGCGACGACCCACTGGTCGATGTGTTGTCCGCCAGTATGGCCGCGGTGGCCGCCGGTGACCCCGGTTACCGCTGGGCCGATCTTGTCGACACACAACGGCAACCCTTACCCGGATTCCCCAATGCGCCGATGCAGGCAGTGCACCTGTGGGCTGCACCGGAGCCGCTGCCCTCCCTGACAGGGCTCACCGTGGCATTCGAAAAGTGGCTCGCTCAAACCGGATTCGCCCCACCGGTGGCGGTGCGGCACGCGGCGGTGGTGGACCTGCCGGGTCCGGCCGGTGCCCTCGGCGGCCGGTTGCGCGACGCGATCAGCGAGCGCCCCGACATGCACCTCGTCGACGCCTCCGCAGCAGACATGCTCGTCGTGGTGGCGCCACTGCTCGATCACCCCGACGCCGAACACGCTGCCCACGACCTCGCCGCCCTGTTGGGTGAGGGACTGCTCGCTTATCCCGACGCCATCGGGGCCGCCTGTCGCGACGTCTGGCTCGTCACCGTCGGCGGCGAGCACGTGCGACCCGCCGAACCCGTGGCCTTGCCCGCACAGGCCGCCTTGGCTGCCATGCACCGCAGTATCGGCTTCGAGCATCCAGATCAGACGTTCCGCCACCTGGACCTGCCGTCATGGGACATCGACGACGCCGCAGCGGTCGTGAACGCTCTGCTCGGCCAGCACACCGAGGCCGCCATCCGCGACGGGGCCTCGGGACCAACGCTCTACAGCCGGACGCTACCGGAGCAGGACGTGACCGCCGAGCCATGGCCGTTGGCGGCGGGCATGCTCGACAACGTCGTGATCACCGGTGGCAGCGGAGCGGTCGGCAGGCAGTACGCCCGCTATCTCGCCGCTCGGGGCGCGCGACGCATCGTGTTGCTCAGCCGCGGCGGCGCTGAACTCGACGCCGCAGGACTTGGCGCAACCGACGTGGTGGCCGTGCAATGCGACATCACCTCCGCCGACCAGGTGCGGACCGCGGCGCGCGGCCATGCCGAGGACGGCGCGACACTTGTCATCCACGCCGCGGGCGCTGCGACATTCGGCACGGGCGATGCGATCACCGGCGTTGCCTTCGCCGACACCGCCGCTGCCAAGATCGCGGGCCTGGCGCGCATCACCGAGTCGTGGCCGCTGCAGCCCGAAACGCGAATTCTGGTGTGCTCCTCGGTGTCCGGGGTGTGGGGTGGTCACGGTCACGCCATGTACTCGGCCGCCAACCGGATGTTGGACGTGATGGCGGGACAACTACGTGCCAAGGGGCAACGGTGCGTGGTGGCCAAGTACGGGCTGTGGGGCGCCGGAATCATCGACGGCGACGAGGTGACGCGCATCGAACGGTCCGGTCTGCTGCCGATGGCGCCCGAGGCCGCCATCGAGGCGAGCCTGCGTGATCATCCGGTCGACCCGGTGATCATCGCGGCCGACCGCGGCCGACTACAGACCTTTTTCGCCAGTCAGCATGACACTGAAACACACTCGGACACCGCAGGATCGCTCGTCGACACCGCGGCACGGGTGCGCACACAACTGGCCGAGGCGCTGAATCTCGGGGACGCCGCCACGGTCGACCTTTCCGCATCGCTACTCGATCTCGGGGTGGATTCGCTGCTGGCACTCGATCTGCGCAAGCGGCTTCGCCGCGTCACCGGCAAGTCGATACCGCTGGCCGCGCTGCTCAGCGGCATCACCGGTGAGGAGATGATCGCCCGCATCGACGCACAAGACACCACAGAGAAGGTGGACACTTCGCGTGACTGACACCATGGAGATCCGGCTCGAGCTGTTGCGACGCAGGTTGCAGGAACGCGGCCTGCGCCAGGACGGGCAACCGGCGCAGGTCGCCACCGAACTGTCAGACAGGCAGCGCCGGATGTGGTTCGTCCACACCGCGGACCCCACCGGCGCGCTGCTCAATGTCTGCGTGTCCTACCGGATCACCGGTGACATCGACGTCGCACGTCTGCATGACGCGGTGAACGCCGTCGCCAAGCGGCACAGCGTGCTGCGCACCACCTACCGCCAAGACAGCAGCGGCGAGCCGCAACCGACAATCCATGACGACCTCACCCCGCGGTGGGCCGAACACGACCTGTCCCAGCTGTCGGAGCACGCCCGCGCACTGCGCCTCGAAGTGCTGGCTCGACGAGAGTTCGCCACTCCATTCGATCTGACGGTCGATGCGCCGCTACGGATCACGATGCTCCGCACCTCGGCCACCGAGCACGTGATGCTTCTGGTGGCCCATCACATCGCATGGGACGACGGATCCTGGCGCGTGTTCTTCGCCGATCTCACCGCTGCCTACGCGGGCGAGGAACTGGCGCCGGCCGTACCATCGGTGGGCGTCGGGCCGGACACCGCCGCTGCCGATCTCGAATACTGGCGCTCGGAGCTCGCGAATCCACCTGAACCGCTTGAACTTCCGGGAGACGCCGGATCCGCCGTCCCGACCAATTGGAGAGCCCAGCGCACCACACTGCGGCTGAATACCGAGACCGTCGAGTGCGTGGCCGCGCTCGCCCGCGAAGTAGGCGCCACTCCCTACATGGTGTTGCTCGCGGCCTTCGGTGCCCTCGTGCACCGCTACACCCACGCCGACGATTTTCTGGTCGCCGCACCGGTGCTCAGTCGCGATGCAGGTGTCGACGACTGCATCGGCTACTACGGCAACACTGTCGCCCTGCGACTGCGTCCGCAGCCCGCGCAGACCTTCCGCGAATTGGTCAGCGCGACCCGCGACACCGCTGTCGGCGCCTTCGCGCACCAACGGGTCAACCTCGACAGGGTGGTCCGCGAGATCAACCCGGACCGCCGGCACGGCGTCGAACGCCTCGCCCGGCTCAGTTTCGGCGCGCGCGAAGCCGATGGCGGCGGCTTCCGCGCGCCCGGCGTGACGTGCGAGCGCGCCGGACTGCGCGGCCAGTTCAGCCAGTTGCCGCTGGGTCTGATGGTCGAGTTCGACCACCTCGGCGCACAGGTCGAGGCCGAACACCTCGCCGAGATCCTCGACGCCTCGCTGACCCGTCAACTCCTGAACCACTTCTCGGTGCTGCTCGATGCGGCTGTCACGGCTCCCCACCAGCCGCTGCGCGACCTGCCGCTGATGGGTTCTGACGACGCCGACTGGTTGCGCCGCGTCTCGGCCGGCGAAGAATTCCGTGGGCCCGCGGCTACGCTGCCCGCCGTCGTCGAAGCGCAGGCCGTCAGGACGCCCGACGCCGTGGCGGTTGTCCACGGCGACCGCCGCTACAGTTACCGCGAGATCAACGCCGCCGCGAATCGGTTCGCGCACTGGCTGATCGGTCAGGGCATCGGCACCGAGGACCGCGTCGCCGTACTTCTCGACAAGTCCCCGGATCTGGTCATCATCGCGCTCGGCATCCTCAAAGCCGGCGCCGTCTACCTGCCGATCGACCCGACGTATCCCGACGACAGGCTGGATTTCATCCTCGCCGACTCCGACCCCAAACTCATACTGCGCGAACCGGTCACGAACATGGGCGGCCGCGACGTGAATCCCACCGATGCCGACCGGGTCCGTCCGCTGCGGCCGGACAACGCGGCATACCTGATCTACACGTCGGGCTCGACCGGGCTGCCGAAAGGTGTTCCGGTGTCGCACCGGCCGGTCGTCGAGTTCTTCCAGTGGTTCCGCGACGAGTACCAGATCGACGAGTCCGAACGGCTACTCCAGGTGAGCTCGCCGAGCTTCGACGTCTCGATCGCGGAGATCTTCGGCATGCTGGCCTGTGGCGCCCGCCTGGTCATCCCGAGAGCGGACGGCCTGCGCGACATCGGGTACCTCACCGAACTACTCCATGTCGAGGGCATCACCTCGATGCACTTCGTTCCATCTCTGCTCAGCCTCTTCCTGTCGCTGCCGGGCGTACACCGGTGGCGCACGCTCAAGCGGGTGCCGATCGGCGGTGAGGCGCTGCCCGGCGAGATCGCGGACAAATTCCACGCCATCTTCGACGCGTTGTTGCACAACTTCTACGGCCCGACCGAAACGGTGATCAACGCGTCCCGCTACAAGGTCGAGGGCAAGCAGGGCCATCGGACAGTGCCGATCGGAAGGCCCAAGATCAACACCCAGATCCACTTGCTGGACGACGCGTTGCGGCCCGTGCCCGTCGGTGTCATCGGCGAAATCTACATCGGCGGTGGACATCTGGCGCGCGGCTATCACCGCAAACCCGCTTTGACGGCCGAGCGGTTCGTCGCCGACCCGTTCACCTGCGGTGGGCGGCTGTACCGATCGGGAGATCTGGCGCGCCGCAACGCTGACGGCGACATCGAGTTCGTCGGCCGCGCCGACGACCAGGTGAAAATCCGCGGATTCCGCATCGAGCTCGGCGAGGTCGCCGCCGCGATCGCGGTGGATCCCAGCGTCGGTCAGGCCGTCGTCGTGGTCACCGACCTTCCGGGCATCGGCAAGAGCCTAGTGGGCTATCTGACACCCGCGGTAGGCGCGGATTCCGTCGACGTCGAGCGCGTGCGCGCCAGGGTGGCGACCGCGCTGCCCGACTACATGACTCCGGCAGGCTACGTGGTGCTCGATGAGATACCGATCACCGCACACGGCAAGATCGACCGGGCCGCGCTGCCAACGCCAGAGATCGCGTCCCACAGGACGTTTCGTGAGCCCACGGCGGGCACTGAGCGCGCGCTCGCCGAGTTGTTCGCGGACCTGCTCGGACGTGGCGGGGTCGGCGCCGACGACTCCTTTTTCGACCTCGGTGGCCACTCGCTGCTCGCCACCAAACTGGCAACGGCCATCCGATCGCGCTGCGGGGTCGATCTCAGTGTCCGCGAGATCTTCGAACTCGGCACGGTCGCGCAACTGGCCCGGCGCATCGACGCAGCCACACCGTGCGACACCGCGCGTCCCCCGCTTGTCCGCACCGAACATCGTGGTCCGCGCCAGATGTCGGCGTCACAGTTGCGGATCTGGTTCCAGTACCGCATCGACGGGCCGAGCGCCGTCAACAACATTCCGTTCGCGGCCCGGCTCACCGGGCCCTGCGACGTCGATGCGTTGATGGCGGCCGTCTCCGACGTCGTCGACCGGCACGAGATCCTGCGCACCACCTACCGAGAAATCGACGGCGTGCCGCATCAAGTGGTCAACCCGCCCACCGGGGTACCGGTCCGGCGCGCGCGCGGTGGTGACGAGGTGTGGCTGCAAGCCGAACTCGATGGCGAGCGTTGGCACACGTTCGATCTCGAGCACGAACCGCCGGTGCGGGCCGCGGTCCTCACCACGCCAGAGCACCACGTGCTCTCGCTCGTCGTGCACCACATCGCGGCGGATCACTGGTCGGCGGGCGTGCTGTTCACCGAGTTGTTGACCGCCTACCACGCCAGACGTGCCGGCCGACCGCCTGCGCTGGCGCCGCTTCCCGTGCAATACGCCGACTATGCGGCCTGGCAAGCCGCGCAGTTGAGCGCCGACACGGGAATCGCGGCCGCACAACGCGATTACTGGAAGCAGCAGTTGAACGGCATGCCGCATGACGTCGGCCTGAGCCCAGACTTCGAACGGCCGCCCGTGCTCAGCGGAACCGGCGATTCCGTCCAGTTCACCATCGGCGCGCAGACTCGCGCCAAGCTGGTCGACCTCACCCGCGAACTCGGCGTCACCGAGTTCATGCTGTTGCAGACCGCGGTCGCCGTGCTGCTGCACAAGGCAGGCGAAGGAGATGACATTCCTCTCGGTACGCCGGTCGCCGGGCGCACCGAAGCCGAATTGGACAGCCTGATCGGCTTTTTCGTCAACATTCTGGTGCTCCGCAACGACCTGCGCGGCAATCCGACCGTGCGCGAGGCGCTCGGCCGGGCCCGCGATACGGCGCTGCAGGCCTACGCGCATCAGGATCTGCCGTTCGACTGGATGGTCGATGCGGTCAGCCCCGCGCGGACGCTGTCACGCAATCCGTTGTTCTCGGTCGTCGTGCATGTCCGCGAGGCGCTGCCCGCCGATCAGACCATCGACGGCCACACCTCCTTCACCGTTCTGGAGCCGACGTTCGACGTCGCGCACGCCGATCTGTCGCTGAATTTCTTCGCCGCAGGCGACGGGTATCGAGGTCACGTCATCTACCGCCGGGAGCTGTACCGGCGCAGCACAATCGAGCGGCTTGCGCGGTGGCTCGGACGCGTGCTCGACGCGATCGCCGACAATGCGGACCAGACGCTGCGGGAAATACAGATCGCTGACGACGACGAGAGCGGGCGGATCGCCCGGTACAGCACCGGTGTCGCGACCGTCCACGTGCTCGACGACCAACGCCAACCTGTGCCGGTGGGCGTGGTCGGCGACGTCTACTACTCGGGCGCCGCGTTCGATTCACCGATGCACCGCAGCGGCGAGCGAGCACGCTGGACTGAGGACGGCCGGCTGGAATTCGTCGGTCGCCTCGAACAGTCGGTGACGCCGAGACTCGCCGACGCCACAGGGGCCGAACCGCCGCAGACCGATACCGAGAAGACGGTGGCCGCGATGCTGGCCGAGGTGCTCGGAGCCGGTGAAGTCACCCGCTACGACGACTTCTTCGACCTCGGCGGTGACAGCATCCTCGCGGTGCAGTTGGCCGCCAGAGCCCGCGACAGGGGGCTGGCGCTGACGGCGCGGATGGTGTTCGAACATCCATCCGTTCACGACCTCGCTGCCGCGGTAGACGGAGCGGGCGGCGCGCCGGGCGATGTCGGCACTGCGGACGACCGTCACGAGCCGATGACCGCATCGGGTCTGTCGCAGGAAGAACTGGCGACCGTCACCGCGCTGTGGACGTCAGCACGCGAGGGCGCACCGTGACCGCGGCCATCGAAGATGTGATGGCGCTGAGCCCGCTGCAGCAGGGGCTGTATTCGATGGCGGTGTTGTCGGATCACGACCCCTACGTGATCGCGATGGCAGCCGACATCACCGGTCGCCTCGACGCGGGCCTGTTGCGCGATTGCGCGGCAACGATGTTGGCGCGGCACCCCAACCTGCGAGCCAGCTTCCTGCGCGGAAATCTGAACCGTCCGGTTCAGGTCGTCCCAGTCCGCGCCGACGTGCCGTGGCGACACGTCACCGCGACGGCCGATGAGGTGGCGGCCTTCGACGCCGACGAACGCGGTCGGCCGTTCGACCTCGAACGCGGGCCCGCGATCCGCTTCCTGCTGATCGAGGTGCCGCGCTCCCACTGGCGGTTCGTGGTCGTCGCGCACCACATCATCATCGATGGTTGGTCATTGCCGTTGTTCGTCGGCGAACTGATCGCGTTGTACCGCTTTTGCGGGGACACCTCGGCGCTGCCCCCACCACCGCGGCCGTACCGCGACTACATCGGCTGGCTGGCCCGGCGTGACCAGCGAACCAGTCGCGCGCTGTGGCGCGATCACCTCTCGGGAATCGACGGGCCGACGTTGCTCACGCCGGCGCTCACCGCGGGCGAGTTACCGGTCGGTCCGCCGCACCGCACCGAAGTGAAACTGGACGCCGAAGACACCGAACGGCTCGTGCAGGCCGCGCGGGCGCGCGGCGTGACGGTGAACGCACTCGTCCAATTAGCCTGGGCCACCATCCTTTCGACGATCACCGATCGCGACGACGTGATCTTCGGTGTCACCGTGTCCGGCAGGCCCGGCGAGTTGTCCGGTGTCGAGACGATGGTCGGGTTGTTCATCAACACGGTGCCGTTACGGGTGCGACTCGATCCCGCCGAGCGGGTCGGCGTGCAGTGCGTGGCCTTACAGCGCGACGCCGCCCTACTGCGCGACCACAGCTACCTCAGCCACGCTGAACTGCGGTCGCTGGCAGGCGTCGGGGAGATGTTCGACACCCTTCTGGTGTATGAGAACTTCCCGCCGGGCGGGCTTGTCGGCGGCGGCGAGTTCACCGCCAACGGCGCCACCTTTCGGCCCGCGGCGCTGGAAAGCCTGTCGCACTTCCCGGTGACCGTCGCCGCTCACCTCATCGATGGCCGGTTGGCCGTGCTGATCGAGGCGATCGACGGCGCGCTGGGCCTGATGACCCCGCAGTCGCTCGGCCGACGATTACTCACGACAATGCGGCGACTGATGCACGGCTGGGACGCCCCGCTCCGTGACATCAGCATCCTGCTCGACGATGACGACGGCGAAACAGCGGTCGCCGCGGCAGCGCCTGGCAGCGGCGGCGTGCACACGAGGTTCACCGAAATCGCGGCAACCAGACCAGCTTCCGTCGCGCTGACCTGGTCCGGCGGCCGGTACACCTACCGCGAATTGGACCAGGCCTCCGACCGGGTCGCTGCCGCGCTTGTCGCGCGCGGCGTCCGACCGGAGGCGCCGGTGGCGATCAACCTCACTCGTGGCCCCGAGTACGTCGCTGCGATGTTCGGCGTGTTGAAGGCCGGAGCCGTGATCGTTCCGCTCGACCCGGGGATGCCTGCCGAGCGCATCGCGGGCATCATCGCGCAGACCAACGCGACTGTCATCGACGACGGTTTCGGCACCGCGCAGCAAGCCCGGGATGTACCCGACTTCCGTGCCGCCACCGTCGATCCGGCACAGGCCGCCTACGTCGTCTTCACCTCCGGGACCACCGGAACGCCCAAAGGCGTGATCGGCACCCATCAGGCGCTGCTCGCCTACGCGGCCGATCATGCCCGAAATGTGTTGCGCCCCACTGCGGCACGGTTGTGCAGGCCGATTCGCGTCGCGCACGCATGGTCGTTCACCTTCGACGCCGCATGGCAACCGTTGGCCGCGCTGCTCGACGGGCACACCGTCCACATCGTCGACGACGACACCCTGCGCGACGCCGAGGCGTTGGTCGACACGATCGCGGGGGGCGGCATCGACATGATCGATACCACGCCGTCGATGTTCACCCAACTGCACGCGGTCGGCCTGTTGACCACTGTCCCGCTCGCCGTGCTGGCTCTCGGTGGTGAAGCCGTGGGAACTGCGGCGTGGAACCTCATCCACGACGAAACTGCGCGCACGGGCATGAAGGCGTACAACTGCTACGGCCCAACCGAATCCACCGTCGAGGCGACCGTCGCCGCGATCGCCGACCACGCGGCTCCCACGATCGGTGTACCGACAACGCCAAGCCGGGCGTATGTGCTCGACTCCTGGTTACGGCCGGTTCCTGTCGGCGTGCCCGGCGAGCTGTACCTCGCGGGCCGGCAATTGACCCGCGGCTACCTCGGGCGGCCCGCAGAGACGGCCTGCCGGTTCGTCGCAGATCCGTTCGTGGCAGGGGAGCGAATGTACCGGACGGGCGATGTGGTGCGCCGCCAACAGGATCGCGCACTGCAGTTCCTCGGCCGCTCCGACGCGCAGGTCAAGATCCGCGGGTTTCGCGTGGAGCCCGCCGAGATCTCGGCCGTGCTGCACGCGCATCCCGCGGTGCGGCACGCCCACGTCCTCGTGAAACGGCACGGCAACGCGGCACGGCTCACCGCGTACGTCGCTGCAGCACCGGCCCCGGACGTGGCCGAGCTCTGTGCGATGCTGTCAAAACGATTGCCGCGCTACATGGTTCCACACCACATCGTCGTCATCGACGAGATGCCGCTCACCCCGCACGGCAAGGTCGACGAGGCGGCGCTCGCGGCGTCGGCTGCGGCGGTCGACGTACCGACAGCGCGACCGGAAACGCCGACGGAGACCGCGCTGGCCGAGTTGACCGCCGAAATCCTGCAGACCGATCACATCGACGTCGCCGCGGACCTCGTCCGCCAAGGCCTCGACAGCATCGTCGCGCTCTCGGTGGTGCAGGCGGCGCGCCAGCGTGGAATCCCACTGCGGGCCCGGTTGCTGCTCGAGTGCGGCACCATCCGTGAACTCGCGGCGGCCGTCGACAGCGAGTCGGTGAGCGTGGGTCGCGTCGACGGCGGCGGCGGCCCGATCACCCTGCTGTCCAACGCGCGCTGGCTCTACGAGTTCGGCGATGCACGGCGGCTCGCGCAGACACACGCGATCCGGCTGCCCGACGGGATCACAGGGGGTCAGCTGAAGACGTTGCTGCAGAACGTCGTTGCCGGACATCGCGTGCTGCGGAGCCGACTGGACCGCGATTCCATTACCCTCGTCGAACACGACGTCACGGTCGCCATCACCGAGGTGGCGGCGGCGGGCGACCTGGTCGCGGCCGTCGCCGCCGAAACGAAGAAATCCGTCGACCGCATCGATCCCGAGAAAGGCGTGCTGATCGACGCGGTGTGGCTGCGGGAGGAGGGTGTGCTGGTGCTCACGGCGCACGTGTTGGCCATGGACCCGGCGTCGTGGCGGATCGTGCTCGGCGAACTCGACGCCGGGTGGCGGGCACTCGCCGACGGTCGCGCCCCCGCTGTGGCGCGCGAGCACACCAGCCATCGGCGCTGGTCGCAACTGCTCTGCGAGCGGGCCGGGCGCCTCGACAGCTGCGACTTCTGGGTGGCCCAACTCGAAGGTGACGACCCCGATCTCGGCGCGCGCCGGGTGCGCCCGGACACCGACCGTGTCGGTGACGTCACCGTCACGATGTGCGCCGCCGATCCGGAGGTGACCGCCCGCTTGTCGACCGCAGCGCAACCGATCACCCGTCTGTTGGTTTCGGCCGCGGCGCGCATGGTCGAGAACTGGCGGCGCCACCGCGGCCAGCAGCATGCAGTCCCGCTGCTGGCGATCGAGACGCACGGCAGAGCGGACGGCATCGCGGCCGATGCCGACACGTCGGACACGGTCGGCTTGCTGAGCGCGGTCTACCCGCTGCGCATACACGCCCCGACGGTGTTCGACGACATTCCCGGCGACGGGATCGACTACGGCCTGCTGCGCTACCTGCGGCCCGATACCGCCGAGCGGTTGCGTGCCCACCGCGAACCGCAACTGCTGCTGAACTTCCTGGGCCGGTTGAGTTTTGGTGTCGGTCGCGGCGGCATGCGGCTGGATCATGGCCTGCTCGCCGAGGTGTCGACGCTGCCAGAACCCCTGGTCGCGGTGCGCCATGAACTGACGATCATCGCCGCGATAGTCGGCGACGCCGACGCACCGGTGTTGGCGACGCAGTGGCGGACGCTGCCCGACATCCTGTCCGCCGACGACGTGGCCACGCTGCAGGCGATGTGGGAAGACGCATTGAGAGAGGTTGCGCAATGAGCACTCTCGGGATCGTCGGCGCCGGCGCCAAGGCGGTCGCCGTGGCCGCGAAGGCCGCCGAACTGCGCGGCATGGGCGTCGAGGCGCCCGATGTCATCGCCGTCGAACGCACCGGCGTCGCGGCCAACTGGCGGTCAGGCGGCGGATGGACCGACGGTGCGCACCGGTTGGGCACAAGTCCGGAGAAAGACGTCGGGTTTCCGTACCGCTCGTCGGTGGTGGCGCGCCGCAACGCCGAACTCGACGAGCGGATGACCCGGCACAGCTGGCAGTCGTACCTGATCAGCACCGGGCAGTTCGCCGAATGGGTGGACCGCGGCAGACCGGCGCCCAGTCACCGCACCTGGAGTCGGTACCTGCGCTGGGTCGCGGGCAACGTGGGAATGTCCGTCGTCAACGGCGACGTGCGCCGCATCGCGCTGGACGGCCGGCGCTGGGCGCTGCACACACCCGAGCGGACTGTGCACGCCGACGCCGTGATGATCACCGGACCGGGGCAGCCGCACCGCTCGATCCTGCCGGGCCATCCGCAGGTGCTGTCGATCGCACAGTTCTGGGAGCGGGCCGCCGCGCGCGAACTCCTCACCGCAGAGCGGGTGGCGGTGATCGGCGGCGGAGAGACCGCCGCCTCGATGCTCAATGAGCTTTTCCGGCACCGGGTTTCGGCAATCACCGTCATCTCGCCTCAGGTCACCCTGTTCACCCGAGGTGAGGGCTTCTTCGAGAACACGCTGTTCTCGGATCCGACGAACTGGTCGAGCCTGACCCTGGCGGAGCGGCGAGATGCGTTGGCGCGAACCGACCGGGGCGTCTTCTCTGCCCGGGTGCAGGACGCGCTGCTCGCCGACGACCGCATCCGCCATCTGCGCGGCCGCGTCGCACACGCTGTGGCCCAGGGCGAGCGAATTCGGTTGACGCTGAGCACGAATCGCGGTGCCGAAGCGTTGGATACCGTGCACGGGTTCGATCTGGTGATCGACGGGTCGGGCGCCGACGGGCTGTGGTTCGTGCCGCTGCTCGGCCAGGACGCGCTGGACCTGCTCGAGCTCGCGCTCGGCGGCCCGTTGACCGGCGACACGTTGCAGGCGGCCATCGGCCACGACCTCGCGGTCAGCGACGTCACGCCGAAGCTGTTCCTGCCGGGGCTGTCCGGGCTGACACAGGGCCCGGGATTCCCGAATCTCAGCTGCCTCGGGCTGCTGTCCGACCGGATCCTCGGTGCGGACTACCGCGTCCCGACCCCTTCGATCAGGAGAACTGATGAGCGTCAACCCATTCGATGACGACAATGGCGCCTTCTTCGTGTTGGTCAACGATGAGGACCAGCACAGCCTCTGGCCGACATTCGTCGACGTGCCCGCCGGCTGGCGGGTGGTGTTCGGTGCGGCCACCCGCGCCGACTGTCTGGCCTACGTCGAAGAGCGCTGGACCGACATCCGGCCGCGCAGTCTGCGCGAGGCGATGGCCGCCGACTAGTCACGCGCCGAGCGTGTATCCAGGCTGCCGAACTTCGGGTAACGGCATGCTGGAATACAGTTTCGGCGTGGTCACGAGCAACCGCGCGCAACTCATCCGGGTCGCCGCCGCCGTCTGGGTCGTCGCAGCCGTGGTGTATCTGGTGGTCGAGAAGATCGCCGCGGCCAACGTCAAAGGCCACTACAGCTATCTGCACCACTACATCAGCGTGCTCGGCGTCCCGGCTTGGGGACGGTTCGCGTGGCTGATGAACGGAGCCTTCTATCTGCAGGGCGCGCTGACGTTGGTCGGCGCAATTCTGGTGATACGCGCCTCCGGACGGCGCGGCGTGTTCTTCGGATTCTTCACCGCGGCCGCGTCCATCGGCTACTTCCTGGTCGCGACGGTGCACGGCGGGTCGCCGCTGGCTGAAGGCCAGGGAATGCAACTGCACATGATCGGCGCCCTGCTGGTGTTCATCGCGGGCAACCTCGCCATCGTGTTCGGGTCCAAGGTGGTCGCCCGCGCGGTCGACGCTCCCTGGTGGTACCGCGCCGTCTCACTGGTGTTCGCGGCGGCGGGCCTCATCGCGTGGCTGATGCTGGCCAACTACAACGTGTGGACCTACAGATATGCGCCCGTGGGCATCGTCGAGCGGGTGCCGGTCTACTCGATCCTGGCCTGGCAGCTGTTCAGCGCCGCGGTGCTGTCAGGTCTGCTGTGCAAGCGGCGTGTCCATGTCGAACACGCGGGCGTGTAGCACGGTTCTGTTCCGCAGCGCGGCCCGCACCGCGCGGTGCAGACCGTCCTCCAGGTAGACGATGCCCTTCCAGCGGACAGCGTGCGGAAACAGATCGCCGTAGAACGTCGAGTCCTCCGAGAGCAAGCGGTCCAGCGCCAGCACCGTGGTGGTCGTGACCAACTCGTCGAGGCGAAGTTGTCGCGGCGGAATCTGCGCCCATTGCCGTTGGGACAGACCGTGCTCGGGGTACGGCTTGCCCTCGCGCACTCCCTTGAAGATCATCGAAGTGATCCCTGAGCCGGCGGCCTCACATCGCAAAGGCTAGCCCGTCGGCAACGCGAACACCCGCTCGAGCGCTATCCGCCCAGTTGATGCCCGTAAAATGGGCGGTGACTCGTTGCGAAAGGGAGGTGACCAATTGGGCAGCGCCGAGGACCGCCGCTTCGAGGTGCTGCGCGCCATCGTCGCCGACTTCGTAGCCACCAAGGAGCCGATCGGGTCGAAAACGCTTGTCGAACGGCACAACCTGGGCGTCTCCAGCGCCACCGTCCGCAACGACATGGCCGTCCTCGAGGCCGAGGGCTACATCACCCAACCGCACACCAGCTCGGGCCGGGTGCCCACGGAGAAGGGCTACCGCGAGTTCGTCGACCGCCTCGACGATGTGAAGCCCCTGTCGACCTCCGAGCGGCGCGCGATCCTGACCTTCCTCGAATCGGGGGTCGACCTCGACGACGTGCTGCGCCGCGCCGTGCGGCTACTGTCGCAGCTCACCCGCCAGGTCGCGATCGTGCAGTACCCGACGTTGACCACGTCCAGCGTGCGGCGCCTCGAGGTGGTCGCGTTGACGCCAGCCAGGCTGCTGCTGGTGGTGATCACCGACTCCGGTCGCATCGACCAGCGCATCGTCGAACTCGGCGACGCCATCGACGACCACGAACTGTCCCAGCTGCGCGACCGGCTCGGCCAGGCCATGGAGGGCAAACCGTTGGCCGCCGCATCCATCGCGGTATCTGATCTGGCTTCACAGCTCAACGGCGGCCGGCTGGCCGATGCGGTCGGCAGGGCGGCGACCGTGCTGGTAGAGACGCTGGTCGAACACAGCGAGGAACGGCTGGTGCTCGGCGGCACCGCCAATCTGGCGCAGAACACCGCGGACTTCGGCGGCTCCCTGCGTTCGGTGATGGAGGCGCTGGAGGAGCAGGTCGTGGTGCTGCGGCTACTCGCGGCCCAGCAGGAAGCGGGCAAGGTCACCGTGCGGATCGGGCACGAGACCGAGGCCGAGCAGATGGCAGGCACGTCGGTGGTCTCCACCGCCTACGGCAGCTCGGGCAAGGTGTACGGCGGCATGGGCGTTCTCGGACCCACGCGGATGGACTATCCGGGAACTATCGCTAATGTCGCTGCGGTTGCTCTCTATATAGGCGAAGTCTTAGGTAGCCGATAACCCGGCATTGGAAAGGTCAGGCGTGGCACGCGATTACTACGGGCTGCTCGGGGTGAGCAGGGGGGCGAGCGATTCGGAGGTCAAGCGCGCCTATCGGAAGCTCGCCCGTGAACTGCATCCAGATGTCAATCCCGACGAAGAGGCCCAGGCACGCTTCAAGGAAATCAGCGTCGCCTACGAGGTGCTGAGCGATCCGGAGAAGCGGCGCATCGTCGATCTCGGCGGCGACCCGCTGGAGAACGCGGCCGCCGCGGGCAACGGTTTCGCCGGCTTCGGCGGCCTCGGCGATGTGTTCGAGGCGTTCTTCGGTGGCGGGACGACGTCGCGCGGCCCGATCGGCAGGGTGCGCCCGGGCTCGGACTCGCTGCTGCGGATGCGGCTCGACCTCGAGGAATGCGCGACCGGCGTGACAAAGCAGGTGACCGTCGACACCGCGGTCTTGTGCGACATGTGCCAGGGCAAGGGCACCAACGGCGACTCGAAGCCGGTCGCCTGCGACACGTGCGGAGGGCGCGGCGAGATCCAGACGGTGCAGCGCTCGCTGCTCGGTCAGGTGATGACATCGCGACCGTGCCCGGTGTGCGGCGGCGTCGGCGAGGTCATCCCCGATCCATGCCACCAGTGCGGCGGCGACGGCCGCGTGCGGGCGCGTCGCGAGATCAGCGTCAAGATTCCTGCGGGCGTTGGCGACGGGATGCGGGTACGTCTGGCCGCCCAGGGTGAGGTCGGCCCCGGCGGTGGACCCGCGGGCGACCTCTACGTCGAGGTGCACGAAAAGCCGCATGACGTCTTCGTTCGCGACGGCGACGACCTGCACTGCACGATTTCGGTGCCGATGGTCGACGCCGCACTGGGCACCACGGTCACCGTCGACGCGATCATCGACGGCCCGACCGAGCTCTCGATTGCGGCGGGCACGCAGCCCGGTTCGGTGACGACACTGCGCGGGCACGGCATGCCGCATCTGCGTTCAGGGGTGCGTGGCGACCTGCATGCCCACATCGAGGTGGTGGTGCCGTCCCGGCTCGACCACGAAGACATCGAACTGCTGCACAAACTCAAGGAGAAGCGCAGCCGCGACGTCGCCGAGGTGCGGTCAACGCAGAGCGAAGCGACGGGCGGCGGCTTCTTCAGCAGGCTGCGCGAAACCTTCACTGGCCGTTGATCATCCGTGCGCCCGCTGTTCTACGTCGACGCGCTGCCCTCAATCGGTGATCGCGCGGTCGTCGACGGCGACGAGGGCTTCCATGCCGCCAACGTCCGGCGGATCAGGCGCGGCGAGGAACTCGACCTCGGTGACGGCGCAGGCACCGTGGCGCATTGCGTCGTCGACGACGTCGGCAAGGGCCGACTGACGGCAAAAGTGCTCGACCGAACGACGGTTGACCCGGCGTCGCCGAGCGTGACCGTGGTCCAGGCGCTGCCCAAGTCGGACCGTTCCGAACTCGCGATCGAGTTGGCTACCGAGGCCGGTGCCGACGCCTTCGTCGCGTGGCAGGCGGCGCGATGCGTGGCGCGGTGGGAACCCGAGGCGAAGATCGACAAGGGGTTGCGCCGATGGCAGGCGGTGGCCAGGTCGGCGGCGCGGCAATCCCGGCGCCCATACATTCCGCCTGTCAGCGGCGTGGTGTCGACGGCGGAACTGGCGCAGCGAGTGGCTGACAGCGGTGTCACGGCGTTGGTGTTGCACGAGTCGGCTACCGCCAGACTCACCGATGTGCCGCTGGCACAGGAGGATTCGCTGCTACTGATGGTGGGGCCCGAGGGCGGTGTCTCCGACGAGGAGCTCGCTGTGCTTTCCGAAGCGGGTGCGACGGTGGTCCGACTGGGGCCGACGGTGCTGCGGACCTCGACCGCGGCGGCTGTGGCACTCGGGTCGCTGGGCGTGCTGACCACGCGGTGGCGGACGTGAAGTGGATCGTCGCGGCGGTCATCGCGGCGCTGCTGGGTGTCGTCGAATGGGCGACATGGATGGCCTCACGGGCGGTGCTGCCCGCGGGCGCCTCCGATGCCGGTCGCGTCGAGGTGGGCGAAACGATCCTGGTGTTGGGGTGCCCGCTTCGGCCACTGCATCGCTGGCGCGTTCGGATCGCAGTGCGCTCGACCGATCCCAGCGTCGCTCGGTTCGTGTTCTCCGGCGGTGCCGTGCGGACGAAGACGCCCGAGGCGCAGATGATGGCCGACTACGCGGTCCGTGTCCTGCACCTACCGCCCGGCAACGTGGTGGTGGAAGACGCCTCGACGACGACGGAAGAGAACATCGCGAACTCGGCGCCGTTCTTGGCCGACGCCCCCGCGATCAAGATCGCGTCGAACACCTTCCACGCCCTGCGCGCCCGGATCATCCTTCGGCAACAGTCGCCGGACCTAGCGAAGAAACTGGTGCGCGCGCGTGACTACCTGCCGTTCGAGTGGGGCCTGCTGCACGCGGTGCTGTTGGCCTACGACGGATACAGGTATGTCCGCGCCGGGTCTGCCCTGGTGAACCGTTGGGATGGGTCGGGGCCGGACGGTAAACTGGGTATTCGACAGCGAACCCCCAGGCCACAAACCAGAAAGCAGGCAGAAAACCCCACGTGACGCCCCGCGAGACGAACGCTGACTCGGACTCGCCCGTTCGTAGCAGCATCAATGTTCCGCCCGACCTCGTCGTGGGCCTGCTGGGTTCCGCTGACGAGAATCTGCGCGCCCTCGAGAACATCCTCGCCGCCGACATCCACGCGCGCGGCAACGCCCTGACCCTATCCGGCGAACCCGCCGACGTCGCGCTTGCCGAGCGGGTGATCTCCGAACTCGTCGCGATCGTGGCCAGCGGGCAACGGCTGACACCGGACGCGGTGAAACACTCTGTCGCGATGCTGACCGGCACCGGCGACGAATCGCCCGCCGAGGTGCTGACGCTCGACATTCTGTCGCGGCGCGGCAAGACCATCCGGCCCAAGACGTTGAACCAGAAGCGATACGTCGACGCCATCGACAACCACACCATCGTGTTCGGCATCGGGCCCGCGGGCACCGGCAAGACATATCTGGCAATGGCCAAGGCGGTCAATGCATTACAGACCAAACAGGTGAACAGGATCATCCTCACCCGCCCCGCGGTGGAGGCCGGTGAGCGGCTCGGCTTCCTGCCGGGCACGCTCAGCGAGAAGATCGACCCGTATCTGCGGCCGTTGTACGACGCCCTGTACGACATGATGGATCCCGAGTCGATCCCAAAGCTGATGAACGCCGGGATCATCGAGGTCGCCCCGCTGGCGTACATGCGCGGGAGGACGTTGAGCGATGCGTTCATCATCCTCGACGAGGCGCAGAACACCACCGGCGAGCAGATGAAGATGTTCCTGACCCGCCTCGGGTTCAACTCCAAAATCGTTGTGACAGGCGACATCACACAGGTTGACCTGCCGGGTGGCGCCGCCTCCGGGCTACGCGCGGCGATGCGGATTCTCGACGGTATCGACGACATCCACTTCGCCGAACTCACCAGCGCCGACGTCGTGCGACACCGACTGGTGTCCGACATCGTCGATGCCTACGCCAAGTCCGAAGAGCCCGCCCTGATGAACCGGGCGCAACGACGGGCTTCCGGAGCCGGACGACCGCGAAGGTGAGCGCGTGACCATCGAGGTGTCCAACGAGTCGGGCATCGACGTATCCGAAGACGAATTGATCAGCGTCGCACGGTTCGTCATCCGCAAGATGAAGGTGAACCCTGCCGCCGAGCTGTCGATGGTGCTGCTCGACACCGCGGCCATGGCCGACCTGCACATGCGCTGGATGGACCTGCCCGGACCCACCGACGTGATGAGCTTTCCGATGGACGAGCTCGAACCCGGCGGCAGACCTGACGCCCCAGAGCCGGGCCCGTCCATGCTCGGCGACATCGTGCTGTGCCCGGAGTTCGCGGCGCAGCAGGCCACGACGGCCGGTCACACGCTGGGCCAGGAGCTCGCGCTGTTGACCGTGCACGGCGTGCTGCACCTGCTCGGGTACGACCACGCCGAGCCGGACGAGGAAAAAGAGATGTTTGCGTTGCAGCGCCAACTGCTCGAGGAGTGGGTGGCCGACCAGGTCGAGGCTTACCACCAGGACCGCCAGTCCGAGAAGGACCGGCGACTGCTGGACAAGTCCCGATACTTCGACGATTTCATCCACGGCGACGAACCGTGACCGGCGTCGGCCCACTGATCGGCGCCATCGCGCTGATCGGTCTCGGCGGCCTGTTCGCGGCCATCGACGCCGCCGTCAGCACCGTGTCCGTGGCCCGGGTGGAGGAGCTGGTGCGCGACGAGCGACCCGGCGCCGTTCGGCTGGCCCGAGTCATGGTCGAACGACCGCGATACATCAACCTTGTTGTGCTGCTTCGTATCACATGCGAAGTGACGGCCACCGTATTGCTGGTCGCCTACCTGGACGGTCTGCTCGGAGTCGGCTGGGGATTGTTCACCGCCGCAGCCATCATGGTGGTGGTCAGCTTCGTGGTCATGGGGGTCGGCCCGCGAACCGTCGGGCGGCAGAACGCCTACAGCATCTCGCTGATGGCCGCGCTTCCGCTGCAGGCGATATCGGTGCTGCTCACCCCCATCAGCCGACTGCTGGTGTTGATCGGCAACGCGCTGACGCCCGGCCGAGGTCTTCGCAACGGCCCGTTCGCGTCGGAAATCGAACTGCGCGAGGTGGTCGACCTGGCCCAGCAGCGCGGCGTGGTGGCCGATGACGAACGGCGGATGATCCAGTCCGTCTTCGAACTCGGCGACACCCCCGCGCGCGAGGTGATGGTGCCTCGCACCGAGATGGTGTGGATCGAAAGCGACAAGACCGCGGGTCAGGCCACGTCGCTGGCGGTGCGCAGCGGCCACTCCCGGATACCGGTGATCGGCGAGAACGTCGACGACGTGGTCGGCGTGGTCTACCTCAAAGACCTCGTTCAGCGGACGTACTACTCGACCAACGGCGGCCGCGACACCAAGGTGTCCGACGTGATGCGGCCCGCGGTGTTCGTGCCCGATTCCAAGCCGCTCGACGCGCTACTCGACGAGATGCAGCGCGACCGCAACCACATGGCGTTACTGGTCGACGAGTACGGCGCGATCGCCGGTCTGGTCACCATCGAGGACGTGCTGGAGGAGATCGTCGGCGAGATCGCCGACGAGTACGACACCGATGAGGTGGCGCCCGTGGAAGATCTGGGCGACAACCACTTTCGAGTGTCGGCGCGGCTACCGATCGAAGACCTCGGCGAACTGTACGACATCGAGTTCGACGAGGACCTCGACGTCGACACCGTCGGCGGCCTTGTGGCGCTGGAACTGGGCCGCGTGCCGCTGCCCGGCGCGGAGGTGACGTGGGACGGGCTGCGGTTGCGCGCCGAAGGCGGCCCCGACCATCGCGGCAGGGTCAGGATCGGTACGGTCCTGGTCAGCCCGACCGAAACCGAGGAGGTGAGCGATGAGTGAGCTCGACGCCGAGGACGCCAAGCTGGTGACACTGGCCCGCGGCGCGATGGGCCGGGCCGAGGCGGCGAGCGGCGCGGCGGTCCGCGATGCCGACGGGCGCACCTATGCCGGCGCGCCTGTCGCACTCGGCGCTTTGCAGCTGACCGCGCTGCAGGCGGCCGTCGCCGCGGCGGTGTCCAGTGGCGCAACGGGTTTCGAGGCCGCTGTGTTGGTCGGCGGCTCGGCCGACGATGCCGGCGTGGCCGCGGTGCGCGAGCTCTCGACCGAGGCCACAGTCATCGTCACCGACCCCAGCGGGCGCCCAACGTGAAGCCACTGCGACAAATGGCCCGAATGCTCGCAGTGCATTCACACTCGGCGGAGGGGACGCCGCCGTGAGCGAGTTCCGGTCCGGCTTCGTCTGTTTCGTCGGCAGGCCGAACACCGGAAAGTCGACGCTGACCAACGCGCTGGTGGGCGCGAAAGTGGCGATCACGTCGAACCGGCCGCAGACCACCCGGCACACGATTCGCGGGATCGTCCATCGCGAGGATTTCCAGATCATTCTGGTCGACACTCCCGGGCTGCACCGGCCGCGCACGCTGCTGGGCCAGCGGCTCAACGATCTGGTGAAGGATACCTACTCGGAGGTCGACGTCATCGGGCTGTGTATCCCGGCCGACGAGAAGATCGGCCCGGGGGATCGATGGATCCTCGAGCAGATTCGCACGATCGCACCGAAAACCACGCTGGTGGCCGTCGTGACGAAGCTCGACAAGGTGGCCAAGGATCGGGTCGCCGCGCAGCTGATCGCGGTCAGCGAGCTCGTCGGGCCGACGGCAGAGATCGTCCCTGTGTCGGCGACGACGGGCGAGAACCTCGACGTGCTGACCGACGTGCTGGCCAACCAGCTGCCGCCCGGTCCGGCGTTCTACCCGGACGGCGAGCTGACCGACGAGCCCGAGGAGACGCTGATGGCCGAGCTGATCCGCGAGGCCGCGCTCGAAGGCGTCCGCGACGAGCTGCCGCACTCGCTGGCCGTCGTCATCGAAGAGGTCAGCCCGCGGGAAGGCCGCGACGACCTGATAGACGTGCATGCCAACCTGTTCGTCGAACGCGAGAGCCAGAAGGGCATCGTGATCGGCAAGGGTGGGGCGCGGCTGCGTGAGGTCGGCACCGCCGCGCGCACGCAGATCGAGAAGCTGCTGGGCACCAAGGTCTATCTCGACCTGCGCGTCAAGATCGCGAAGAACTGGCAGCGCGACCCCAAACAGCTTGGGCGACTCGGGTTTTAACCGCGAGGTTGCAGTTATCGTGCGGTCCACTCGCACTTCTTCGCAATGACTGCGATCTCGGTGCAGCGCGAGCCCAGACAGTGTCTTTGATGATGTGGCGATGCCGGTGCTATGGCCGAGATCGACATCCGGGTCGTTAATCTGGTCAGCAGCTGCATACCAACAGCCCTGGTGTCGAAATGGGCCATAGCAACTGTGACCGACTAAGCCGGCTGGCCGTACACCGCGACCACGACGGTGCGGTCCAGGCTGTTCACCGACCACACACCCATCTCAGAGTTGGCGCAGTTGGACATGATCGCCATGTAGTCGGGCCGGTAGTACCAGTTGTTGATGAGCTCGATGCCGCTGATCGCCAGTGCGGGGTTGATCGCGACGGTCTCCGCGACAGTTCCCACGTAGCCGGCATTGCGGGCGCGGTCCTGCGGTGTCGACCCGTCCGAACCGATGTCACCGTCCAACGCCCGGTTGTTCAGCACGTCATTGGCGTGCCACTCGGCGGCCAGCTGCAGCTTCAGGTTGATCTTCACGTCATTGGTGCAGCCGGCCTGATGCTGGATCGTGTAGACGTTGGCCACCACACCGTCGTTGAGCCGCTTGTTGTCGGCGTTCGCCGCAGGGACGGCTACAATCGCCGCCACCACCACCGCCGCCACGGGCAGCGCGCGCCGAATGAGTGCCACGTTCGGAGATTACGCGACCTCGTCGCGAACCGGCTCGTCAGCGACAAGATTGCCCAAACTGGGCTCGGGAACCAGCTGAGGTGTGGAGGCCGGTTGGCTGCCGTCCCACCACACGTCGGGCTGCCGCATCGCCCAGCCGTTGAGTGCCTCCAGTTCGGCTGCCAACGAGATCAGCAGCGGCTCACTGTTGGCGGGACCCATCAGCTGCACGCCGATCGGCAGGCCGCCGTAGGTGAACCCGGCGGGCACGTTGATCGACGGCCAGCCCAACAGGTTCCACGGCCAGGTCAGCGGGCATGCACGGATCATCGCGCGGTCGGTCGACAGGCCGCCGCGGTGGTCGAAGTCGGTGACCCTCGGCGGCGGTAGCGCGGTGGTCGGCGCCAGCACCACGTCGAACAGGTTGAACGTCCACCCGATCCGGCGCTGGGCCTTCGCCTCCCGGGCGCGGGCCTTTCGCAGGTTGTGCTGCGAGAGCAGCCAGCCGGTGCGGACATTGGCCAAGGTGCGCTTGTCCAGCTCTACGTTCGGGCCGATGCGATCCACCCAGTCGAGCAACCCCGCCGTCGACCTCGACAAGAAGCTCCACGACATCTGCAGGTTGTAGTCGGGGTCTGCCTCGGCAACGGTGTGCCCGAGCTGCTCGAGCTGACCGGCGACCGTCTCCATGGCGGCTCGGATCTCCGGGTGCAGCCTGGCCTTGAAGACCGTGTAGGGAAACTTCGTCGACATCGCGATCTTCAGCGGTCCCGGCGCCTGCGCGACGAAATCGGACACCCGCACCGGCGGGGGCCGGTGAAGGTCGCCGGGAGCGTTGCCGGACGCGGCGTCCAGCACCAGCGCCGCGTCCGTCACCGTCCGCGCCAACACCCCGTTCACGGTGATGCCGTTGAACGCCTCGGCCAGCGGCCAGGTCGAGATGCGGCCGCGCTGGGGTTTGATGCCGACCAGGTGGGTCCACGCCGCGGGGATCCGCACGCTGCCCGCGCCGTCCGAACCGATGGCCGCGGGCACCAACCCGGCCGCGACGGCCGCAGCGCTTCCGCCCGACGAACCGCCCGGGGTGTGTTCGCTCGACCACGGATTGCGGGTGTGCCCGAAGGCCGGTCCGCTGGTGAACGGCCACTGACCGAACTCGCAGGTGTTGGTCTTGCCGACGATGACCGCGCCCGCGGCCCGCAACCGACGCACCACCTCGGAGTCCCGCTCTGCCGCCCTGATGTCTCCCTGGGTGCCGAACCGGGTGGGCACGCCGGCGACGTCGACGTCGTCTTTGACCGCGATCGGGATGCCCAGCAACGGAAGTTCTTGTCCCGCTGCGCGTTTGAGGTCGGCGGCCGCGGCATCGGCCAGGGCGCTGTCATGCAACACCACCCGAAACGCGTTGAGCGTCGACTGGCTGGCGTCGATGGCGTCAAGTGATCGCCGTACCAGTTGATCCGACGTCACCTTGCCTGCGGCAAGCTGGTAAAGCTGGGTGGTGATAGTAGGAAATCGGGCGTGGCGTCCTGGAGATTCGACCATCACGTACAAGAATATCGGCGCTGCCAACCGGCATCTGTCAGAGCACGGTGAGAGACTTTCTTAATGCGGCTGTATCGGGACCGAGCGGTGGTGCTGCGCCAGCACAAGCTCGGCGAGGCCGACCGGATCGTCACGCTGCTCACCCGTGACAACGGGTTGGTGCGCGCGGTGGCCAAGGGGGTGCGGCGCACCCGCAGCAAGTTCGGGGCGCGGCTGGAGCCGTTCGCGCACATCGACGTTCAGTTGCATCCCGGTCGCAACCTCGACATCGTCACCCAGGTGCAGGCCATCGACGCGTTCGCCACCGACATCGTCAACGACTACGGCCGGTACACCTGCGCGTGTGCGGTGCTTGAGACCGCGGAGCGGCTGGCGGGGGAGGAGCGGGCCCCGGTGCCCGCGCTGCACCGACTCACCGTGGCCGCGCTGCGGGCGGTGGCCGACGGCAGCCGCCCCCGCGAACTGGTCCTCGATGCTTATCTGTTGCGCGCCATGGGAATTGCGGGCTGGGCGCCTGCGCTGACCGAATGCGCCCGCTGCGCCACACCCGGTCCGCATCGGGCGTTCCACGTCGCGGCCGGGGGCAGCGTGTGCGTGCACTGCAGGCCGTCGGGGTCGGCTACCCCACCGCAAGGCGTGCTCGACCTGATGGCTGCGCTCTACGACGGCGACTGGGAGCATGCGCAAGCGTCGACGCCGTCATACCGCAGCCAGGCCAGCGGGTTGGTGGCCGCGCATCTGCAATGGCATCTGGAACGTCAGTTGCGGACGTTGCCGCTGGTCGAACGGGGCTACCGGGTAGATCGCACACTCGCTGAGCATCGCGTATCGGTGTTCGGGCAGGATGTCAGCCATGGCGTTGAAGAGGGGCAAGGAGACCTACCCGCAGCTTCCCCCGGCGTCTGACGACTATCCGACGTTTCCCGACAAGTCGACGTGGCCGGTGGTGTTCCCGGATCTGCCGCCGCATACCAACGGCAGGTTCGCCCGGCCACCGCAGCACACCTCGAAGGCCGCCGCCCCTCAGATTCCCGCCGACCAGGTGCCCAACCACGTCGCCGTCGTGATGGACGGCAACGGGCGGTGGGCGACGCAACGCGGACTGCACCGCACCGAGGGGCACAAGATGGGTGAGGCGGTGCTCATCGACATCACCTGCGGAGCCATCGAGATCGGGATCAAGCACCTGACGGTGTACGCGTTCTCCACGGAGAACTGGAAGCGCAGCACCGAAGAGGTGCGGTTCCTGATGGGCTTCAATCGCGAGGTGGTCCGCAGGCGCCGCGAGAACCTCAACGACATGGGCGTCAACATGCGTTGGGTCGGCTCACGCCCGCGGATGTGGCGCAGCGTCATCAAGGAGTTCGACATCGCCGAGCAGATGACGGTCGGCAACGACGTCATCACCATCAATTACTGCGTGAATTACGGCGGGCGCACCGAAATCGTCGAGGCCGCCCGCGAGCTGGCCCAGGAAGCGGCCGACGGTAAGATCAACCCGAACCGGATCAGTGAGGCGATGTTTGCCAAGCATCTGCATCGCGACGACATCCCCGACGTCGACCTGTTCATCCGCACGTCGGGGGAGCAGCGCGCCAGCAACTTCCTGCTGTGGCAGGCCGCCTACGCCGAATACGTCTTCCAGGACAAGCTGTGGCCCGACTACGACCGCCGCGACCTGTGGGAGGCGTGCGAGGAGTACGTGAACCGCAACCGCAGATTCGGGCGGGCGTGATGGCGCTGCAGCAGCGGTTGGCGACCGTTCTGGACGACGTGCTGTCGATCCAGCAGGAGGACGACGGGGCCCTCACCGTCCGCCATGAGGACACCATCGCTTCGCTGCGTGTGGTGACGATCGCCGAGGGTCTGGACATGGTGTCGCTGACTCAGATCTTGGCGTGGGATCTGCCGGTGGACGCGAAGGTTCGCAACTCCGTCGCAAGGCATGCGCGCAACACGCTGCTCGGCACGGTGTCGCTGGTCGAGAAAAGCGCTGGCGCCAAAGGTAATTCGAAGAAGGCCGGCGATGTGCTGCTGCGCTACAACTTCCCGGGAGCCGGGTTGGCGGACGAGGCGCTGCGCACGCTGATCCTGTTGGTGCTTGCCACGGGCGTCGACATTCGCCGCGACCTAGTCGGATAGGTACGTTTCGCGACCTAGTCCGACAGCGCCGCGCGCAGATCTGTTGCCCCGGAGACGATGTCGTCGTCATCGGTGTACTCCGGCAATATCGTCAGCAGTCGCAGTAGCCCCGACCGCGCGGCCTCGTCTCCGCGCAGCAGGCGCACCGCCCCGTCGTTGGACAGCGCATTGACGATCAGGAAGACCCCGTTGTCCCACAGGTCGGGGCGCAGCCGGGTCAGCCATGGCAGGCTGCGGGTGAGGTAGTGCCGCAGCGCGGCGACCAGAAACCGGATGTCATCGCCGTTCGGCCGCAGGTGGCTGTTGTAGTTGGACAGCAGCAGCCGGGCCAGTTGTGGGTCGGTGGCGGGATCTTCGAAGACTTCCAGTGCGGCGGGCGATCCGCGCAATCGCGTCGCCACCGCAGTGAAACTCTTCGCGACGACGGTGTCGGCCTCCGACGCGGCGAGCGACTCCAGCAGCGGGCCCGCATCGCGGTCGTCGAGAGCGAGGAGTGCCTTGGCGGCGGCCAGTTTTCGCGCCCGCTCGGCACCGTCGAGGCTGCTGCGCAGCCGCCCGGCCAGGTCGGTACGGCGGGCTTGTCCGGCGGCATCGGCAAGCTCGGCGCTCAGCGGCCCACCCTGATGTGCGGCCTCGTCGAGATCGGTGTCGCTGACCACCACGCTGACGCCGGCGCTGTTGAACGCCTCGTAGATCACCGCGACGTGGCGGAGCAGGAACCGCAGATGCCGAAGATCTCGATGGTGTGGCTGACATCGGAGAAGCCGTGCTCGCGCGCCACTTCGCTCGCCCACGCCTCGACGTTGCCGCCCTGGATCTCGACCGTCGAACCGCAGGCACGGCAGACCAGGTGGTGATGGTGATCGTCGGAGCAGCGCCGGTAGACAGACTCGCCGGTGTCGGTGCGCAGCGTGTCGACCAGACCGTTGGCCGCCATCGACTGCAGCGTGCGGTAGACGGTGGTCAGGCCGATGCCTTCGCCGCGGCGGCGCAGTTCGTCGTGCAGTTCCTGAGCCGAACGGAAGTCGTCGAGTTTCTCCAACAGCGCGGAGATCGCCGCGCGCTGCCGGGTGGCCCGCAACCCGGTCGCACTCACTGGCTGCCCTCGGCCGCGTGCGTGACTGCGGCGACGACGATGTCGGCCAGATGGTGATCCGCCAGCCGATACATCACCTCTCGGCCAGACCGCTCGCCCGCCACCACACCTGCGGACTTCAGAATCCGCAGGTGCTGGCTGACCAGCGGTTGCGGCACTGCCAGCGCGTCGACCAGTTCGTGCACACAGCGCGCCGACTCACGCAGTTGCAGGACTATCGCAATCCGCACGGGCGCGGCCAAGGCCCGCAAGAGGTCGCCTGCGGTGTCGAGGACGTCGCGTGCGGGGAGGTCTGGCAGCGGTGCGCCGCCGTGGTCGTGCACCGCCGAACCGGTCAAAGTGGAAACGGTTTTCATTATGCCGTCAGAATACATGCGCGACCGCGCATGTCAACGAGGACGGACCGGTCGCTAAGGTTGTTGGCCGTGGCTCAGTCTTCGTCGATCATCGACACCATCGCCAACCTGGCCAAGCGTCGTGGCCTCGTCTACCAATCCGGCGAGATCTACGGCGGGACCAAGTCTGCTTGGGACTACGGCCCTTTGGGCGTCGAGCTCAAGGAGAACATCAAGCGCCAGTGGTGGCGGTCCGTGGTCACCGGCCGCGACGACGTCGTGGGCCTCGACAGCGCGATCATCCTGCCGCGCGAGGTGTGGGTGGCCTCCGGTCACGTCGAGGTGTTCAACGACCCGCTGGTCGAATGCCTGAACTGCCACAAGCGCCATCGGCAGGACCACATGCAGGAGGCCTACGCCGCGAAGAAGAACCTCGATGATCCGGAGTCGGTTCCGATGTCGGAGATCGTCTGCCCGGACTGCGGCACCAAGGGGCAGTGGACCGAGCCGCGCGACTTCAACATGATGCTGAAGACCTACCTCGGTCCGATCGAGACCGAAGAAGGTCTGCACTACCTGCGGCCCGAGACCGCGCAGGGCATCTTCGTCAACTTCGCCAATGTGGTCACCACTGCGCGGCGCAAGCCGCCGTTCGGCATCGGCCAGATCGGCAAGAGCTTCCGCAACGAAATCACCCCCGGCAATTTCATCTTCCGCACCCGCGAGTTCGAGCAGATGGAGATGGAGTTCTTCGTCGAACCGGACTCCGCGCCGGAATGGCATCAGTACTGGATCGACACCCGGCTGCAGTGGTACATCGACCTGGGCATCGACGCCGATAACCTGCGGTTGTACGAGCATCCGAAGGACAAGCTGTCGCATTACTCCGACCGCACGGTCGACATCGAGTACAAGTTCGGCTTCCAGGGCAACCCGTGGGGTGAACTCGAGGGCGTCGCCAACCGGACGAACTTCGACTTGTCAACGCACACAAAGCATTCCGGGGTGGATCTGTCGTTCTATGACCAGGCCACCGACACTCGCTACGTGCCCTACGTGATCGAGCCGGCGGCGGGGCTGACCCGATCGCTGATGGCATTCCTCGTCGACGCCTACGCAGAAGACGCGGCACCCAATGCCAAGGGCGGCGTTGACAAGCGCACGGTGCTCCGCCTTGACCCCCGACTGTCGCCGGTCAAGGCGGCGGTGCTTCCGCTGTCCCGGCACGCCGATCTGTCCCCGAAGGCGCGCGATCTCGCCGCCGAACTCCGCAAGTGCTGGAACGTCGAGTTCGACGACGCGGGGGCGATCGGAAGGCGCTACCGCCGTCAGGACGAGATCGGCACGCCGTTCTGCGTGACGGTCGACTTCGACACTCTCGAGGATCAGGCGGTGACGATTCGCGAGCGCGACGCCATGACGCAGGATCGCGTCGCCCTCGATGGGGTGAGCGACTACCTGGCTGCTCGGCTGAAGGGCTGCTAGATCGCGTAGCGGCAGTGGGCTAGCCGGTCGAGTCGGCTCAGCCCCGAGGAAAGGTCGTCGGCCAGCGGCAACTGATGCTCGGGATCACAGATCGACAGCAGGCGCCGGACTGCGGCACTGCCGACGATGATCCAATCCACATCGCCGCGCGCGCAGTAGACACTGATGTAGTACAACGCCGTGTAGGCCTGGGTGCCGAAGAAGTCGACGGCGCGCAGGTCGAGGACGAGTTGTTTGGACAAGTGGATCTGGCGCTCGATGTAGCGCCCGAGTTCGCGGGCGTTCACGGCGTCGACGTCTCCGAGCACGGCAACCGCCGCCCGGGTGGATGACGGATGGCGCACGGCGAAGGTCGCCCTGCCGCAGCGTTGTGCGTCGTCGATGGGTGCCGTCTTCGGACGGTGCGTGCGCAGGGCTGTGACTGTCATCACAGGCGAACCTAGTACGGATTCCGTAGCCGATTGTGAAGTTCAGAGAACTCTCATGAAGCCGTTACTAGCTGGACATTTAACGAATCTTCGCCGTTGGGCAGCGTTGCTGCGGACCCGGTGGATGTTGCTAGGCGACGAATTCAGTAGCGGCATATCCGGGGCTGTAGCCTGAGCACCTGCTCACGGGTGATAGCTAGATCGACGAGCCGTTTGCCGCCTCCCTATGGTCAAGGGGTGACGATCCCCTACGACGAAGCGCTGCGGCACCTGATCCGGGCACGCCTGACAGCACACGACCGGCGCACCGTGACCGACCCGACCAAGCGGCACGCGGCCGTCGCCATCGTCCTCGTCGATTCGGAGGTGGGTGAGGACCGGGTCGATCCGGTCGGAGCCGCCGACTTCATCGCGGATCTGCTCATGGAGGCGGGCCTCGACGGGCGGATGGTCGACGTGTCCGGCGGGGCGGCGTTCCTTCTGTGCCGTCGAGCGATTCGGCTCAACTCTCATTCCGCGCAGTGGGCGCTGCCGGGCGGTCGCGTGGACCCCGGCGAATCCGCGGTCGAAGCCGCGCTGCGGGAACTCGAGGAGGAGGTGGGTGTCGGGCTGCCCGAGTCGGCGGTGCTGGGCCTGCTCGACGACTACCCGACGCGGTCGGGCTATGTGATCACGCCGGTGGTGGTGTGGGGCGGCGGCCGACTCGACCTTCGGCCCGCCCCCGACGAGGTGGCGGCGGTCTACCGAGTGGGACTACACCAACTGCAGCGTGAGGACTCGCCGCGGTTCATCACGATTCCGGAGAGCACGCGGCCCGTCGTGCAGATCCCATTGGGAAATGACCTGATTCATGCGCCGACCGGTGCGGTGCTGCTGCAACTGCGATGGCTGTGTTTGGAAGGTCGCGACGATCCGGTCGCAGGCCTCGAACAACCCGTGTTCGCCTGGAAGTAGTCAGAAGCGCCCGCCCGCCGTGTAGCCGCCACCTGAGGACCCCGACGACCCGCCGAACGACGTCGAACTCCAGCCACCACCCATGCTGCCGCCGATGCCGCCGCGCAGCGCACCGGACAGGATGTTGCCGATGATGATGCCGCCGAGGACGGCGCCCATGTTCGAACCGCTGGTCTGGCCGTACTGCCCGGTGTAGGAGCGTTGCGCGGCACGCACATCGGCGTTGGCGAGGTCCTGCGCCTGCGCCGCGAGCACCGAGGCGCCGTTCGCGTTGGCGATGGCCTCATTCAGGTTGACGGACCTCTTGTCTTGGGCGGCCTGTAGTTGCCGCACCGCCTCGGCGAGCCGGGTACGTGCCTCGGGTCCGATGCTGCCGCGCCGGGTGTCGATGTAATCGGAGACCCCGCGGACCCGGGATTGCGCGATGAACAGCGCTTGGTCGAACGCGCGGCTGAGCCGCTCGGTGGCCTCGCGTTCCTCGGCGATGTTGGCCAGCAGGCGGTCCAGTTCGGCGTCGGCCTGTGTCAGCTTGGTGAACGCGCCCAACGGATCTGCGCCGCCCGTGCGCTGCGCCTCGGCGACCGCGGTGACCGCGGCATCGCGGGCAGCGCTCAGCTCGGCCGCATGTGTGGTCTTCTCCTGGACGAGGATCGTTCCCGCTTGGTCGATTCCGTTCTGGATGTCGGTGACGACAGCTGGGAGGTTGGCCACCGCGCGGGTGATATCGGTGCCCGCGCTGTCGATGGCATCGAGCAATGTGCGGGCCTGGCCCAGCGCCGACTCGGCCGCCCGGATGGAGTCGACGAGGCCGGTCTGCCGACCGACGGGACGCGCCACCAGCGTGCGGGCATTGGTGATGTTCTGGTCGGCGAATTCCAGCCGCTGCTTGGCGGTTTCGACATTTCCCGCCACCGACGCCAGCGCGGTATCGGAGAACTGGTTGTGCAGCGTTGCGAGTGCCTGCTCCGACGGGCCGATCCGGGCGGTCACGTCGACCATCTGCTGGGTCAGCGTGTCGAGCCGCGACGGCGCGTTGATCACCAGGTCGCGCAATTGCTCGAACGACTCGCGGCGGGCGTCGAGTTCACGGTCCGCCTTGGCCGCCGCGACGATGACCCGGGTCAACAGGTCGCGTCGCTGCTGCGCGGACTCGGGAACGGCATCGTCGAGAATCTGTCGCACGTTGAACGCCTGAGCCAGAGTGGTCTTGGCGTTGGTGACCGCGGTCTGGAAAGGTGCCGTCTCCGCGCGCCCGAATTCCTCGACTGCCAAACCCAATTCGTTGTCACTGGTGCGCACGGCGTTGTCGACGTCGACGACGATCGACTTGGACAGCTCGTCGAGGGCATCGAGTGGGACGGCGGCCAGGGCGCTCGGGTCGGTGGGATCGACCCGTCGCGCTGCGGCGAACTCGGCTTCTCGGCGCTTGCGTTTGCGACGCCGAAGCCACAGCCACACGACCACAACCGCAAGCGCCAACACCGCCAGTGCCACCAAAAAGCCGAACCAGGAGATGTCCGCCGACGCCGGGGGACCGAGACTCTGCGCCGCCGCAATCGCCGCAGCGCCCCAATCTCCCTGGCGCAGAGCGGGTTCGATCTGATTACGGCGCAGCTCGTCGGCCGTGCTGCGGCTGAAGCTGGACGGCACATGGAACGCATACGCACGGTCGACGGTCGCCACGGCGAGCACCGCGTCGTCGTCGGCGTTGATGCCGCTGGCGCGGATGGTGGCATCGGTCCAACTGACGGCGTCCTGCCCGGAGAACGCGTCGACGTAGACCACCCACAGCCGGATGCGCTTCTCGTTGTACAGCTTGTCGACCGCCTGTTGCACGTCGCTGAATTCCGAACCGCTGAGCGCATTCGCGCTGTCGTTCACATAACTGGGCAGCCGAAACGGCGGCTGACCGCTTGCCGTGGGCGCCAGCAAAGCGCCGAGGATCATGGCCGCGACGACGAGGCCGAGCAAACGGGCGATGCGCATGGTCGTCAATGTAGTACTGGCAGACTATCCGTCGGTGACTGCGAATGGAGATCCGTACGGCGAGTTCGACCGCGAGCGTCTGGTGGTCGAACCGCCGAAGGGTGCCGCGCTCCCCGGCACCGACGCCGAACACCGCACCGACTTCGCGCGCGACCGGGCCCGCGTGCTGCACAGCGCGGCGTTGCGTCGGCTGGCTGACAAGACCCAGGTCGTCGGGCCGAGGCAGAGCGAGACACCGCGTACCAGGTTGACCCACTCGCTGGAGGTGGCGCAGATCGGTCGCGGCATGGCCATCGGGCTCGGCTGCGACCCCGACCTCGTCGACATGGCCGGGCTGGCCCACGACATCGGCCATCCGCCCTACGGCCACAACGGCGAACGCGCCCTCGACGAACTCGCGGCCGAGCACGGCGGCTTCGAAGGCAATGCGCAGAACTTCCGCATCCTGACCCGGCTTGAGCCGAAAGTCCTTGACTCGCAAGGCCGCAGCGCTGGTCTGAACCTGACACGAGCCGGGCTCGATGCGGTGACCAAGTACCCGTGGCGCCGCGGCAACGACAAGGGCAAGTTCGGCTTCTACAGCGACGACGGCGCCGCGGCCGACTGGGTGCGGTCGGGGAGCCCCGAGGGCAGGCCATGCCTGGAAGCCCAGGTGATGGATTGGGCCGACGACGTGGCCTACTCGGTGCACGACGTGGAGGACGGCGTGGTTTCGGGCCGCATCGACATGAGGGTGCTGTCCGACGACGACGCGGCCGCGGTGCTTGGGCGTCTCGGCGAATCGCACGGGATGGGGGCGGGCCTGCGGGCCGAGGATCTGGTGGCCGCGGCCGAGCGACTGTCGGCGCTGCCGATCGTCTCGGTCGTCGGAAAATACGACGGCACGCTCGCGGCGTCGGTCGCCCTGAAACGGGTGACCAGCGAGCTCGTCGGCCGGTTCGCATCCGCCGCCATCGCCGCAACCCGTCGGGACTACGGGCCGGGTCCGTTGGTGCGCTACCAGGCCGAGTTGCGGGTGCCCGATCTGGTGCGCGCCGAGGTCACGGTGCTCAAGATCCTGGCCCTGCAGTTCATCATGTCCGATCCGCGCCACCTCGAATTGCAGGCCAGGCAGCGAGAGCGGATCCATCGCGTCGCGAGGTGGGTGCTTGCCGGCGCACCGGCCACGCTCGACCCGATCTTCGTGCCGGCCTTCAACGACGCCGACGACGACGGCGCGCGGCTGCGGGTGATCATCGACCAGGTCGCGTCGTTCACGGAAGGCCGATTGGAGCGCCTCGAGCCCGCTCTAGACTGAGCCGGTGGCCGGCCGGATTCCTGATCGCGATATCGCCGCCATTCGTGAACGCATCCGCATCGAGGACGTCGTGGGCGACTACGTGCAGTTGCGGCGCGCCGGCGCGGATTCGCTGAAAGGGCTGTGTCCGTTCCACGACGAGAAGTCGCCGTCGTTTCACGTCCGACCCAATCACGGGCACTTCCACTGCTTCGGCTGCGGCGAGGGGGGCGACGTCTACGCATTCGTCCAGAAGATCGAACACGTCAGCTTCGTGGAGGCCGTGGAACTGCTCGCCGACCGGGTCGGCTACACCGTCACCTACACGGGCGGATCGGCGACGAAGGTGCAGCGCGACCGCGGCAGCCGCAGCAGGCTGCTTGCCGCCAACGCCGCCGCGCAGGAGTTCTACGCCGAGGCGCTGCATTCCGACGAAGCCGCGCCCGCGCGGCAGTATCTGCTCGACCGCAACTTCGACATGCAGGCAGCGGTCCATTTCGGTTGTGGCTTCGCCCCGTCGGGCTGGGACTCGCTGACAAAACACCTGCTGCGCAAGGGATTCGAGTTCAAGGAACTCGAAGCTGCGGGGTTGTCGCGGGAAGGCCGGCGCGGGCCGATGGACCGCTTCCACCGTCGCCTGCTCTGGCCGATCAGGGCGAGCAGCAGTGAGGTCATCGGTTTCGGTGCGCGACGCATCTTCGACGACGACACGATGGAAGCCAAGTACATCAACACCCCGGAGACGGTGCTTTACAAGAAGTCGTCGGTGCTGTTCGGACTCGACCTGGCCAAACGTGACATTGCTAAAGGACATCAGGCCGTGGTGGTGGAGGGCTACACCGATGTGATGGCTATGCACCTGGCCGGGGTCACCACCGCGGTGGCTTCGTGCGGCACCGCGTTCGGCGACGAACACCTGTCGATGCTGCGCCGACTCATGATGGACGACAACTTCTTTCGCGGCGAACTGATCTACGTGTTCGACGGCGATGCCGCCGGGCGCGCCGCGGCGGTCAAGGCATTCGAGGGTGAACAAAACCTCGCCGGTCAGTCGTTCGTCGCGGTGGCCGACGACGGGATGGACCCGTGCGATCTGCGGTTGAAGTCCGGGGACGGCGCGCTTCGGGACCTGGTGGCGCGGCGGACGCCGTTGTTCGAGTTCGCGGTCCGCACCGCGCTCGCCGAACACGATCTCGACAGCGCCGAGGGTCGGGTCAACGCGTTGCGGCAATGCGTGCCGATGGTGGCGCGGATCAAAGACGGCATGCTGCGCGACGAGTACGCCCGCCGGTTGGCCGGATGGGTCGGCTGGGCGAACGAGGCTCAGGTGATCGGCCGAGTCCGCGAAGAGGCGCAGAAGCGCGGCATGCCTGCCAAGGGCAGGCGTCGCGCCGAGGTGTCGCAGCCGCGCGAGCCTCGCACCCAGAGCGCGGCCACCACGCGGCCGGATCCGGCCGATCCCACGCTGTGGCCACAGCGCGAGGCCCTCAAATCCGCGTTGCAATACCCCGCGATGGCGGGACCGGTCTTCGACTCGCTGACGGTGGACAGCTTCACCCATCCCGGCTACACGGCGGTCCGCACGGCCATCGAGGCGGCGGGCGGGGCCTCGGCGGGCCTGGCCGGCGCGCAGTGGATCGAGGCGGTGCGCGAGCAGACGGCGACGCCCGCGGGCGCGAGCCTGGTCAACGAGCTGGGCGTCGAGTCCATCAATGTGGATGACGACGAGAAACTGCCGCGGTATATCGGCGGGGTGCTGGCCCGGCTGCAGGAAGTGTGGGTCGGGCGTCAGATCGCCGAGGTCAAGTCCAAATTGCAGCGGATGTCGCCGGTCGAGCAGGGCGACGAGTACCACGCCCTGTTCGGTGATCTGGTCGCGATGGAGGCCTATCGGCGCAGCCTGCTCGAACAGGCCAGCGGCGACGACCTTACTGCGTGAACACGCTAAGCAGGTTATGGTGGATGGGCTGTCGGGGACTGTGTGGAGAGGATGGCTTGTGTCAAACCTTAACCGGCTGATCGCGGGTGCTTTCGTGGCCGCGGCGGTGGCCGTTCCGCTCTGTGCCGCGACAGTGACCTCCGAGAGCTCCGACAGCACGCAGGTCACCGCGTCCCCGCCCTGCCTGGCGTGGTTCGGCAACAAAGAGGACGGCAAGTGCCTGTCGTACTCCAACGGCCAGCCGGTTTTCGCCGGTACGCCGGACTGGGGGATTTACGGCCCGAACGCCGGAAGCAACCCTGGGGGGGGCATCGGGTTCAGCACAGGGCCGCTGCTGCCGTCGCAGACCTGGACGCAGCCGATCGGCTAGCTAGCCGTCCTTCTTGGCCATCGCCTCCGGCTGCAACACGTCGGTCTGGGAGTCGATGGGCGTCAGCTTGACCATTGTCGGATCGGGCGACACCCGGTACGCGATCTTTCGGCGTCCCGCGTCGATCACGGCCTTGGCGGCCGGGCTCTCGGTGACCGCTTTGTAGGTTCCGGTGATCTGCTCATAACGGCGACGGCCCGCTTTCGAACCCAATACATAGCCGACAGCCAATACGACGAGATACCGGATCACAGGGCCCCTCCCGGTCGACGGTGCATTGCGTCCATCCTGCCTCACTTGGCTGTGTATGGCCGGGCCGGGATCGTATTGGCGGCCCGACCCGCGGGTACGCTACAGTCTTGGTTCGCGGCGCAGTCCGCGCGAGGCACGCAGTCCCCTGTAGCTCAATTGGCAGAGCATTCGGCTGTTAACCGAAGGGTTGCTGGTTCGAGTCCAGCCGGGGGAGCCACGATTTCTCATTTGGCCGTCGTCGTCGGATCCCTACCTATATGCGACCACCGAAGCAGGGACTGATGTCGAACATGCCGTCGCAGACAAACCATTGGGTCGGGGCTGGCGGGTTGATCGACGGCCCCGATGGCACGTTAGGCGTCGACCCAGCAGGATGCGTCGATTCATTCGGCGGATGCGGTGGAGGGCACTGTCCGTCTTCACATTGATTCGGCCGCGCCGAGGCGATGCCGGCGGCCTCGACGGACGCGCCAGCGATGGCCCCGAATGCGGCCGTAGCGATGAGAATTGAAGGGACGGTGCGCCGCAACCGGCTCGAACCCGCGATACTGTTGGTCATTTCTTCTCCTGAGGTGTGATTGCGTCACCCGGGTTGGGCGGCTGGTAGTCGTCAATAGTCGCGATCGCACAGGTGGTTTCGTAATCCCCGGCAAGCCAGATTTCACTTCCGACGAGGAAGGATTTGCTACCCGCCGGGTTAGGGCGTGGCGCGATGTGCTTGCGTGGTCAACGGCGTCAATGCATTTGTGCCTGAATGCTTTCGTCGTTGATCATCGCGGGGCGATAATCGATGCGGCGGCGAACGGTTCGACTGATCCGGGTGCTGCACTTCGCGGTTCCCGAACCGGCCACGCGTGTCGCGGCCGACGTAATAGCACGCACAAAGGGGGAACTGAATGTCAGCGCAAGAAAACAAAGAACTCGTCCAGCGTGGTTACGATGCCTTTGCCGCAGGCGACATGCAAACGTTGATGGATCTGTTCGACGATGACATCGAGTGGGTGCAACCGGGCGACAGCACGGTCAGCGGCACCTTCCACGGCAAAACCGAAGTGATGGAGCACATGCAGCGGTTGGCCGAAAAGGCGCCGACCGTAACGGTCAAGAGGCTCATCGCCGAAGACGACGTCGTCGTAGCCATCACTGACGTAACGGCTGAGGGCCAATCCGGCGAGGACGCCGACGTGATGACAATCCGTGACGGCAAGACAGTCCGGATGGAAGTACACGGCGACACCGCGCTCCTGGAGCGGGTCTACGGCAAGAAGCAGCTCGCCACTGGATAACCGCGTCACGCAAGCTTTTTGGGCCGGCAGACAGCCGTCGCATGGCCCACCGTATGGTTGTGGCCATGCGACCCTCCCGGCTGATCGCCGTTTTCTTAGCCTGCCTGTTCATCGCCGGTTGTGGGGCCGACCAGCAGTCGTCGTCACCAACCACTACGCCCGGTTGCACTCCGGCCGACGGGCCCACCGACGATACGGTGTCGGCCGAGATCGCCAAGCTGCCCGCGGCGCCATGGATCGAGGTCGTCAGAGGGCACACCGACGACTGCAGCCTGCACTGGGTTGCCGTCACATCGGGCGATGCGTCAGACAGCCCCGGACAGGTGTTGTTCTTCGACCGCAAGACACCGCTGGGCACCGCGACCCCGGATCCGCGGCCCTACGTCACTATCAGCGCCTCGGATGGCGACATTGCGGCGGTGCAATACAAATGGCGGCAAGGCCAGGACCCCGCCTGCTGTCCGAGCGGTGCCGCCACGGTTCGCTTCAAGGTCCAAGACGGAAAACTCAAGGCGCTCGACCCGATTCCCGCTCAATAGCCACCCGCCACCGACATGTTTACGTGCCGGCGATGTTCTCGGGATGCAGCATCTCGGCGTAGCGCAACTGCTCGGGAATGCCGAAGCCGTCGACGAGCACTTCCGCGTACGGCCGCAGGGTGCGGCAGCGTTCGTTGATGCCGCGGGTGACAGCCTTCGCGCGTTCGGTCGACAGGAACTGGTGCTCGATGAACCAGGCCTTGTCGTCCTCGATCACCGACAAGGCATACAGGTCGCACACCATATCGAGGATCTTGCGGGCCTCTTCGTCCTCACATGATTCGATGCCTGCGACGAACGCCTCGAGGATGATCCGGTCGATGTGTGCCGATGCGGCGTGAAGGACGTGGTCCTGCACCGCGTTGAACGCGTCGAATTCGCTCATCTCCTTGGACTTGCCCCGAAGCCGGCGCGCGACCGTCGCGATCATGTACTCCTCGCGGTCTTCGAACATCTTGACCTGGGTGCCGCGGTTGAACAGGCTGCCTTCTTCCTCGTTGTCCTGCCGCGTGTCGAGGATTCGCTGCATGATCGTCTCTGCCGCAGTGCGTTTGAGCACCCGTTCGCCCGCGAAGTTGGCGGCGAAGCGGACCCACTCCACAGGGCTCATGCCCTTGATGTCGTCGGCGTAGGCGGTCAGCAGTTCCTTGGCCACCAACTGGGTGAGCACGTGGTTGTCGCCTTCGAACGTGGTGAACACATCAGAGTCGGCCTTGAGTGCGATGAGCCGGTTCTCGGCGAGATACCCTGCGCCGCCGCATGCTTCGCGGGCTTCCTGGATGGCCCGGGTGGCGTGCCAGGTGTTGGCGGCCTTCAACCCGGCGGCGCGTGACTCCAGTTCGCGTTGCTCCTCGCGATCGGGGTCGTCGGCGGTCTGCAATTCGTGCGTCTTGGCCACCAATTCGTTCTGCGCGAACTGCAGCGCGTACGACTTCGCGATGAGCGGGAACAGCCGGCGCTGATGCACGAGGTAGTCCATCAGCAGCACCTCGTTGTCATCGCCGGGTGCCTGGAACTGCCTGCGCTGCAACGCGTATCGGGTCGCGATGTCGAGCGCGACCCGCGCTGCCGCACCGGCGCTGCCACCGACCGTGACGCGGCCGCGGATCAGTGTGCCCAGCATCGTGAAGAAGCGGCGGTTGGGGTTCTCGATCGGTGAACTGTAGGTGCCGTCCTGCGCCACGTCGGCATACTTGTTCAGCAAATTCTCCCGAGGGATGCGCACGTGGTCGAACTGGATGCGGCCGTTGTCCACACCCGGCAACCCGCCCTTGTAGTGGCAGTCCCCGGTCGTCACACCCGGCAGGTCGTTGCCTTCCTCGTCGCGGATCGGCACCACGAAGCAGTGCACGCCGTGGCGTTCGCCGTCGGGCGTGATCAATTGCGCGAATACCGCTGCCACGGTTGCCGTCTCGGCGGCACCACCGATGTAATCCTTGCGTGCGGACGGGGTGGGGGAGTCGATGACGAACTCCTGCGTGGACGGGTCATAGGTGGCCGTCGTCTCCAGCGACTGCACATCGCTGCCGTGACCGGTCTCGGTCATGGCGAAGCAGCCGAGCAGGTCGAGGTTGATGATCCGCGGTACGTACGCCTCGTGGTGGCGCTCGGTGCCGAGGTTCTCGATGGCCCCGCCGAACAGGCCCCACTGCACGCCGGCCTTGACCATCAGCGACAGGTCCGACATCGCCAGCATCTCGATCCGGGTGACGGCGGCCGCGACGTCACCGTTGCCGCCGTGCTCCTTCTTGAATCCGTCTTCGGCGGCGCCGTGGGCCGCCATGATCTTCATCTGCTCCATCGCCTTGGTGCGCGCGATGACGGTGTTGGGTGTGTAGTGCGGTCGGAACACCTCGTTGGCGAGTTCTTCGCGCATTCTGTTCTTCACATCGCGCCAACGGCCGTCCAGCGTGTTGCGTAGATGCTCCGCAGTGGTGGTCATATTCAGACGGTAGCCCCTCGGGCCCCTGGGCAAACTGTGATGTGAGAAACCTAGGCAAACCTAGCTAGACCTGCGCAAACCTGGTGGCGTTGAATCGTTCCCATGACGGACTCCAACGAGGCGCCGGTATCGCCGACCGGCATGCCGCACGTTCCGCACCACCGACACTCGGATGTGTCGGGCGGGTGGTTGCGCGCCGCGACGTTCGGCGCGATGGACGGGCTGGTGAGCAACACCGCCCTGATCGCCGGTGTGGGCGCGGCGGCCGATGCGCACGCCGTGGTCATCAGTGGTTTCGCCGGCCTGGTCGCCGGCGCGTTCTCCATGGCACTTGGCGAGTACACCTCCGTCACCACCGCCAACGAGCAACTCGACGCCGAGGTACGGATGGAGCGTCGCGCGCTGAGCAAGCACCCAGAGGCCGAAGAGACCGAACTGGTCTGGATGCTCGTCGAGATGGGCATGAGTCCGGAAACCGCGGAGAAGGCGTCCGAGGAGATTCACCGCGACGAGACGCGCGCGTTGAACGTGCATGTGGCACAGGAACTGGGCGTCCACCCCGACGAAAAGCCGTCGCCATGGGTCGCGGCAGGCTCCAGTTTCGTCACGTTCGCGATCGGCGCCATCGTGCCGCTGATCCCGTACTTCCTCGGCTTCCAAGCACTGTGGCTCGGTCTGCTGTTCGGCGGCATCGGATTGCTGGTCGCCGGGGGCGTTGCGGCCCGGTTCACCAAGAAGGCGCTGTGGTTTGCGTCGTTGCGTCAGTTGGTGTTCGGCATGGTGGCGATCGCCGCGACGTACCTAGTCGGGCATCTCGTCGGAACGGTCGTCTGAGTCAGCTGTCGCTGCCGATCGTGATGGCCTCTGCCTGCTCGACCGTCTCGTCGATCTGCGACTCCTCGACGTCTATGCCTGCCAGGTGCCGTCGGGACGCGAACAGCACGCCCGCACCCACCAACACGGCTGCGGCGCCGACCCAGAACGGCAGATGCGCACTGACCCGCTCGCCGAGCACACCGGCCAGCCACGGCGCCAGTGCGGCGCCGGCGAACCGGACGAAACTGTAGGCGGCCGAAGCCACCCCGCGTTCGACCGGCGCTGCCTTCATCACGGTCTCGGTGATCAGCGTGTTGTTGATGCCGATGAACAGACCCGCGACCACCACACAGGTCGCCAGCACGGCCTTGTTGTCGGTGCCCACCGCCATCACGGCCAGTGTCGCGGTCATCGCGAGCAGGTTGACGACCAGCGTCGGCACAGTGCCGAAGCGATGTTGCAAGCGAGGCGCGACGACCACCGACGTGAACGCCAGTGCAAGACCCCAGCCGAAGAAGATCAGCCCGATCTCGTGCGCGCCCATGTCGAGCGGGAACGGCGTGAACGCCAGCAGCGTGAAGAAGCCGAAGTTGTACAGCAGCGCGGTGATTGCGACGCCGAGCAGGCCCCGATGCCGCAGTGCGCGGAACGGATCGGCCAGCGTGGTGGCGCGCTGCGCGCGCGGTGTGGACGGCAGCAGGAACGCGGTGACGATCAACGCGAGGGCCATCAACACCGATACCCCGAAGAACGGGCCGCGCCAGGAGATGGAGCCGAGGACGCCGCCGACCAACGGCCCCACCGCGATGCCGAGGCCGAGCGCGGCCTCGTAAAGGATGATCGCCTGAGCGACGGAGCCACGCGCGGATCCGACGATGGTGGCCAGCGCGGTGGCGATGAACAGCGCGTTGCCCAGGCCCCAAAGCGCACGCCAGCCAACGATTTCCAGCACGGTGTCGGACAGGCCTGCCAGCCCGGCGCCCGCGATGATGATCACCAGGCCGATCAGCAGCGTGTGTTTCGGGCCGATGCGGCTGGCCACCACCCCGGTGATGAGCATGGCGACGCCCATCACCGCCATGTAGCTGGTGAACAACAGCGACACCTGTGATGGCGAGGCGTTCAGGTTGTCGGCGATCGGCTTGAGGATGGGGTCGACCAGACCGATGCCCATGAACGCCACGACGGACGCGAAGGCAACGGCCCAAACAGCCTTGGGTTGGCGCCACATGAGGTGCAGCTACTCCTTTTCCGCTTTTCCGTTATTTCTTCGTTGGGGTCGGGGCGGCCGCATCCTCGAGTAGGCCACACATCACCCGCACAGCGTCGGTGAGCGTTTGCCGTTCGGCGGCATCGAGCCGCTCGAGGTACGGATCGATGGCCGCACCGCGGTCGAGACGTACCTGCCGGAGCGTGTCGACGCCCTTCGGCGTGATCCGGATGAGCACCGCCCGCGCATCGCCGGGATCGACGGTGCGCGAGACCAGGCCCGCGTCTTCGAGCCGGCGGACCTGGGTGGTCATCGTCGGCTGCGAGCAGTGGTCGAGCGCGGCCAGGTCCGATATCCGGGTCGCGCCCTGATCCTCGATCGTCGACAGCAGCCGCGCTTGGGCGTACCCCAGCGGGAGGCGAACCCGTTGGGTGGCCAGTCGGTTGATCCTGGCCACCACGGACAGCAGATCGGCTCCGAGCGTCGAGGACATGCCTTCGAGATTACATAGGTTTACTATGCGATTCAACGTTGCCGTCCGTGTCGCCGCTCACAGCGCCGGATTCAGGGGTCTGCGCGGGCGGCTGGCAGAATCGAGAAATGACCGTAACCGAGCCGAGTGCCCCGCGCCGGGCCGGCTCGCTTCAACCGGTCGAACTCGCGCAGGCCTCGGTGATGGCGGCGTTGTGCGCGGCCACCGCGATCATTGCCGTCGTCGTGCCATTCGCCGCCGGTGTGTCGTTGCTGGGCACCGTGCCGATGGGTTTGCTCGCATACCGGTACCGGCTGCGGGTTTTGATCGCGGCGACGGTCGCAGGCGCGGTCATCGCCTTTCTGATCGCAGGCATGGGCGGTTTCATGACCGTGGTGAACTGCGCCTACATCGGCGGGCTGACCGGCACGGTCAAGCGTCGCGGCCGGGGCCTGCTGACGGTGCTGGCCGCCGCTGTCGTCGCGGGCGCCCTGTTCGGCCTCGCGACGGTGACGGCGCTGGCGATCCTGTCTCGGCTGCGTCATCTGATGTTCGACGCGGTGACCGCCAATATCGACGGGCTCGCCGCGGTGATCACCCGCATCCCGAATATGGAACCCGCCGCCGAACGGCTCAAACACGACTTCGCCACCGCGCTGCACTACTGGCCGTTCCTGTTCTTCGGATCCTCGGTGCTGTCCATCGTGATGGTCACGTTCATCGGCTGGTGGGCGCTGTCGCGGGTGCTGGCCCGACTGCTCGGGATTCCGGATGTGCACAAGCTCGAGTCGTCCACCGACTCCGGCGCCATCGCGCCGGTGCCGGTCACACTGCACGACGTCCGGTTCCGTTATCCGAAGGCCGACCACGACGCGCTCGGTCCGGTGTCGCTGAGCGTCGAGCCGGGTGAACATGTCGCGGTGACCGGTGCCAACGGCTCGGGCAAGACCACCCTGATGCTGATGCTGGCCGGCCGCGAACCCACTGCGGGAACCGTCGACCGGGCCGGCGCCGTCGGCCTCGGCAAACTCGGCGGCACCGCGGTGGTCATGCAGCATCCGGAGAGCCAGGTGCTGGGCACCCGAGTCGCCGACGACGTGGTGTGGGGACTGCCGCCCGGTAAGACCATCGACGTGCATCAACTGCTGGCTGAGGTGGGCCTCGACGGGCTTGCTGAACGAGACACCGGCGGACTGTCCGGCGGCGAACTGCAGCGCCTGGCGGTGGCGGCGGGCCTGGCGCGGGAGCCGTCGCTACTGATCGCCGACGAAGTCACCAGCATGGTCGACCAGGACGGCCGCGAGGGGTTGATGTCGGTGCTGTCGGGTCTGACTCAGCATCACAGCATGTCGCTGGTGCACATCACGCACTACAACAGCGAAGCCGACGCCGCGGACCGGGTGATCAACCTGACCGGAAACGGTGGCGCCGCAGACAACACCGAGATGGTCGAGACGGCCTCCGCGCCGACCCCGACCGCGCCAGCGGCTGCCCGTTCCGACGAGACGGTGCTCGAGTTGGTTGGCGTCGGACACGAATACGCCAGCGGAACGCCTTGGGCCACAACGGCTCTGCGCGACATCAACTTCTCCGTACATGAGGGCGACGGGGTGCTGATCCACGGCTTGAACGGTTCGGGCAAATCGACGCTGGCCTGGATCATGGCGGGGTTGACGGTGCCGACGGTCGGCAGTTGTCTGCTCGACGGGGAGCCGGTGTCGGATCAGGTTGGCGGGGTGGCCATCTCGTTCCAGGCGGCCAGGCTGCAGCTGATGCGTAGCCGGGTGGACCTGGAGATCGCGTCGGCTGCCGGGTTCTCACACCATGACCATGGCCGGGTGGTCGACGCGTTGGGCAATGTGGGGCTGGATCCCGGGATGGCCAAGCGCCGTATCGATCAGCTCAGCGGCGGCCAGATGCGTCGCGTCGTGCTCGCGGGCTTGCTGGCTCGGTCGCCCCGAGCGCTGATCCTGGACGAGCCGTTGGCGGGGCTGGACGCCGCGAGTCAGCGCGGCCTGCTGCGGCTGCTGGAGGATCTGCGGCGTAACGCCGGTCTGACGGTTGTGGTCATCTCCCATGACTTTTCGGGCTTGGAAGAGCTGTGCCCTCGCACATTGCGGCTGCACAACGGTCAACTGGCGGCGCCGACAGCGGCGGGAGAACTGTCATGAGCGCGGCGACCAAGCAGCGGGCCCCCGTCGTGCTGTTGCGGCCGGTTCCGGGTGACACCGTCATTCATCGGCTGTGGGCGGGAACGAAACTCATCGCGGTGGCGGCCATAGGCGTGCTGTTGACGTTCTACCCGGGCTGGGTTCCGATCGGGCTGGTGGCGGCCCTGATCTTGACGGCGGCCGGGTTGGCGCACATCCAGCGTGGCGCGTTGCCCTCGATCCCGGGCTGGCTGTGGGTGCTGCTGCTCATCGGCGGTGCGACGGCGGCGTTCGCAGGAGGCAGCCCCGTCATCGACGTGGGCTCGGTGCACCTCGAGTTGGGTGGCGTGCTCACGTTCCTGCGTATCACGGCGGTGTCAATCGTGCTGCTGGGGCTCGGTGCGATGGTGTCGTGGACTACGAACGTCGCCGAGATTGCACCCGCAGTCGCGAAATTGGGCCGCCCGCTGCGGCCGCTGCGCATCCCCGTCGACGACTGGGCGGTGGCGCTGGCGTTGGCGCTGCGCGCTTTCCCGATGCTGATCGATGAGTTCCGGGTGCTCTACGCGGCCCGCAGATTGCGGCCGAAGCTCGTGCCGACGACGCGAAAGCAACGCCGCAAGCGGTGGGCACTGGAGGTGGTTGACATCCTGGCTGCCGGGATCACCGTCGCGTTGCGGCGCGCCGATGAAATGGGCGACGCGATCACCGCCCGCGGTGGCGCCGGGCAGATCTCGGCTGTGCCGTCAGGCCCGAAGCGCGCCGACTGGGTGGCACTGGCCATCGTGGCGGTGGTGTGCGCGGTCGCGTTGACGCTCGAATTGACGGTGCTCGGCACGGTTTCCACGCGTTGATTCTGCGGTGGAGGCGGCGCCGACTCGGCCGGTCGCCGTCAACGCTGCGCCGCGGTGTTCGCCGCCCGTTGTGCCGCGGCCAGACTGGTCGGCACATAGTTGCGGCCCAGAAACATCTCATCGAAGTACGGCTTGAGCGCATCGAACCCTGCCGCGAATCCCGCGCCGCCTGGCGCTGGAATGCGAGGCCCGTTCAGCACCGTGAAGAACGGGCTGACGTCGACGCCGCGCGACGCCCAGTACTTGTCGTATGCCGGTTGCGCGGCGAGCACGGCCGGGATCGCGGCACCCTTCGCGCCGACGAACTCGTTGCCGCGCTGACTGCCCATCCAGGCCAGCACCTGTCGCACCGCATCGGGATGCCGGGTAGCCGAATTGCCAGCGGCGGCAATGCCGTTCGTCACGCTGACGCGACCCTTGGGGCCGGCGGGCATCATCGCCACGCCCCACCGGAACGGCGCCTGGTCGGCGACGGCGGCCAAGTTGTAGGTGCCGGACTGGAACAACGCCATCCGGCCCTGCAGGAACTGATTGCGTGAAAAGTCGCCGTTGCCGTTGGTGTCCGACGCCGGGGGCGCGACGTGATCGGTGTTGATCAGTCGCACCAGATATTCGAACGCCTCGGCTGCCTGCGGGTTGTCGAACGCGAACCGGTCGCCGTCGGAAAACACCCCGCCCGCCGATCCGATGTAGTTGAGGTAGATGCCCTGCAGATCGTTGGCGGCGTTGTAGCCCCACTGGCGGATCCGCGTCGGATCGAACCCCGGTGTGCCTGCGGCCCGGCCGTCGGCATCGAATGTCAGCCGTGCCAGCAGCGGCCGCAGGGTGTCGTCGCCGTCGAGGGACCAGTGCAGCCCGGACAGCTCACGCAACGGCACGCCCGCCGCGTTCAGCAAGTCGGCGTTGTAGTACAGCGCGATCCCCGCGTCGGTCAGTTGCGGTACCGCCCATAGGGTTCCGTTGCGAGTGAACTGCTCGACCACCGAGGGGTCCCATCCCGTCGAGCCGTCGATGGCCATCAGCCTGCCGCTGTCGGCGTAGCCGGAGAAGTAGGCGTTGGACAGCCAGAAGATGTCGTCGGCACCGCCACCCGCCACGTCGGTGCGCAGCGTGTCGAAGTAGCTCGAGTAGGCCACCACATTGACACGCACCTCGATGTCGGGGTGCTCACGCGCGAACGCCGCGAACGACTCCCGGTAGGCGGTGGCGACCTGTTCGTCCCACAACCGCACTGTGACGACGGTCCGCCCGGCTGGCTCGTTGGACCGACCCAATAGCGCCGCGAACACCAGCAGCACCGCCAGCGCGAGCGCCGTCCCTGCGCCGACAAGCGTGGAAAACCTCGGCCGCCACGTCATTTCAGGCCCGTCACGACGATCGAACGGACGATGTGGCGGCCCAGCGCCACGAACAACACGATCAGCGGGACGATCGCCACCGTGGTCGCCGCCATCACAAGCGTCCACTGCGCGTTGTACCGCGACTGCAGGCCCGCGGTCGCGACCGTCAACACCTGCCACTTACTCCCGCTGGTGATGACCAGCGGCCACATGAAGTTGTTCCATTGACTCACAGTCGTGATCAGCGCCAGTGTCACCAGGATTGGTCGGCTGGTGGGCACCACGACATGGATGATGATATCCAAGGTGTGGGCACCGTCGACGCGAGCGGCGTTGATGAGATCTGTCGGAATTCCGCGAAAGTACTCGCGCAGCAGAAAGATCGCGTACGGCGAGCCGAACATGAACGGCAACACCAACGCCCAGAACGTGTTTCGCAGCCCCGCCTCGGCCATCATCAGATACAGCGGGACGACCGTCACCGTCGCGGGCACCATCAACGTGGCGATGTACACCCAGAACACGGCGTCACGACCGGGAAACTTCAGCTTCGCAAAGGCATACGCGGCGAACACCGAGAACGTCATCTGTCCCAGCAAGATGACCGCCGTCATCAACGCGGTGACCAGCAGTGCCCGGCCGAACCCGGCGTCGGCCAGGCCGGTGTAGTTCGCCAGTGTCGGCGGGTTCGGCCACGACAGCGGCGATGAGGTGTTGAACTGGCGTGCCGAGGTGAAAGACGTCAGTAGGCCCAACGCGAACGGCGCCAACGTGATTGCCGCGCCGATAGCCAGCACGGGGTAGATGACGGCGCCGGACAGCGCCCGGCTAGGTGAGGTCATAGGTGATCCGCCGCCGGAAATACATGTGCTGGACTATCGTCACGCCGACCAGCACCACGAACAACACCACCGCCATGACCGCGGCGCGCCCGACCGCTGCCGCGCCGAACGCCTCGGCGTAGATGCGGTGCGCCACCAGGTCGGTGCGACCCTGGGGGCCGCCGCCGGTCAGTGCGTACACGGTGTCGAAGACCTGCGCCGCGCTGATGACGCCGGTGACGGTGACGAAGAACAATGTCGGGCGCAGCATCGGCAACGTGATGCGGCGGAACCGCTGCCAGGCATTGGCGCCGTCGATGCGGGCCGCGTTGTGGATGTCCTCAGGAATGGCGAGGATTCCTGCCAGAAAGAACAGCGTCACGTAACCGACGTTGGTCCAGACGACGACGGCGGCCACCACGGGCAGCGCGAGGCCCGGGTCGGTCAGCCATTCGATCTGGTGACCGAGCAGGGTGCTGACGGCGCCGTCGGTTGGCGCGAGGATCCACCGCCACAGCACCGCGATCGCCAACGGCGCGCAGATCCACGGCAGCACGTACAGGGTCCGGAAGAACCCGGTGCCGGGAAGCCCGCGGGACAGCATAGCGGCGGCGATCAGCCCCAGCACGGTTTGCAGGGGCACGACCATCGCAATGAACGCGACGGTCACAATCAGCGACGTCGCGAACGACCGATCGGTCAGCACCGATTGCCAATTGTCCAGTCCGACAAACCGAATGGGGCCGAGCAGATCCCAGCGGTGCAGGCTCAGCCAGAGCACCACCAGCATGGGCAGCAGCAGGAAGGTGACCACCCCGAAGAGGCTGGGGGCGAGCAGCGCGTAACCCAGAGCCGTCGACCGGACGCGGTTGGCTGCCACCGAGCCATTAAAACGAAACTCTCGGTCTGCCACTACGGTGGTGGCGTGACAGCGCCGCACCGGGTCGACCCCGAATTCCTCGCGTTGCCGCGACATCAACTCGCCGACGCCGCCCTGACTGCCGCGGTCCAAGCCGGCGCCAGCTACGCCGACCTGCGTATTCACGGCATCACGACAGAGATCATGCAGTTGCGTGACGGCGAATTGGAAACCGCGGTCGTCGACCATGAGATCGGGCTTGCCGTGCGAGTGATCGTCGACGGCACCTGGGGCTTCGCCTCGCATGCGGAGCTGGACCAGGGGGTGGCCGCCGAGACGGCGCGACGCGCCGTGCGGGTGGCGAGGACGTTGGCCCCGCTCAACGCCGAGCGGATCGAGTTGGCCGCCGAGCCGGTCTACTCCGACGTGACGTGGGTGTCGGACTACCGGATCGACCCGTTCACGGTCGGCGTCGCCGACAAGATCGCCGTGCTGGGCGAGTATTCAGGCCGGCTGCTGGCCGCCGACGGGGTCGACCATGTGTCGGTCGGGCTGTACACGGCGAAGGAGCAGACGTTCTACGCCGACACATTCGGCTCGTCGATCACCCAGCAGCGGGTGCGGGTGCAGCCGTCGGTGGAGGCCGTCACGGTTGACGCCGCGGAGGGCACGTTCGAGTCGATGCGCACGCTGGCGCCGCCGACCGCGCGGGGTTGGGAGTACGTCATCGACGACGCGGCGTGGAACTGGACCGACGAGCTGGCGCAGCTACCGTCGCTGCTCGCCGAGAAGGTCAAGGCACCGTCGGTGGCCGCCGGGCCGACCGACCTGGTGATCGACCCGTCCAACCTATGGCTGACCATTCACGAATCGATCGGCCACGCCACCGAATACGACAGGGCGATCGGCTACGAGGCCGCCTATGCGGGCACGTCGTTTGCGACACCGGACAAGCTCGGCACCATGCGCTACGGCTCGCCGGTGATGAATGTCACCGCAGACCGCACCGTCGAATACGGTCTGGCAACAATCGGTTTCGACGACGAAGGGGTGCGGACGCAGAGCTGGGACTTGGTGCGCCACGGCATCTTCGTCGGCTATCAGCTGGATCGGGTGTTCGCGCCACGCCTGGGGCTGCCACGATCCAACGGCTGCTCGTATGCCGATTCGCCGCACCACGTCCCGATCCAGCGGATGGCCAACGTGTCGCTGCGGCCGTCGGTCGACGACGTCACCACCGACGATCTGATCGCCCGCGTGGAGGACGGCATCTACATCGTCGGCGACAAGAGTTGGTCAATCGACATGCAGCGCTACAACTTTCAATTCACCGGACAGCGGTTCTTCCGGATTCGCGACGGCAGGCTGGACGGTCAGGTGCGCGACGTCGCGTATCAGGCGACCACCACTGACTTCTGGGGTGCGATGGAAGCCGTTGGCGGACCGTCGACCTGGCGGCTGGGCGGTGCCTTCAACTGCGGCAAGGCGCAACCCGGTCAGGTGGCGGCGGTCAGTCACGGCTGCCCGTCGGCGCTGTTCCGTGGGGTCAACGTGCTTCACACGGTGTCGGAGGCCGGACGATGATCGGCGCCCAGCAGGTCATCGACGCGGCGCTGGCCGAGGCGGCGCGACTGGGTAGGGCCGACGAGACGATCGTCGTTGTCACCGACCGCGCCGACGCAGCGCTGCGCTGGGCGAACAATTCGATGACCACCAACGGTGAATCGGTGAGCCGGACCACCACGGTCATTTCGGTTGTGCGCCGGGGTGATACGGCACATGTCGGGTCGATGCGATCCAGTGCCGTAGACCCGGACGTGATCGCTGACCTGGTTGCGGCCTCGCAGCAGACGGCGGCTTCTGCGCCCGAGGCGAGCGACGGCGCGCCGCCGCTGCCGGGCGGCGATGAACCCGCGGACTGGGACGCGCCGGTACCGGGTACGGGGGCGCATGTGTTCTCGGGGATCGCGGGGCCTCTGGCGCAGGCGTTTCGGAGCGCGGACCGGTTGTACGGGTATGCCCGCCACATCGTCGAGACGACGTTCGTCGCCACGTCGAGCGGGTTGCGGAGGCGCTACACGCAGCCCACAGGTTCGGTGGAGATCAACGCCAAACGTGACGGCGCCAGCACCTGGGCCGGAGTCGGCGCACCGGATTTTATTGACGTGCCGATTGATTCGCTACTCGAACGGCTGTCCACCCAATTGGGCTGGGCGAAGCGCACCGTCGAGTTACCGGCGGGGCGGTACGAGACGATCATGCCACCGTCGACGGTGGCGGACATGATGATCTACCTGACCTGGTCGATGGATGGCCGCGGTGCGCAGGAGGGCCGCACGGCGTTGTCGGCGCCCGGTGGTGGAACGCGGGTAGGGGAGAAGCTCACCGACCTGCCGTTGACGTTGTACTCCGACCCCGCCGCGCCGGGTCTGGAGTGCACGCCGTTCGTGGTGGCGCCGAGTTCGTCGGAGCGGGTGTCGGTGTTCGACAACGGCATGGACATCGGGCGGGTGGACTGGGTGCGCGATGGGTCGATCAACGCGCTGGCATATCCGCGCGCGTCGGCGTCGGAGTTCGGGGTGCCGGTGACGGTGCCCGCCAACAATCTGCTGATGACGGGCGGTTCAGCAGGCCTGGCCGACATGGTCGCGGCGACCGAGAGGGGCCTGCTGCTGACCACGCTGTGGTACATCCGCACGGTGGACCCGACCGTGTTGCTGCTGACGGGCCTGACTCGTGACGGGGTGTACCTGATCGAGGACGGTGAGGTGAGCGCGGCGGTGAATAATTTCCGGTTCAACGAGAGCCCGCTGGACCTGCTGCGGCGCGCCACGGAGGCGGGTGTCAGCGAGATGACGCTGCCACGGGAGTGGGGCGATTGGGCGACGCGGGCGGCGATGCCGTCGCTGCGGATCCCTGACTTTCACATGTCATCGGTGAGCCAGGCGCAATAATCCTTGGGTGGCTGACGAAGCACTGCCCTCACGCCTGGCCGGACTGGTCGCGATGTCCTCGGGCGATCCGCGGCTTGACACTTTGATCCGGCTGACATGCGGCAGGGCGCTATTGCTGCCGCCGCTGCCGACGGAGGTCGACCTGATCGATGGCGCGTCCGACCGCGACGCGGTGGTGGCGGCGTTCGCTGAACAGTTCGCGGTCGACGTAGCCGGTATCGGGCAGAACCAGCGTGCGCGATTCGTTGACGCATTGGGCGAGAATGCTTTTCGCACGGTGGTGGCCATCTTCATCGCCGACTTCGTGCCCCGGGTATGGGCGGGATTCGAGGCGATCGGGATGGGCAAGCCGGGCAACGGCGGGACACCGGACTGGGATCACGACCGCGACCCCATCGGTGTGTTGCTCAACGATTTCGTGCCCGCGGTGGCGCGTCTGAGGGCGCTGGACCCGGTGACGACGGAGTTGGTGCGGCTGCGAGGGGCGGCGCAGCACAACTGCCGGTTGTGCAAGTCGCGGCGCGAGGGCGGTGCGCTGGACGCCGGGGGGTCGGAGTCGCTGTACGCCGACATCGAGGACTACCGGGCGTCGGCGCAGCTCTCGGAGCGGCACAAGGCGGCGCTGCTGTACGTGGACGCGTTGATCTGGACGCCGTCGCGGATTGACCGGGACGTGGTGGCCGGGGTGCGGGAACACTTCACCGAGGAAGAGGCGTTCGAGTTGACGCTCGACGTGATGCGCAACGCGTGCAACAAGATCATGGTGGCGCTGGGCGCGGACGCGGCGCAGGTCTCGGAGGGAACGGAGCTGTTCCGGGTGGACGCCGACGGGCAGACGGTGGTCGGGGCCTGATCGGAGAGCCAGGGCCCGCCGAAGTGGCTCATCGGCGGACGGCTTGGATTGCAGGGCTGCCTACAACGAATCCGTTCCCGGACTTTACTTTCACGGGTGGGCGACAGCGTCCCAAGGGCCTACTGACCCGAGGGTCGGAGCTCCGGTGCCGCTTCTGTGACCACCGATGCCTGATCCGAAATCGCGCTGGGTACTGCGGCTGCCTGTTCCGTAGCTTCGGCAGCCGCGGTTTCCGGTGCCGCTTTGGCCGCAGCGTGCACCAACCGTCTGCGCTTGACCCATATCCAAATCGCCGCCCCGATCGCACCGACAGCAAACAATATGGCGCCGATCAAGACCGACCAACCTTGACGCATGTTGTGCCTCCTCCCGGACTGGCAAAGCGCACGGTATCTTCCGGTCGCGGTACCGCTGGGCTACCCCGATGGCGGTCGAATTAACCGTCTCGTTGATTTCCCGTGACGGTTGGGGTAGCCAACCGCGAGCGAGATGCTGCGGGAACAGCCGTCGCCGCGCTGGAACCGGGTGATGTACTGTCGACGAATAACGTCCTCCTGCAGCGCAATTCGCTTGCTTTCGCACGAGTGAAGACGTTCCGGCCCGTTGCCAGGCCGCGACCAACTGCGGGGAACGGCGGGCCCATTAGCACGTGCTCTGTCGAGTGAACTGCGGTGCCCGACGCCGCCGTCCTAGGCGTATGCGACCATGATTGCCGCGAAACTGTGAACAGGGGCGGTAGCTCAGTCGGTTAGAGCCGCGGACTCATAATCCGTTGGTCGCGGGTTCGAGCCCCGCCCGCCCCACTTAAGAGCCTATTTTTCAAGATCATTTTTTCGGGCTCATCGGTTTTTCATCGTTTATGCGGACGGTGCGGTCCAGCAGGTCGGCTACCTGGGTGTGGATTCGTCCGCGGGTCATATAGCGGTCTTGGGTCATGCTGACGTGGCTATGGCCGAGGTGGTCGGCGCTGATTCTGGCCGAGAGTCCTTCGTCGTCGATGAGGGTGGCGACGGTCTTGCGGAAGCTGTGAGTGGTTGCGTCCGGGACGCCGAGCTCCTCCCGCGCAGTCCGCCATAGCTTGAGGAAATTGTTCGGGTCGCGAAGGGTCCCGGCCGTGGACGGGAAGATCACGGTCTGCTCGCCGAGGAAGGGGAGATGCCGGCGTCTCTGGAGCATCGCGACGGCGAACTGGGGTAGCGGAATCATCCGGCGGCCGGCTGCCGATTTGGTTTCGTCGACGCGCAGTAGGCCCTCGCCGGGCACGCGGATTACCTTTCCGGCGACAGTGAGCATGGTGGTCTTCTCGTCGAAGTCTGACCAGCGTAGGGCTAGCAGTTCTGATCGCCGGATACCGGTGGCGATGAGGAGGGTGACCGGATGGACCAAGTCGTGCTTTTCGCAGAACTCGGACGTCTGCAGATTGACGAGAAGATCGCGCAGTTGGTCAGCTGTGAGTGCCACAGCTCCTTTTGGCTGGTTCTTGGATCGGACCGGCTGCACATCGCGCACCGGGTTGGCGTTGAGGACGCTGGCCATCACCGCAAGCTGAAGGGCGCCGCGGAGGATCGACTTGGATTGACGTGCCATGGTCGCGCCGTGGGCATTTCGCATTGATCGCAATGCGGCGTCCATGCGTGCAGGCGTCGCCTCGTACACCCGCAAGCCGCCGACGAATTTCTTCAGCTTCGTGTTTGTGAAGCGGTACGTCGACATCGTGACAGGGGAGCGGCCGTCCTCGGCAAGCCGCGCCAGGTGCTGCTCAACGAGATCGGCCACCTTGGTGTCCGGCCCGATCTCGCCATGAATTGCAGCGCTTTTCCGTTCAGCCAAGACTGCGATGAGTGCATCCTCGCCCAATTTGCCGTGCTTGTCGTATTCGTCTGCGGGACCAAGCTTCTGGACGAGACGGGTAACACCGTCGGTGTCGCGATACCGGCATCGGGCAAGCCATACGCCCCCACCCTGGTAGATGCGTTTGATCTTGCCGTGGGTGCCGATTCGTAGTTGTGGTCTGCCGGCCATCGTCGTTAACTACTAGTGAGGTCGGTGGTTTAGGTCCGTACGCATAGGTGCGTGTCCCGGCGAAAAGCCTTCATTTGAAGTGATTCCAACGTCATGAGTCGAGCTCCGTTCTCAGAGCGTATCCCTCGCAACCGACAAGAGGGCTGCTATGCGGAGTCGCGACTGTGTTCGTCGAGTTGCTTTGCCTCCCAGGCGACCACATCGCGCAATCGATACCGGACGTGACGTCCAAACTTCGCATACGGCGGTCCCGTACCCTTCGAAGCCCATTCGGCCGGCGTCTTAACGGGCACGCCGTATCGATCAGCGAGTTCCTGGCGGGTGATCCACCTGTCGTCAGTGATCTCCTCCATCGCGCCTTCTTCCCTCTGCCAGCTATAGGATGGCTTGGCCTCTGACCATCCTCCGACGCCAACGAGACTTGTGCGACGCTCAAGGCTTACCGGTTCGCGACGCAGTCGAACCGCCGACCACCGGTGTGTGTAAATCTATATCGGTACGTCTATTGTGAATCCCGCCGTTTGAGTGTGTTGCAGAGATCGTGTACGGCACAACAGGTTTAACCCGTCTCCGTAACGTCTCGCATCGGCCCGTATCGTCGTGTCTAGGCCCATTCTCGGCCTAGCGGGAGGTCGGTTCGTCCGTGTGTTCGACCTGATCGGGATCGCTGTCATGCGTGGCCACGTCGCCTTGTGCGTCGTCGCGAGGTTCGTCGGCGGTGTCCGACGCCCCGTTCCGGGCGTTCATGTACTTGGCGTGCCGTATCGGCGGGACGAGATAAGGCGAGAACACCGACCGCCCTCGGAACACTCGGGGCATTGCGGCGTGCAGCCATATCATCGTGATCACCAGCGGAGCGTCTGTTTCGAGATAGGCCCAACCCGAATAGTCGTTCTTGACGGTCTTCGAACCGTCCTCCTTGTTAGTGCCGATTTGGAAGCCCATCGGGTTGTCGGGTCGTAGGTAGAGCCAGACACCCTTCCCGAGGACACAGATGGCATCGAGCGGAGGCTGCGGCGTGTCCCCCCAGTCGTGCTCGCCCATCGACTTACCGACCGGCGGCGGGATCAGGTCCGCCTCGCGAAGGCGATCACCGATCGTATTGATGGCGACCTTGTTGTCGAACGCAATCAGAAAGTACGGCGGCACCATGCCGATCTGCTGCATGTACGCCTGCTCTTTGGTCGTCATGAGGCGATCCGACTCGTTGACCGTCATCCGCAACTGTTTGAAGGCCGTGCCCTTCTTGATGCTGTCGCTGAGCGCGGTCACGTCGAGACAGGACTTGACCTCCCCGGCGGCAGCCACACCGTCCACGACGTAGGTTCCCGATTTGCCCTCGGGGAACGACAGCGGGTGATCGGGGTTCGTGATCACGACATCGGTCTGGCGTGAGCCGTCGCCGAACGCGTCGTAGACGATGCCCTTGCCGACGCCGTACCCCGAGGGCAGATAGTTGCGCAGCGTATTGCGCACTGCCTCCTCGGCTCCGTCTCCGATCGTGGTGCCGTGATCGGATTCCAGGCGAGCCTTCGCCAGGGCGGTCTGGAGTTCTTGCTCAACGGTCGCGAGTATCTTGTGAAACCGCAGATCAATGCCGTAGCTGCCCTCTTGCGTCTGCTGATCGGTCATGAGCGAAGTATGCCTCCGCACCCCGACATCGGCAGGCGACAGCAAACTGCCAAAGTTATCCACAGGCATCCCCGTGGTTGTCGGTGCATCGACGTACGATCAGCGGCGGCAGCTTCACACGATCTGCCGCAGAGACGCCGAGGCCCTGCCGGAGCGGACTCCGACAGGGCTCGAACGTGTATTGGCGAATACCACCGACAGCCTAAAGGGTGAACGACCCGGCGTAGTAGGGGTTCGGCCACATCGGGGTCGATCAGGTCTGGTCGCAGCGACGCACCAGGAGGTCGAGCCTTGCCTGACGAACCGCCGTCACGCCGCTCCGTCCGTGACTTCTGCAAGCACTACGGGCTCAGCCGGAACCAATACCTCGTCGCCCGATCCAAGGCCAACGTCAGGCCCAAGGACTGGGGCACGCTGCTGTCGGCCAACGATGAGAAGGCCCTGCTGCAGCACGTGAGCGCGGAGAGGCGCAGCGATCAGGTGTTCCGGCGCATCCGCGAACAGCCGACGGTGACCAAGCAGTTCGCCCCGCCACCCAAGCCGCCGATCGACTACTACGCCGAGATCGGGCGTATGGAGGACTCACTGGCCAAGTGGCGCAAGGTGCTGGTCGAGTTAGCCGAGGGCCATGTCGCCGACGACCGCAACGGGCGATGTAAATGCTGCCGCGAGGAAGCCCCGTGTCGCACCCGGCGGGTGTTGAACCGGCTACACAACGAGTTGGTCGAGCAGGTCGCCATCGCCGACTCCGGCAACCCCGCCGACGGATTCGACGCGGCGGATCAGCCTGCGCCCGAGGTGCAGTCCGAGCGGACGCTCAGCCAGCTGTACGAGGCTCGCAACCGTTGGAGGAGGGCGCTCACCGAATTGACGATGGACCACATGATCGAAGACGCCAAGGGCCGGTGTGCGCAGTGCCCGGATGACGTTCCATGCGATATCGGCAAGGTCGTGACTCGGATCAACAAAGGCATCGCCCGCCAGATCGAGAAGTACGCGTGCATGGACGACGGCCAGCGCGAACTGGCGCTCGGTGAAAGGCCAATCACTCGTTACTACGATGACGACCGAGAGTCGGGGTCGTAGAACGCACTCACGACCCGGCGAACCGGCGCGCCTCGGCGGTCGGCTCGCGAACTACGTAGATTCCATCGTCACCCGGCTGGCTCTTCTCGAAGTACTTGGCGATGGCTGGTAGCAACTTCAGCAGCACTATCTCAGGTTCCGCGCCGATCCTCGCGGCAACGGCCTGATAGTCAGCGCCGCCGCCGGTCTCGTCGCATATCTGCACCGCCGCCGTGAGGCAATTTCGTCGGGCGTCGTCATGCCCGCCAGTATGCGTCGAGGCACCGACAACACGGGCCTAGCCCTGAGCTAACGACGGTTGTCGTACCCCAGGCTTACGCTGACCGTCACCGCAAGTCGAAGAGGACCGCGATGAATAAGGCCGAGCGTCTGTGGAATTTGAGGGACGGTGTGCTGGCGTGGCTCTACGAGCTGCGGGTCAACGCGGCCACCATCGCTGAGGCGAAGCCTGCGGCTTTCATGGAAGCGACTTCCTGGTCCGACGCCGAGGTCACCCGTGACGAGTTGAACGACGCTGTCGAGTGGCTGAAAGACGAGGGATACGTCGAGGGCATCGGCACCGCTCAGGGAATCGTCGTCCGCCCGCACCTGAGCACCTATGGCGAGAAGTATGCGGCCTCCGGCAAGTCGGTGCGAGATCTCCCCGGCGTGGCCGAGGTGCCGAGCCCCTACCTTCACATCGAGGGCAGCAGCGGTGTCGCCGTCGCGTTCCACAGTCCCGGCGCCACTCAGACCGTGAACGTCCAGCAGAAAGTCGAGCAGGCGCGAGCCCTGGCTGATGCGATTGAACGGGCGCTGCCCGCAGTAACCGACGATCAGGCCCACGCAAACGCCGAGGAGTTGGTGTCGGCTATCCGGGCCGAGTCGAGCTCGGAGACTCCAGCGCCAGGTCGGCTCAAGATGTTGGCCACCGTAGCCATGACGTCGATCGCCACCGCGGCAGGGACGGACCTCGGGAAGGCCATCGTCGAGGCGGCGCTTCCGCTGCTTTCCTGACGCCGCCTCGCCCGGATCCACTCCGAACGGGGTGCACAAGACCTACGGAGCGTGCTGTCTCGCTTGAATCTGATCGGCGGCGCCGACGCGTCGGCCGTGCACCGCGGCACCGCCTACGCCGAGCAAGAAGGCGCCAACACGGCTGCGCTGGGCCTCGGCGGCGGACTCGCCGGCGGAGCCCCCCGACAGCGCCGGCCGTCGCCTTGTCTCGGCCCCCTCGATTCCGATCGCCCGGTCGGCGTCACCCCCACTGACGGCAAGACGATCGCCGCTCTTATCCACAGTGGTCCTGGCCATCACACGCTGCGGGCTGCCGCGGATCAAGCCCGACGCCACGCCGCCGAATTGCGCGATATCAGCGCGGAATTGGGGGCCGCGGAGGACCGGATGGAACAGGCGCGGCAGTCATCTGCTGGAGATGCCGTCCTCGGCCGTCCGTGAACCCCGTACCGGTCTCAGCATTGGCCTCATCGCAGTCCGCGCCTATCTCGCGTTCATAGCGTGAGTTCGCACCGAATTCCCTTATATTCTTGCTGAATCCGTAACCGCCATCCCAAAGTCACTACTCCACACAGCAATTCGTCTAACTCACCCGCTTTACCTATGGCACATTTGCACAAGGTGTGCGAGGTTTGATGGCAGCACACATTCGTGTGCCGCCATAGGTGCTGTGCGCCAGGGCTTCTCGCTTACGTGGGTGGGTGGTCGGATGTTGACGATCGCGAAGCTGTCGCGCTGGTCGATCAACTACTACAACGACACCGCCAACGCCGTCGGCCAAGCCGCCAGGGATGCCCGGAAAGCTGGTGGTGGGCTGGGGGAGTACTACACCGAACACGACACCCGCACCCCAGTCTGGTTGTGCGCCGGTGACACCCACACCGCCGCTGAACTCGTTGGGTTAACGGACATCCAACGGGCGGGCGGCGAGGCCGATACTGAGGTGGTGGCGCGCTGGTTCGACGACGGAATAGCGCCCAACGGGGAGTGCGGTCGCGCGTTTCGAACCCGCGGTGTGCACGGGTTCGATCTGACGTTCTGCGCCCCCAAAACCGTGTCGTTGATTCGCGCTTTGAAGGCTGATGATGTCGAGGACAAAGCGATCCTTGACGCCCACACCACCGCGATCAGTGAGGCAGTGGAATACCTTGCCGCCCATGCCGGATACACCCGTATCCACAACCCCGTGACGCGAGAGAAGGATCTGGTGAAGCTGCCCGGCTTGGTGGCCATCACCTACCAGCACGAGACCAGCCGGGCGGGTGATCCGCACCTGCACACCCATGTGATCGTCCCCAACCGCCAGGCCCGCCACGACGGGCAGATGGTGTCAATTGATGGCACGTCGCTGTATCACGAAGCCCGCGCCGCCGGGGTCATCTATCAAGCCACCTTGCGCCGTGAACTACACCGCTCGCTGGGGGTGGAATGGAATCCGCCAGACCCCGCCACCGGCATGGCCGAGGTCGCCGGCATCACGCCCGACACCATCACCGCCTGGTCGCAGCGCTCCACCCAACTACGCGAAAGGGCGACCGGAAACCTGGCGGTGGCGGACGCCCGCCACCTGACGCCAGCCCAACTCGCCGCCGCCCAAAAAGCGACCCGACCAGCCAAACCCGAGGAGGTTGCCTGGGTGGAATTGCAGCGCCAATGGCGCACCGATGAGCGGGGTCTGGTCATTGATGGCGCAGCGTGGCGCCAGGCCCGCCAGGCGCGGCGAAACCAGTCGCGGACACCGCGGGATCGCGAGCAGTTGATGGCCGCCGCCGAGCGGATCGAGAAGGCCGCGTTCACCCGCGCCGACCTCATCGAAATCCTCGGCGCACAGCTGCCCATCGACACCGAACACAGTCCCCGCGCCATGGCGGAGGCTGCCGTGGATCAGATCGGGGTGCGGCTGACCGCGCCGCGTCTGTCCCATCAGCGGGAGGGTCACGAACGCTTCACCCTCGACGCCATTTTGGCTGAGGAAGGCGCGCTGCTCGACCTCGTCGACGCCCACGATGTGCGGGCGAGTCTTTGGGTCAAAGACACTGAAACCGCGGGTCTGTCACCGGATCAAAGAAAGGCTGTCGAAAACATCGCGAAGTCACCGTGGCTGGTGCAACCGCTGAGCGCCCCGGCGGGGGCGGGCAAGACCACTTCGATGCGCGCGCTGGCGGCCGTAGCGCGCCGCCGCCATGGTCGCGTTCTGGTACTTGCGCCGACCGGGAAGGCCGTCGATGTCGCGGTGCGCGAAGGTGCCGGCGACACCGGCTACACCATCGCCAAAGCACTGCACGAATTGCAGAAGGGCACTCTGAAACTCGGCCATCTGGACCTGGTGATCGTCGATGAAGCCGGCATGGTCGGCACCCACGACCTACACCAACTACTCAGAGCGACAACGAAAGCCAACGCCAAGACCGTGCTCGTGGGTGACGGTCACCAGCTTGCCCCCGTTAAGGCCCGCGGCGGCATGTTCGCCCAACTCTGTGACGACCTGCCGTGGACCCAAAACTGTCCGAAGTCTGGCGCATGCACGACCGCGAAGAACGCGCCGCCTCCCTCGCACTACGAGACGGTGGGCCCGCCCCGCTACGTCGCGCCATCGACTGGTACCGCACCCACGACCGGCTGCACACCGGCGACCAGATCGCCATGGCCACCGACGCACTGGCCTCCTATCAGGCCGACAGCGCCGCCGGTAAGGACGCACTCCTGCTGTGCGACACAAACGAAATGGCCGACGCTCTCAACACCCGGATTCACCGCGACACCATCGACTCGGCGGCACACACGATAGGTGTGGCGCGCGGACAGCGCGTAGCGGTCGACGACGTGATCATAAGTCGCCACAACGACACCACCATCCCCGTCCTTGATGCCACCCGCAGCGCACCCGCGGCCGACCCCGTACGCAACGGAAACCGTTGGCGCGTCTACGCCGTAGACCCCGAGCACAACCGCATCGCCGCCCGCCGGCTCGACGACGACGCCCGCGCTGTCTTCGCCGACGACTATCTATCCGAGCACATCGCCTATGGCTACGCGGTCACCGTGCACTCCGCGCAAGGCGTAACAGCCGACACCACCCACGCCGTGCTCGGCGAAAACTCCACCCGCGCACTGCTGTACGTCGCAATGACACGCGGCCGCGAATCCAACGCGGCCTACCTTTACCAGCGTGCGGCTGGGGAGGCTGATCACCAGCACCGTGAGGGCGAAGACATCCACGTGGCGCGTCGCGGCAGCAGCCGCGACGCCGCCCACCTGATTCGCGACATCGTCGGTACTCACGACGACCGCCCCCGTACAGCTCACGATGTCAGCGTCACCACCGGACGCGGCCATCTTCCCGACCCAGTTGGCTCGTTTCTCGACAGCCGCGCCACGGCAACTGAACGCCGGCGCAAGAACTATGTGAAATGGCAGGAGCAGACGCAGGACGCCATGTCAGGTAAAGAGCGGTCGAGCGAGCACTACGTCGCGCGAAGCCCGAATCCAGACTGCGGTATCCAGCTGTGACCCCTGCCGCGGGGCTGGATCGTTCTTCGTTTGAAGGGCATCTGCCTTGTGAGAACTTTCTTTACTGCTATCAAGATTGCCGACGGCCGCATGGAGATCTTCGCGACCTTCGCCGACGGCAGCCTGCATCACCGCTGGCAAGTCGCGCCCAACAACTACTTCGCGGACTGGCAGCCAATGGACGGCCGCGGGCGGCGGCCCCGCATCGACGCCAACGCGGACGGGCGCTTGGAACTGTTTCTGATCCGCAGCGACGGCCAGGTGTTACATCGCTGGCAGACCGCACCCAACGCGTACTTCAGCTGCTGGTCTTCGATGGGCAATAACGTCACAGACATGACGGTGGCCCACAACGCCGACGGGCGCATGGAGGTCTTCGCAATCTCCAATGGCAGCCAGGTTGTACACAGCTGGCAGACTGGACCAAACGCGTACTTCAGTGACTGGTCCCCGATGGGCGGGACGTTCACGAGCATCGCCGGCGTCGTCGGTGGAGACGGCCGCATCGAGTTGTTCACCCTCGCTGTCGACGGCGGTGTGTGGCGCAACGTGCAATCCGTCGTTTAACGGTGCCTTCGTCGGTTGGGAGTCACTCGGTTCCAAGACCCGGTCGCTGTTCGCCACTACCGCGCGCGATGGCCGCGCCATCACCCTTGCGATCCAGAAAGACGGACACCTCTGGCTCAAGCGGCAGCCGCGAATCGGCTCGTGGCTGGCCGATTAGACAACGGGCGCAGACATCTCCGCTCGACGGCCGCTTCAATGACCGCCCCGATTGCCGACTTCCACACCGCTGGCACTTTCAGGAATCCGGTACCGCTGGGATGGCGAAGGTGGCTAACACTTTTCGCACAGTTGCGCCGGATCTGGCTAATGTGGCTAAAGGTGGCCGTTGTTACCAGGTAGGCGGCTGTGGCTGTGGCTAAGGGTGGCTAAGGTTGGCCCTCTTTGAGATCGGTTGCAGCGCAATACCTATCCTCCCCGAGTCCCCTATTGTTGGCACACGACGCCGACTTTGTTAGGTAGATAGTGGCCGGACATGAAGCCTCCGACTCCGTAATGATTGTTCCTGCAAAATTCGTTGGCTGCACGTGCGGCTTGTGCCCAGGGACCCGGGAGCCAATCGATGTGGTAGGTGGGCAGCGGCCATCCCGTATCTGTGATCTGTTGATCAGTGGCATCTATGTACTGTGCTCCGCCACGGTAACAAAAGACACCGCGCATGCCGTCGCGTTCCTGACCGTTAAATTGGCCAGCCACAAAACCCATGTTCTTGTTGACGCATACAGCCATCGCCGCGCGTGCCGCTTGGCGCCAGTCGACGGTATTGATGTTGGTGAAGCCCTGATTAGTCGCGTCCAGCTCTTGCTGGTTGACATCGAACCAGACTGTGTCACCGCCTGAGCAGTGCACGATCTTCGCCTGAGCATCCTGGTGTCCAACGAGGTGACCGCCCACGGCTCCTCGGTTGACGCAGACAGCGGCAGCTGCTCGCGCCGCTTGCGCCCACCCGACACTGTCAAGGTCACCGACTGGTCGACCCACACCGTCAAGCTCCGCAGTGCGGATTGGCAACTGGTAAGCGGTGGTGGAGGGCGCCTCCCACGTTGAGGTCAGCACCGCGGCGATCCAATCGTGGACTGCTGGGATTCCCACATCATATGAAGATTGGTTTTTGGCGGTGGCGGGGTTACACCCGCCTCCACCGCTGTGGATGCCTACGAGGTAGGGCGTCGGGTCGGGCGGATTGAAGATGAATGTCCCTCCACCGCTGTCGCCGCGGATAGAAATTTGGGTGCGGCTGGGTGCGAACTTCAGCGAGAATAAACGACCACCTGGAACCGCAACCGGGTTTCCCTGACCAGTCCATTGACTGGTTCTGTGCCCAGGGTCTTCAAGCCCCACTGTGTTTATCTGTGCTGTACCCGCTCTGTATACGCCGGCACCGGTCAGCAAATTATCTGAGCAGGGATTTCCGCCGGGAGGTGGCGCCGTGCGGGTGTTGTTGCCCTGTCCGTAGATGCTGACGGTTCTCACACCTTGCGCTAGCTGCGCCATAGTGCCCGTCCAAAATGGCCTCTGCAGACCGGCGGTGCTTCCATGCACCAGGAGCGGTCTCTGCAAATGGATCAGCGACAAGTCGGGCCCGACCTCGTCGGAGAAGCCGCCAAATAGATAAATCGCATCGGCAACCGTTGGGTTAGGATCGCTGGCGATCTGGACATTAAGACCGTTCGGGGTGCGCCCCATGTCGGACGCGCAATGCCCTGCGCTTAATAGCCAATCGTTGGCTATAAGCACTCCGGAGCATGAAAGTACGGGCAAAACGAACAGCGGGTTGGCGGGGTTGAATGGCTGCTGCCACGACAGCGTGACACTGCCAGTATCTTCCTGCTCAGCCATCCCGATCCCTGCGACCGGAAGGCCATCTTGAATTGCTGCAGCTTCTCCCGACCCAACAGCAACAAGCGCCATACTCGCGACAACAGCAAATAGCCACCTAAAGCTTGTGCTCAATGCCCCCATGTTCACTCCTCCGCAATAACTTGGCGACACAACAGTGCCACCGAGTCGGGTGTCGCGCTTCGTAACGGAAACAATCGCTCTGAGGCAGCGCGAAAATGGCCGGTGTCTATGCGCCGCAGCGTCAGCGGGTGGACGTGAAGGTGACCACCGACGCGGTGGCGACCCCGCCGAGGGCCGACTGAGCCCAGTGCGTTGACAAGATGTTTACGTGACCAACCGACTCGACGCCCGGCACCGTGCTGAGCAGGCCGCGCGCATGCAAGGGACCGGCGCCCAGTGGCAAGAGATAGCCGCTCTTTATCGATGAGGTTAGACAGTGCACTCATCGAACCGACCACACCATCGAAGTGCTGAACGCATTCGACTCCGCTCGTCAAGCCTTCGTCGATTCGTGCGGAGAGGCACAAGCTGCATCGCGAGTCTTGCGCGATTACACGCCAGATACCGCCGTAGGTGCTACACGCGAGCGGAGTGATCAAACGCGACCTCATTTTGAATTTCCGGCTCCCGATCAGCCGAGTAAGGACACCTTCGGCGTAACTACGTCATGGCTTCGCCCGCCTTGACACATCCGCTCGGCGGCACGCGTATCGCGGTATGAAGAAGCGGCGGGGAGTGAACAGCTTTCGGACAGTGAATTGACGACAACTCTGACGACAACGTTGACGACAACTGCCCCGTCGACGACAGAGGCTACGGACGAAATCCGGCCCTATTGTGGCTGTTCACGGCCCTTGCTCGTTCCTGGCAGTGTGAGGTCGAATGGACCCGTTAGCGCCGTTATTCGGGACCTTTGACGAAGACCGGATCGAGGCACGATGCGACCAGGGTGATCTGGTCGTCGAGGTTCTCCTCACAGACAGATTCGAGGCGTTCCTTGCGGCGCCATGCAGCCCATTTCGCTTGTGCGACTGCGCCGTAACCGAGCAGGTATGGTGCGACCGGTTCGAGGGTGACGCCGCGGTGGCGGGCGACCACCCGGGCCGAGCGGAGCAGTTCATCGGGGTCGATGCCTCGGCGGGCGAGCCCGACGATGTCGACGTAGTCACGCCAGCGGGTACTGGTGACGCCGCGTTCAAGGATCGTTACGCCCTTCTCGGCGATGATCGTCTCGGGCGCGTAACCAAGAAGCGTGATGGGCTCGCCAAGGATCCGATCGATGGTCACCGGGCGGGGTGATGGCACGATCGGGTCTCCGGTGGATACATCCCATGCCGCGACGCCCTTCCATGATCCGATCGACGCGGCGACTCGTACACGCAGGGCCGGGTAGTCGGCCTGCTCGCGGATCTCCTGCACGCTGATTGTGTCGAGGTCGAATTCCACCCCGTCGTCGACGTCGATCGCGGCGATGTCCCGGACCACCTGGGCGAGATTCTCGGCGGTGACGTTGGAGCTGACGGCGTTGGAGTCGGTGTCCTTCGTCGGACGGCGTACTCCGTAGGCGGCCAACAGGATTCCGCCCTTGAGGACGAAGTCGCTGGCGTGGGGAGTCCGGGTGAGCCGGTCCAGGAAGGATTCCAGGGTGTGCCGGATCAGGTACTCCTGTGTGGGTGCGCTGAACCCGCTCTTCGCCGCTGTGTAGCGGGCGAGGGACTGGATCCGGCGGAACGCTGTGTCGCCGGAATTCAACCGAGGAACTCCAATGCCTGTAGGACCGGGGACTTGGCTCTTGGAAGGCGAGAGGCGACGTCCATCAATTGGGTTGGTTTGCCACCTCGACGCAGCCATTCTCGCAGTGCGTCGCGGGCCAGCTCGTATCCGACCGCACCGCGCAGCCGGAATGCGTCGGCGATCGAGCGCTCAGGTGAGTAGATCCAGATGGTCTGATCCGATCCCGGGATCGTGATCCGCCCGCGTCCGATCTCGAACGTCCCTCGGTCGAACTGATGCCACGCAATCGCACCCGTACTCGCCGGCGTCCTGGATCCCCGCGGGATCGCGACGTCCAGCGCGGCGGGGATCGCATCGGTCAGGTCGTGATACGCGAGCGCGGAGGTCAGACAGATCGTCGCATCGGGTCGCCGGGTCGCGGCCTCGATCTGATCCCAGTCGGCTGCTGGCGCCTCTGCAGGCAGGTAGACACCGCGGGCGATGCGATCCAGGCAACCCGCCCGCGCCCCACGGTAAAGCCCGATGCGCGACAGGCCGGCCTGCCCCGCAGTGCGCGGCGTCAGAGCACTCATGGCGCCACCTCCTATACGTAGACATGATACGAAACGTCTACAGATAATGCTATCTGTGGACGTTTCGTATCCGCCTTGGACAGGGGCGCGGGATGCATCCGGGGCGCGGAGACGACGGTGCTCGGAAGCTGCGGACGCGCAACAAGCGCGCCGAGCTGAGTCTTGCCACGGTTACATCCACACCGTGAACCCCTTTTGGCGACCCCAAAATATGTGGCTATGTCCCTACGCATTTTCGTCATCATTTTTTCAACGGTTATGAATGGGATCCGACCGGAATCGGCAGATTTTCGTTGGGAATCGATCCACTCGAAATCCCTTGTGATACTGAGAAATAACCAGATTTCGGGCGAGTCGTTGAAACCCCCAAAACCGAATCCGTTGGTCGCGGGTTCGAGCCCCGCCCGCCCCACTCAAGCATTGAACATCGCGAAAAGGGTGTTGAGGCCTTCCGCCAGCAGTGGATGGGCAAAGATGCCGTCTGCCATAGCGGTGTGGGTGAGCTTGCCCATCATGGCCACCTGGATCATGGTCATGACCTCGCCGCCTTCACTACCAAGGACTGCGCAGCCCAGGATTTGCCCGCTGTTGGCATCGACGATTGCCTTCATGAAGCCCCGCGTCTCCCCAGTCTCCAGGGCTCGGATGACCGCGTTCATCGGAAGCTTCGCCACCCGAATTTCGCGTCCCTGCTCCTTGGCCTCGCGCTCGGTCATCCCGACGCGGCCAAGCTGCGGGTCGATGAATACTGCGTACGGCACGACCCGGTCCCGCGTGCTTGCCTTCTCACCTGCGATGAGACCGGCGTGCAGGATGCGGTAGTCGTCGTAAGAAGAGTGTGTGAAAGCCGGCCCGCCCGCGACGTCGCCCATCGCGTAGACGCCGGGGACGCTGGTCTCCAGGTACTCGTCGACCTCGATGAAGCCGCGATCGTTGATCAGGACACCGCCCGCTTCGGGTGCGAGCGCCTCTGTGTTCGGGATTCGGCCGATGGCCGACAACAGGTGCGACCCGTCGATATCCCGCTCGCCGTCTGTGGTGCGAACGGTCAGCCGCAACCGGCCACCTTCGAGCGACTCAACCGCCACTGGCGTCGACGAGGTCAGCACGGTGATCCCGTCGTCGCGCAAGATAGCAGCGACCTCGTCCGAGACGTCCTCGTCCTCGTTTTTCAGCAGGTGAGGCCCCCTGTGGATGATGGTGACCTCGCTGCCGAAACGGCGGAACATCTGCCCGAACTCCAGCCCGATGTAACCGCCGCCGAGGACGATCAGATGCTCCGGGAGTTCGTCCAACTCCATGATCGAGGTTGAATCGAGCACGGGCACGTCGCCCGCGCCGCGGATGTCCAATGGTTTGGGTCGGGTGCCCGTGTCGATGACGATCACTGGCGCGCCGATCTGGCGCGTGCCGCCGTTCGTGGGCGTGATTTCGACCGTCTTGGGCCCCGTGAAATGAGCCGTCCCTTCGACCATTTCAAGCCGGTCCTGCGTCAGGCGACTGGCGTAGTTCTGCCGCGCACCGGAGACCATCGCGCGTTTACGCTCGCGCACCGCCGCGAGGTCCACCGACACGGGGCCAACGTTCACGCCGTACTCCGCGCCTCGGCGCGCCTGGTACGCGAGACGCGCGCTGGCGACCATCGTCTTCGTGGGTGTGCACCCCGTGTTGACGCAGACGCCGCCGAGTGGGCCACGCTCGACGAGCGCCACCTTCTGGCCCGCCTTGGCAAGCTCGATGGGAAGAAACCGACCCCCTTGGCTGGGTCCCTATCACGATCGCGTCGTACTGCTCACCGGCCATCTCGTCCGTCCTCCGCTCGTGATCGACCGTCACCCTGGTCTCAAGTGTGCGAGCCTTCGACTCAATCGACCAGCCCCACACGCCAATTCTTGATGGAGCCGTCGTTGCCCACCCGATATGCATTGAGGCACAGGGTCTTGCATCAAAAGACTAGTTTGATGTCTGGTGGGCGGACGCCAGAAACCGCATCCGAACCTGTGAGGCAAACGGTGTGTCGGCAAGCCACCAGGTGACATGCAGTGGTCATGAAGAAGACCGATCGCAGCTATTGAAATTCGGAATAGGGCGCGGACATGCCGGCACCCATCACAACGTTCCATCGGGGAGCGGCATCTCGCCTCGATCGGATTGGCGTACTTGGGTTGGGTGGCCAGCCAATTCGCGAGGCCGCCACATTGCCCAGCTGGTCAGTGCTTTCGACACCGCCGGATCCGTGATCATGGGGCGATGGCAATTTGTCCGCCGGTGGCCTGCAGAATAGCGCCGTTGATGTAGCTCGCTGCGGGCGAAGCGAGGAAGGTGACAGCATTGGCGATCTCGTCGGCGGCGGCCGCCCGGCCAAGCGTCGTTACCTCACCGAGTGCGTCTGTGACGCCGGGAGTTGCAGCGGTTCCGGGTGTTTCAGTGGGACCGGCTTGCACGGTGTTGACCCGAACGCCATTGCGGCCGAATTCGTCGGCCCACACGCGTGTCAGTAGTTCCAGGCCAGCTTTGCTCGCACCGTAGATTCCCGCACCGCGCGCCGGCGTTCCCGCCGCGACGGTGCTCAGGTTCACGATGGCACCTCTTCCGCGCTCGGCCATGCCTGGCGCAAGCTGCTGAACCAGGATGTATGGGGCGCGCAAGTTCACATTGATGTGCTCATCGAAGAGCGTGTCGTCGCTCTCGGCGGTGGCGGCGAATTTGTAGACGCCTGCGTTGTTGATCAAGATGTCGACGGTGTCGGCCGCCGACGCGAGGCGGCGGACATCAGCTGCGTCGCCGAGGTCAGCAGCGATGAATCGTGCCTTGCCGCCCGAGTTTTCGATCTCTTGGATCAGTTCGGCGCCGCGTTCAGCGCTGCGGCCGTGTACCACGACCTCGGCGCCGGAAGCCGCCAATTGCAGAGCAATCGCCTTGCCGATGCCCGATGTGGCCCCCGTCACGAGCGCGATCGAGCCGCTGAGTGTGTTCGTCATGACTTATTGAACCTCCCGCGGCAGTCGGGCCGACACCGATTTGTCGCCCTCGTCGCGTTCATTCCCCCTGTCACTAGACGAGGGCGTTCAGCGCGGCCCAGCAGCGGTACGACGGGGTGTCATTTCCGCCGATGGCGTCGAAGGTTGGGGTGTCCGACATGCAGATGGCGGCATGCCCAATGCCTTGCCGCAGCCAACCGCTCCGGCGCAGCCAGACGAATACGTGAGCAACGTGGGGGACCCATTTAGGGGGCTGGCTGCCTATCCAAGCGATGTGCCGCGAGTCGCCGTCGAGGACGTCGAGTTCGGTGGATACATGGTCCCGGCAGGGACCTTCGTCCTCGCGAACACCTTTGCAGCCAACCGCGATCCAGCTATCTACCGCGATGCTGACCACTTCGACATCACGCGCAAGGACGTACCCGCAATTCTGACCTTCGGCGGAGGCGCGCACTATTGCCTCGGGGCGAACCTCGCGCGCCGGGAACTGGCGGAAGCACTCACAGTCCTCACCCGCCGCCTAACCGCCACCCATCGTGCCGGTCCGGCACCGTGGAAGTCCCTGTTGGGCATGACCGGTCCGACAACTCTTCCGATCGAATTCACCAGCGAGAGGCTTGTGGCCGCGGATGCGTAGTCGCGGTTGGGGGGTGCCCCACCCTCATCCGACGAAGAGGCGATCTCGCGAATTCTGACTGCGGTAGACGTAGAAGTCGCCCAGCGCGGATCAGCGATAAGCCTTGCCGACGTCGCCCGCGGGCTCGGTGTCACTCGCCGACGGTGTACCGCTACTTTCCTAATGCTTGCGCTGCTCATCGCCAGCTCGATGCGCGCGGTCAACGGGTTCATCGACCAGGCTGTAGAACACGTCAGCGAGCTCAACGACCCGGTCACGGCAGTAGTCGAATGCGTTTCGTTCTGAGTCGAGAATCTCTCCGGTGATCCGCAGCTGGAGAGCCTACTGACCCGCCGACAGGATGAGGATGGCATCTCGCTGACCTCCGACACGGCGATCGCATTCTGGTTGTCGGTTCTGCACCGCCTCGAAGTCGATTGGAAGCTTCACGGCTTCGACGCCGCCGCGCTCCATGAACTTGCCGAAATGACCCTACGCAGTGCAGTCCCTGCTGACCGATCCTGGGCAATCGGCGCGCGACGGGATCGCACTACGCCGGTTTGTTGCTCGATGGCTCGGGCCGGCAATCCTCTACCCACGAATGACGTCGCTGTCGATGCTTCATCAACACGCGTCATCGGACAGGCACATCGAAGCGGAAGCGCACGCATCGCTGTCGCAATGTGGTCGCCAAGCAGGTTGAGGATTCGTCGTTAGAGTCTGACCATCGAAACGCCAGGAGTTCGCTTCTCCGCAGCCCTGCTGCCATCAGAACGGTGATTGGTCGGCGAGGTCATTCTGCCCGCAGAAATCTGCCGCCTGAATCGGCCGGGTCAGTGATAGACGGTGGGACCTTCGGCCGCCGTAGACGGTGCGAGCGTCGCATACGGCCCGGGCGTCGAATATGGCCCCGGCATCGCATACGGCCCGGACGGCGCAAATGGCCCTGACGCAGTCGGAAGTTGGGCGCCCAAGAGTTGCGCGACGACGAAGCTCGCCGCTTGGTCGGTGTAGACGGGTACGTAACCCTCGGTATGCCCGCTCCATTCGTTGCCAGGACCCTCGTGACAAATCGGGTCCATCGGGTTGCACAGATCCATCGCCTTGGAGCCGAGCAGCGCACTATGGGTCGTTATCGGTTGTTTGGTGCGGTCGGCCACATTGCCGAAGGTGACGACCGCGGCGACGTTGTTCGCGTACTGGGCGGGCAGCGTGGTGCCCCTAAGCAGGCCGCCCACCGAATCTCCGGCGACGATGTCGACCACCGAAGCACCCTGTGAATATCCGCCCAGGACTAGCGGCGTATTCGGGCATTTGTCGGCCATGGATTTGATGTGCGATACGGCGTCCTTGGAGCCGTCGTCGGTGTGCAACTGGAGGAGGCTTGCTTTGTAGTTCACCGCATGCGCACCGACGTTCATGCCGGTCTGCTCGCGCAGCGAGTCCACTAGGGCCTGGCCGACGCGTCCAAGGCCGGCCGGTTCGTCGGTGCCGCGGGCAAAGGTCACCTCGACGTCGGGGCAGTCGTCGGCGCTGGCCGGGGGGACGCCGCGCGAGACGACGCTTGGCGCGATCAGCAGCGCACTGGCGGCCAGCACCGCGGTGGCACCCATGGCGGCGCGCCGCAAACCGCGCGACCAGGAACGACGCAACCGGTGATTGCTCATCGGCAGATGTTACCGAGCAACCGCGGGCAGGTTCACATCTGCGGGTCGCCCGCCGGTTAACTGATAGGACAGGCGGGGCAGTTCGCAGTCAGTGCCACGATTGCGTGACACAGCCCGCAGTACAGCGTGCTCACTTGCAGTCCTTTCGGATACGGTCGCAGCTTGTCGCTCGCGACCCGAATCATGTAGTTATGTCTCCACACGTTTTCGTCATCATTTTTCAACGGTTGTGAATGGGATTCGACCGAACTCGGCAGATTTTCGTTGGAAATCGATCGACCTTGAATCCCTTGTGGCCCTGGGAAATAACCGTTTCTCAGAACCCCCGAGACCGAAGTCGTTGGTCGCGGGTTCCAGCCTCGGCTGATGCGTGACACTTCCTAGATGAGGGCGTTGAGCCCACGATCAGGTACATGTCGGGCGGCTCGCAACTGGTTGCGCGGCCATAGCGCGCGTGATCGACGGCAGCCAACCCCGCGCCGGCCCGCCCTAGTTTGCTCGGGCTGTCGCGGCGAATCGCCGCGCTCGGGAAGGCACAGTGTCAACATTGAAGATGTGAGCGCACGCCTTCTCTTTCGTGTCCTCTTTGGGTTCGTGCTCACAACCTGCGCGCTGAGCACACCCCTCGACATTTCCGTCGCATCTGCCAACCCATGCCCAGACATCGAGGTGGTGTTCGCCCGCGGCACCGATGAGCCCCGTGGTGTCGGCTCGGTGGGACAAGCCTTCGTCGATTCGCTAGTGCCGAAAGTCGGCGGAAGATCGGTCGGGGTGTACGCGGTCGACTACCCAGCCAGCGGGGCCTTCTCCAGTTCCGCCTCCGCCGGTGCTGCAGCCGCGAGCGCCCATATCCAGTACATGGTCGCGAACTGTCCCAACACCAAGATGATCCTCGGTGGATTTTCCCAAGGCGCGGGTGTAATCGATCTCATCACGGTCGGCCCGGTACAGGTCGCGGGATTCACGCCCGCCCCGATGCCGCCAGAGGTCGCTGATCACGTTGCCGCAGTCGCCGTTTTCGGAAATCCATCGGGGAATTTCCCAGGCTTTGGCCCGCTGACTGCGATCAGCCCGTTGTACGGCCCTAAGACCATCGACATGTGCGCCCCCGGCGATCCACTTTGCACGCCGGGCATCCCGTGGCAGATTTGGTACCCGTGGTTCCCCGCTGATCTTTCGGCGCACCTTTCGTATGCGCAAAACGGGATGGTCGGCCAGGCCGCGGATTTCGCAGCGAGTCGGCTTTAGCCGACGGATTCCTGAGTTGGGCGCCCGCGCTCGCCGTCTCGCGTGCCGGTTGACGAGAAACGCACACCGAGTGTTGCCCTGCCAAGGCGCGGCCCCCGTGAGATCCTCTAAAACGCGTCGAATTGCGTTATGCCAAAGGCAGTTCCGCGATCAGCGGACCGGTCGGTTGAGTGGACCCGGGTGACGGCTCCACCGAGAACGCCAACGCGACAGATTTCCCGATCTCGTTGATTACAGCCGTGGTCGACGGTGCAACCGACTTGGCGTCCATTGTGCCGGCCAACTTCGCGTTGTTGTCGCCGATCAGCCACATTTGATACACGGTGTCCGGCGACGGCGGCGGCACGTTGTTCATCACCAACACGCCGGCGTTCTTCTCGCTCGAATAGACGACGGTGGCAGTGCCGCCCCCAGGCATGTTGCCGGATACCGTACGCACATCGGGCGCAGCAAACACCTGCGCCGGGGTCGAAGGTGGCGGTGTGGAGCGCAACGCCAATCCCGCGCCCAGCGCGCCGAGCCCAATGGCAATCGCGGCCGCCGCCGCCAAGACGATGGTGCGCCACCGACGTCGGCGTGCCGACCCTGATTTGACCGCCGCTACCAGCCGCCCTCGCAAAGCCGCCGGCGGCTCGACCGATGTCGATGCCGAGACAGCGGCCATCGTCTCCCGGACCCGTCGAACTTCGTCGTCGAAGGCCGCGGCAACAGCGGCGGAGGCCCCAGCGACACGGGTTTCGATCGTAGCCCGCTCACCATCTGATACGGCATCGAGTGCGTAGGGCGTCGCCAGCTCGAGCAACTGGAATTCCGACGGTTCAGTCATGTCACGCCCAGACAGTTCTTCAGCCCGCGCAGCGCGTCGCGCATGCGGGACTTGATTGTCGCCAAGTTAGCCGACAAACGCTCCGAAACCTGGGCATAGGTCAGGCCGCCGTAATAGGCCAGCTCGATGCACTCCCGTTGCGCGTCGGTCAGTGCGTCCAGACACTCGGCGACCTGGCGGCGCTCCTCGCGAAGGATTGCCGAGTCGGCAACGACGTCGGCGGGCCGATCGGTGCTGGCGCTTCCATAGCGGGATTCGCGCTGCGCCGCGGCCTGCTCTGCGCGCACGCGGTCCACCGCGCGCCGATGGGCAAGCGTCAGCACCCAGGCCAGCGCCGACCCCGCCACGGGATCGTAGTTGCCGGCGTTGCGCCACACCTGCAGGTAAACCTCCTGCGTGGTCTCCTCGCTGTAGCCGGGGTCGCGCAGTACACGCGCCACCATCCCGAAGACACGCGAGCTCGTCAGGTCGTAGAACTCTGCGAAGGCGTCTACGTCATGTTGGGCTACCCGGCGCAGCAATGAGTTCAAGTCGCCGGTCACTGGCGGCTTTTCGCTCATGGCGCCGTAGCGTAACGGCGGACGCGCGTCCTTCACCGGCAAGCCGGACAAATCGGCGCACATGACATCTGCGGCGCACGCGCTTCTCACACCTGGTATTCGATGCTGACTGATGCCCAGATGACCCATCCAGGCCCTCGCTTGCTCCGAATGACAACACGTAGGCAATTCGGGCACGGCCGCAAGGCCGTCAGTGAGAGGGAAGTCAACCATGAAGATTCGTCTAGCCACCGCCGCCGGCGTCACGGCCACAGTCGCCGCTGGTCTGCTGCCGTTCGCGGGCACCGCCAGCGCAGACCAGACAGCACATCTGGTCGGCCCTGCCTGTGCCAGCTATGCGCAGCAGGTGCCCACCGGGCCCGGCTCGATCGCAGCGATGGCGCAAGAGCCGGTCGCCGTCGCTGCGTCGAACAACCGATTGCTGACCACGCTCACCGCGGCGGTCTCCGGGAAGTTGAACCCGAACGTCAACTTGGTGGACACGCTCAACGGCGGCCAGTTCACGGTGTTCGCACCGGTCGACGACGCGTTCGCCAAGCTCCCGCCCGCGACCATCGACTCGTTGAAGACCGATTCAGCCGGTCTGACAAACATCCTCACCTACCACGTGGTGCCCGGTCGGTTGACTCCGCAGGACGTTGACGGCGTGCACAAGACGGTGCAGGGCGCCGATCTGACGGTCACCGGCTCCGGCAACAACCTCACGGTGAACAACGCGTCAGTGGTGTGCGGTGGCGTTCAGACCGCTAATTCCACCGTTTATCTCATCGACGCGGTGCTGACCCCGCCCGCCATGTAGGTCTCGGTACGACTGGCGCATGCGACCGTAGTGGCGTCCACTTCGGGAGGCGGCGCACTGCACCTCCTTGCCGGATTGGGTGAGTCGTCCAGCGTGGATGTCAGAAGATGGGTCGGTGAGACTGTGATGATTTACGTGAAGCGAACTCGGTGCTGCGCGGGAGGTGAGACAACTGGCAGCTTTTCCCGATACAGAAACGCTCGAAAAGGCGTTGGACATGGCTGCGCGAGCGCCGTCCGCCCAGAACTCGCAGCCGTGGCATTGGCGGGTCAGCAGGGACGGCTTGCATCTCTACGCTGACCGCAGTCGCCAACTAGGCCACGCCGACTCTGACCGGCGTGACGTGCTGCTCAGCTGCGGAGGCGTGCTTGACCATTGCGTTGTGGCGCTGGCGGCAGATGGTTGGCACAGCCGCCTGCGGCGCTTCCCCGACGCCTCCGACCCCGATCATCTGGCCCTGATCGAAATCATCGAAGCATTGCCTGCCCAACCCAGCAGGGAGCTGGCTGTTGCCATCCCACGCCGCCGCGCCGACCGTCGCCGTTACGGTGTGGGTCCGATTCCGTCCGGCACGCTGGAACTGCTGTATATCCGCGCCGCCCGGCACCAAGTCACGGTGGGCGTGGTCCCCGCCATGCGATGGGCCCGTCGGGATGACCACGGTGTGGCGCTGCGATACGGCGGCCAGGCGGGTAGGGGAGACGCCGCACGCGAGGACGCCGGTGTGCTGCTCGTGCTCGCAACCGACACCGACGATGACTTGATGCGGCTGCGGGCCGGCGAGACCATGAGCCGGCTCTTGTTGTCCGCAACCGCGTTGGGGCTTGTCAGTTGCCCGTTGACCGACCCACTGAAGCAGACCCGCGACCGCCTGGCTCTCGCATGCGAGGTGTTCGACGGCGACAGGCATCCCCAAGCCCTGATCCGGTTGGGTCAACCGTCGTCGGACAGCGACCCGCTGCCCGTGGTCGAGCGATTGTCGCTTGCCGAGACGACGAGCTGGGACACGGGCGTCCGTTAAGTTCGCCACAATCGCGTCAGACGCCAGACCCGGTGGTGGTCGCTTTGCTGAGTCCGGAGACGTGCCGCGCGAGGTGGTCGACAAACCGGTCCCAGCCCGAACGCAAAGTAAGCGCGCGCCGGGTTTCTGGGTATTTCCCCGACCATGACGACGGTTGCGAGTGCCGAGGCGACTGATAACTGCGCCTCGTCCCTGTCCCTGATGGACGGCTACCTCCCTGCCGTCGCGCAGGTAGCCGCAGCGGTCATTGTCATGGCCGCGGTTCTGTGCCAGTTCCGGCGCTCGGGTCTCGGCCGGCTCGTCGCGGTGGCCGCGGCGGGTGGGATCACTGCTTTCGCCTTGAACTGCTGGTTCGAATCGCTTGGTCTAGCGGGCGAGCCTGCGCCCACGCAGTTGTGGGCATGGACCGGTGTCGCCGTTGCCGCGATTGTGCTCACGGCAGCCGGCTGGGCAGGGGCAGGATGGCTGCAACGGAACCTCTACGCGTTGAGCGCAGCAGTGTGTCTGCTGTGCGTCGGGCTGACCGTCAATGCGTGGATCGGCTACTTCCCAACTGTGCCCATCGCGTTCAGCCAGCTGGCCGACCGCCGGCTCCCCGGCCAGATCGAGTGGGCCGACGTCCATGCCATGCAAGCCGGCATGACGGCGCCCCCACGAGGCGTCTTGATGTCTATTGAGGCTGGAACCGGTGCATCGGGTTTCGCTCACCGCGACGAACACGTCTATCTGCCACCCGTGTGGTTCACAACCACGCCGCCCCCAGTTCTGCCCGCGGTCATGATGATCGCAGGCCAGTTCCACACGACAGCCGACTGGATTCGCGCCGGCGAAGCAGTGGCCACTCTCGACGCATATGCGGAGAGCCACGACGGATACGGTCCGGTGGCGGTGTTCGTCGACTCGAACGGAGCGTTCCTAAACGACACCGAATGCGTCAACGGTCCCCGCGGCAACGCTGCAGACCACCTGACCGATGACGTGATCGCCTACACCACTGCGCGTTTCGGCGTTCAGCCTGCTGGGTGGGGTGTTGTCGGTTTCTCCGCCGGAGGCACGTGCGCCGTGAACCTGACGGTGATGAACCCCATGCAGTTTTCGACATTCGTCGATATCGGTGGGGACATAGGTCCCAACACCGGCAGCAAGGCGCAAACCGTTGAGCAACTCTTCGGTGGGAGCGTTCAGGCCTGGGAAGCATTTGATCCGATAACGGTGATGCACCGACATCGCCGATACGACGGCGCGTCAGGACAGTTCGTCGTGCCGGAATCGGTTGGTGGCGGATATCAGGATGCGGCAACCACTTTGTGTGACGCCGCTAGAAGGCACGGCATCACGTGCACGGTAAGCACCCACCCTGGACGACACACCTGGCCTGCCGCCGCGGATGCGTTCAGGCAGACGTTGCCGTGGCTGATGTCCGCTCTGCGCGCATCTGTAAAGCAGTCGTCCTGAGGCGCCGGAGACGAATTCGTGATCAGAATCGCCTGTGGCACAGGGGATAACGCGGGCTTCACGAGCGAAGGTTGCTCGAGTCTCAGTCACGAGTCGTCGGTCAACAGCCGATAGAGCACGTAGAGCGCGAACCAGATGATCACGACGCTCATCGCCGCGAGTAGCACCTCGTAGAAAATCGTCATATGTTCGATCCTTCCGGGTCTCGAAGCGCACGCATCAGGCGCTGTGTTCCGCGTCGTCTGCCCCTTGCTTCTGATGCCGCAGATGCGGGTGGGCGAACTTCAACCAGTTGTAGGGGTGCTCGGGTGCGGTCGTAGTGCCGAGAACGAACGTTCGATCGGTGCGGTGTGCACGCGCAATCGTGATGAGCCAGGTCGCGAGAGTGCTGATGCGGTTTTGCACACCGGTGAGAAACGCAATGTGGATGAGACCCCAGCCCAGCCACCCGAGCAGTCCGGAAAGTTTGACCGGTCCGGCTTGCAACAACGCGTGCCCTCGGCTGATGTACGCCGCAGCGCCAAGGTCGCGGTATCGGTATGGGCGGCGGGGTTTACCGTCGATATCGCGACGAATGCATGAGGCCGCGTGCAACCCGCCCTGCATCGCGTTCTCGGCCACGCCCGGCAAATGGTCGCGCCCGGCGAGGTCGCCGATCACGAAGACCTCGCGGCGACCCGGCACGCACAACTCGGGGTCCACCGCGATGCGTCCGGCGTGATCGGACTGTGCACCCAGCACCTCGGCAACGCGTCGCGCGAACGGCACCGCCTCGACGCCGGCGGTCCACAGGACCGTCCGGGCCGCAAACTCGACCGGCGCGTCACCGTTTTTCGGCGTGACCGTGACGCCGTCACGCCGTACGTCGCTCACATGCACACCCATGTGCAACTCGACCCCCAGCTTCTCCAACGTCTTGGTGGCGCTGGAGGTGAGATCGGACGCGAAGCTGTCCAGCACGCAGTGACCCCCGTCGAACAGGAGCACGCGGGCGTCTTCGGGCGCAATGCTGTGAAACTCATTGGCGAGCGTGCGGGTGGCCATCTCTCGGATCTGTCCGGCCAATTCGACGCCCGTGGGTCCGCCGCCTGCGATGGCGAAAGTCAGCCAGGCCTCTCTTTCGGGACCCGCAGGTAGCGTCTCGGCCATCTCGAACGCGCCGAATAGTCGGCGACGCACGGTCACCGCGTCATCGAGTGTCTTCATCCCGGGAGCCCATTGAGCGAATTCATCGTGGCCGAAGTAGGACTGACGCATACCGGCGGCAATGACCAAGACGTCGTAGTCGACGGTGAACGTCGTGTCATCGGGTCGGCGGGCCGTTACTCGGCGATTGTCAGGATCGAGGTCGAACGCTTCCCCCAGAAGCGTGGTCACGTTGCCGTGGCGCGCGAGTTCTTCACGCAGCGACCGGCTGATCTGCCCGATGCTCAGCGTCCCCGTCGCGCATTGATACAACAAGGGCTGAAACACGTGACAAGCGGCGCGATCCAGTATCGTCACCTCGACGTCGGCACGTCCGAGCCTGCGCGCGCAGAACAGTCCGCCGAACCCACCGCCGATGATCAACACCTTCGTCGGACCCTGACCCATCACTCACCGATTCCTCTCCGAAGACAGTTGACCACGGTGTACCCATATCGCGTCGATCTAGTTGGCTTGCGGCATGGTTGGCGGGCGAGATGATGGCCGTTCGGAGGGGTGGGATGGGTACCACCTGTGCGCCTCACCGGCGTCTGACTGCAAGCCTCCACAGAGCAAGGACATGATGAGCTGGGTCTGATCACCCAGGAACCTGCACACTGCTCCGCCGGCCCGAAACTGTGATCAGTGCAGTGGCGATGTGGGACAGCTAACGGGCCGCGCATGACGGGCAGCGACGTGCGGCAAGGAGAAGCCTCGGCGATCCGAAGCTTAGATGACTAGGGCCATCTGAGAGTCAACCCCGGCTCAGCGTCCGATGTGCTCGAGGACATGCTTGGCCCAGATATCCGGAGACTCAAGCGGGCTGAAATGGCCGCAGTCATCCAGGAATTCCAGCGTGTAATCCGAATAGAAATCGTCTAAGTTGTCGCTCCACGCCTGCGGGAACAGCGGATCCTGGTCAGGCCACAAGATGGTGACCGGTTTGGAAAACCTCTCGTCGCGCGAGGGCACCGTCTCATTGGCGTAGTAGGTAATTGGGTTGCCCTCCGGGTTACGGAACCACAACACGCCGGCAAGGAAATCCCTTGGACTCGAGTGGTTCTCGGTCAGATGGTCGAGTAGTTCGGCGACAACGGTTGATCCGGGCGCCGACCAATTGGCCAGGTTCTCCTTCAGAGCCGCACGCACGGCATCGGGTTTGCCGTCGATGATTTCTTCAACCAATTCGTTCTTGTAGAAGATGGCGTGAACGAACGCGTTGACCGCGTCCTCTTCCAGGATCCGTCGGCCGACGCCCATTGTCGGAGGCGCGATGACAAGCGACCGCGCGAGGTCGGGGCGTTTCATCGCGATCGTCTGGACGGTGAAGCTGCCGACGTCATATCCGCAAAGCACGGCGTTGCTGATGCTCAACTCGTCGAGTAGGGCAATGACCCCAGCCACCTGGCGGCTCAGCGCATAGGCGGTCGGGTCCTCGAGGTGTTTGTCCGACTTGCCATAGCCGCGCAGATCCAGCACGGTGACATCGGCGTGCGGCTCGAGCTGTGGTAACAGCTTGGCGTACTCCTTGTGATCGCCGGGATTCCCGTGTATCAATACGACCGGCACGCCCTCACCGGAACGCTCGTAGTAGAGCTTGAACCCGTCATGTTCGGTTGAATACGGCCCACGCACGTCGAGCGTCTCGTGCTCATGGAGGCTCCGATACCGGGTACCAAGGCGATGGAAAGCGTGGCGACGACGAGATTTAGGGAGAACAAGCTTTGGCACTTCCACATGCACGGCGCGGCGGACAACGTCGCCGAGACCCTGATCGCTGGAAGCGAATTCGCGTATCTGCGGTCCTTCTATCTCCGGTTGAGCGCGAATCCCGATGCTATTTCAATAGCCGACGCACAGCGATACGTCGCGGATTACACGGCTTCTGGCGCCATGCGCGCCGGCTTGGAGCTCTTTCGAGCATTCGAGAAGGACGCCGTTGACAACCAACGTGTTCTGTCGGAGAAGGGCAAGCTCACGATGCCCGTGCTCGGTTTGGGAGGGACCGCGAGCTTCTTCCTGCCGATCGCCGAGGAGATGCTGTCGGAGGTGGCGGAGAACTTCACCGTCCGACCGATCGAGGATTCGGGACACTGGATCGCTGAAGAACAGCCGCAAACACTCCTGCGGCGCCTGCGCGAGTTCATTGGGTCGACCGGTGGGGACACAACGGGTCGAGCAGCATGATCAACCTCAACGTCTTCTTCGACGTGGCCTAAGAGCATGAAGCGAAATTCTGGAAACTTCTGAACCAGATGGTGGTGGAGTCCAACGAAGAGAACGGGTGCAGCCTGTACCAGCTGTGGCGAACGCCCATGATCCGTACAGTTATGTCCTTGTTGAACACTGGGATTCGGGGGAGAGCCTGACCGCTCACGGCAAGACGCCACCGTCAACGAGTACCTCATGAAGAACTACGAGGAACATCACTACACCGAGATACCTCGCTGAGGCCTCGGCGCGGTGATGCCTGAAGACCTACAAGGTGGCGTAAAAGCTTACAACGCGTACAAAGCCGGCAGATTGACGACGATCGCCTCCTGGCTGCTTCGCGCGATTACGAGTTCGGCGGGTGTGGTGGGGTCGGGGTTTTCCTCCCTGTGTGGCAGGTGCGGCGGGACGAAGACGTAATCACCGGGACCAGTCCGAACACGCACCTCGCTTGTGCCGTCGAAGAAGACGAATTCCGGATGCCCGTTGCGGACGTAGATCATGGTCTCCGAGTCGCCGTGGTGGTGATTGGCCGAGACGCTGCCCGGCGCGGCCAATGTCTCTCCCATCCAGAGCTTTTCGCTGCCGACGGTGGCCCCGCTGAGCGCCGCGAGGCGCTGCATGCCATCGGTTTGAGCTGTCGTGGCATCCAGTTCGGATGACTTCACATGGCGCACGCGATTACGGCGCATGCCCCGCTCATGATTGATGGAGAAGTCGGGATGGAAACCGTCGGGACCAGCCATGCATACCACGGTAGCCCTGTGGGCTGGCCGAACGCTGGTGTAGTCGTCGACGAGTTCAGGCCAATCAGCAATCGATTCAGGTCAGTATCAGCGAAATGTCACCTCCCAGCCCGTTAGTCCGGCTGGTTCGATCCCTTCCCTTATTTAGCCTGGCTAGCTGAGGTTTGACGCTCGCCGCAAGGGGTAGGCGCGGCTCGGCGCACGCGCGCCGTCAACCTCGAACGGTAGGGAGGCGGCATGACCGCACAAGCTTCAGCTCCACCACTGCAAGAACTCGAAGTCCGCCGTCCGTTCCCGGCTCGTCTCGGGCCGAAGGGCAACCTGGTCTACAAGCTCGTCACCACGACCGATCACAAGTTGATCGGCATCATGTACTGCGTCGTCTGCTTCATCTTCTTCTACATCGGCGGTTTGATGGCGCTGCTGATCCGGGGCGAGCTGGCCCTGCCCGGGCTGCAGTTTCTGTCCAACGAGCAATACAACCAGCTGTTCACCATGCACGGCACGGTGATGCTGCTGTTCTACGCGACCCCGATCGTGTTCGGGTTCGCCAACCTGGTGCTTCCGCTGCAGATCGGTGCCCCCGACGTCGCGTTCCCGCGGCTGAACGCGTTCTCGTTCTGGCTATTCCTGTTCGGCGGCACCATCGCCACGGCCGGCTTCATCGTGCCCGGCGGCGCTGCCGACTTCGGCTGGACCGCCTACACTCCGCTGAGCGACGCGATCCACTCGCCCGGCGCCGGCGGCGACCTGTGGATCATGGGCTTGGCCGTCGGTGGTCTTGGCACCATCCTCGGCGGCGTCAACATGATCACCACGGTGGTCTGCATGCGGGCGCCTGGTATGACGATGTTCCGGATGCCGATCTTCACCTGGAACGTCTTCGTCACGTCGATCCTGGTATTGCTGGCGTTCCCGCTGCTGACCGCCGCGCTGTTCGGCCTGGCTGCCGACCGCCACCTGGGTGCACACATTTACGACCCGGCCAACGGCGGTGTGCTGCTGTGGCAGCACTTGTTCTGGTTCTTCGGCCACCCCGAGGTGTACATCGTTGCGTTGCCGTTCTTCGGCATCGTCACCGAGATCTTCCCGGTGTTCAGCCGCAAGCCGATCTTCGGCTATACCACGTTGGTGTACGCCACCATCGGCATAGCGGCTCTTTCCGTCGCGGTGTGGGCGCATCACATGTTCGCCACCGGTGCGGTGCTGTTGCCGTTCTTCAGCTTCATGACGTATCTGATTGCGGTGCCCACCGGTATCAAGTTCTTCAACTGGATCGGCACGATGTGGAAGGGGCAGTTGACCTTCGAGACACCGATGCTGTACTCGATCGGCTTCCTGATCACGTTTCTATTGGGTGGCCTGACCGGGGTCATGCTGGCCAGCCCGCCGCTGGACTTCCACGTCACCGACTCCTACTTCGTGGTGGCGCACTTCCATTACGTGTTGTTCGGCACCATCGTGCTCGCCACCTATGCGGGTATCTACTTCTGGTTCCCGAAGATGACCGGCCGGCTGCTCGACGAACGACTGGGCAAGCTGCACTTCTGGTTGACGTTCATCGGCTTCCACACCACCTTCCTCATCCAGCATTGGCTGGGCGACGCCGGCATGCCGCGGCGCTACGCCGACTACCTGCCTACCGACAACTTCACGTGGATGCACGTCGTGTCGACGATCGGTGCCTTCATCCTGGGGGTGTCGATGCTGCCGTTCACCTGGAACGTGTTCAAGAGTTGGCGGTACGGCGAACCGGTCATGGTCGACGACCCGTGGGGCTACGGCAACTCGCTGGAGTGGGCCACCAGTTGCCCGCCGCCGCGGCACAACTTCACCGAGCTGCCCCGCATCCGTTCGGAGCGACCAGCGTTCGAACTGCACTATCCGCACATGGTGCACCGCATGCGCGCCGAAGCCCACGTCGGCCGCCACCCCACAGCGGGCGAAGTGCCTGAGGGCTTCGGCCCACGGACCGAGCCCGATCGCTGAGCGAGTCGCCGTCTTATGGGCACATGAAGGCGATAGGTGGGCACGGGCGCGGAGTGATTGCCTCGGGCGGGGGATTGTCGCCATCCCAGATGTAGGGGTTGATGTTTCCGTAGCCGTAGTTGGTTCCGTACCACGTGTGGCAAACCGTCATGTCCCAGTTCACATTCACTCCCGGGGCACCGCGTCCGGTCGCCGTGTCGAGGCCTTCCGACATGGAATCGCCGGGACACCACCGCCACGGGCCTCCGGACGGAAGTGGACCGAACACACCGGGTTGGGCATGGGCCGGGCCTGCCGCCAGTCCCATACCGGCCACCGCGACGCCGCCCGACAGCAGCGCCCCGGCAACGATCCGTTTGAGGGGATGGGTGTTTTTCACGCGTCGAGGTTTGTGACGTGTTGTGGCGCAATGAATCACGGACGGCCGCTGTCGTCGGTGTCGGCGACATCAGCCTTGTACCGAGCGAGGAACCCGGCGGCCGCGATGGCCGCCGCGGCGCCGATTGCCCCCCACAGCACGATCTGGAAGACCAGCGATCCGAACAAGAAGTCATAGGTCAGCGCGAGATACAGCGACCAGAGCACCCGGTACAGAGACCAGAATGCGAGCACTCCGCAGCTGATCCCGATCGCCAGGCTCGGCTGGCGATCGACGCGATTGATCTGTTGCTCGATGGCAGTGGGCACGATCTTCATGACAGTTGTTCCCTTCTGAGGCGCCACGGGTGGGCGTCGTCGTGGCAAGTACAGCGCGGCTGACTTGCTACCGATCCCAACTACTCATCGGCGCATCACAAACGAGAACTGTCGTCGTCAGCGATCAGTGTCCGTACCGGCTGATCGTTGCTTCGCCCGCAGGCTGGCGTTGTCCCCCTCCAGGAGAACGTTGCGCTCATCGAGGGCCTCGTTGCGATCTTCGAGCTCGAGGATGCGAGCGATCCCCGTGAGGTTCACGCCTTCCGCTACCAACTCACTGATCCGCTGTAACCGGACCAGATCGTCGGCGCTGTAGCGGCGGGTCCCGCCCGCACTGCGCGCCGGCGCCAGCAGTCCGCGGCGCTCGTAGAGGCGCAGCGACTGCTCGGCGATCCCGGACAGTTCGGCGACCACCGAGATGGAGTACACCCCGCGGTCAGAGGCCGGTGGACCGGCCTTGTAGTCGTCGTTGGTCATTGAGGCGATGCCCCCTAGGGCTCAGCTGACAACGGCAATCTTCTGGCGAGCACAAGTAAACATCTGCCGGTGTTCTTGTACAAGTGCTGATGCGGTGCTATACAAAAATCTATATTGTAAGCCACAGATTCTGTTGACGCCCGGTGGTAGCGGAAATCGGTACAGGAAGTGGTGACGATGGGAGCGCGCCCACACCCACATGTCGCGGCATCCCGCGAGGCGAGATGACGGTGGACATGGTCACAGTCGCCGTTGAGTTCCTGACGCGGCGCTACGAGATGGATGCGGACGCAGCTCATGACCTGTTGGCCCGTTTCGCTGCCAGGGACCGACTGCCGGTCACCGATGTGGCTTGTCGACTCATCAACGAACACTCCGCGCCGGATTCCGACGGTGAGGTGCGCGCCGGAATTCGGCCGGCTTTATCGTCGACGACCGGATGTTCTGCCCATGACGTTTACGTCCGCATGGCGGATTCCATCCGCGAAGTCCGCAGTCGGGGCGCCACCCCGATCGGCAAGATGCTCGACGACCTCGCGACGATCGCCGTTCAGACCGTGTCGGGCGCGCAGTACGCCGGCATCACTGCCACCGACGGTCGTAGTCGGATGGGAACCGGAAGCACCGTCGGCGGCTGTTCCGAACTACTGGACCTTATCCAGCGGCGGTATCAGGAAGGGCCCTGCGTCGACGCGCTCCGGGACCGCAACACCGTGCGCGTCGACGACCTGACCACTGACAATCGATGGCCGGACTATCAACGGGAGGCGTTGGCCCACACTGCAGTTCGGTCCACGTTGAGCTACCCGCTGGTGGTTGACCAACACGTCTTGGGTGCGCTGAGTTTGTACGCCGACCAGCCAGACGCCTTCGACGCCGACGCGGAACGCCTGGGATTCGTGTACGCCACCCACGCCAGCCTGGCGTGGGACGCGCTTCGCCGCGAGAGTCAACTTCGCGAGGCGCTGGGCTCACGCGACATCATCGGTCAGGCCAAAGGCATGTTGATGGAGCGACATCAGATCAGTTCCGATGAGGCCTTCAACTTGCTCCGGCAGCTGTCGCAGCAGTCAAACACCCGCGTCGCCGAGATCGCTCGCAGACTCGTCGCGGCGGCCCCACCGAACCGGCAATAGTCCTCAGGTCGTTGCGGCCCGCTCAGGACAGAAGTACAGCTTGGCGCCCGCGATGATGTAATTCGACAAGTTCTCGTTCTTGGTCGAAGAGTCCAGCTTCTGCAGCACAGTGCCCAGATCGACGCCGCGGTCGTACTCGGTGCACACGTCCCTGGCGAGGGCGGTCATCGTGGCGCAGTCGCCGGTGAATCCAACGCCGGCCATGCTCCGGCAGAAGTCGGTTTCGGGAGAAGCGACGGCGACGGGCGCGCCGATGAGTGCGCAGGCGATCGCCACCCACAACAAACTGATTTTCGTGAACACGGCCATTGTGAGTCCTTCCTACCGCCGATTACCCGAACGCGACAGCCGGCACGCAGTGAGCAGTGCAATTCGAGACAGCGGCGTTACCTCGCCGCGACCATGCTGACCGGTTCTCCCATCACGCATCCTCGTTCGCAGCAACGGCTTTCGAGTTGTTGACGCGACGGCACTCGTACTTGAGTCTGAATCGCTCGCCGTGCGGCGCTTACCTCGCGGATAGGAAATTCTTCCCCGCTGCGCAGTGGAATCTGGCTCCCGGGCGATTACGAATGCTCCATCTGATCAGCAGTATTCCTCTCAACAACATCACGACACCGACCCGAACTCCCGAGAGGAAACAACAATGACCACTTCACAGGCTCGCAAGCTGACCGGCCTCAAGTACGCGGCGACCGTCCTTGGCGCATTCGGCATTCTCGCCATGGCCCCCGCCACCGCGTTCGCCGTCGACAACGAGCCCACCCCGGGCGGCGGCGGGTGCACCTACACCGACAAGGACGGCTACGACATCCCGATCGACGACGGCCAGGACGTGTTCGTCGACGGCAAGATCGTCAGCTGCCGCGGCGGAAAGATCACGATCACGACCGCACCGCTGCGTGGCCAGGTGGGCGGCGTCGGCACAGTCGATGGCGGAGGCAAAGTGAGCGACCCGGGCCGGCTGCCGGTGCTCGGCGGCGCCAAGCTCCCTGTCTTCTCGAAACAGCCCTGACCTCCGCGATCAGTCGGCCCGCCACCAACCCTCCCCGGGTGGCGGGCCGAACTGATTGCGCACGGTCCGGTTCCGACCGTGCTGGGCTTGCCAGCAATCCGTCGATTCCTGTCAACCAGCTGTGTGAACGGCGTAACTTACGCCGCGTCCGCCTTTGCCGGAGTCGAGGAGAGGAATCGCCGTGGGTTGCGCGAAGCACATCGGTCGAGTTGGCGCATTAGCGGTGACGCTCGGCGTCGGGGTAGCCGTGGCGACAACCCCGGGCATCGCGTATGCCGGCCCGGCGGATCCGGCGTCGTCCGGTGACACCTCCGAGACGACCACGTCGTCGGCCACCGATACATCCACCTCACCGCCGAAGACCGCTCCCAAGAAGAAGAAGAAGACACCGGCGGCCGCCGCGACGGAATCCGGCGATGACGACAAGGGGCCGGCAGCCGACCCGAAGCCGTCCACTGACGCTGACGGTACATCTGCGGCCGCCAACGAGGGCAACGACGACGACGCCGGGCAAACTCCAACCGCTGAGACCTCGCCTGCCGGTGAGGACGACAACCACGAGCCGGTGACGGAGAACTCCGGCGCCCACAAGGCATCGAAACCGTTACCGAGCCCGACCCCCGTCGCCGGCGTGGTGACTTCGGTTCCTTCGCTCACCTCGACCGCCCGCGTCACCCGTCAGAAGGTGCAGACACCGGTCGCCGACGCACCGGTGAGGACATTCTCGGCGCCGCCCGTAAACGACCCGGGTAAGTTCACCGCGACCACATTCACGACGCTCTCCTCGGACGCGGCACCGGCAGTGCCGCTGCCGCGTCCGACGCTGATCAGCGTCGTGTCGGACGTGGTGGCAGCCGCGCTGCAGCCCCTGCTGAGCTGGGGCACGGGCTCGCCGCTGCAAGTACCCGTGTTGTGGGCGATGGTGTCCGCGGTGCGGGACGAATTGGAACGAAACCTGTTTCGGCGCACCTCTCCGCTGGCGGCTCAACAGCCCACCACCCTGCTCGACCCGGTCGAACCCGATCAGCATGTGCTGGTGATCGGCATCGACGGCACCAACCTGTCCAGGGTGATGGCAGACCCCACCAATGAGAACTTCTTCGACCTGATGGATGACAGCACGAATTCCGCGCCGAGCATCGTCGGGCACACGACGATCTCGAACCCGTCGTGGACGGCGATCTTGACCGGTGCATGGGACAACAAGACCGGTGTGATCAACAACGTGTACACGCCGTGGACCTACGACAAGTGGCCCACGGTGTTCACCCAACTCGAGACGTACAACTCGGCCATCGACACCAAGGCCATCGCCGACTGGGCTGTGATTGCCGCGATCGCCGCATCCGGAGTCGGTGCCGACGACGTCCACTACGTCGCGCAGCTACCCGGCGACACCAACTGGTCGGCAACCGATGCCGCAGTGACCGCCGAAGCCGTCAAGTCGATCAGGGGCACCGAGCCCGGCTATGAGGACGTACCGGAATTCCTGTTCACCTATCTGGTCCAGGTAGACGAGAACGGGCACATGTTCGGCGGGGCGTCGGAGCAATACAAGGAAGCCATTCAACGCACCGACGACAACCTCGGCGCCATCATGGAGGCGGTCACCGCGCGCGAGACCGCGACCGGTGAGAAATGGACCGTCATCGTGGTGACCGACCATGGCCATCAGCCGCAGCAGGGTTTCGGCCATGGCTTCCAATCACCCGACGAGACAGCAACATTCGTGATCGCCCGGGGCCCTGATTTCGGCGACGGAGACATCAACACCGACTACCAGATCGTCGATGTCACACCAACGGTGCTGGATCTGTTCGACGCACCGCTGCGCCGCAACTTCGACGGCCTGCCCCTGACGTCGCTGGGAACCGGTGTGGACCCAGGTGATCGAATGGACCTGCAGGACGCGCTCAAGGCGCAGCTCGCCTCCAATCACGCTCCCGACTTCTTCACCAACGTGGCGCTGAGTGCGCGCACGATCTTCGCGTTCATTCCCTTCTTCGTTCAGGACGCGGACCTGCCCGCGCCCATCGGCGACATCCTCTACGTGGTGACGAATGTGCCCGCCCAGATAGTGGCCTTCTTGACAGGTGTGCACGGCGCCAGCATCTTCCCGCTGCTGCCTCCGCCGCCCGCGTCGTCATTCATTCCCGATCAGTCGACCACGCTCGACTGCGGTGAAGGAACGCCGGCAGCGGCGGCGTGCCTCGCCAGCTGACCGAGTTCCGCTGACACACAACACCGCCGGATGACGCTCGCCGCGTGCCGCACCCGGCGACGCATTGTTGGGATCGGTAGGCGCGCCCGCCCTGTGGGATTGACGCACAACGGCCGCTGAGGGCAGTGGCTTTCGAAGGAAAGAGCATGACGCCAAGGACGTTCGATCGGCACGTCGATTTAGCCCGCGAGCCGCGGGTCACCGATGCCATCTTGACGTCGCCGGTCCGTGATTTGGAAACGACAACCTACTACGCGAACGGCGCCGTGCTCGCTGGTCCTGGTCGTTGACCCATCTCTAGTAGGGAATTAGGAGAACGCGTGAGTACAAATCCGTTCGAGGACGATACCGGTAGCTTCTTCGTTTTGGTCAACGACGAGGAGCAGCACAGCCTCTGGCCCACGTTTGCTGAGATTCCGGCCGGATGGCGGGCGGTTCACGGTGAAGCGACCAGGGCCGAATGCCTCGACTACATCGACCAGAACTGGCCCGACATCCGGCCGAAGAGTCTGCGCGAGAGGCTGGCTCAGGGAGCGGGCTCTGAATCCTAAGCCGTCTGGGCTGGCTGCTCAGCATGTCACGATTCGTGGGCATCGCATCGACCTTGGGGAAGTCACAGCAGCACTAGCCGGTCTGGACGGGGTGGCTCAGGCAGTTGTCATCGTCAGGGAGGATCGCCCTGGCGATACGCGCCTGGTGGGTTACGTGACTGAGGTGATCAGCGGTGCGGTCGATCCGGCAGCAGCGCGTGCCGCGCTAACCGAGCGCCTGTGGCGCAAGGCAATCGGGACAGCATGCAGGCCATCTCCTCGCACTTGCCACAGGTCCTCACCATCATCGCGATCATCACGCTGGTGTTGGTCTTTCTTCTGACGGGCAGTGTGGTGCTGCCCGTCGAGGCCGTGGTGATGAACGTCTTGTCGCTCACTGCGGCGTTCGGCGCGCTGGTGTGTGGTGTGGGTGTTCCAGCAGGGCCACCTCGGCGGATTGGGTACCGCGGCGACAGGGACTCTCGGTGTGCAACTACCGGTCTTGTTGTTCTGCATCGCTTGTGGTCTGTCGATGGACTATGAAGTCCTTTTGATTTCTCGGATTCGAGAATTCTGGCTGGCGTCGGACCGCGGGCCGACCGCCGACAGCGAAAGCGTCGCACTCGGGCTGTCCCGCACTGGGCGGGTGATCACAGCCGCTGCGCTGATCATGGTGATCTCGTTCGCCGCGCTGATGGCCGCGCGGGTGGCATTGATGCGGTTGTTCGGGTTCGGCTTGACGGTGGCCGTGCTGGTCGACGCCACCCTGGTGCGGCTGCTGTTGATGCCTGCGATGATGCAGTGGCTCGGCCGGTACAACTGGTGGGCGCCGAAACCGTTGGCCCGCATGCACGACCGCGCCTCCACCGTGAACTGGCGGAGGCTCTGGCGCCGTGTGTTGTTCGGTCAGAGTGGTTAGTCAGATGGCGGAGATGATCTGTTGGCGCTTGGCGTTGTAATCGGCCTCGGAGAGGGCGCCGCTCGAGCGCATGCCGTCGAGTTGTTGCAGGTGTGCAGAGACCGGCGAGGCCGGCGTGCCGGTGTGGTATTGCGGCGGCTGAATGGTGGGCCGCGACCGCTCGGCGAAGTTGAGCAGCCCGAACTTCAGCAGCAGCACGAAGAGGCCGATCCCGCCGAACGGCAGGCTGAAGTAGATCCAGCTGCCCGAGACGCCGTACGTGCTCAGTATGACGAACCGAACGATGAGCGAGATGGTGAACAGCGCGGTGGCGGCGCCGAGGACGATTGCGATTGCCTTGTTGTTGGTCATGCGCCGAGTTCACCCGGCGCATCCGGCTACCGATCCCAACTCCGGGCTACCCGAGACCAACCTTCTCCCGCACCCGGTCGACGAGGGACCGGCGGGTGGACACCGGCCGGAAGGCGCGGGCGGCGTCAGTGAGCGCGTCGCGGGACGCCGCACTCAGCTCGATATCAGCGGCGGCGACGTTGAACTCGAGTTGCTCAACGCTGGACGCGCCCGGAATTGCGACCACGTTCGGCAGGCTGATCAACCAGGCCAGCGCCACCTGAGCGGGCTTGGCGCCGACCTCGGAGGCCACGTCACGAAGCGTCCGCAGCAGCGGTTCGACCCGGCGCAGATTCTCGGTGCCGAACAGCGAGTTCATTGCCCGCGCGGCGCCGGGCGGACGGTTGTCGACCCCGTACTTGCCGCCGAGGAGACCCTGCGCCAACGGGCTGTAGGCGATCACCACGCGGTTCTCCCGCTCGGCGAACGGCACCAGATCCTCGAGCGCGCCTGGGCGGGCCAGCGAGAACTCCACCTGGTTGCTGATCACCGGCCGTCCGAGCGCGGCGTCGGCCTTCTGCCACCGCCCCAGCGAGTAGTTGGAGACACCCGCCGCCCCGATGTCGCCGCTGTCGAGCAGGCTGCGCATGCCCGGCATGATCACCGAGTCGGGCACGACGGGGTTGGGTTGATGGATCTGGTACAGCGGGATCCTGTCGACCTGGAGCCGTCGAGCGCTGGCCCGCGCCCGATGCTTGACCACCGGTGGGAACGGCGCAATCGGGAAGATCTTGCTGGCCAACGCAACCGATGACCGTTGATCGTCGAGTGCCTCGCCGAGGATGCGCTCACTTCTGCCCTTCCCGTACACCTCGGCGGTGTCGAACAGCGTCACCCCGAGGGCCAGGGCGCGTTGCACGATGTCTCTGGCCACACCGGAGGCGTAGCTGTCCCCATAGCCCCATTCGCTCGAGCCGAACTGCCAGGTGCCAACGCCGATTCGGCTGACCCGGCCCACTCCGGCGACATCGATGTACTTCATAGGCCCACCGTAGTTACTCCGAAATTCGAGTAGTCGACTACTCGTGCCGATATGGCCGAACGCAACGATGCTCATGGGTGAGGGCCGGAAGCGGCGGACGCGGGGGACGCCGCTTCCGGCCAATCAGGACCAAACCGCGTGAGCTTCGGCCGCGAGCGGCGACGGGGGGAACGCCGCTCGCGGCCTTTTCATCGCGCGCATACGCGCGGTGAAGACCTCAGGAAATGGCCCGCACGATCTCACTTGTGGTCACCACCGCGGTGGCGTAGTTCGGCATGTTCACATCGAGCGCGGCGTGCATCTCCTCATCGGAGTAATCCGCCGTCGCATCCCTGACCATCGTGACTTCATAGCCGATTTCGGCGGCGAACCGCACGGTCGCCTCGACGCAAGTGTGCGCGATCAGACCGATGACGATCAATTTGTGGATGCCGTGCTTCTTCAGCAGAACGTCGAGATCGGTGTTGGCGAAACCGCTTGAACACCAATGTTCCTGGGCCACCACGTCACCCGGTTGCGGCTCGAATCCGCGGCGAAGCTCACCACCCCAGGTGCCGTCCTCGAAGGTCTTGCGGTGCCACGCCGCCCGCTGAATCGGGGCGATGTAAGTCCACGTCTCGTAGTCGCCGGGACGATAGCGGTGGTGCAGCGCGTAGAAGACCCGAATGCCTGCCCTTCGCGCCGTATCGAGCACTTCCAGCATGTTGGGGACGCAACCGACGGCCTCCGCGACGCCCTTCAACCGATCCCATACTTTCCCGCCATCGGAGATGAAGTCGTTGTAGGGATCGATCACCACCAGGCCGGTGATGTCCTTTTCGTACGTCACGTCGGCCATTTGCCCTCCCGTGCTCGGCGATGTCGGCAAATAATGGTTCTACGCCATCAGCGAACGGGAGGCAGAATGAACGTCACCGCGCGGATCGCAGTAGCCGTCATGCTCACCGGCACTGCGCTCGGCGTCGCGGCGCCAGCGCACGCCGAGGATTTCAGCGGCACCTTCATTCCGAATGGCCCCGGGATGACGTCCACATGGGTCGTCACCTCGTGCGGGCCCGGCTGCGCCCGGGTATCGGACAGCAGCGGATGGTCGGCGGATGCGCACCGGTGGGGCGACGGGTGGCGCTTCGTTGTCGACCTGCCGGACGGGACGAAGTGCAACAACGACGGGGTACTGCCGGGAACGGTCACATTCAAGGTCGACGTGCCCGGGCGGGAAGGCACCTTCTTGACGACGGACCCCGCCGTGGGATGCCAATGGGGACTTGCGCCGGGTTACTCGCAACCGGTGTTCTTCACACTGACCAGAATCTGACGCGCCTTCAGAAGCCGATCCCGACGCCGAAGCCGCCCCAATAGTCGTCGTTCGGATTCGGACACGAGACGTCGACGTAGACCACCGCCCACGTGTTCTCGGTCGGCGGCGCGTGATTGGGATTGTGAATCGCGGTGACCTTGCAGCGGTTCAGCGGAACTGAAGGGGTGCCGCTCACCCAATTGATCGCAACGTCGTATCCCTGGCTCTGTAGGTCGTCGATCGTGGCGCTGGCGTCCTGGGCGCCGGCGACCGGCCACACCGGATCCGCGTTCGCGATGGGCGCAGCACCGACCGCGGCCAGCATGAGGGCCCAGGTGAGCATGCCCGACTTGATCGACATCGCGATCCTCCTGCTCCCATGATGAACCGCCCGCTGTAACAGTTCCGGCAAACCGCCGATGAACCAGCAGAGCCGTAGCAACTGCTGGACCAGGCCCAGCGTTGGGGGAGTCGGCTACGCATCATTGAAGGAGTCGATGCACAATGCGTGCACCGCTTGAAACCTGCGCTAAGAGAGGCGTTGTCGCCGTTCTGGCGTCGGGCATGGTGATTTCGCTCACGGCGCTAACCGGAGGAATCGCACCGGCGTTCGCCAAACCGGACACCGATCAGATTGTCACGACCACCGCCCCTGCACCGCACTCGAAGGCACCGAAGGCGCCCATCGCTGAGGAGGCCGAACCGCCCGCTCAGCAGGCACCGCCGAAGGCGCAAGAGGCGGCTCCCGCCGCCCCAAGTGTCGACACGCCCGCGCCGCAGCAGACTCGCCAGGTGGTCGAACCGGTCGAACCGGTCGACCCGGTCGAGCCTGTCGCGCCGACCGCCCCGCCGGTCACCCAGACGACCACCGCACCCGTGGTCACCGCCGTCGAGCCTGGCCCGTCGGCGACGGCGACCCCGGCCGCGCCGAAGGTCGAGTCACAGGCACCGCGTGCCGTGACGCCGCCGCCGTCGGAGGCACCGGCGGCGCCGACCACTGCGGTGCGGTCGGCGGAGCCCAGCGCCGCGACGGAGGCGACGACGGCCGCATCCGCCCCGGCGGCGACCAGCGCGGCGCCTGTGCTCGTCGCCCCGAGTTCGGCGATGGACGATGTGCCCGCGGCCAGCATCGCGACGTCGGCACCCAGCACCGAGCAGAAGCCGGGCAGCGAGCACAAGCCCGGCGAGCCGAAGGTGGACGCTGAGCAGACGTCGAGCGCGGCGGTGACGTCTGGTGAACCGACTGTCTCGGTCACCAAGGCCGCCAAGGTCATCGAGATGTCGCAACCCCAGACACTCGACGCGCCGAAAGCCGATGTCGAGCTGGCGCGCAACGCCAAACCGGTTGAGGTGAAAGCGGATCCGGCACCCAAGCAGGATGTCGACGCGATGGCCAAGTCGATCGGCCTCGACCTCGGCGTGAAAGGACCGCTAGGCGTCGACGCGAACGCGAAGGTCGACACGAGGCTGGCCAGTAGCCGTGTCTTCGATCGCCCTGTCAGGCAATGGCGTCCGGACTGGGTGCAGTACGACGAGTACTACCGGCCGATCATCATCAACCCGTATCACGAACGGGTGCGGATCGTGTACGTCTACCAGAACGTGCCACGGATCGTGTGGATCCCGCCACTGGCGCGCGCCGTGCTCGAGGTGGCTCAGTTCGCGGCCTACAGCTTCACCGCTGTCGTCGATACCGCGGCCAACATCGCAAACGCTGCGGTGAACACCGCTCTCAACGTGGCGGTCGGCTCGTTCTTCGGTGGCGGCTACGTCCCGGCCCTCGGGCTTCCGCTGCCACCGCCTCCGCCACCGGTGCTGCGCTACGACAACGTTCCGGTGTTCGTGAACTACTCGAACGCCAGGTACGAGCCGTTCCGCGTGCGGCGTGTCATCGACGTCGGGGACGATCCGCGCTTTGGCGAACGCAAGGTGCTGCTCGACGGCGCGACGCCGGCGTGGGGCGTCTGGACCCAGAACTCAACCGGGGAGCGGCAATTCGAGGTTCATCGGACCCAGCAGTTCCCGGGTCTCGACGATCCGCAGGAGGCTCCGCTGCCCGGCGACTACCAGCTGAGGTTGGCTTCGGATGAATCGCCGTCGGGCATGACCGGCCGGGACATCTTCCTGTACGTCGCGGCAGGGGTCACTATGGCGCTCGGCTTCGGAGCGATCGGCCTGGCGTTCTTCCTGGGCCGCCGGCGGCCACAGCATTAGCAAGACCGCACAACGAAAGAGGGGCACCCGTGACGGGTGCCCCTCTTCGTGTGTCTGTGTCAGCGGCTCTGGTGCACGCTGGTGTCAACCTGCGGCACGCTCACCTGCGGCTGGGTGATGTTGTCGACCCAACCGTGGTGGCCGATGTCAGCCTGGGCCGGACCAGCCAGCCCGAGCACCGCGGCGGCCAGACCGCTAGCGATCATGGTGGCAAACCCGAACTTCTTCATTGTCTCGTCCTTTTTCGATGCCCGCCGGGAGGTTGTTCTCACCGGTCTGATTGCGTAAACAGCGAGGTCAGGGGTTTAATTCCGGTGGCAGTAATTGATCGCCGGTTGGCAGGAATCGACCACTCGGAGCGGTGACACCCGTCACAGCAAACGCATAATGTGCGCCAAACCGCTAGCCCGCGCCCTTGCCGTTGTCGACGCGGTACACCGCGCCATGGATGGCCGCAGCGTCGTCACTGGCCAAGAATGCGATCGCTTTGGCGACGTCGACGGTTTCCATGAAGCCGCGAGGAGAGGCGATACGCAGGATCAGATTCCAGTCGGCGTTCTCCGGCGCCTGGAACTCCGTCGACTGTGCAGTCGGCATGCCGCCGGGGCACACCGCGTTGACCCGCAGCTTCTCCTTGGTGAATTCGACGGCGAGCGCGCGGGTCAACCCGATCAGCCCGTGCTTGGCCGAGCAGTAACCCGCCGAATAGACCTCACCCTCGACGCCCGCGATCGACGACACGTTGACGATGTTGCCGCCCGTCTCGAGCAGGTGAGGAAGCGCGGCGCGGCACAGGTAGAACGGCCCGTTCAGGTTCACCGCGAGGTCGCGGTCCCACTCCTCGTCGGTCATCGTCGGCGTGTGCCGCATCTGATGAAAGCCCGCGATGTTGGCCAGGATGTCGAGCCTGCCGAATTGTGCGACACAATCGGCGACAGCCCGCCTGCACGCGGCGGGATCGGCGATGTCCACCGACGAGTACCTGCCGCCAGGCACCTGTTCGAACACCGCCGCCATCCGGTCGGCGTCACGCGCGATGCCGAACACAGAAGCGCCGCGTTCGGCGAACAGCTGTGCGGTGACTGCACCCAAACCCGCCGACGCCCCAGTGACCAACGCGACCTTGCCATCCAGTTGTGTCATGGCAAGACCTTCTCACGGACCGCCGCGGGTCAGACGGCAGCCCGCGGCCGGGCGGGCGGCACCGCCGCCAACAATGCGCGGGTGTACTCGTGCTCGGGATCGGCGAACAATTGCGCGGCGGGCCGGTACTCCACCGCTTCGCCGTCGCGCATGACCAACACGTCATGGCTCATCTGCTGGATGACCGCCAAGTCGTGACCGATGAACAGACACGTCAGTCCGAGTTCCCGCTGCAGGCGGGTGAGCAAGTCGAGAATGTGGGCCTGCACCGAAACGTCCAGCGACGCAGTGGCTTCGTCGAGAATCAACAGATCCGGCTCGGCGGCCAGCGCGCGGGCGATGCTGACTCGCTGCCGCTGACCGCCCGACAGTTCGTGCGGGTAGCGGGAGGCGAACGGCGTTGGCAAGCCGACTAATTCGAGCAACTCGGCGACCCGGTTCAGCCGGCCGGCCTTGCCCTCGGCGAGCCGGTGCACCCGCAGCGGTTCCTCGATCGCGGTCTGCACCCGCACCCGGGGGTTCAGCGACGAGAACGGATCCTGAAAGACCAGACCGATCCTGCGCCGCAGCGCCTTTTCCGCCTTACCGCGTACGCCGAACACCTCGACACCGTCCAACTGCGCGGTGCCGTCGGCCGGCCGGATCAGCCCCGTCAGCGTGGCGGCGACGGTCGACTTGCCCGAACCCGACTCGCCGACCAGGCCCAGCGTCGTGCCGCGCCGAACCTCGAACGACAGATGCTTCACGGCGTGCACGGTGGATCTGCCGACCGGTGTGGTGACCGGGAACCGCACATCGACACCGTCGACACGCAGCAGCACCTGGGCATCGTCGGGCGCGGGAGCCGGTTCGGCCCGGCCGACCAGCGGCCGGGCACGCAGCAGTTCACGCGTGTAGTCCTGCTGCGGCCGATCGAAGACGTCGAGAATCGGTGCCTGCTCGACGGTTTCACCGTCACGCAGGACGGTCACGTCGTCGGCGATCTGCCCGATCACCCCCAGGTCGTGGCTGATCCACACCACCGCAGTGCCGAAATCGCGCTGCAGGTTGCGGACCAACTCGATGATCTGCGCCTGCGTCGTGACATCCAGCGACGTGGTCGGCTCGTCGGCGATCAGCAGTTCCGGGTCGCAGGCCAACGCGATCGCGACCATCACCCGCTGCCGCTGTCCGCCCGACAGCTGATGGGGGTATGCGTGCAACCGGTTCTGTGGATCCGGGAGGCCGACCGCTTCGAGTAGTTCCAGCGCGCGCGCTTGCGCCTGGCGCCGGGTCATTTTGCGATGTGTCTCAAGCGATTCGGTGATCTGACGATCGAGCGTGAGTAACGGATTCAACGACGTGCCCGGATCCTGGAACACGAATCCGATCCGGCCGCCGTGCACGCTGCGCAGCAACCGGGCGGACGCGCCGACCAACTCGGTCTCGCCTGCCAGCCTGCTGCTTCCGTCGACGACGGCACCAGGGGTGTCGAGCAGGCCGGTCGCCGCGAGCGCGGTCATCGTTTTACCCGACCCCGACTCGCCGACAATGCCGAGTGTCTGCTCGCGGTGCACCTCGAAGCCGACACCGCGAACCACCCGGCGGTCACCGATACACACCCGCAGACCGCGCACGCTCAGCGTAGGATCACTCACCGCTTGCCCCTGGTCATTTTCGCTCCTCGCGTGCGCGGGCCTCGATCATGCTGCGCTGCTTGGGGTCCAGCACGTCGCGCAACCCGTCGCCGACCAGGTTGAACGCCAGCACGATCACGAAGATCGCCGCGCCGGGGAACACCGCCATCCACCACGCCATCGTGACGAACCCCTGTGAGTCGAAGATCATCCGGCCCAGGGACGGCTGCGGCGGTTGGATGCCGAGTCCGAGGAAGGACAGCGCCGCTTCGGACAGAATCGCGAACGCCAGCGACAGCGAGGTCTGCACGATCAGCGGTCCTGCGATGTTCGGAATCACGTGGCGGCCAAGGATATACAGACTGCCGGTGCCCATCGCCCGCGACATCTGGACGTATGGTTCGACGCGGACACCCAGCGTGCTTGCGCGTGCGACGCGCGCGAAGATCGGCGTGTAGACGATGCCGATCGCCAGGATGGTCGTCGTGGTGCCCGGCCCGAGGATCGCGACGACGGCCAGCGCCAGAAGCAGGACCGGAAAAGCGAACATCACGTCGACGACCCGCATGAACACGGTGTCCACCCAGCCGCCCCGGTAGCCGGCGATGACGCCGACCGTGACTCCGACGACCACCGCGAACGCCACACTGACGACGGCCACCCGCATCGACGCCTGAATCGCCACCAACACCCGCGACAAAATGTCGCGCCCCAATTCGTCGGTGCCGAACCAATGCTGACCGTTCGGTGGCTGCAGCGCATTCGGGACATCGACGTCGTTGACGCCGGACGGAGCGATCCAATCGGCTGCCACCGCGACGACGACGACAACGCCAAGCACGACAGCGCTGACGACGGTGACGGGATTGCGCGACAACAGCCGCCAGGACGCGACCCGGGTCGACTCGGTGGCTGTCGTCATGCCAACCGAATCCTTGGATCGACCACCGCATAAAGCATGTCCACCACCAGATTGATGAGCAGGAACAGCGCGGCGATCAACAGCACCGCGCCCTGGATCACCGGATAGTCGCGGGCGGCGACAGCGTTGTACACCAACCGGCCAAGGCCCGGCCAGGCGAACACCACTTCGACCACGATCACACCGCCGAGGATCGTCGCGAGCTGAATCCCGGTGATCGTCAACACCGGGACGAGCGCGTTGCGGACGGTGTGCCGAAACGTCACCACCCGCGGCGGCAACCCCTTCGACCTGGCGGTGCGAACGTAACTCATCGACGCGACCTCCAGCACCGCGGCCCGCACATAGCGCGTCATGATCGCCCCAGCCACCAAACCGACTGTAAGCCCGGGCAATACGATGTGGCGCAACCAGCCCGCGGGGTCGTCGAACAGTGGGCGGTACCCGGACGTTGGCAGCCAACCCAACGTGGTGGCGAAGAGTGCGATCAACAGGATGCCCAACCAGAAGTCGGGGACCGATACCCCGAATTGGCTGGTGATGCGCACGATCGCATCCGACACCCGGCCTTCCCGCAACGCCGACCAGATGCCTGCGGGCAGCGCGATCACCAACGCAATCACGATGCCCACCAGGCCAAGTGACACCGTCGCGGGCAACCGCTCCAGCAGAGTCACCGTTACCGGGTCGCCGTTACGGAAGCTGACGCCGAGGTTTCCGGTGAGTGCCGAACCGATGTAGCTGAAGAACTGCTCGACGATCGGGCGGTCAAGGCCGCTCGCCGAGCGCAGGGCCTGGTATGCCTCGGGGGTGTAGCGCGTGCCGAGCGCGATGCGGACCGGATCACCTGGCACAAGGTGCACAATCGCGAACACCACGACCAGCACACCGAACAAGACGACAACCGAATAGAGCAGCCGCCGGGCGATGAAACGCGTGACTGGATGGGTGAAAACTGTCATCACTCGGCCCCACCGGGTGTGAGGGCCGCAGTGGCGAACCGGACTGCGCCGTCCCTGCGCGCCTCGTAGCCCGACAGTCGCGTCGTCCAGGCCTGGATCACCGACGGGTTGTACAGGTACAGGTAGCTGACCTGATCGGCGATGATCGTCGCCGCCTTCGCGTAGTCGGCTGCGCGGGCGTCGCGGTTCGTTTCGACCCTTCCTGCGTCGAGCAGTCGGTCGACCTCGGGGTTCGAGAACTTCTGCGCATTGCTGCTGCCGTCGGTGTGGTGCTGTGCATAGTAGAAGTCGTCGGGGTCGATGTTGCCCAGCCATCCCATCATCAACATGTCGAAGTGGCCGTTGTTCTGCTCGTCGAGCCAGGTGGCGAAGTCGACCGTGCGGATGTTCACCGTGATGCCAAGCGGTGCAAGGTTATCCGCGATGACCTGCGCCGCGGTCACCGTCTCGGGGTACTCGGTGGTGACCAACATATCGAGACTCTTCGGGTCGGCGCCGGCCTCGGTCATCAAGCTCTTCGCTGTGTTGATGTCGTAGCGGTATCTGTCGTACCGCGTGTACCACGGATTGCCCTTTGGTATCGCCAGTTGGTTGGCAACGGCCGTGCCGTAACTGGTCGTCTGCACGATGGCGTCCCTGTCGATGGCGTAGGCGATGGCCTGCCTGACACGTACGTCGTTCCACGGCGGGCGCGCCTCGTTGAGGGCCAGATACCAGTAGTCGTTGCTCGGCGTCGCGGCCAAGGTGATGGAGTCGTCGTCCTTCAAGGCCGTGACACGCTGCGGCGGAATGGAGTCCGTCCAGTCGACCTCACCGGCTTGCAGCGCCGACAACGCTGTGGACGCTTCGGAGATGAATCGGAAAGTGATACCCGAAACCTTTGGCGCCCCAGCCCAGTAGGTGGGGTTCGCCTTCAGCGTGATCGAGTCACCGCTCTTCTGGCTCACGAACGCAAACGGGCCCGTGCCCACCGGGTGCGTGGCGATCTGGCCGCTCTCCACATTGCGGCGCTGCACGATCGCCACCCCCTTGAAACCGCCGAGGTTGGTCAGCAGGTTCGGTGTCGGCTGCTTGAGCGTGATCCGTACGGTCACCGGGTCGAGCGCGGTGACACCGGTGACCGCGCTGAACTTGTCGGCGTTGGCCAGCTTCTGGTCGATGATGCGGCGATAGGAGTACACGACATCGTCGGCGGTGAACGGGCTGCCGTCGTGGAACGTCACGCCACGGCGCAGATGAAACGTCCACGCCAATTGGTCGGGGCTGACGTCCCATGATTCGGCGAGCGCCGGCCGCATCTCCAGGTTCGCGTCGGGCGCCACCAGGGTGTCGAACACATTCTCCAGCACCTCGAACGAGAAGTAGGCGCTGGTCTTCTGCGGGTCGAGCTGATCCGGCTCGCCCGCGATCGCCGCGACGAGGTTGCCTGCCGAATCGTCGCCGAGATCGACCCGAGAACCTGTCGAACAGCCGGTCAGAGCGGCAACTACCCACACGACAATGCCGAGAGCGGTCAAAACCCGCACGCCGATCTTTACCCCGACGAAGGGGCCCCCAAAACCCGATGACGCCGCAAACCGTGACTTTGCCGAGTGGTCGCTGAGATACTCAGCCGCGTGAGAATCATCGGCGGGCTCGCAGCACTTGTCCTTCTTTGCTCAGCCGGCCTCGGGTTGACCGGGCCTGCGCATGCTGACCAGGTGCTCCAGGGTGTCTACGAGTACACCCCCGAACAGGGCGACAGCGGCACGTATGAGATCTGGCCGTCCTGCGTGCCGGTCGTCGGCGACCTGCGCGAACCGCTGAACTTGCCGGTCGCGTGCCGGCTGCACATGTCCCCGTCGTCAGGTCTCACCGGCGGTGACGCCACCCTGTCCGGTGGCGTGTGGCAGTGGGTGACGCCCAAGAAGGAGGGCATGCAGTGCCCCGACGGCAGTTGGGCGCCCGTGGTGGAGACGCTGAGATTCGACGACCGCACCATGACCGGCACCCGCTCAATCAGCCACACCGACGTGTGCGGCCTGGCGCCGGGGATCATCAACATTCCGTTCACCATGTCCTACAAGGGCCCGCTGCCCATCCCGAACGAGCAATACCCGCTGTACTGCGAGCCTGCTGGGCTGCGCATCTGCCAGTGACGGGCCCAGGCGTCGGCGGACGGGCGGGCCAAGGCCTACAGCCCGCGGCCGCCGTCCCACTGCTCAACGGCAAGGTGGTCGACTTGACCGGCCCTGGGCTGACGTCGCGCTTCGGCGTCACGTGTACCGACCTCGGGGCCTCGGCGATTGCGCCCAACGGCAAGCTGGTGTCCGTGTTCGGCGACACCTTCTCCGGACGCAAGGTCGGACAGGGTGATTGGCGATCGCCCGTCGTGCTGATCGGCGCCGGGGACGCCGACCACGAAATCGTCTACGAGCGGGCCGGGGGCGAGGACCCAAACTATGCCCGCCAGTTGTGGCACTACGTCCACGACGACGCGGCCACCGGCTGGACCCGGGGCGGCATCAGCACGGTGATTCCGTCGGACCTGCTGACCGTCGGCGACTCAATGTACTTGCACGCCATCGTCAATCGCGGATTTGGCAATGTGGTGTGGACCGAAATCTGGCGGTCCGACGACAGCGGCGTGTCGTGGTCGCATATGGGCTCAGACGCCAAGTTCCCCGCCGACTGGCACGACGGATTCGCGCAATGCTGGTCGTGGGACTACGAACCCGACGACGGGTGGGTGTACGTGGCGGCCACGGGTTTTCAACGCGACAAGGGCATCGTGTTGATGCGGGTTCGTCCTGCGCACATCGGCCAGCGGTCGCAGTACGTCAGTTGGGGTTACGCCGACGAGAGCTGGGCATGGGGGCAACCCGCGACTCCCATCACCCCCGAGCGCGAGAAGTGGGGCGAGTTGACGTTTCGCCGGATGGCGCAAGGCAAGTGGGTTCTCGGCGGCTTCCTGGCCTCCGAATACGCACTCGGCTACCGGGTGGTCGATTCACCTGTTGCCAATATGCACACGACCGAACTTCAACTCCCGGTGAAGGGTTCGTCGTGGCAGGATGAAGACCACACCAAGAACCGCGTCGCGCAGCTGTACGGCGGCTACGTGCTACCAGGGTCACGGTTCGACATCCGGGGCGGCTTCGGTTTGATGGTGTCGCAGTGGCACACCGCCACGGGATGGCCTTATCGCGCAATGCAATTCAAGGCGGCGTTGAGAGACACCACGAAAACGATCGGACCGCCCGATCCGATCAACCTGTGAGCCTCAGGCGGTGAAGCCGCCGTCGACGTTCCAATTGGCACCCGTCACGAACGACGCTTCCGGCCCGGCGAGGAAACTGACCACACCAGCAATGTCGCTGGTATTGCCGTACCGGCCAAGCGATGTCATCGGTCGTGCCCAGTCGGCGAAGCCGCCGTCTTCGGGATTCATATCGGTGGCGATCGGTCCCGGTTGAACATTGTTGACGGTGATGCCGCGTGGTCCTAGCTCACGGGCCAGCCCCAGGGTGAGACTCGCGACGGCGCCCTTGGTCATCGCGTACACGGATAGGCCTGGCACGGGCACTCGGTCGGCGTTGATGCTGCCGATGTTGATGATCCGGCCGCCGTCGCCGAGATGAGGCAGCGCACGTTGGATTGCGACGAAAACGGCGCGAACGTTGACAGCCACCAGCCGGTCGAACTCTTCGAGCGGAAACGTCTCCGTCTCGCCGACGGCAGCCACGCCGGCGTTGTTCACCAAGATGTCCAGGCCGCCGAGTTGTGCGACGGCGTCGTCGACCGACCGTGAGACCTGCTCGGCATCGGTGCTGTCGGCCTGGATCGCGACGGCCGTTCCACCGGATTCGGCTACTTGGGCGACCAACTTTTCGGCCTGTTCGGCCGACGCACCGTAGGTGAACGCCACCGCGGCGCCCTCGGAGGCCAGTCGTCGGACGATTTCGGCCCCGATGCCGCGTGATCCGCCGGTGACCAGTGCCCGACGTCCTGCGAGTGATTCAGTCATGCATACCTTAAGGCAAGTCGCGCGCTGAACATTCCCGGCGCTAGTGTCACCCGTTGATGACCGAGCACACCCGACTCGAACGCTGGGACCAGCGAACGGACCGGCCTTTGGCCGGCGTCGCGCTGGTGTTTTTGGCGCTGTATTCGGTGAAGGTGTTGGTTCGGCCGCACGGCGGGGTCGACAAGGCCGTCGATATCGGGCTGTTGATCGTCTACTGCCTGTTCGTTGTCGACTACCTCGCACGGTTCTACCTGGCGGAGCCTCGCGGCAAGTGGTTCATCAGGCACCTGTGGGAGCTGCCGGTCATCGTGTTGCCGTTCCTTCGTCCGCTTCGGCTGTTGAGCCTCGCCGTCGTGGTGAACGCGCTGCAGCGGGCCGTCGGCCACACCATCCGGGGGAAAGTGATCGTCTACACCGCGGTGGGTGCGGTGGTGATCGTCTACGCGGCATCCCTGGCGGTTCTCGACGTCGAGGGCACCCTGCCCGAGTCCGACATCCGCAATCTCGGCGACGCCATGTGGTGGGCCGTCACGACGGTGACCACAGTCGGGTACGGCGACAAGTCGCCTGTCACACCGATGGGCAAGTTGGTCGCCGTCGCGTTGATGATCGGCGGCATCGCGCTTGTGGGTTCGGTGACCGCGACGTTGGCGTCGTGGATCGTGCAGCGGGTGGCCGAGGAGGACACCGCCGACGAGGTGGCCACGCGGGCCCAGATCGAGGAACTCCGCGATGAGATCCGTCGGCTGTCGAACTTGCTCACCGACGAGGACAAGCCCGCCTATGGTGAAGGCCGTGAAGCAATCTGACAAGAAGCGGGTAGTCGTCTGGGGCACCGGATTCGTCGGCCGGATGGTGATCCCCGAGGTAGTCAAGCACCCACTTTTCGAACTGGTTGGCGTTGGGGTCAGCAACCCGGACAAGGTTGGCCGCGACGTCGGCGAAATATGTTCTCTCGGAGAGAAACTCGGGCTGGTTGCTACCGACGACGTCGACGCGCTGATCGCGCTGAAACCGGATGCACTGGTGCACTACGGCCCCACGGCGGCGCACGCCGACGACAATATTGCGCTGATCACCCGCTTCCTGCGGGCCGGGATCGACGTGGTCTCGACCGCTATGACGCCGTGGGTGTGGCCGAGCATGCATTTGAATCCACCGAATTGGATCGAGCCGATCACCGAAGCGTGTGAACTCGGTGAGTCGTCCTGCTTCACCACCGGCATCGACCCGGGCTTCGCCAACGACCTGTTCCCGATGACGCTGATGGGCCTGTGCTCGGAGGTCCGCAAGGTGCGCGCGTCCGAACTGCTGGACTACACCAACTACGAGGGCGACTACGAATTCGAGATGGGCATCGGCAAGCCGCCCGAGTACCGGCCGCTGCTGGAGAACAAGGACATTCTGGTATTCGCTTGGGGTGCAACGGTTCCGATGATCGCGCACGCGGCAGGCATCATGCTCGACGAGATCACCACCACGTGGGACAAGTGGGTGACGCCCACCGAGCGCAAGTCCGCAAAGGGCATCATCGAGCCGGGAAACGTCGCCGCCGTGCGGTTCACCATAAACGGCGTGTATCAGGGTGAGACGCGTATCCAGCTGGAGCACGTCAACAGGATCGGCGCCGACGCCGCACCGGACTGGCCGTCGGGCACCGAGGACGACGTCTACCGCGTGGACATCGAGGGCACGCCGAGCATCTTTCAGGAGACCGCGTTCCGATTCACCGACGGCTCCGGCCGCGATTCGGCGGCGGCCGGCTGCCTGGCGACCGGATTGCGCGCGCTGAACGCGGTTCCCGCCGTCAATGATCTATCGCCGGGCTGGGTGACGGCGCTGGATCTGCCTTTGATCCCGGGAGTGGGCACCATTCGCTAGTGGTCGGCGCGTTGCTTCGCTCGTGTGCTCGCCTGCCGGCACTTTTCGCCGTACCGAGCGGATTGACGGTCCGTCTGGATGGCGGATTGCCGAGAGGTGTAAGCGGGCCGGGTGAGCACTGTTCGAATTGCCCAGGCTGGTTGTGAGCCGGGCACATCAGGGTGTGTCGTGCGGCAGCGAAGGCCCCGCAAAACCCACCCAACCTGTGGATGAATTTGCACCTGGGGATAACTTTGGCGGACTCCGTAGCTAGTAACAATGGTGGCGTCGGCCAAGATGGACTACCGATGGGGTTTCATCGAGACGGAGTGACATGTCTGACGGGGTAGGGCTGTCGGTTGGTGCCACCAACCTGGCGGCCGTCGTAGTGGGCCGCACCGCGGTACGGCGGTCTGCGGTGGTGACGTTGTACGGCCACCGGCCGCCCGAGGTCGGCGTGCCGAGCGAGAACCCCAACCTCACCGAGCGCGGCCTGATCATCACCGACTTCGTCGACCGCGTCGGGGATCCCGTCGGGATCGTGGCCGCCGACGGTTCGACGCACATGGCCGACGACGTGCTCGCCGATGGGCTGCGGGCCATGCTGCACACCGTCGGCCAATCGGCTCCGGTCGCGGTCACCCATCCCACAAACTGGCGACCCGGCGCGGTCGAGGCGCTGCGCACCGCTCTGGCGAGTGTGCCGGAACTACAGCAGGCCGCGCTGATTTCCGACGCCTCGGCTGCGCTCACCGCGTTGCAGGACGACCCCGGCGTGCCGACTCGGGGCGTGATCGCGCTCTGCGACTTCGGCGGCACCGGAACCAGCATCACGCTCGTCGACGCCGCCAACAGCTTCGCGCCGATCGGCCCGACCGTGCGCCACACCGATCTCTCCGGCGATCTGATCGACCAGGCACTGCTGACCCATGTCATCAACGACCTATCCGCGGCGGGCACCATCGACTTGTCCGGCACGTCGTCGATCGGCTCACTGAGTCGGTTGCGCGCGCAATGCCGCGGCGCCAAGGAGCGGCTGTCCACCGCGGCGGTCACCTCCCTGGTGGCCGAATTGCCCGGGCACCGCAGCGACGTGCGGGTGACCCGCAACGAACTCGACGAAGTGATCCGCGGGCCGCTCGCGGAGTTCGTCGCCGTCGTACATGACACGCTGGAGCGCAACGGAATTCGAGATGCCGACCTGGCCGCGGTCGCCACCGCCGGCGGTGGCGCTCGGATACCGATCATCACCACGACGCTGTCCGAGCACTTCCGCATGCCTGTCGTGAGCACCAGGCAACCGGAGTTGACCGCCGCGATCGGTGGCGGCCTCAGGGCAGCGCGCGGCACCGTCGACGAGGGAGCGACATCGATGGCCGTCGCGCCGGCAGTCGCGGCGGCCGCCGCCGCTGCCACCGCGATGGCCCCCGAGGTCGGCGCGCAGGACGCCCCGCAATCGAGCACGTTCCGCGCGCTGGCATGGTCGGACGCCGACGACGTTCCCGACGTCGCGCCCTCCGATGCGTATGCCTACGACAGTCCGGCCGACCCTCGGCCGCAGATGCAGTTCGACCACGAGGCGTGGGACCAGGCGCCTGAGCCGCTGCCGTGGTACCGCAAACCCGCTGTGGTCCTGGTCGCGGGCCTGCTGGCGCTGTTGGCGGCGTTGACCGCCGCGGTGCTGTTCGTGATGCGCGACGACTCCACTCCGTCGCCCGCCTCGACGACCGGCCCCGTCACCACGACTCCGGCCCCGACGACCACCGCGGCGCCGCCACCTCCGGCGACCCAGGCGCCGGCGCCGCAGCCACAGGCGCCGCGCACCCGCACCGTCACCGAGCAGGCGCCGCCGCCGGAGACGACCGAAGCGCCGCCACCGCCGCCCGCCACCACGGAGGCCCCGCCGCCGCCGGAGACGACCGAAGCGCCGCCACCGCCGCCCGCCACCACGGAGGCCCCGCCGCCGACCTCGGAGGCTCCGCCGACAACGACTCGGCCGCCACTCATCCCGACGCTGCCCTACGAGACCATTCCCGGCCTGCCGTTCATCCCGAACCCGATACAGCCGCCACCCCCGCAGCCCTAGGCTCGCCTGCATGACCGACGGCTTGCTCTTCGACCCGAACACCTACGACCCGCAGCAGTTCGACGAAGAGACGCGTCGGTTGCTGCGCGCGACCATCGACTGGTTCGAGGGACAGGGTAAAAAGCGCATCCTCGATGACGACCTAACCGCGCAGTGGCCCGCGGAATTCATCGACTTCGTCAAGCGGGAGAAGCTGTTCGCGACGTTTCTGACCCCGTCGGAGTTTGCAAACGGTGATCCGAACAAGCGCTGGGACGCCGCGCGCAACGCCGCGCTGTCCGAGATTCTCGGCTTCTACGGCTTGACGTATTGGTACACGGAGCAGGTGACCATCCTCGGTCTCGGGCCGATCTGGCAAAGCGAGAACAAGGCCGCCAAGCTGCGCGCGGCCGACGACCTCGATGCGGGCGAGGTGATGGCCTTCGGGTTGTCGGAGCGCGCGCACGGCGCCGACGTCTACAACACCGATATGGTGCTGACCCCGGCCAGCGAGGAGGACCGCGCCAACGGCATCGCCTACCGCGCGACGGGGGAGAAGTACTACATCGGCAACGGCAACGTCGCCAGCATGGTCTCAGTGTTCGGCCGCCGAGACGATATCGACGGCCAGGACGCGTATGTCTTCTTCGCTGTGGACAGCCGGCATGAGAACTACCATCTGCTCGACAACGTCGTGCACATGCAGATCTATGTCAGCACGTTCCGGCTGGAGAACTATGCGGTGCGCGAAGAGGACATGCTGCACACCGGCGTCGAAGCGTTTGCGGCAGCACTGAATACTGTCAACGTTGGCAAGTTCAATCTGTGCACGTGCACGATCGGCATGACTGAACATGCCTTCTACGAGGCGATCACACACGCGCAGAATCGCATCCTGTACGGCAACCCGGTCACCGACTTCTCCCATGTGCGAGCCAATTTCGCCGATGCGTACGCACGTCTGGTGGCGATGAAATTGTTCAGCCAGCGCTCGGTCGACTACTTCCGAAGCGCGAGCCTCGAGGACCGGCGTTACCTGCTGTTCAATCCGATGACGAAGGCCAAGGTCACGATGGAGGGCGAGACGGTGGTGCGGGCCCTGCACGATGTGATCGCCGCCAAGGGGTACGAGAAGAACACGATGTTCCGTGAGGTGTCACAGTTGATCGGCACGCTGCCCAGACTGGAAGGCACCGTGCACGTGAATGTCGGCCTGGTGCTGAAGTTCATGCCCAACTACATGTTTAATCCCGCGGATTACCTCCAGATCCCCACTCGCAACGACCCGGCCGACGATACGTTCTTTTGGAACCAGGGGCCGACGCGCGGCGCGGCGAAGGTGCGATTCGCCGACTGGAAGTCGGTCTACCAAGCGCACGAACACATTCCGAACGTCGAGCGATTCTACGAACAGTCGCAAGCATTTGCGGCGCTGCTCGCGACCGCGGCGCCCGACGCCGCGCAGCAGAAGGACCTCGACTTCATGCTGAACGTCGGGCACCTGTTCTCGTTGATCGTCTACGGGCAACTCATCCTGGAGCAGGCGTCGCTGACGGGTATTGACGACGACATCGTCGATCAGATCTTCGATTTCCAGATCCGCGACTTCAGTGGCTATGCCGTTGCGTTGCACGGCAAGCCGAGTTCGACTCAGGCCCAGCAGGATTGGGCGCTGGCGGCGATTCGCAAGCCGGTGTCTGATGCCGACCGCTTCGACCGGGTGTGGCAACGGGTCAAGGCGTACGACGGCGCCTACGAGATGCGGCCCTGACACCGGTCGCCGCCGACCTCGGCAACCGCCCTGCCTTCGAGTGGCCACTCATTCGGTCACCGTCGATGACAACATCGAAGGCCAAGTCCCGCAGTATCGGCTTCGTCACCGATTGCCTCCAGGTAACCCGTTGTCCCTCAACGACAATGTCCCGCACCGGCACGGTCTCACCCTTGCCGGTCGCGGTTCCGCTTCCATCGGCAGCGAAGCAGTAGACGACGGCCAGTGAGCCGATCGGCGTCTTGATCGTGACGTCCCAGTCGCCGGTCAGCTGGTCCACACCGTCCCCCTCCGCTCGTAGCCGAACAACGATTCGACGGTCAGCGCCACCCGGGGGCCGTAACTTCGCTCGAGCAGATGCAGTGCGAGGTCCAGACCCGACGTCACCGCGCCCGCTGTCACCAGATCGCCGTCGTCGACCACCCTCGCATTGACGACGTTGACACCCGTCGCGTCCAACACATCCATGCCGAGGTGATGGGTGACGGCGTGCCTGCCCTCGAGCAGCCCTGCCATCGCCAGTGCGAGCGACCCACCGCAGACCGTCGCGACTATGACGTCAGGATCGGCCATCGCCTCGCGAATCAACGGCACTGCGGCCGTCTCGCCAAACCGCGCCAATAGCACTGGGATGGTGTCGATCTCATCCGGATCACCATCGGTGGGACCACTGGCGCCAGGCACGATCACATAACCCGGCTTGGCCGGATCGAGTCGGGCCGTCGCGTTCAGCACCAAACCGCGAGTGCCGCTGATGACGGCTCGCGGCCCCTCGGCGGAAACCAGTTCCACCTCCAGATCACCGCCGACAGCCTCGCTGCCCGCGGCGAGCACCTCGAACGGTGCGATGGCATCGAGCGGGTCGAACCCGTCGAACAACACAATCTGTGCATGCACCTGCTCATCGTCGGGTCGCATGCGACTACACAACAGTGGTCTGGCGGCCAGCGCCCGCCGAGATGTTGCCAGTCAGCTCGGTTGTGAACAAACACCCCGGATAAGCCGTGCGAGCGCCGCGGGCTGGGACAGGAAAGGCGAATGTGATGCCCGAATTCGCAGCACTTCGTCGGCGCGTTTGGCCATCACCTCCTGAGCAGCGACAGGAATCGCATTGTCTTCTTCGCAGATGATGTATGTGCTGGGAACCGTCTTCCACGCGGCTTCTGTCAGTTCCTGCTCCATCGCCGCGTAGCGCTGGTAACCGAGTTGCTCGGCGGCATCTCTGGCGGTCACGACCTCGACGTCGTTGTAAAACACCGTCATCGGTGTCGCCACCTCGACGTAGCCACCGACTCCGTCGAGGTAGTGCAGCCTGGTCCACGGCATCAAACGGCCCCCGGCGGGCGACAGCTGCGACTCGCCAACGTCGAGCTGGGACGCGGCGAGATAGATGATGCGCTGCACGTTGCCGGCATTCGACAGTGCCTGGGTCGCAGGCACGCCGCCATAGGAATGCGCGATGACAACCACTGGCCCGTCAATCGCGGCAACGGCTTGCGCTACCACCGCGGCGTCGGCATACATGTCGCCAAGGGTGGTCGGGTCATCGCCGCTGCTGGTCAAAGTCACAGTGTGTACGTCGAAATCCTGCAGCGCGTCGACGAGGGGGTTGAAGTGCCCGGGCTTGTTCCAGGCGCCGGGCACCAGGAGTAATGCGGGACGCGTCACGACGCCCCCTGTATCGACATCAGCAGCTGTTGTTCGATCAGGTCAGCGCCACGGGCCACACCGCCGGTAGCGGCGTACCCCGCCGCGACGCGGCGCGCGCCATCGGTCATCGCCATTGCTTGGAGGATTCTGGCACGCATCCGCGACGCGCTGAGGTGCTTGGGCAGCAGTCGGGTGCCGCATTTCGCCACTTCCACGCGACGGGCAACTTCGAGCTGATCGCGTCCGTAGGGCACCACGCATACGGGTACGCCTCTGGCCAAAGATTTCTGGGTGACACCCATTCCGCCGTGCGTCACAGCGCATGCCGCGTGGTCGAGCACCAGACTGTGTGGCACGAACTCGCATACGGTGGCGTTGGCCGGTGCCGTGATGTCTGCGGGCACGCCCGCCGGAAAGGTGGCGACCACGTGGACGGGTTCCTCCGCCATTGCCTGCAGCGCGACGCGGGCCAGTTCGCAGTCGCCCTGGTCCTCTGACGACGTCGAAACCAGCACGATCGGCCGGTCGATCTGCGCCAGCCAGTCCGGCACCGTCGAGGGCGCCGGATCATAGGAACACGAGCCGATGAACTGGACGGAGTCATCCCAATCAGGGTGCGGGTACTCGAACGGTTGCGCGGTGGCCACAAGAAGCAGCGGTGCTCGGCGCGCGTAGTCGTCGGCTGACTTGATCGGTGGCAGACCCAGCTTGGCGCGGATGATGTTGTGCGACGGGGTCCACGAGTCGAGCCCATCGAACTTGCGGCGCGCCAACGCGTCTCGGAGCCGGCCGACCGGACCCGGCCACGGCCGCAGCCCAGGGCCCCACGGCGGCAGCCCACGCGACCGCAAGTACGGCAAGAAGGCCCAGAACGACAGCCATGGCAACCCACTGGCTTCGGCCACCGCTGACGCGCCCCAGCAATTCGGGTCGACGATCAGTATTTCCGGGCGGAATTCGTGGATTGCCTCGGTCAGATCGACGATCTCGTACTCGGCCCGCCGGGCGAACGTTTCTCGCACTCGTGCGAGCGCCTCCTGCGGACTCGCCGAGCCCGCGTCGTCAAGTGGCATGATCTCGATGCGCGGATCGACGGCCTGAGTATCGAAACCCATTTCGCGACCGGCGTTTACGCCGGCGGCGAGGGTACGCAGCGCGATGTCATGCCCGCGGCTGTGTAATTCTTTCAGCAGCACGCTGATCGGAAAGAAGTGCCCCATCGCAGGCGTTTGGTACGCGAGAATTCGTGCCATATCACAGATTTCCTTCTGTTCGAGAGGTAGATGTCGGGTCAAGAGCCTTGTTGGCCGCCACGTCCACGGGTAAGGGTGAACAGCGCGGTCGCCGCCGCTGACGATGCGGCGAACATCACGACGCCCATCGGTACTGCGCTGTTGCGTCCGGCAACGCCGACCAGCGGCGAGACGAGTGCGCCCGCGGTGTATTGCGCGAAACCGAAGATCGCGGATCCGGTTCCTGCGGCGTGGCGGACCTCGGTCGTCGCCAGCATGGCCGCGTGGCCATACAGGAAGCCGACGAATGCCATGAAGCAACCCATCAGCGTGATCGTCGGCCACGGGCGCACACCGCCGACCGTGACCGTGGACAACAGCAGGGCGGTGATGACGACCAGCGCCACGACTCCGTAGACCATGACCAGCCGGGGTGCGACAACATTGATGGTGCAGCGCGCCGCGATACTGCCGAGGGCGAGCGCAGCGGAGAACGATGCGAACGTGTACGAATATGCCTGGGCAGACAACCCGACGATGTCCTGTAACACGAAGGGCGAGGCCGATACGTAGCCGAACATGGCCGCCGCTACGAAGGCAGAGGTAAATACGTAACCGAGATAGTGGCGGTTGTGCAAAACGTCGAAGATGTTGACGGCTAATGCTTTCAGGCCGCCCTGGCGCCGTCGGTCGTCGGACAGTGATTCGTCCACGAACAGTACGACGCCCACGAGGGTCGATAGGTTCATCACGGCGAGCACGACGAACACCGCACGCCAGCCGAGGGTGGTGACGACGGCACCGCCAAGCACGGGCGCCGCGATCGGTGCCAGCACGGCGGTGATGGTCATCGTCGAGAACGACTGCACCGCGGATCGGCCCGTGACGCGGTCAGCGACGACGGCACGAGCGATCGCAACGCCCGCCCCACCGGCGAAGCCTTGGACGAACCGCAGGCCGATGAGGACCTCGATGGCGGGAGCGGCGACGCACAGCGCGCTGGCCACCAGGCACGTCGTGGTCCCGGCGATGAGCGGGGGCCGCCGGCCATACCGGTCGGAAAGCTGCCCGACGACGAGTTGCCCGCCGGCCAAGCCGATTAGAAACGCCGTCATCGTCAGTTGGATCGACGACGTCGACGCGTGGAAATCGCGGGCCATCGCAGGGAAAGCTGACAAATACATGTCGATCGAAAACGGCGCTACCGCGTTGAGCGCCGCCAGCACGGCGATGAGTGCCGGTGAAATTCGTGACGACGGCCGAGCGCCTTGTCGGGTCGAGTCGTCATTCGCACAACGAGGCATGGCCCACCAGCCAGCGCCGCAGAAGCTCCTTGCGGACCTTCCCGTTACCGTTTCGCGGCAGCGCTTCCACGTACTCCAGACGCGTCGGCAGATACCACTCGGTCATCCCCTGCACCGTGAGGTAGTGGCGCACTTCGTCCAGGCCGATCGGCGGCGTGGTGGCGGGAACCATTACGGCGCACGGCGATTCGCCGCCGTCACGGTTTCGGTACCCGACCAGCGCCACATCCTGGATGCGCGGGTTCCTCAGTAGCTCGGATTCCACGTCGCGGGCGGGGATCATGAGCACTCCGCCGATCCGGTCGGCGACGCGGCCCATCAGCCGGATTCCGCCGCAGCCGTCGGGTACGGCGAGATCGCCGGTGTCGTACCAGCCGTCGTCGTGTTCGGCGGTGACTGTCAGCGCACCCGTGTCGCGGCACACCGTGGCCAGGCAGACCGTGCCACCGCGGACGAACACTCGACCGGGCTGTTCGTGCGAAGCGCCTGCGGGGGAGCGAAGCTCGACCTCCACGCCCGTGACCGGCCGGCCGTCACTGAACGCGGCCCAGTTCGGCGGATCGTCGACGCGCGTCACCGTCCCGGTGCCGATCTCAGTCGTTCCCCACCCGCTGAGCAGACGCGCCCCGAAAGTCGCGGGCACTGCGGTGATGAGTGGTTTTGGGATGGTGGTGCCGACGCAGCGCACCGTGCGCAGGGTGGGCAGAGGGGTGGGTTTCCGCCTGGCCGCCGCAAGCATGTCATAGACGAAACTCGGCGCGGCGACCATCCCGGTGGTTCCGCTGTCGGCAAGGACCTGTAAGCCGCGCTGGCCGGACCACTCGTCCAGCAGAACGACGGACGCGCCGGCCATCAATGCCGATCTGGCGGTGTCCTGTCCGACCGTGTGCATCAATGCGTGAGGTGTGAACCGAACGTCGTCGGGACCGAAGTCGTGTACCTCGGTGAGGCTGCGTGCGGAGGCATACAACGTGTTCTCCGTATGCAAAGCGCCCTTCGGCTCACCGGACGTGCCAGAGGTGAACAGTATTGTGGCGACGCGGTCCGGGTCTTCCACCGCGTCGTCCAACGCCACCGGATGTCCCTGCTCCCATGGCGTCTGCTCGACGAACGATCGGAAGTCGAGGTCACCTTCGGTCGGTTCACCGATCACCACGCGGTGTCGTAGTTCGGGCAGTGTCGACGCCATGTCTTTCAACGCGGCGCCGTGGCGGAAGCCCGCGCACTCGGCCGTGGTCACAAATACCGACGCTCCGACGCGGTGCAGTACCCGCTGCAGCTCACGCGGTCGGATGGTGGTCATGATCGGCGCCACGACCGCCTGCAATCGCGCTGCGGCAATCAGCAACACGTGTGCTTGCCAGCAGTTAGGCAGCTGATACGCGATCACTCGCCCCGGTCGCACACCCAGCTCATACAGCGCGCCGGCGAAACGCGTTACACGCCTGGCCAATTCGGCGTAAGTGATCAGCTCCGCCTCACCACTGGCACGGTATGCATGAATGGCTATCGCGTGCGGCCTCTGGTCTCGCCACCGACGGAGATCACTTAGTTGACCCACATCCCGCCAGACTCCCAAATCACGGAACCGTTGCGCGCGGCTCGCGGAAGGGCGGAGCGTTACATCGAAAACCAATTTCAGGGTTGCCTTGTCTCGGTGTTCTTTCGGTCCGATTGCTCGCGTGGTCTCAGCCCGCGTGCTGGCGAGCACTGGGGTGGCGCAGTGAATCGCGAGCCACCACTTCCTCCGGCTTCAGCACGGTGATCATGTCCACCCCTGGCGCGCATATGCAGACCGCGACGAAACGGGTCCAGCCAGTGGCGTCGAGATTTTTCATCTGATAATGCACCACGTCGCCGCCCGGTTCCCAAAACGCCTCGCCTGCAACAATTTCCCTCGGTTCCTCGCCTTCGAGCTCGAACAGCATCCTGCCCTCGAGCATGTACCCGAACACCGGCCCTGAGTGTCGGTGTGGCGGCACTCCGGCGTCGGCGGGAGGGAGCTCGACCAGCTGCGTCATGGTGTGCGAGCCCTCCGGGATTGTTGGCGGGGTCACACAGAGCAGATCCGTCTTCTTCATGTTTCCTAAGATCAACATGTCGTCAACGCTAGGGGCGGTATCGCACCGATAGTGGGCCACTTGCGAGGCCAGCGAAGGGGCCAGTTCATCGAGGTCCCTCGGGCAGCAGTCCGGTCAAGGCATCAAGCGCCGACGACCATGCACTCAGGGCAGGAGACGCGTACCCGACCACCAATCCGTCACGCTCGCTGTGCGTGTCGGGATGGCGAAACCGATCAAGGCCCTCCACGCCGAGCCGCCGCCACGCAAGCTGACGGCTCAACTCACTCTCGCCGCCACCGGCGAGTGCGAGCATGACGTGTAGGCCGGCAGGGTCTCCGGTCACGGTGCTGTTCGGTGAAGACTTGGCGACGGCCGCGACGAGTTGTTCACGGCGACGGCGGTACTGGGCGCGCATGGTGCGCAGATGTCTGTCGTAGGAGCCGGACATGATGAACTCGGCCATCGTCAATTGGTCGACGAAGCCAGAGGTCTCCGCCATTTCGCCCTTTTGCCGGGCGACCGTTTCGACGAGTCGTTCAGGCACCACCAGCCAGCCGAGCCGAAGTCCCGGCGCCAGCGACTTACTCACCGTGCCCATGTAGATGACATGGTCCGGATCGGCCCCTTGTAGTGCACCGACCGGTTCTCCTGCGTAACGGAATTCCCCGTCGTAGTCGTCTTCGATGATCACCGCGTCGGTCCGTCTCGCCCACTCGATGACCGCTGCCCGGCGCTCGCGACTCAGGGTGACGCCCAGTGGAAATTGGTGCGCCGCGGTGAGCAGCACGCCGCCCGTCTCCGCCATGTCGCCGAGAGCCGTCACATCAGCGCCGCCGGAATCGACCCGCAATGGCGGGCAATCGATTTCGGCTCGATTGAGCGAGGCCCATTGCGTGGGCAGACCGAATTCTTCGACGGCCACCGAGGAAACCCGTTGCTCTGCCAGCGCGCCTGCGATGAGGCTCAATCCCTCCGCGGCGCCGGAGCACACGATGATGGTGCACGGTCGCGCCCGCACCCCGCGCGCTCGAGCGAGGTACTGGGCGAGGGCGTGACGTAACTCGGGCCTGCCGTACGGATCGGCGTAGCCGAACGCGTCCGAGGGGGCCGTGTCCAATGCCCGCTTCACCGCCCGACTCCACTCTGAGCGGGGAAAAGACGACACGTCCGGTCTGCCCGGTCGCAGATCGTGGTCGAGACGACGGGTCCCACCTTGCCTTGGCGGGTTGGCGACGGACCGGGCGACATCAGCGGCCCGCTGCGAAACCAACGTCCTCGAGCCGTGCTGGGACGTCAACCATCCCTCGGTGACGAGGTCGGCGTATGCGCGCGCCACGGTGTTTCTCGCCACACCGAGGTCGGTGGCCAGCGAACGGCTCGAGGGCAGCCGGGCGCCGGGCGCCAGGCGTCCCGACCGGATGGCGTCACGAATGGCGTCGGTCACACTGTCTCGGACCCTGCGGCCCACGCGCTCCAAGTGCAGGTCCAGGCCCGCGGCGGGCATGCGCCATTCCGTGACGCGCTCCACGTCGGCGCTCACGTCCATCCCGCCATCCCTCCTGAAGGCAACACTGACAAAACGCCGGACCGGGGCCGCCGTATTGCATCCGTTCTCGACCGCTCGACAGGATGGGTGGATGACCACGGGCGCGGAGATCGTTGTCGAGCGACTTACCGCCGGGGGAGTCGAGGTGTGTTTCGCCAACCCCGGCACATCGGAGATGCATTTCGTGGCGGCGCTTGATTCCGCGCCCGGTATGCGCGCCGTGCTGTGTCTGTTCGAGGGGGTGGCGACGGGCGCGGCGGACGGCTATGCACGCATGGCGGGTAAACCCGCGGCCACCCTGCTGCACCTGGGCCCTGGGATGGCGAACGGGTTGGCCAACCTGCACAACGCCCGGCGCGCTCACAGCCCCGTCGTCAACATCGTGGGCGACCACGCCACCGACCACCAAAAGCTCGATGCGCCATTGCAATCCGACATCGACGCGCTGGGCCACTGGCTGACCAGCACCGTGCACCGGCCCGCGTCATCGGCCGAACTGGCGGCAGCTGTCGACGCAGCGATCGCCGCGGCGGCGCTCGGCCGTATTGCCACGCTCATCCTCCCTGCCGATTTGTCGTGGAGCGAGGCGGATCTCAAAGCCGCGACGCGATCGGCGCAGCCCATCGGTGACAGCCAGGCGACGGATGTCGACGCCTCCGCGATCGCCGAATTGCTGACGACTTCCGGCGGACAAGCGGTCCTACTGCTCGGCGGGGCGGCCACCGGCGCATCCGAGTTGCGCGCGGCCGCGGCCATTGCAGCCGCCACCGGTGCGCGGCTTCTGATCGAGACGTTTCCGGCCCGACTGACCCGTGGCCGCGGCGTGCCGAACATCCCGCGGCTCGGCTACTTCGCCGAACTGGCGCGGCAACAGCTCGACGGCACAACACATTTGATCTTGGTCGGTGCGCGTTCGCCGGTGGCGTTCTTCGCATACCCGAACATCACCGGCGATCTCGTACCAACCGGAGCCACGGTGCATGAACTTCCGGCGGGGAGGCTGGGTGATGTCGCTGAGCGTCTCGGCGCCAGGGAAGTCTGCGATCCCGCGCCCAACCCGCCCGAACTGCCGAGCGGACCGCTGCGATCCGACAACTGGGCTGCGGTGGTCGGGGCGCTGCTGCCCGAGAACGCGATCATCTCCGACGAGGCCAACACCAGCGGCCTGCTGCTACCGGATGCCACCGCCGCTGCGCCGCTCCACGACGTGCTCACACTGACCGGCGGGGCGATCGGCCAGGGCTTGCCGGTGGCGGTCGGAGCAGCCATCGCCGCCCCGCATCGCCCGGTCATTGCGCTGCAGTCCGATGGGAGTGCGCTGTATACGATTTCGGCGCTGTGGACCATGGCGCGCGAACAACTCGACATCACCGTGGTCATTCTCGATAACCGCGCATACGCGATCCTGCAGATCGAGTTGATGCGGGTCGGGGCGTCGGCGGGCGGCCCGAAGGCACGTTCGTTGTTGGACCTGTCCAAACCGGACCTCGACTTCGTCGCCATCGCCGAGGGGTTCGGGGTATCGGCGAAGCGCGCCACCACAGCCGAGGAACTCGCCGAGCACTTCCGCACCGCGCTCGCCGAACCCGGGCCTCACCTGATCGACGCGGTGCTGACCATTTAGCACCCGACCGCCAATATATTGCCAACACGGCTGATATTGTCCGGTCGTGCACACCATCGCCGTCCTGGCCCTGCCGGACACGATCGCCTTCGACTTGAGCACCGCCGTCGAAACGTTCGGCCGCGCTCTGCTGCCGTCAGGCAAGCCGGGTTACCAGGTGCTGGTATGCGGCGCCGAGCCCATTGTCAGCGCCGGGCCGATGCGGATCGCCACCGATTACGGCCTCGACGCCGCGGCCGATGCCGACACGATCGTCGTCCCCGGCCGCAACGACGTCACCGTCGCAACGCCCGACGAGGTACTGCTCGCGGTCAAGACCGCCCATGCGAACGGCACCCGGATCGCGTCGATCTGTACGGGCGCGTTCACGCTCGCCGAAGTTGGGCTGCTCGACGGCAGACGAGCCACCACCCACTGGGTGGCTGCCGAGGCGTTCCGCAGCATGTTTCCCGCGGTCGAGCTCGATCCCGACGTCCTCTACGTCGACGAAGGCCAGGTGTTGACGTCGGCGGGGGCATCAGCGGGCCTGGACCTGTGCCTGCACATGATCGCCGGTGATTATGGGGCCGCGGTGGCCGCCGACGCCGCGCGCCTTGCCGTCGCGCCGTTGCACCGCAGCGGCGGGCAGTCGCAATTCATCCTGCGAAACACCGCTCCCGCCAAGCACATCGCCAAGCGCACCGAGCTCGATGACGTGCTGGCGTGGATCGAGCAGGAGGCGCACCGCGAGCTGTCACTGCGCGACATCGCCGATCGGGCCGCGATGAGCATCCGCACGCTGAACCGCCGATTCCAGGCCGAGACAGGCCAGACGCCGATGCAGTGGGTCACCGGGGTCCGCATCAGGCATGCGCAGCAGCTGCTGGAGAGCACCGCGTACGGTATCGAAAGGATCGGCCGCGACGTGGGCTTCACCTCGCCCGCCAACTTTCGTGAGCAGTTCCGCAGGCTCACCGGGGTGGCGCCGCTGAGCTACCGCAACACATTTCGGGACCGAATGGCGGGCTAGTGTGCCTTCGGCCGCTTCCGCAGCACGATTTGAGCCAGCGGAATCTGCATCTCTTCCGGCTCCGCCGCCATCCTCGCGGCGACACCTGCCTGTAACCGGTCCATGAAATCCGCGCGTCGCGGGTCGGTGCTGCCGCCCTCGAGCCCGGAGGCGATGGTCGGGAACACCGATGCCCTCGCGAACGCGGCCCATTTGGCGCCGAAAGCGGTGGCGTCGTGGTCGACTCGGTACTGCGTCCAGAACCGGTCCTCTGCGTTGAACACCTCGAGGTGCTCGACCTCGACACGTTCGAAGCGGCCCTTCGGCGCGAACGGCGACAGGAAATCACCGGCGCGGCGCGAGACGATCGGAATGCACATGCGGTACACCTCGTCGTCGCTCACGAACTGCCGCGCCATCAGATCGGTCAGTTCGGCGAGCACCGCACGGAGCAACGGTCCGTGCCCGAACTCGCCGTCGTCGCCAACGGCCGTCGTCAGCACCACCACCCGGCCGCCGGGGCTCATCTCACGCCCCCGGAACGCAACGAACTCGTGCCAGTCGAACGCGGCCTGTTTGGCATGGGCCGCCTTGACGCCCTCGTCGCGGCTGTACGCCACCTGCAAGTGGTCGGGCACCGGAGTGGGCACGCGAGCAAGCCATTGGACCGCCCACGACGACCAGCCCAGGTTCACGCTGTTCGACGGCAATATCTGGGTGTAGAACGACCGCCCGATCGCCGAGGCGAACGTCGCCGCGTCCTTCTTCAGGTACGAGTCGGGGTCGGTTTCCAGCGTGTCGAACATGACGGTGAAATCGTTGTCGGCCACGTCGGTGTGCACCACCAGGATGGAATGCTCAGGCCGGGTCCGCCTGCGCAGCACCGTGATTGCCGCGCAGATCGGCAGCAGCGAGTTGTGGGCGGTCGACGCCCCGTAGTCGGCGATGACAATCGGTTGCGGGGCCTTCGGCAGCGGGACGGTGCTGGCGGCCTCCTCGAAAAGCTTTATCGCCCCCGGCAATCCGGCCGCCTGCAGCCGAGAGCTGGCGGTATACGAACCGCTGTCCATCGGCTCGGGCCGCACGACGATGCTGGATTCGGGCACCTTCAAACGGTAGCTCGTGGCGGCCCGAAGCGGGCCGTGACAGACTTCGCGGATGGCAAACCGGACGGGGCCGCGGCTAGCGATCTTTTCCGCCGTTCTCACGTTGGTCATCGGTGCAGTCGGCCTGATCGCCACGTTGATCCTCAACGCGTTCGTCCTCGACGACTACGACGCGTACGGCGAGGTGCCGATCCCTGGATCGAGCAGCCTGCAGTTGCCTTCCGGTGAGGTGACCGTCAGCTTCCACACCAAGGTCGCCGGCAGCCCGTCGAGCGGATTCCCGATACCCGACCTGAAGTTCTCGATCAATCCACCTCAGGGTGTCGAGAAGCCGCAGGTAATCGAAAGTGTCGGTGGCACAACCACGGTCAACAGCGACACGCACGTCCAGGTGTGGCTGATACAGATCCCTCAACAAGGTATTTACGACGTCGTCACCGACGGCAATGTCAATGGTTACATCAGCCCGCGGCTTGCCTTCGGCCACGGCACGTCCTACGGCTGGCTGTCGTGGGTGTTCGGCGGGCTGCTTGCGCTTGGCATCGTCGAACTCGTCGCTGCGCTGTTGTGGTCGACCCGCTCGGCGAAAAAGGCGCGGCCGCTGATTCAGGAGGAGTCGATCCGCCTCGACGAGCCGGCGCCTGCCAGCGGGCCTGGCACAGCGTCGAGTTATGCGCCCAGTGACCGGGGCGTGCGCCTCGAGCAGCTCAGACAGCTTGCCGCCCTGCGCGACTCCGGGGCGTTGACCCAGGACGAGTTCGAAACCGAGAAGCGCCGCATCCTCGACTCCTGACCGCCGCGGCCGTTCGCCAGATAGCCGTTCACCGCACCCGAAGTGCTGGTTCAGTGTTGATTCCGCTGTGCCGACAGGTTGCCAGCAGTACCATCGGCCTCACCGAGAACTCACCTCATGAAGGTGGTCACCATGGCTTGCGCTTCGACGATCATGACTGCGGCGACAGCGCTGGCGGCCTTCGCGGTCGGGACTGCCGCATCCGCCTCGGCGGGCGTGGACGAATACTTGAACTTGCGGGACTTCTATCCGACGCTCAGTGCCGAGCAGTTGCTCAACGAAGGTCAGCGGGTCTGTTCGGTAGCGAAGCAGGGCGTTCCGTCGCCGCAAGCCGTCATCATGGTGACCAATGACCTCGGCATCTCGACAACCGCCGCCTTGGATGTGGTCAGTTCGGCGATCATGAATCTCCAGTGCTGACGCGTTCTGCCTCAGTGGCCGCGGGCCACCCATTCGTCGTAGTGCACGATCTCGTCGCCGATGGTGGTCGAGTCGCCATGGCCGGTATAGACAACGGTGTCGCCGGGTAGCTTGCCGAGTCGCTCCGAAATCGACGACAGGATGGTCGGGAAATCCGAGTAGGACCGGCCCGTCGCACCGGGGCCGCCCTGGAACAGGGTGTCGCCGGAGAACACCGCGTTCAGTTCGGGTGCATGCCAGCAGACCGACCCCGGCGAATGCCCTGGAGTGTGGATCGCGCGCAATTCGTGGCCTGCGACCCGCAGCGTGTCGCCGTCGGCGACGGTCCGAAAGTTCTTGTCCGGATGCGTCATTCGCCACAGCACGTCGTCGGCGGGGTGCAGCAGCACCGGAGCGTCGAGCGCCTCGCCCAGTTCGGGCGCGACGGTCACGTGGTCGTTGTGGCCGTGCGTGCACACCACCGCGACCACGTGCCTGCCGCCGACAGCCCCAACGATCGGGCCCGCGTCGTGGGCGGCGTCGAACACGACCACCTCGTCGTCGTCGCCGACGAGCCAGATGTTGTTGTCGACTTCCCAACTGCCGCCGTCGAGTTCGAACGTGCCGTGGGTGACCACGCGTCCGATGGGTCCGCCGTTCATTTCATCACCACCACGCTGCGCAGCACCTCGCCCGCATGCATCTTGTGAAACGCGTCCTCGACACCGTCGATGCCGATGCGCTCGGAGACGAACCTCTCCAGCGGCAATCTGCCCTGCAGGTACAGCGAGATCAAGGTGGGGAAGTCACGCTCGGGCAGGCAGTCGCCGTACCACGACGACTTCAGCGAACCGCCGCGGGAGAAGAAGTCGATCAGCGGCATCTGCAGCGTCATGTCGGGCGTCGGAACACCTACCAGCACAACGGTTCCCGCGAGATCACGGGCGTAGAACGCCTGCTTCCAGGTCTCCGGCCTGCCGACCGCGTCGATCACCACATCGGCGCCGTAGCCGTCGGTGAGGTCCTGGATCGTGTCGACCGGGTCGAGCTCGCGGGCGTTGATGGTGTGCGTGGCACCGAAGTCGCGGGCCCAGTCCAGCTTGGTGTTGTCGGTGTCCACCGCGATGATCCGCTTGGCGCCTACCAGCGCTGCGCCCGCGATCGCCGCGTCACCCACGCCGCCGCAGCCGATCACCGCCACCGTGTCGTCGCGGCTGACCGCGCCGGTGTTGACCGCCGCGCCGAGCCCGGCCATCACCCCGCAACCCAGCAGGCCCGCGACCGCCGGATCGGCTTCGGGGTCGACCTTGGTGCATTGCAACTCGTGCACGAGCGTCTTGTCGGCGAACGCGCCGATGCCAAGGGCGGCAGTCAGTTCGGTGCCGTCGGTCAGCGTCATCGGTCGGCTGGCGTTGAAGGTGTTGAAGCAGTACCACGGCCTGCCCCGCCTGCAGGCTCGACATTGGCCGCACACCGCGCGCCAGTTCAGGATGACGAAATCGCCCGGCTCGACATGGGTCACCCCTTCGCCGACCGACTCAACGGTGCCCGCCGCCTCGTGCCCGAGAAGGAACGGAAACTCGTCGTTGATGCCGCCCTCGCGATACGTCAGGTCGGTATGGCACACCCCGCAGGCCAGGATGTCGACCACCACATCGCGTGGACCGGGGTCGGGGATCACCACATCCACCAACTCGACCGGATCGCCCTTCTTACGTGAGATCACCCCGCGTACCGTCTGAGTCATGCGTACAACCTAATCCCAACAGTGCAAGGCTGAGAGGGTGACGGTCCTATATCTGTCCCATGGCGCGCCCCCACTCGTCGACGACCAGTTGTGGGTCTCACAGCTGAAACAGTGGGCGACGAAGCTACCGACGCCGACCGCGGTCCTCGTCGTCTCGGCCCACTGGGAGGCGGCGCCGCTCACCATCGGCTCGACCACCACCGAGACCCCGTTGACGTATGACTTCTGGGGCTTCCCCGAGCGTTACTACCAAGTCACCTACGACGCGCCCGGCGCACCCGAACTCGCCGCGCGTGTCGAGGCGCTGATACCTGACGGCGAACCCGTCGCACACGACCCCAACCGCAGGCTCGACCACGGCGCGTACGTGCCGTTGACGGTGATGTACCCCGACGCGACGATCCCTGTGCTGCAGATCTCCATGCCCACCCTTGACCCCGAGCGGCTGTTGCGCCTCGGCGAACGCCTGCGACCGCTGCGCGACGAAGGCGTGCTGATCATCGGCTCCGGCTTCACCACGCACGGCCTGCCGTTTCTGGACGACACGTCGCCCGGCGCCGTCCCGCCGGACTGGTCGACCGAATTCGACGCGTGGGCTCGAGAGCGCTTCGCCGACGGCGACGTCGATGCACTGATCGACTTCCGGCATCGCGCGCCCGGCATGCCGTATGCGCATCCGACCATCGAGCACTTCTCGCCGTTGTTCGTCGCACTTGGGGCGTCAAGCGACCCGGGGCAGGCGCCGAAACAGGTCATCGACGGTTATTGGATGGGCTTGGCGAAACGGTCCATTGAACTTTGTTGACGGTGGCGTGGGCGCGTGCCAAAAACTTGCTGTAGCAAGGTTCTGCACGGTTTTGATCACACCGCGACCCGCAATCTACTCATTTTCGCCGATACCGCGGGCTGCCCAAAGCGCCTAGCGTTTCTGCCATGACGACTGTGAACGAGAACCTCAACGAAACCACCGAGGAATTCGCCGGACGCATGGTCGGGGCGATCGACAGCGCCAGCCTTGCGATCCTGCTGTCGATCGGACACCAGACCAAACTGTTCGACACCCTCGGGGAACTGCCGCCCGCGACCAGCGCGCAGATCGCCGATGCCGCCGGGCTCAACGAACGCTATGTGCGCGAGTGGCTTGGCGGTGTGGCCACCTGCCATGTGGTCGATTACGACCCCGTGGCGCAGACCTACTCCCTTCCGCGTCATCGTGCGGCGGTGTTGACCCGCGCGGCGGGTCCGGACAACCTGTCGCGGGTCGCGCAGTTCATCTCGATGCTCGGCGAGGTCGAGCAGAAGGTCATCGACTGTTTCCACGGCGGCGGTGGGCTGTCGTACAGCGAGTATCCGCGGTTCCACAAGGTGATGGCCGAACAGAGTGGTGAGGTGTTCGACGCGGCGCTCGTCGATGTCATCCTGCCGATGGCCGACGGACTGCCCGAGCGGCTTCGCGAGGGCGTCGATGTGGCCGACATCGGCTGCGGTAGCGGCCACGCCATCAACGTGATGGCGAAGGCATTTCCAGCCAGCCGTTTCACCGGCATCGACTTCTCCGAGGAGGGGATCGCCAACGCTGCCGCGGAGGCCAAGGCGCAAGGGTTGGCCAACGCGTCCTTCCTGCAAGCGGATGTCGCGAAACTCGACGCTACCGAAGCTTACGACGTGATAACCGTTTTCGACGCGATCCACGATCAAGCCGAGCCCGCCAAGGTGCTTGCCAACATCCACCGCGCGTTGCGGCCGGGCGGGGTGCTGCTGATGGTCGACATCAAGGCGTCGAGTCGGCTGGAGGACAACATCGGGGTTCCGCTCCGGGCGTATATGTACACCGTCTCGACGATGCACTGCATGAGCGTGTCGCTCGGCCTCGACGGTGCCGGATTGGGCACCTGCTGGGGCCGCCAACTCGCCACGTCGATGCTTTCCGACGCCGGGTTCGGCGACGTTGCGGTCAACGAGATCGACACCGACCCGATCAACTATTACTACGTTGCGCGGAAGTGACGCGATGCTGCCGCAACTCGGTGGCGGCGGGCTGTTCGTCACCGACGGCGGGCTCGAGACCGACCTGATCTTCCATCACGGCGTCGACCTGCCGCACTTCGCGGCCTTCCCGTTGCTGGACGAACCACGAACTCGAGACCTCCTGCGCCGCTACTACGACGGGTATCTCGCGATCGCGCGGGAGCACGGTGCGGGCTTCATCATCGAAACACCAACGTGGCGCGCCAATCCCGACTGGGCCGCGCTGCTTGACCATTCGGTGGAGGAGTTGGACGCCGTGAACCGCGCCGCGGTTGCCCTCGGCGAAGAGGTGCGGGCAGCCGCGACGGCCGACGGCGTCACGGCGGTGGTGAGCGGGTGCGTCGGGCCGCGTGGCGACGGATACGACCCCGGCACGGCGATGACACCGGAGATGGCCGAGCGTTATCACGCCGCCCAGATCGGGACGTTCGCGGACACCACCGCCGACCAAGTCACCGCGATGACGATCACCAACGCCGATGAGGCGATCGGCATCGTGCGCGCCGCCTCTGCCGCCAACATTCCCGCGGTCATCTCGTTCACCGTCGAGACCGACGGTCGGCTGCCGAGCGGGCAGCCGTTGAACGAGGCGATCGAGCGAGTTGATGCCGAAACCGACTCTGGCGCCGCGTATTTCATGGTCAACTGCGCGCATCCGAGCCACTTCGCCCACGCGCTGGCAGCCGACGGCGCATGGCGGCAACGGCTGGTGGGACTGAGGGCGAACGCATCGGCGAGAAGCCATGCCGAACTCGACGAGGCGACCGCACTCGACGAGGGTGACCCTCTTGACCTCGGCGCACGGCACGCCGCCCTGCGTGAGCGGCTGCCGGGCGTGACCGTCCTCGGCGGCTGCTGCGGCACCGACGCGCGGCACGTGGCAGAGATCGTGTCCGCCTGGCGCGCCAACTAGGCTGCTGCGGGTGTCTGCGCTCGACGCCTTAGCCGACTGGCCGGTCAACGCCGCCGCTGCTGCGGTCATCACCCCGGCCGGGGTCGCGGCCGAACACGGCGACACCGGACGGCGCTTCGCGCTGGCTTCGGTGACCAAACTGCTGGTGGCCCGCGCGGCGCAGATCGCGGTCGAAGAGGGTGTGGTCGACCTCGACGACGATGCCGGGCCGCCGGGGTCCACGGTCCGCCACCTTCTCGCGCATGCGACGGGCTACGCGATGAACTCCGCGGAACTGATCGCCAAGCCGGGCCAGCGCCGGGTCTACTCGAACTACGGGTTTCAAGTGCTCGCCGAGACGATCGCGCAGGCGTCGGGCATCGATTTCGCCGTCTACCTCACGGAGGCGGTGTTCGAACCGCTCGACATGGCGTCCTCCGTGCTGGACGGCGGCGCGCAGGCGGCGGGGTACGGGGTCACGTCCACGGTTGCCGACCTGGCGGCGTTCGCTGCCGATCTGCTACGGCCCAAAACGGTGTCTCCGCAGATGCACGCGGCGGCCACCGAGGTGCAGTTCCCGGGGTTGGCCGGGGTGCTGCCGGGGTTCGGGTCACAACGGCCCAACGACTGGGGACTGGGCTTCGAGATCAGGGACGGCAAGTCGCCGCATTGGACCGGATCGTCGAACTCGAGCAGAACGTACGGGCATTTCGGCCAGTCAGGAACGTTTTTGTGGGTTGATCCTGATGCGGATCTGGCGCTTGTGGTGCTGACAGACCGCGAATTCGGGGACTGGACGTACCCGCTCTGGCCAGCAATCTCTGACGAAGTCCTGAGAGAATTCCGCGCAGACTAGCGCAACAGACGCCTCACAAGGCACAATAGACACGCATGACACAGCTGTAATTCGGATCCGTCAGGTCGTTGGGGAAGACGTCCCTCGTGGAACCGAAGGAGCAGCTGATGCGTGCAGCGAACCAATTCGCCGACGCGGCGACGGGTGTGGTGTACATCCATGCCTCACCCGCGGCGGTATGCCCGCATGTCGAGTGGGCGCTTTCGTCGACCCTTCAGGCAAGGGCGAATCTGAAGTGGACGCCGCAACCGGCCATGCCGGGACAGCTGCGCGCGGTGACCAACTGGATCGGGCCGGTCGGCACCGGCGCGCAGTTGGCCAACGCATTGCGTTCGTGGTCGGTGCTGCGGTTTGAGGTGACAGAAGACCCGAGCGCCGGTGTCGACGGGCACCGCTGGTGCCACACCCCGCAGCTCGGATTGTGGAGTGGCGCGATGAGCGCCAACGGCGACGTGATGGTCGGCGAGATGCGGTTGCGCACGCTGATGGCTTCGGGTGCCGACGTGCTCGCGGCGGAACTGGACACGGTGCTCGGCACCGCATGGGACGAGGCGCTCGAGCCGTACCGCGATGGTGGGGATGCCGCTGAGGTCAGCTGGCTGAGCCGCGGAGTGGGGTAGTGCCTTCGGCGAGCGAGCGGAAGCGGGCACCGTATGCGGCGCTCAGCGCCTAGCGCGCCCGCATCGCCAGACAACCGCAATCGAAGATCACGACGCTCCCGACCTCCCAGCGAATCCAGCCGTGGCGGGCGAAATCGGCGAGTGCTTCGTTGACCGTCTCGCGTGATGCGCCGACCATCTGCGCGATCTCTTCCTGCGTGAGGTTATGCGTCACGCGTACCGCGCCGCCTTCCTGCGTACCGAAGCGCTGCCCCAATTGCAGCAGTTGCTTGGCGACCCGTCCGGGCGCGTCGGTGAAGATCAGGTCGGCGAGGTAGTTGTTGGTGCGGCGCAGTCGGCGCGCCAGGACTCGCAGCCACTGCTCGGCGATCTCGGGTCGGTCGGCGATCCAGGCGCGCAGCGCGTCGCGGCTCATCGACACCGCCCGCATCTCCGTGATGGTGGTGGCGCTCGATGTGCGCGGGCCCGGGTCGAAGATCGACAGTTCACCGAACATGTCGGACGGGCCCTCGATGGTGAGCATGTTCTCGCGGCCGCTCGGGGACCGGCGGCTGATCTTGACCTTGCCCGAGATGATGATGAACAGTCGATCGCCCGGGTCTCCTTCCGCGAACACCGTGTGCCCGCAGGGGAAGTCGACGGGCTGCAGTTGCGTTGTCAGCGCGCGTACTGCGTTGGGCTCGAGCCTGTGGAAAATTCCGGCCCGTGCCAGGATCTTGTCGACGAGGCGTCGGTCGGCATGCGGTTCGGCCCGCTCCCGCCGCGGGTGATACCAAACATCGTCGGATTCACGACGCGGCATGTGATCCATGTTGATTGCTTTCGGGTCAGCAGTCATTCGAGTTCTCCGAATCGTGTGGTCAAGGGTGGTGACACGCTCGTCGGCTACGACGTCGCACCAGCCACAATTGCGGGCCGACGTCCCAGTTGCGTCATCGCTGGCGCCCATCCACGCCTCCGGCTACCTAGAACTTCGGCAGTGGCGGCAGCCGGACCCGTCAGCGGCTCCACTATGCCAAGAAAGTCCAAAAGCCCTGCTAGGTAGTTATTTTCGCGGTAGTCCAATGAGAACTTTTTCAATCTTCATGGTCTCGTTGAGCAGCAGGCCGCCGGTGTCGAGACATTCGCATGCGCGAGTATCGGTGCCAAGCAATGTGTTTCGATGTGGCCGTATAGGTGCCGGATCAGATGGCGGCGGCGTTGAGGATTAGCTCGACTACCTCGGTCGGTCTGGTGGCGAATGAAGCGTGACTAGTGTCGAGCTCGATGATTTCGCGGGCGTGGATACGCTGCGCCATCATCCGCTGGGTCTGCGGTGGGATCATCCGGTCTTGGGCCGATACCTGGTACCAGCTTGGTTTGGTGTTCCACGCCGGCTCCTGGGTGAGATCCCGAAAGCAGCGACGTGCGAGCGGCCTCTGGGTTGTTGCCATGATCAGCGACTCCGTGTTGTCGAGGTCCTGGCAGAAGGCGTCATGAAACGTGTCTTGGCGGTGCCACAGGAATTCCTCGTCGAAGGCGGCGCTGATACTTGCTGAGCCGGGCGCGGGGTCGCTACAGGAAAGAATGCTGGTCAAGCTTTCGCCCTGGGCAGGGGCGAAGGCAGCGAGGTAGACCAGTCCCACAACGTTGGGTGCTCGACCTGCGCCGGTGATCACCGCCCCGCCGTAGGAGTGGCCTACCAGCAGGGTGGAACCTCCCATCCATTCGGCCAGTTTTCGGGTGTTCGCAATGTCGTCGTCCAGCGACGTGAGCGGATTCTGCGCCGCCATCACTCGATGCCCCGCTTCGTACAGCCCCGGGATTATGTGCCGCCAGTGCGAACCGTCGGCGAACGCACCGTGCACGAGAACGATGTTGAGCTTGTCCGTCATGATGCACTTCCTCGAATGAGTACGGAATGCCTCCGAATGGAGATGACCCGTGCTGACCATTGTGCCGCTAGCGGGCCCACGACCCAGCGACGTACGCTTCCAGTCCCTGATAACGCTTTTGCGCCAACGCGTCTTTCGTCGGTCGGCAGGAAGTTTTGGCGATCAAGCTTCCAGGGGCCTCCGCGGTCCGCATTTGAGTGATTCCTGGCCAGAGAAAGGCGGCGCGGAACCGATGGTGGCCGCCAGCATGGATGTCAGACAGCCCAACCGCCACAAGCAGAAAGCGAGTAGTCATGTCAGAAATCATTGCGAGCGTTGAGGTTCCCGAGACAGCGGCGGTCGCAGAATCCACTCGTTTGGTCCAGGAGACGATGAGTCCTCTGCTTTACCACCACTCCCGCCGGGTTTTCTTCTTCGCCCAGATTCACGCTGAACGGCTCGGCGTGGAACCAAATCCCGAGCTGCTGTATCTGGCCGCCATGTTCCACGACACCGGTCTGGTGCGGCCTTTTTCCGATGGCGAACAGCGTTTCGAGGTCGACGGGGCCGATCACGGCCGCAGGTTTTTGCTCGAACGCGGTTTCTCCACCGCGGCCGCCGACACCGTGTGGACGGCGATCGCGCTGCACACCACACCGGGCATTCCGGGGCGAATGGGCCCGGAGATCGCCGCCATCCATTTGGGTGTGATGACCGACGTCCTCGGTCTGGGCCTTGACGATCTCAACGCCGACGAGGTGAACGAAATCCTCGCCGTTCACCCCCGGGGTGATTTCAAGAACGATTTTCTCCGGGCCTACTTCGACGGGTTCAAAAACCGCCCTGAGACGACCGAAGGAACCGTCAACTCCGACGTCGTTGAGCACTTCATCCCCGGCTATCGGCGCATCACCACCGTCGAGCGCATGCTCGGCGCGCCTTGGCCGAGCTGACCACGGAAAGGCATCGGCGACATCGCAATGACCATCGCAATGCACGATGTAGGTAGCTTCACAGCGAGGCGTCGGCTCCGACAGGCTGCCTCATGCCGGGATAGATTCCCGAATGCCGATCGCGTGATTGTCACCACGACTGCGATCGTGCTGACCGCCGCGTCATTGATATGGGCCGCGCCGGCTGCGGCGATAACGCCCCGCGGCACTGGTGGTCCCGGTGATCACATTGCGACAAGCCATATCCGGGAGGGCGAACGCGTTGGCGGCTCGTCACAACGGTGGTGGCATGGCGGCGTGGAGATGGGGCCAGTAGCGACCGATCGCTCTGTCGGCGAGCTCGGAACCGCCGCAGGGCACCGCAATGCCAACCTCGACGCGTGGCTTCCTGGCCGTGATAAGTGCAAGAGGCGCAGGGGGCTTCGAATGCTGCCCCTGTGGTGCACCGACCTTGCCGCCGGCTGGATTGGCAGTACTACCTATCGGACGCAGAATGATCCAGGTAATCGAAGCGGCATCTCGACACCAGCAGCTACCATGCTGCCTCGCGGTGCAATCCGGTACGCACGGCCGCGGCCGTGAAATAACCACTGAGACCGCGAGATTCCGGGCAAGCGAGCTGGAACGTCTTGTTCTGAATGAGTACCCGGCCTGCGGAGCGGCCGGCGACGGTTGGTTGGCTCCCGGGCAGCGGGCATTCGGCCGTGATTTCTCAGTATCCCTTCATCCAAGGCGGCGACCATGACCACTGGGGCGCACCCACCACGGCGAACGCAGAGTTCGGTCGCCGGACTGGACATCCACCTGGATCGCCCCGGCGGCAGGGTGCGCGACGGCGTCATGGAAGCCATTCGTACCGCGATACGTTCCGGGCGACTGCTACCAGGCACTCGGTTGCCCTCAAGCCGCGCACTGGCTGCCGACCTCGGAGTCGCGAGAAACACTGTCGCGCGCGCGTACGCGGAACTCATCGCCGAGGGCTGGTTGACATCACAACATGGCTCGAGCACGTTCGTTTCTTTCCGTGCGGCCGAATTCGTGGGCGCGTTGGCAGCACCCCCTAGGAGACAGGCACCGCGCCGGTTGAACCACGACCTACGGCCCGGCCATCCGGACCTGTCGTCCTTTCCACGGGCTGAGTGGAGTCGAGCGGTCAAGCGCGCGTTGACATCGGCACCGTTCGAGGCGTTCGGCTACGCCGACCCGCATGGCCGACCGGAGCTTCGCCGCGCCCTTGCCCAATATCTCGCTCGCACCCGCGGGGTACGGGCTCGACCGTGCAACATCGTGGTGACCAGCGGGGCCGCCGAAGGCCTGAGTCTCATCGCCGGTGCGTTGGCAGATGCCGGGGTTGCCGCCGTTGGCGTCGAGGAGTTCGGCCTACCCTCGCAGCGGGAGTCGCTGACGAGGGCGGGATTACGTTGCCCACCAATGGCAGTGGACGCCCATGGTGCTGAGGTAGGGGCTCTGGATGACATGACGGAGGTGGGAGGTGTGTTGCTCACGCCTGCCCACCAGTTCCCCCTCGGCGTGTCCTTGCATTCCGACCGCCGCGCAGCGGTCATCGATTGGGCCCGACGAACCAACAGCGTGATCATTGAAGACGACTACGACGGGGAATTCCGCTATGACAAAAGCCCCGTCGGGGCGCTGCACGGTGACGGTCCCGAGCATGTCATTTACATGGGTACCGCGAGCAAGTCACTGGCGCCGGGCCTTCGCATCGGCTGGCTGGTCGTGCCAGAAACACTCGTCGAGGCCGTGGTGCGGCAGAAGGGCGAAACCGAGGCGACATGCGGCTTCGTCGACCAGTTGGCCATGGCCGAATTCATCACCTCAGGCTCCTATGACAGACACATTCGCACCATGCGCGCCAAGTATCGACGCCGACGCGATGAACTTGTTGCCGCGGTTGCCCAATCATCGCCGAGAACCACCCTGAGAGGAACCGCCGCAGGTCTCCATGTGGTGCTTGAGCCTGCCGATGGTGACGAGAGTGCGCTGTTTCGACAGCGTCCATGGCGACGGTTGGGAGTGGAGGCTCTCGACTACTATCGTCACTCCGAAATCAAGTCCGTGCGTGAAGGTTTCGTGATTGGCTACGCTTCACCCTCCCCAAGTGCATGGTCAGCGGCATTGGCAGCTTTGATAGAGGTGTTGCCCTGACCCGTCCGGCAACTGGCCCAACCTGGTCGCGGTCGAATGGCCCACTATGTGAGCGTTACCGCCGTTAGCGTTGAATCATGTTGATCGCAGAGAACCCCAAGATCACCGATCCTTCAGTCACATTGCCCGCAATTCCTGGTGACGAGTTCTTCGACGAAGAACTCGTGGGGAATGCGCTGGAGCTTTTTGGATTCGGTTTGTGCAGGCAGCTTGCAATCTTCCGCCTGCTGCTTGGGCTGGGGATCAGTGCCCACTACCGCATCACCACCTCGCTGCTGGTGGGTGCGATGTTCGTGGTTTGGGGTGCGTGAACCACTGGCCGATAGGAATGCAGATCCACGGGCTCCACTGAGCCAATTGGCCGTTGATCATCGAAGACCGACGCATTGACTCGCTTAGACATCGGGTGGCGAGTCAGCCATCGAACCGATTGAGTATGGCGACGATCGTCGGTCACGTCATGAAGTAAGCAATGCCATCAGGAGAATACATGTTGCCCCTTACGATTCGCCCCTCGGATTCCACGATGCGCCAGTACCGCGACGCTGGGGTGTGGCGTGATTACGGGTCGATCAGCTATCTGCGCCGGTGGCGCGACGAGACGCCGCAGGCCTTGGCAGTCACCGCATTCGGGGCCTCCGATGCACCGGCACGGATCAGCTATGACTCTTATGCGCATCTCGTCGAGCGCTTTGCGGGCGCACTGTACGAACTGGGCGTGCGTCGGGGCCAGGTGGTTGCGATCCAGCTGCCGAACTGGTGGCAGGCGCTGGTGTTGTTCCAGGCCATCGCTCGGCTGGGTGCAGTGCAAGCGCCGTGTATGACCACGATGCGACCCCGTGAGATGGAGCGAATGCTCCAACGGGTGGACGCCAGCGTCTGCATCACCGTGGACCGGTGGGCGGGTTTCGAGCATGCTAAGGCGTTGCGGGAGATGGCTTCCCGACTGCCGACGTTGCGTCACCGGGTTGTCCTCGGGAAGGCCACCAAGGGAGATATCGAGTTCACCTCGTTCTTCGAGGAGACTCCGTGGGAGCAGCGCCACCCAGTGGCACTGGACGATGTCAGCGAGGATACGGACGCTGTCTCAGCAGTGTTTTTCACTTCGGGAACTTCAGGCGAGCCCAAAGCGGCGCTGCACACCGAGAACACGCTGTTTACCACCACCGTCGCCGTCTGCGAGATAATGGGCATCGAGTCTTCGGACGTGTTGTTCAGCCCGCATGCCCTCATGCACATGGCGGCGCAGATGTCGGCCAGATCAGCGATGCAGACCGGCGCCTCGATCGTCCTGCTCGACTCCTGGTCGGGGCCAAGGGGGTTGGAGGTGATGGCCGAGAGCGCCACCACGCGACTGGCGGTTGTCGCACCGGTCTTCATCAATGACTTGATAGCAGCACTGGGGGAGCGGACGGGTTCGCAAGTTCTTCCGGCCTTGCGCACGGTCGCCACCGGCGCCACGACTATCCCGGCACCACTGGCCGCAGCAGTCACAAACACGTTCGGCCTACCGCTGCAGACCACTTGGGCGATGACAGAGATCGGTGTGGCGACGATGACCCGGAGCGACGACCCGCCGGACTGGGCCGCCCACAGCGATGGTAGACCGGTGCTGTCAGTGGAACTGGAACTGCGATCCGACGGCGAGATCAGCCGCGAGCGGCCCGGTGAACTGTTCGTGCGAAGTGGCGGCGTGTGTGTGGCCACGGTAGGACGTGACACGGGCACGGTGGTGGTCATCTCCGAGCATGACGACGGCTGGTATGCCACAGGCGACTTGGCGGTGCCCGACGGGCGCGGAGGTATTCGGTTGATGGGCCGCGCTGGCGACAGGATTGGCGGGGTGTTCATGATACCGGTGGCCGACGTCGAATCTGAGTTGCTACACCATCCCGGCGTTCGAGACGTGGCCCTGGTCGGCTATCCGGACGCGCAGGGAGGTGAGTTGGCCTGTGCCGTCGTCGTTCCCACCGGGATGCCCCGGGTCACCTTGGACGAACTTCGTCGGCATCTCGACGGCCTAGGCATGACGGATTGGTATCTGCCCAGCCGACTCGAGTGTGTCGACGCTCTGCCTCGCAACAGCACCGGGAAGGTCCGCAAGGAGTTGCTGCGGCGCTGGCTGAGGGGCGAAGCCGACCTCAGCGACTAACAGCAACCCGTTTCGCTTTGGGATGACGGTGGTGGAGAGCGAACAGAACACCGTCGCGGGCCCATGCACCGACATGGCACTGGATCGAGATGCCAAGTGACCCTGCACGATTCCCGACAACTGACCCTCGCACATGAGGATCTGAGACCAATAATTGGGTGACAGCCGAGTCAAGAAAGGGGTGTTCAGTCAGCCTATCTGGAGCTCAACAAATTACGGAGATAGCAGTGAACTCCTAACCGATCGACGTTGCAAACTTCCCAACCTAACCAAGGATCGTCTATGCCGAATGACACCCGTGAACAGCGGCTGCAGCACCGTATTTCGCACCTGTATGCCACTGACCAGCAGTTCGCCGACGCTCGACCAAGTGAGTCCGTCGCCCATGCCATTGAAGTGGCCGATGTGCGGCTGCCACAGATCGTCCGGACGGTGCTGGACGGTTACGCCGACCGTCCTGCCCTGGGGCAGCGCGCCGTTGAGTTCGTGACCGACCCGTCCACTGGCCGGACGTCCGCGCAGTTGCTCCCTATTTTCAACACCATCACCTACCGGGAGCTGTCGGACCGTGTGCACAGTGTCGCGGGGGTCTTGACGGAGCATCCGGTGCGGCCCGGCGATCGCGTTGCGATCCTCGGATTCACGAGCGTCGACTACGCCACGCTGGACATGGCGCTGCTGCATCTTGGCGCCGTGTCGGTGCCGCTCCAGACCAGTGCGCCGGTCGCGCAGTTGCGGCCCATCGCCGCCGAGACGGAGCCGGTGGCGATCGCGTCGAGTGTCGATTTCCTCGACGACGCCGTGGAGGTCATGCTGACCGGTCATCTGCCCGAGCGGCTGGTGGTGTTCGACTACCACGCCGAGGACGATGACCACCGCGAGGCCTTGGAAGCGGCAACCGCGCGACTGGCCGATAAACCGGTCGTCATCGAGACGTTGACTGACGTGATCGCCCGCGGCAGTGCGGTGACGGTCCCGCCGCCCTTCGACTCCGGCGACGACTCCAACTTGGCGCTGCTGATCTACACCTCCGGCAGCACCGGAACGCCCAAGGGCGCGATGTATACGGCGAAGGCGGTCGCTAACTCGTGGCGCCGGTCCCACGGGACGGTGTGGAGTGATGGTGGCACGATTCCGTCGATCACCTTGAACTTCATGCCGATGAGCCACATGATGGGCCGGGGCATCCTCTACGCCACGCTGGGTGCCGGCGGCACGGCGTATTTCGTTGCGAAAAGCGATCTTTCGACGCTCTTCGAGGATCTGGCTTTGACCCGCCCGACCCAGCTGAGCTTCGTCCCGAGAATTTGGGACATGGTGTACCAGCACTACCAGAGCGAACTCGAGCGGCGGATCGTCGACGGTGGTGACCGGTGGGCCGTGGAATCCGACGTTCTCGCCGACATGCGCAGAGCCCTGCTTGGCGGGCGGTTCGCGTCAGCGACGACAGCATCGGCGCCCATGTCCGCCGATATGCGGGTGTTCGTGGAGTCGTTGCTCGACCTGCATCTGACAGATGGATACGGCTCCACCGAAGCGGGTGCGGTGTTCGTCGACGGTCAGGTGCAGCGCCCGCCGGTGATCGACTACAAGTTGGTCGATGTGCCGGATCTGGGGTACTTCAGCACCGATCGCCCTTATCCGCGTGGTGAGTTGCTGGTGAAGTCGGAGACGATGTTCCCCGGCTATTACAAGCGGCCCGAGATCACCGCCGAGGTGTTCGACGCCGACGGCTATTACCGCACCGGCGACATCGTCGCCGAACTGGGACCCGACCGGCTGGAATATGTCGACCGCCGCAACAACGTGCTCAAACTGTCGCAGGGCGAGTTCGTCACGGTCGCGAAACTGGAGGCGGTGTTCGGCGACAGCCCGTTGGTGCGACAGATCTTCGTCTACGGCAACAGCGCCCGGTCCTACCTGCTGGCCGTGATCGTGCCGACCGAAGAGGCATTGGCCCGCCACGGGGTGGATGAGCTCAAGGCGTTGATCAGCGAATCGCTGCAAGAGGTGGCTAAAGCCGCGAACCTGCAGTCCTATGAGATTCCACGCGACTTCCTCATCGACACCACACCATTCACGCTCGAGAACGGCATGCTGACCGGCATCCGCAAACTGGCCCGCCCGAAGGTCACCCAGCACTACCGCGATCGACTCGAACAGCTCTACACCGACCTGGCCGACAACCAGGCCACCGAACTGCGGGAGTTGCGCCAGCACGGCGCTGATCGCCCGGTGCTGGAGACGATCAGCCGCGCCGCCGGCGCACTGCTGGGTGCTGCGGCCAGTGAACTGCAGCCCGACGCGCACTTCACCGATCTGGGTGGAGATTCACTGTCGGCGTTGACGTTCGCCAACCTGCTACACGAGATCTTCGACATCGAGGTGCCCGTCGGGGTGATCGTCAGCCCCGCCAACGACCTGGCCGCGCTGGCGGCCTACATCGAGGCCGAACGCCAACCCGGCAGCACGCGCCCGACGTTCGCCTCGGTGCACGGCCGTGACGCCACCGAGGTGCACGCGGCCGATCTGACGCTGGACAAGTTCCTCGACGCCACCACGCTGGCGGCGGCACCGGGACTGCCAGGGCCCAGCAGCGAGGTGCGCACTGTGCTGCTTACGGGCGCCACCGGATTCCTGGGCCGCTATCTGGCGCTGGAATGGCTGGAACGGATGGACCTGGTCGACGGCAAGGTCATCGCCCTGGTGCGCGCCAAAGACGACGCCACCGCCCGGGCCCGGCTAGACCACACCTTCGACAGCGGCGACCCCGACCTGCTGCGCCACTACCGCGAATTGGCCGCCGATCACCTCGAGGTGATCGCCGGCGACAAGGGGGAAGCCAACCTCGGTCTGAGCCCCCAGAGCTGGCAGCGGCTGGCCGACACCGTCGACCTGATCGTCGACCCGGCCGCGTTGGTCAACCACGTGCTGCCCTACAGCCAGCTGTTCGGACCCAACGCAGCGGGCACCGCCGAACTGATCCGCATCGCGCTGACCACAAAACGCAAACCGTTCATCTACGTGTCGACGATCGGTGTGGGGGCGGGCATCGAGGCCGGCCAGTTCACCGAGGACGGCGACGTGCGCGTCTACAGCGCCACCCGCACCATCGACGACACCTACGCCAACGGCTACGGCACCAGCAAGTGGGCCGGCGAGGTGCTGCTGCGCGAGGCCAACGACCTGTGCGGCCTACCCGTCTCGGTGTTCCGCTGCGACATGATCCTTGCCGACACCAGCTATGCCGGTCAGCTCAACGTGCCCGACATGTTCACCCGGCTGATGCTGAGCCTGGTGGCCACCGGAATCGCCCCCGACTCGTTCTACGAGCTCGACGCCGACGGCAACCGGCAGCGGTCGCACTACGACGGGCTGCCGGTCGAGTTCATCGCCGAGGCGATCTGCACGCTGGGGGCGCACGTCACCGAAGGGTTCCAGACCTATCACGTGATGAACCCCTACGACGACGGCATCGGGCTCGACGAGTACGTCGACTGGCTCATCGACGCCGGCTTCCCGGTGCGCCGGGTCGGCGACTACGCCGGCTGGCTGCAGCGCTTCCAGACGGCAATGCGGGCCCTGCCCGAGCCCCAGCGCCAAGCCTCGCTGCTTCCGCTGCTGCACAACTATCAACGGCCCCAACCACCGATCCGCGGGTCGATCGCCCCGACCGACCGGTTCCGCACCGCCGTACAAGAAGCCAAAATCGGTCCCGACAAAGACATTCCGCACGTGACACGCGAAGTCATCATCAAATACATCACCGACCTACAACTACTCGGACTGCTCTGATCGGCCCGAGGATGACGAGTGCCGTCAAGCGCTCGGTCTCGGATCCGATCGCCTCGACGTCAGAGGGAATCGCCATGGCATGCGCTCCAAGAGAAATGGTGCGCCGATGACCACCGCCGACTGCGGTCGGTTTCGTGAACTCGCAGCGACCGAGGCCTCGTTGCGGCGCATTGCGATGCTCGTCGCCAACGGCGCCACCCCGGAAACGGTGTTCGACGCCGTCACCAAGGAAGCCCTTCGCCGCTTCGGCTCCGGAACCGCCCGGATGATTCGCTACGAGATAGACGGAACTGCAACCGTCTTGGCCAACGAAGGTACAGTCGGTCCGCACGTAATTGTGGGTCAAGTGTGGAAGAACTATCCCGAAGCCGGCCTGACGGCGACTATCCGACGCACCGGCGCACCCGCCCGCGTCGACGACTACCGCGACATACCGGGCGGGAAACCGTACGTCGACGAAGGACTGCGCTGCGCCGTCGGTATGCCCATCACCGTCAACGGTCGACTCTGGGGCATGATCGCCGTCGGATCGGCACAGGGCCCATTGCCGTCGTGCACCGAACTCCGCATGATGGAATTCACCGATCTCCTTTCGACCGCCATCGCGACGGCTCACCATCGCGCGGAGCTGATCGCATCGCGCGCACGACTGGTCTCCTCCACAGACGAAGCGCGCCGGCAGATCACTCGCGATTTACACGACGGTGCGCAACAACGTCTCGTCGCACTGGCCCTGCGACTGCGGACCGCGGCTGAGTCGTGCACCGATCTCCAGGCTGCTCGCGACAGTCTGTCCGCCGCCGTCACCGACGCCGTCGAGATCAACAATCAACTTCGGGAAGTCACCCAGGGGATACACCCTGCGGTGCTGTCCGAAGCCGGACTGGGCCCGGCCCTGCGAGCACTCGGACGGCGATCCACTATTCCGGTGGATGTCTGGGTTTCCTTCACCGACCGGTTGCCGACGTCAATCGAAGTCGCTGCCTACTATGTGGTTTCGGAGATGCTCACGAACGCCGCGAAGCACGCTGGGGCGACCGCAGTTCAAATCCGCGCCCACCTCTATGACGACCAGCTACACGTTTCGGTCCGAGACGACGGAATCGGCGGAGCCGATCCCGCAGGCTCCGGCATCATCGGTCTTCGCGACCGCGTGGAAGCTCTGCGCGGAACGTTGGAAGTCACAAGCGCGCCGGGCCAAGGAACCGTCGGCCTTTGTCAGCTCCCGACGACCGTGCCCTCAACGCGACCACCGTGCAGTTGTTTTACCGACTGAGGGTCCACCCTGCGACGGTCGGTTAGTGCCCAACCGCTGGCGGCCGCAGAATCTTCAGCGCGCCCGGCACGGCTGACACCTCGACCGGCAGCGGGCACGCGTATTCGCCGTCGGCGTAGGCATTGATCCCGGGGGAGTCGACGCTCACCGACCGGGCCCTGGCGGTCGTGACGGCCTCCAGGTTGACGTGGGTGCCCTTGAACACGGTGGGGAACAAGCGAATCAGCCGACTGCGCGAGGTGGCGTGCACCATCGTGATGTCGAGTTGGCCGTCGGTGTGGTCGGCGCCGGGGCAGATCAACATGCCGCCGCCGTAGCTCCTGGTATTTCCGAACGCGGCCAGTGTCAGGTCGGCGACGATCGTCTCGCCGTCGTCGAAAGCCAGTCGGAACGGCAGCGGCCGCAATTGCGAGATCTCCGCGACCATCGCGACGTTGTACCGCATCCGGCCATGCGGCCAGCGCATGCGATTGGTCCGATCGCTGACCAGCGAGTCGAAACCTGCCGCCATCACGGTGCCGAACCACTTCTGGGTGCCCGCGTGGTTGTCGATGCGGCCGAGGTCGACGGTCTGTGTCCAGCCGTCGGCGACGATGTCGGCAGCGGCCTCGGGATCGTTTCTGGGAAGGCCGTATTCGCGGGCATGGTCGTTGCCGGTGCCCGCCGGGATGATGCCGAGTGGGACGTCGCCGAGTGCCAGCGACTGCAGCGCCAGCGAGATCACACCGTCGCCGCCGCAGACCACCAGCGCATCGGTGCCGTGCTGCAGCGCTTCGTCGAGCAGTTGACGCGCGTGTTCGGCGTCGCTGCCGACGATTTCGCAAGCGTCGACGCCGCGCTGTTGGAACCGGGCGACCGCGCGTTCAGCCGCGTGCTTGGCGTTCCCGTGGCCCGACATCGGGTTCGTCAAAACGGTGACGCGGCCGATCTGGCGCTGGTTCACGGAATCAGCTTGCCGGGGTTGAGGATTCCGGTCGGGTCGAGCGTGGCCTTGACTGCTCGCAGCACCGCGACGCCGAGGTCGCCGATTTCGTCGCGCATCCACGGCCGGTGATCGGCGCCCACCGCGTGGTGGTGGGTGATCGTGCCGCCGGTGCGCATCATCGCATCCGACGCGGCGGCCTTCGCCTTGCGCCACTGCTCGATCGGATTGCCGCGCTGCCCGGCGACGACGGTGAAGTAGAGGGAGGCGCCCGTCGGATACACATGCGAAATGTGGCACAGCACAAGCGCCGGCGTGCCGGATTCGGCCAGCGACGCCGTCAACGCCTCGGTGACGGCGGCTTTGAGCGCGGGCACATTCGACCAATTGGTCGCCGTCTCGAGGGTTTCGCACAGCGCGCCGGCCGACAGTAGTGAGTCCCGAAGATAGGGGGCGTTGAACCGGCCGTGCTCCCATGCACGCGCGGGCGCCTTGCCAAGCGACGTGCCGCCCTTCGCCTCGAGCAGCGCGCGGGTTTCAACGTGCCTGCTCTCCGTGTGGGCGGCCGAACCCTCGAACACTGTGATCGCCAAGCACCCGCCGGTGATGCTGTCTTCGCCGATGCTCTCGGTGGTGGCCAGGTTGACCCCGGTCTCGGCCTCGTCCGACAGGCGGATCACCGTCGGTCCGGCGCCGGTCTGCACGACGGCCCGCAGCGCGTCGGCCCCGGTGGTGAAATCCGGAAACGACCATGCCTCATACCGCTTCGTCTCGGGCACCGGATGTACCCGCACCCGAACGCGGGTGATGATGCCGAACACCCCTTCCGACCCGATCATCAGTTGCCTCAGGTCGGGCCCTGCCGCGGACTCCGGTGCGCGCCCGAGGTCGAGGACACCGGCGGGGGTGACCGTGCGCAGCCCGCGAACCATGTCGTTGAAGCGACCGTAGCCTGCGGAGTCCTGGCCCGAGGACCGGGTCGCAGCGAATCCACCGATGGTCGCGAACTGGAAGCTCTGCGGGAAATGGCCGAGCGAGTAGCCTCGTTCGCCCAGCAGTCGCTCGGCATCGGGCCCCGTTACGCCCGCACCCAACTCCGCCTCGCCGGAGACCTCGTCGAGGGAGTGCAACTGGTTCAGCCGCCGCAAGTCCAGGGAGATGACGGCCTTGAAGTCGCCACGGATCGGGTCGAGGCCGCCGACCACGCTGGTGCCACCGCCGAACGGGACGATCGCGATGCTGCGGTCGGCGCAGAACCGCAGGATTCCCGCCACCTCGTCCTCAGAGCCGGGCAGCAGCACTGCGTCTGGCGCGTCCTGAACGCCGAAATCTTTGCGGCGCAACAGATCCAGCGTGGATTTGCCGCCTGCTCTGAGCAGGCGGGCGTTGTCGTCGACCTTGCAGTAGTCGGCGCCGACGACCGCCGCCAATCTGTCGAGATCGGCGGGCAACAGCGCAGATGGCCGCAACCGGACCTGCTCCGCGTCGAGTTCTGCGGCGCTGGACTCCTCGACCCCGAGGGCCTGCTTGAGGAGGGAGCGGATGCCCTCTGATAGCGGTTTTGCCCCCGCAGGGTCGCCCCATGCGTTCCACTTCATGGGAGGCAACAGCGCGCTCTGGTGGTCGTGCGGGCGGATCATGCGTTACAGTATTACACATGGTGTCAATCAGTAACGACTCCTCGTCGTCGGCGATGGGCGACCGCATCCTCAATGCGGCGGCCTACTGCGTCGTCGCCTACGGTCTTGAACGAGTGACGCTGGCGGAGATCGCCCGCCGCGCACGGGTCAGCAGACCGACGGTATACCGGCGGTGGCCCGACATCCGCTCCGTGTTGGCGACCCTGCTCACGACGCGCATCGTCGCGGCGCTGGACGCCGTGCCGAGCCGTGGCGTCGGCCGCGCAGCGGTGGTTGAGCGCGTCGTCGGCGTCGGCGTCCACTTGCGCGACGACGAGGTCGTCATGGCGGTCTTCCGGAAGGCGCCCGAACTGACCATGGTCTACCTGACGGAGCGGCTGGGCACCAGCCAGCAGATCCTGATCGACACGCTGGCCGCCGACATCAAGCTGGCGCAGGAAGAGGGCAGTGTGCGACCCGGTGAGCCGCGTCAGCTGGCGGCGATGTGTCTGCTGGTCGCCCGCTCGACGATGCAGTCGGGCGCGATCGTTGCGCCCATCCTCGACGCGGATGCGCTCGATGTCGAACTCGCCCACTGTCTGAACGGATACCTGAGACCATGACCGGCTCGACCGCACTCAACGAGACCCGTCGCGCGGCCGAAATCGCGGCGCTCGCCGACGGTGAGCCGCTCGACGTGATCGTGATCGGCGGCGGTATCACTGGCACCGGCATCGCGCTCGACGCAGCGACCCGCGGTTTGCGCGTCGCGCTGGTGGAGAAGCACGATCTGGCGTTCGGCACCAGCCGGTGGAGCTCCAAGCTGGTGCACGGTGGGCTGCGCTACCTCGCCACCGGCAATGTCGGGATCGCGCGCCGCAGCGCGATCGAACGCGGAATCCTGCTGACCCGTAACGCGCCGCACCTTGTCAGGGCGATGCCGCAGCTGGTTCCGCTGCTGCCCGAAATGAACACGGCGTCAAGGGCTTTGGTGCGATTCGGGTTCGCGGCAGGGGACGGGCTGCGGAAGCTGGCAGGCACGCCGTCATCGACGTTGCCGCGCTCGCGTCGGATCGGCGCGGCCAAGGCGATCGAACTGGCGCCCACTGTGCGCAGGGACGGGTTGACCGGTGCTCTGCTGGCCTACGACGGCCAACTCATCGACGATGCCCGGCTTGTCACCGCGGTGGCAAGGACGGCGGCGCAGCACGGCGCGCGCATCCTGACGCGGCTGGCGGCGTCGAATGCGACGGGCACCTCGGTGACGCTGACCGATCAACGCTCCGGTGAATCTTTCGACGTCACCGCGCACGCGGTGATCAATGCCAGCGGCGTGTGGGCCGGGGAGGTCGACACCTCGATTCGGCTGCGGCCCAGCCGAGGAACCCACCTCGTGTTCGACGCCAAGACATTCGGCAATCCCGTTGCAGCGCTGACTATTCCGATTCCCGGGGAAATCAACAGGTTCGTTTTCGCGATGCCGGAGCAGCTCGGCCGGGTGTACCTCGGGCTGACCGACGAAGATGCGCCGGGCCCGATTCCCGACGTGCCCGAGCCGACATCGGAGGAGATCACCTTTCTTCTCGACACGGTCAACTCCGCGCTGGACGTCGCGCTCCGACGCGACGACGTCATCGGGGCGTATGCCGGGCTGCGGCCGCTGATCGACGCGGGAGCAGGCCGCACGGCCGATGTGTCGCGGGAGCACGCCGTGGTCGAGTCACCGTCGGGCGTGATCAGCGTGATCGGCGGCAAGCTCACCGAATACCGCTTCATGGCCGAGGATGTGCTCGACCGCGCGATCACCTGGCGTGGGCTGGCCGCCACCGCTTGCCGGACCCGGAATCTGCCACTGGTGGGTGCGCCATCGAATCCCGTTGCCACGCTGCGCTCCCCAGTGGAGCCACCTGGGTCGCTGCTCGCCCGCTACGGCGCGGAAGCGCCGAACGTGATCGCCTCGGCCAGTTGTGAGCGGCCGACGGAACCGGTGGCTGAGGGAATCGACGTCACTCGCGCGGAATTCGAGTATGCGATCACCCACGAAGGCGCGATGACGGTCGACGACATCTTGGACCGTCGCACCCGCATCGGGCTGGTGGCGTCGGATCGTGCCCGTGCCGCGGAGGCCGCTGAAGAATTGCTGACCCAACAGGCATAACCCCGTCATCGATTGGGCAACCACGTATCCATGGAACGAATGACGGAGGCCACAGCCGCTGGTCCAACGCTGAAGAAAGCCCTCAACCAACGCCAACTGCGGATGATCGCGATCGGCGGCGTGATCGGGGCTGGGCTGTTCGTCGGGTCTGGCGTCGTCATCGCGGACACCGGGCCGGGCGCATTCATCACCTACGCGCTGGCAGGCGTCCTGATCATCATGGTCATGCGGATGCTGGCCGAGATGGCGGTGGCCCATCCATCGACCGGATCGTTCGCCGACTACTCACGCGATGCGCTCGGCCATTGGGCGGGTTTCTCGGTCGGCTGGCTGTACTGGTACTTCTGGGTGATCGTCGTCGGATTCGAGGCGATCGCAGGCGCGAAAATCGTGCAGTACTGGATCGATGTCCCGCTGTGGCTGATCGCGTTGGTCTTCATGATCCTGATGACCACGACCAACCTTTTCTCCGTGAAGAGCTACGGCGAGTTCGAGTTCTGGTTCGCCGGCATCAAGGTGGCCGCAATCCTCGTGTTCATCGCTGTCGGAGCACTTTTCGTCTTCGGTCTGTGGCCGAACAAGTCAGCCGATGTCTCCAATCTGACGGCGCATGGCGGGTTCATGCCGATGGGCTTCGGCGCGATCACCGTCGGCATCGTAACGGTGATCTTCTCGATGGTCGGCGCCGAGATCGTCACCATCGCCGCTGCGGAATCGTCGGACCCGGAACGCGCCGTCGCCAAGGCGGCCAACTCGGTGATCATGCGCATCCTGATCTTCTATGTCGGCGCCACGTTGCTGCTCGTCATGATCCTGCCCTGGAACGACCAAGGCCTCGCAGGCTCGCCGTTCGTCGCCGCGTTCACCAAGATGGGGATTCCCTACGCCGACCACATCATGAACGCGGTGGTGTTGACCGCCGTGCTGAGCTGCCTGAACTCGGGGATGTACACGGCCTCCCGCATGTTGTTCGTCCTGGCGGCTCGGCGCGAGGCACCGGCCCAACTGGTGCGGGTCACCCGGCGCGGGGTGCCTGCGACGGCGATTCTGGCCTCGTCGGTGGTGGGTTTTCTCTGCGTCATCGCCGCGGCGGTATCGCCGGACACGATCTTCGCGTTCCTGCTGAACTCCAGCGGTGCCATCATCCTGTTCGTCTATCTGCTCATCGCGATCTCGCAGATCGTGCTGCGGTACCGCGCATCGGACGCCGGGCTGAAGGTCAAGATGTGGCTGTTCCCGGTGCTGTCGATCGTCACAGCCGTGGCGATTCTGGCGATTCTGGTGCAGATGTTCCTCGATAAGACGCTGCGCTCGCAGTTGGTGCTGAGCCTGTTGTCCTGGGCGGTGGTGCTGGTGCTGTACTTCACCAACAAGTGGTTCATCAACCGAAAGCCGGAGGCGGAGCAAGCCGTTGGCGCAAAGCCACATCGGGTCCTCGTGCTGGCCAATGAAACCGTTAACTCCACGGAGCTGCTCGACGAGTTGCGGCGTATCGGCGCGGACAAGGACGCCACCTACTTCGTCCAGGTGCCTCTCAGCCCAATCGAAACGGGGACGGCGGCCACCCACGGCCCGCTCGACGTGTGGGAGGCCACGAAGCAGGCGGCCCAAGCCCGGCTCGACCACACGCTGGCCACGCTGCGCGCTGAGCACCTCGAAGCCGACGGCGCACTGGGTGATCAACGACCGCTACGCGCCCTCGCGGAGGGGGCCGACGCGTTTCACCCGGATCAGATCGTGATTGCGACGCTGCCGCCCGAGTATTCGGTCTGGCACCGCTTCGATGTCGTCGACCGCGCCCGCGCCGAGCACAAGATACCGGTGACCCACGTGGTCGCCACGCCCGTATCCGCGGGGCGCACCTAGCCTGCGCCAGTGCCGAAAAGCAAGCCCAACAAGTAGGTGACAGCGGCAGCGCCGTAGCCGATCATGAGCTGTCGCAGCGCCCTGCGCACCGGGGGACCACCCGACAGCAGGCCGACGATGACTCCCGTCGCCAACAAGGCGACTCCGACCAGAACGGCCGCCACCACCACTGCGACGTAACCTTCAAGACCGAACAAGTACGGCAACACGGGGATCAATGCCCCTGACGCGAAGAAGCCGAAACTGGAGACCGCCGCACGCATCCCGGTGCCGACCGCTTCATGCCGGTCGGCACCGGGCCCGGCCAGCCGTTGGTCCCCGCCGATCGGAAGGTTCTGCAGCACTTTGGCGGCGTGGCTGTTCGCTTCCTCGACAGTCATTCCCCGCGCCCGGTAGACCAGCGCCAGTTCGTTGGCGTTCACATCCAGTTCGGGTAGCGCGGCGCCGGCTTCCGGGCTGGGTGTCGAGGCGTCCAGCAATTCGCGCTGCGAATTCACCGACACGTACTCGCCAGCACCCATCGACAGCGCGCCTGCCAGCAGTCCGGCAAGACCGGTGACCAGCACCGTGTGGTTGGCGACGCCCGTCGCGCTGATGCCGAGCACGAGCGCAAGATTGCTGACCAGTCCGTCGTTGGCGCCGAACACGGCCGCGCGGAAACTGCCCGACAACTGGTTGCGGCCGCGGGTCGCCAGTGCCCGCACGACTTCCAGGTGGATGCGCTCGTCGGCGGCCATCGTCGGGGTGGCGTCAACGTCGGTGGCGTAGGTGGAGCGGTCCTCGGCTCGCTGCGCGAGGGCCAACACGAACACCGAGCCGAAGTGTCTGGCGAGGAACCCGAGCAGCCGGGTGCGCAGGTCCGCGCGTCGAGGTTTACCGACCTGATCGCCGAGCAGATTCAGCCAGTGAGTCTCGTGCCGCCGTTCCGCTTCGGCAAGGCTGAGGAGGATTTCGCGTTCCTCGCCCGTCCGGCGCTGAGCCAGGCTGCGGTAAACCGCCGCCTCCGCGCGCTCGTTGGCCAGGTGCTGTCGCCAGCGTTGCAGATCGGAGTCCATGACGCGATCATCAATCGATCTGGCCGCCGGCGCGGACCTACAGCGGAATGTTCTTGTGCCTGCCGCGGCGCTGCGGGGCCTCGGCCAGCGCCTGGGTCAGCTTGCTGCGGGTGTGCGCCGGGTCGATTTTCTCGTCGACGACGCCGATCTCGATGGCGGAATCCACGCCACCGGCGATCCGTTCGTGCTCGGCGGCAAGCTGCTCGTGCAGCGCCTCACGCTCGTCGTCGGGCGCGGCGGCCAACTTCTTCTTGTGCAGAATGCCGACCGCGGCCTTGGCACCCATCACGGCCACCTCGGCATCGGGCCATGCGAACACCTTCGTCGCGTTGAGCGACCGTGAGTTCATCGCGATGTAGGCACCGCCGTAGATCTTGCGGGTGACAAGGGTGACCCGGGGAACGGTGCACTCACCGAAAGCGTGCAGGAGCTTGGCGCCGCGGCGCACCACCCCGCCCCACTCCTGATCGACACCCGGCAGGTAACCCGGCACGTCGACGATGACCACCAGCGGGATGCCGAACGCATCGCACAGCCGCACGAAACGTGCTGCCTTCTCGGCGCTTTCGGAGTTCAGGCAGCCGCCGAGGCGCAACGGATTGTTCGCGATGACGCCGACGGAGCGACCGGACAGCCGACCAAGGCCCACCACGATCGACGGCGCCCACTTGGCCTGGAATTCTTCGAAAGGCGCGTCGGCATCCAGCAACGCCTCGACGATCGGGTGCACGTCGTAGGCGCGTCGCGCGGAATTCGGCAGCAGGGCATGCAGGTCGGTGTCGCCCGACTCGGCCTTGGTGCGGTCGAAATGGCCTTGCTGGCAGAACAATCCGACCAGGCGGCGACCGCGCTCGTATGCGTCCAGCTCGTTGTCGGCGACGATGTGGCACACCCCGGACTTCTTGTGGTGGGTGTCCGGTCCGCCGAGCGACGTCATGTCGACGTCCTCGCCGGTGACGCTGCGGACGATGTCGGGACCGGTGACGAACACGCGGCCCTCGGGCGCCATCACCACCACGTCGGTCAGCGCAGGGCCGTAGGCCGCGCCGCCGGCCGCGAAGCCGACCACCACCGAGATCTGGGGGACGTAACCGGATGCGCGGATCATGGCCTCGAACATCAAACCGACCGCGTGCAGCGCCTTGACACCCTCGGCGAGCCGCGCGCCACCGGAGTGCCAGATCCCCACGATGGGGCTCTGTTCCTCGATCGCGGTGTCGTACGCGTCGACGATGTGCCTGCAACCCTCGACGCCCATCGCCCCGCCCATGACGGTGCCGTCGGTGCAGAACGCGATGGTGCGCACGCCGTTGACGGTGCCTGCCGCGGCCAGCACGCCCGAACGGTCCCGCTCGTGCAGCAGTTCGACGCTGTTGTCGTCGAAGAAGGTGCTCAGGCGCAACAGGGGATCACGCGGGTCCAGCGACTCGCTGGTTGCCTCCGGGGCCATGATGGTCATCGAAGTCTCCTGTGTGTCAGTACTTCCCGAAGGCGAGCGCCACGTTGTGCCCACCGAATCCGAATGAGTTGTTCACTGCGTACTGGTAATTACCCGGTCGCGGACCGCCGTGTACGACGTCCAGGTCGATCTCCGGGTCGAGATTTTTCAGGTTCAGCGTCGGCGGGATCACCCCGTTGCGCAACGCCAGAACGGTCAGGATGGATTCGACCGCGCCGACCGCACCAACCGAGTGGCCGAGTGCCGACTTCGGTGCGTACACGGCGGGTTTGTGGCCACCCATCGCATTGTTGATCGCACGCGATTCGGCCACGTCGCCGACCGAGGTCCCGGTCGCGTGCGCGTTGACGTGGTCGATGTCGGTGGGCTGCAAGCCCGCGAGCTGGATGGCACGCGTCATCGCGTAACCGGCCTGCTCACCGTTGGGATCGGGGGCCACCATGTGGTACCCGTCCGAGGTGACGCTGGCGCCCATCAGTCGCGCGAGGATGTTCGCGCCGCGCGCCTTGGCGTGCTCTTCGGTCTCGATGACCATCAACGCTCCGGCCTCGCCGAACACAAACCCGTTGCGGTCCTTGTCGAACGGACGGCATGCGCCGGCGGGGTCATCGTTGGTGGTGGACAACACAATTCGCATCTGAGCGAATCCCGCGATCGGCACGGCCTCGATCTTCGATTCCACGCCACCGCAGATCGCGATGTCCGCCTCGCCCAGCACGATCTGCTGCCACGCGTGGGCGATGCCTTCCGAACCCGACGCACAAGCCGAAACCGGTGTGATGACACCGGCTTTGGCGGCGCGTTCCAAACCGACGGCGGCTGCGGGCGAGTTGGGCATGTACTTCTGCACCGCGAGCGGCGACACCGCCCGCATGCCCTTTGCGCGCATGTCGTCGTACGCGAAGACCAACTCCTCGGCCGAGCCGAGGCCCGTGCCGATGGACACCATCAACCGACGCGAATCGACCTCTGGTGCACCGGCGTTCTGCCAGACCCGCCGCCCGAGGACGGTGGACATCTTCTGCAGGTACGACAGCCGCCGCAACTCCACGCGGGAGAGCTCGGAGTCGAAGTCCTCGAGAAGATGGCCACCGATCCGGACGGGAAGGTTGTACTGCTCGACGAACGGATCCTCGAGTTTGCGGATACCGCTCTGCCCGTCGAGCAGCTTCTGCCACGTGCCGTCGGCGTCGGTTGCCAGGGCCGTCGTCATCGCGATACCTGTGACAACGACGTCGGGGAAACCGTTCCCCGTCGTTAGCTGTGTGCGTCCTGCCATTACAGCCCCGAAGGTTCCTCTCGCTTAGTAACGACCAAACGCCAAAGCGACATTGTGACCGCCGAAGCCGAACGAATTGTTGATGGCGTACTCGTATTCGCCATACCGAGGCTCGCCCGCAACGATATCGAGATCGATCTCGGGATCGGGGGTCTCGTAGTTCAGCGTCGGCGGGATCACCCCGTCGCGCAGCGTCAGAACCGTCAACACCGACTCCAGCGCACCGACCGCTCCGATGGAGTGACCGAGCGCCGACTTCGGCGCATAGACCGCGGCGTGTTCCACACCGGCGACCCGGATGGCGTTGGCCTCGGCCGTGTCACCGATCGGGGTAGCGGTCGCGTGAGCATTGACGTGGCTGATGTCCTTGGGGTCCAGCCCTGCGGTCTCGATCGCACGCTTCATCGCGTGACCGGCGCGCACCCCGTCGGCGGCCGGAGCCACCATGTGGAACGCGTCGGACGTGATGCCCGCACCCATGAGCCGTGCCAGCGGCTTGGCGCCACGGGCCTTGGCATGTTCCTCGGTCTCGATGATCATCATGGCGCCGGCCTCGCCGAACACGAACCCGTCGCGGTTCTTGTCGAACGGGCGGGAAGCGCCTTCTGGATCGTCGTTGCGGGTCGACATCGCACGCATCATCGAGAACGTTGCGATCGGCAACGCCTCGATGCCGCCCTCGACACCACCGACGACGGCGAAGTCCGCGTCGCCCATGACGATCTGACGCCACCCGTGGGCGATGGCCTCCGAACCCGACGAGCAGGCCGACACCGGGGTTATGACGCCGGCACGGGCACCGAGTTGAAGGCCCACCACCGCTGCCGCCCCGTTGGGCATGATCATCTGAACGGCCAGCGGGGACACCTTGCGCGGCCCGCCCTCGTTCATCGCGTCGTAGGTTTCGACGATCTTCTCGCCACCACCCAGTCCGGTGCCGAGGACCACCGCGAAGCGGTCGGGGTCGACCTCGGGACTGCCCGCGGTCTCCCAGAGTTGTCCCGCAAGAAGCTTGGCCATCCGCTGGACATACGACATCCGGCGCATGTCCAACCTGCCCATGTGATCGTCGACGGGGTCCTTCAAATGGCCGCCGATGCGAACGGGCAGATCCCACTTGGTGACGAACTCGTCCTCGAGTACGTGGATGCCGCTCTCACCGGCCAACAAACCCTTCCACGTGCTCTCGATGTCTCCAGAGATCGAGGTGGTTGCCGTAACGGCGGTCACCACAACACTGGGGAAACCGCCGTTAGCAGTGGAAGGCTTGGTCACTTGGTCTCCGCGATCTGCGCCCGGATGGCCGCCGCGGCCTCGGGGTTCTCTTCCTCAAGCTTCTGGATGTAGGCGACAACGTCACCGACGGTGCGCAGGCCGGCGAGGTCCTCGTCCGGAATCTTCACGCCGTACTTGTCCTCGGTCTGCACGGCGATCTCGACCATCGACAGCGAGTCGATGTCCAGGTCGTCGACGAAGCTCTTCTCAGGGGTGACCTCGGAGGGCTCGATGCCGGTGACCTCTTCGATGATCTCGGCGATGCCGGCGATGATTTCTTCCTGGGTGGTGGCCACAATGGCTCCTTCTAATTGGTTGTTACTGCTGGTTATTCGGACTGGGTCGATCTTTATGTGGTTGTACTGGTCAGGCCCCAGCGAGCCCGTCCAGATCAGCGGGGGACTTGACGGCGTGCGTCGGCACCCCCCGAAGTTCGCGTTTGGCGATGCCTGCCAACGTCCCCGCTGGCGGGAACTCGACGATCGCCGACACATCGTTCTGACGCATAGTTTCGGTGCATAAATCCCACCGCACCGGACGAGTCAGCTGTGAAACCAACTTGGCCATGGCGTCGGCTGCCGAAGCGACCGGCTGACCGTCGGCGTTCGAAAGGAGTGTCGCGGTCGGCTCGGCGGCTGTTACGCCCTCGGCCGCACTGCGATACCCATCGGTGGCCGAGGCCATGTAGTGCGTGTGGAAGGCGCCCGCGGTGGCCAACTGGCGGACCCGGGCCTTCGCGGGCGGATCTTCGGCGAGCTTGTCGAGCGCGGACAGCGCCCCTGCGGCCACGATCTGCCCTGCCGCGTTGCGGTTGGCGGGAACGAGGTCGAGCGCCTCGAGCCGGGCCAGTACCTCGGCCTCATCGCCGCCGAGCACCGCGGACATTCCCGTCGGCTCCAGCGCGCAGGCCTTGGCCATCTCCGCACCCCGGGTGGCGGCCAGCTTGACGGCATCATCGGCGGAGATGACACCGGCGATCGCGTAGGCAGCGATTTCGCCAACCGAGTGACCGGCCACGATGGTGTCCTTGTCGGAGAACAGCCCCCGCCGGGTGACTTCCTCGTGGGCCAGCAGCGTCGCCGCCACCACCAGCGGCTGGGTCACCGCCGTATCGGTGATTTCCTCAGCGGTGGCGGTGGTGCCGAGGCGGGCTAGGTCCAGTCCGGCGATCTCCGACCACGCGGCGAGGCGCTCGGCCGCACCGGGAAGCTCGAGCCAGGGGGCGAGCATGCCGGGAGTCTGGGAGCCCTGTCCGGGCGCAAGCAAGGCAAGCGCAGTTTTTTGAGGCACGGATTAAGAAAACACTGTGAAGACGGTTTCGGGCGGTGTAAGAGATTATGAACCTCGTCTTATGTTTTTGTAGACCTTCCACAAAACGGCATGTGATGCGACTCCATCGATACCGCTCCGCAACGTTTCCGCTTCGCTCACCGGATGGCGGCGTGCGCCTGCCGGCCATCTCTTGGGGCGTTTGACGTGCTGGGGTGGTACGGCTGGCGGCCGAGCCTGCCCACCGTGGCCGCCACCCGCAGCACGTACGCGTCCCGCGGAAGAGTGGGATCGCGACCCGTGAAGTCGGCTATACGTTTGAGCCGGTAGCGGACGGTATTTGGATGAACGAACAATTTGCGGGCGCAGGCCTCGATCGCGCCCCCTGAGTCCAGATATGCGTCGAGGGTGTCGGTGAGGGCCGGGCCGGCGTCGGCGAGCGGCCTCATCACCTCCGTTTCGAGCGCCGCGATCGCCGTCGCGTCGCCCAGAAGCGCCCGTTCAGGCAGCAACTCCCGGGCCGACACCGGCCGTGGCGCGCCGCTCCAGCCTGCGACGGCGTTCATTCCGGCGATGGCCTCGGTGGCGCTGATATGAGCGGCACCGAGCGTGGGCGCCGTCGGTCCGATCACCACCGGCCCGTCGGCGAAGACGCCGAGTAATTCTGCGAGGAACTTCTCTGTGGGCGCGAGCACACCGGAGACGATGGCCACCAGCCAGGTCCCGTGCACGTCCGACAGCGCGGCGCGGCCGTTGCGCTCGACGACATCGTGGACGTCGTCGCTGGTGAGGTCGATCCGGTCGGGTTGGGGTAACCCGACGATCACTGTGGCGGGTGCGGTGGCGTCCCAGTTCAGAGCGGCCGCCTGGGACTGCAACTCCGGTCCGGTGTGCCCGCGGACCACGGCGTCGACGACGTTGGCCTCCATCCGGGTGTCCCATGCGCCGCGTGCCTCGGCCTGGTCGGCGTATGCGGTGGCGGCGGCGAACGCCAAATCGCGGCTGTAGCGCAGGATTCCGGCCGTCAGCGCGGTCAACTGTTCCTCCGAGCGCGCCAGCAGCGGCACGACCTCCTCGAAGAACTCCATGGTGATGCGCACCATCTCGACCGACTGACGCAGCGCGATGCGGCGTCGCAGATCCTGCGGCACCACCTCGAACGCCTGCGCCGTGTAGCTGACGTTGCTCTGCGGGTTGCGCATCCACTCGACGAAGTTCACCACCGCGGCCTGCACCACCAATTGCACGCTTGCCCGCTGCGACGCCTCGAGGTCGGCGAAGAAGGGCAGTCGCTCCTCCATCGCGCGCACCGCTTCGGTGGCCAACCGGCCGGAGTACTGCTTCAACCGGCGCAGCACCGGCTCCGGCACGGTCTGGAGCACCTCGAGCGTGGACTTCGGGGGGATGAACCGGTTGTCAACCATCCCCAAAGGTTACGCGACGGTTCTGGAGGAATCCTCCAAGTCCGGGGCTCTCGGGGCTCCGGTCGCCGAAACTACGGTTTCTGATGGAAATCGTCCGATAGTCGTCATATTGCGTAGTCTCGCCATTCCGACGGGAACCGCTAGCCGCTCGCTCGCACCTAATCAAATGTGGACGATCTGATCGTGGGCAGCGAAGCGCTGGCGGCAGGGCTGGTGACGCGTCAGGAGCTGCGCACCCAATTCGTCAAGCTGCACCACAACGTCTACGTCCGGAAGGGCGTCGAGTTGTCTGCGGCCGACCGGGCGAGGGCGGCATGGTTGTGGTCGCATCGCGAGGCGACGCTCATCGGGCACTCCGCGGCCGCGATGCACGGCACCAAGTATCTGCCCGACAACGCACCGGCCGAACTGGCCCGAATTCGGCAGCCCGCGCCACCCGGGATCGTCGTGTTCACCGGTTCCATCGCCGACGACGAGACCTGCTTGTGGCAGAGCATCAACTGCACGACGCCCGCGCGCACCGCCTACGACATCGGCAGACGCGTCCGCGGCGATGCCGCGATCATCCGAATCGACGCCCTGCTCAACGCGACGCGCTGCAAGGTCGAAGAGGTTCAGCAGATCGCCGCACGCTATCCCGGTGCTCGTCACATACGTCGGCTACATGCCGCGTTGGATCTTGCCGATGGCGGCGCGGAATCACCCAAGGAAACAGAGCTGCGTCTGCTGCTTGTGCGCGACGGGCTCCCTCGGCCCGTTACCCAGATCGAGGTCGGCCGCCGGCGGATCGATATGGGTTGGCCCGACATCTTGGTCGGCGTGGAATACGACGGCGAACAGCACTGGAGGAATCCCGACGACTACGCCGACGACATCGAACGTCTGGAATTCCTTGCAGCGCAAGGCTGGATCATCGTGCGCGTCAGCTCACGACAGCTGCGGTACGACCGGCCGGGGATTCTGAGGCGGGTACGCGGCGCGGGAGATCGGCGAGGCTACGGTTTCTGATGGGTTCTGCGCCGAATTCCGTCAGAAACCGTAGCCTCGCCGAGACTGAGCCGTGATCAGGCGCTGCCGGTGTCCTTGTACGAGACGCCTGCAGCCATCACGTCGTCGATCTTGTACTTGCGCGCCGCCTCGACGGCCACCGATTCGTCGATGTTGCCGTCGCGGGCAAGGCCCTCGAGCACCCCGACGACCACCGATTCGGCGTCGGTGTTGAAATACCGCCGCGCCGCAGGGCGAGTGTCGGAGAACCCGAAGCCGTCGGTACCCAGCGTGATGTACGTGCCGGGTACCCACGGCCTGATCTGCTCGGGCACAGCGCGCATCCAATCCGACACCGCCACCACCGGGCCCGCGGCGTCGGCGAGCGCCGTCGTGACGAACGGTGTGCCCGCGGGCCGCTCGGGATGGCGCAGCCTTTCCTTTTCTATCTGCACCCCGTCGCGGTTGAGTTCACCCCAACTGGTCACCGACCATACGTCCGCGGCGACGTCCCACTCCTCGGCGAGCAGATCGGCCGCGCGCAGCGCCTCGGGCATTGCGACGCCGGAAGCCAGGATCTGCGCGATATGGGTCCGCGCTTCGGGTGCCTTGCGGTAGCGGTAGATGCCGCGCAGCAGCGCTTCGATGTCGAGCCCTTCCGGTTCGGGGGGCTGTACGTACGGCTCGTTGTAGATGGTGATGTAGAAGTAGACGTTCTCCGGGTTCTCGCCGTACATCCGGTGCAAGCCGCTCTCCACGATGTAGGCGATCTCGTAGGCGAACGCCGGGTCGTAGGCCACCACCGCCGGATTGGTCGAGGCAAGCAGCAGCGAATGACCGTCGGCGTGCTGCAGACCCTCACCGGTCAGGGTGGTCCGTCCGGCGGTGGCACCCAACACAAAGCCGCGCGCCATCTGATCGGCCGCCGCCCACAAGCCGTCGCCGGTGCGCTGGAAGCCGAACATCGAATAGAAGATGTAGATGGGGATCATCGGCTCGTTGTGCGTCGCATAGGACGTGCCGACGGCGGTGAAGGAGGCTGTCGAGCCCGCTTCGTTGATGCCCTCGTGCAGGATCTGGCCGATTTCGCTTTCTTTGTACGCCAACATCAATTCGGCATCAACGCTGGTGTAGAGCTGGCCATTGCGGTTGTAGATCTTCAGGTTCGGGAACCACGAGTCCATGCCGAAGGTCCGCGCCTCGTCAGGGATGATCGGGACGATGCGCGGGCCAATTTCCTTGTCCCGCAACAGTTCTTTGAATGTGCGCACCATGGCCATGGTGGTGGCGACCTCTTGCGCGCCGGAGCCCTTCTTCAGCGCCTTGTATGTATCGCGGCCGGGCAGCGTGAGCGTCTTCGACTTCGTGCGCCGCTCCGGGAGGAACCCACCCAAGGCCCGCCGTCGTTCGAGCATGTAGCGAATCTCAGGTGCCTCCGGACCGGGGTGGTAGTACGGCGGCAGGTATGGATTCTTCTCGATCTCCTCGTCACTGACTGGAATGCGAATCGCATCGCGGAAGAACTTGAGGTCTTCTATCGCAAGCTTTTTCATCTGGTGAGTGGCGTTGCGGCCCTGGAAGTGAGCGCCCAACGAGTAGCCCTTGATGGTCTTGGCCAAGATCACCGTCGGTTGACCCTTGTGTTCGATGGCCGCCCGGTAGGCCGCGTACACCTTGCGGTAGTCGTGTCCGCCGCGCTTGAGGTTCCAGATCTCGCTGTCCGACATCTTCTCGACCAGCGCCTTGGTGCGCGGGTCGCGGCCGAAGAAGTGGTCGCGCACGTACGCACCGTCGTTGGCCTTGTACGTCTGGTAGTCGCCGTCAGGCGTCGTGTTCATCAAGTTGACCAACGCGCCGTCGCGGTCGGCGTGCAGAAGCGCATCCCACTCGCGGCCCCACACCACCTTGATCACGTTCCAGCCCGCGCCGCGGAAGAACGACTCCAACTCTTGGATGATCTTTCCGTTGCCGCGCACCGGACCGTCGAGGCGCTGCAGGTTGCAGTTGATCACGAAGGTCAGGTTGTCCAGCGCCTCGTTGGCGGCCACCTGGATCAGTCCACGGCTCTCCGGTTCGTCCATCTCGCCGTCGCCGAGAAAAGCCCACACGTGTTGGTCGGAGGTGTCCTTCAGCCCGCGGTCGTGCAGGTAGTGATTGAACCGAGCCTGGAAGATCGCGTTCATCGGGCCCAGGCCCATCGACACCGTGGGGAATTCCCAGAAGTCCGGCATCAGCCGCGGGTGGGGGTAGGACGGCAGCCCGCCTCCCGGGTGGCTGTGCTCCTGCCGGAAACCATCCAGTTGCTCGGCGGTCAGCCGACCCTCCAGGAACGCGCGCGCGTAGACGCCGGGTGAGGCGTGCCCCTGGATGAAGATCTGATCGCCACCACCTGGGTGCGACTTGCCGCGGAAGAAGTGGTTGAAGCCGACTTCGTATAGCGCCGCAGACGACGCATATGTGGAAATATGGCCTCCCACACCAACTCCCGGGCGCTGGGCGCGGTGCACCATGATGGCGGCGTTCCACCGAATCCATGCCCGGTAGCGGCGCTCGACGTCCTCGTCGCCGGGAAACCACGGCTCGAGCTCAGTCGGGATGGTGTTCACATAGTCGGTCGACGTCAGTGCCGGGATGGCAACTCGCTGTTCGCGGGAGCGCTCCAGCAACCGCAACATCAGGTAGCGCGCCCGAGCGGGCCCGGACCGCTCCAGCAACTCGTCGAACGATTCCAGCCATTCGCCGGTCTCATCAGGGTCGATATCGGGCAGATACGACGCCACGCCTTCACGAATGATCCGCACCCGGTCGGGTTCCGCTGTGGTGCTGGAGTTTTGAGCCAGGTCTTGGCGCACGAACTCGGTGGTCAACTTCCGCTCCTTATCAGGCGGTGTGGGTGCTACGCGATCGGCGTAGCTGCCTTTTATCTTTGTCCCATCGTGCCCCACTTGCACCGTCGGGGGTGTGGACTGCAATGAACCCGCGATCGCGGGTCCAAACCGGTAACGTCTGCACCCGTGCTGATCGCTGGGGTGTCCCGCAACCGGCTGCGGGTCGCTGCCCTGGTGGTGGGCATTCTGGCTGGAATCGCGATGGTCATCGTGGGTTGCACCAGCGTCACCCAGGGCTCGCCGGAGATCGACCGCGCCGATGCGCCGGTGTATCGAGCGTCGGTCTCGGCGTCCATCGAGGAGTCGGCGGCGAGTTCGAGCGCCCGCGAATCGGAACGACAGTCCTCGCTCACCACGCAGGCGATCCACACCTCGTGTGAGGCGCTCAGTTCGTCGAGCGTCGACGCGATCACCGCGGTGAACAACTACGTCGACGCCTTCAACCGGAACGCCGCCGACGCGGCGGCCAAAGCGCAACCGGCCATCGATGCGCTCAACCACAGCGCCGATGTCGTGGCGGGCAGCGTCTCCGACACGCTGGCGCCGAACCTGCGTGATTCGCTCAATGCCTGGGTGGACGCGGCAAGGGGGCTCGCGGCCGCCATCGCGGGCAATTACGGGCCGGACGAATTCAACGCGGCGATCACCAAGCTCAACGACACGAAGACCACCGCGCTGAACCTTTGCGACGCGGCATATCGATGAACCTGCCGCCAGTGGTCGGTCTTCGGCCCTCGGCGTGCGACGATAGGGCTTGAGACATCGCCGGGCGCAACGTGCGCTCGAGCTGGCTGAAGGAGGACCGACCGTGGTCGCGGCGGACGACGCCCCGAACTACGCCCGCAGACTGGGCATCCAACAAGATCAGGTTGTGCAGGAGTTGGGCTGGGACTCCGACGTCGATGACGACATCCGGGCCGACATCGAAGAGGCGTGCGGCGCTGAGTTGCTCGACGAGGACGCCGACGAAGTCATCGACGTGGTCCTGCTGTGGTGGCGCGACGGCGACGGTGACCTCGTCGACAACCTGATGGACGCCATCACCCCGCTGGCCGATGACGGCGTCATCTGGGTGGTGACCCCGAAGACGGGCAAGCCGGGTCATGTCCAACCTGCCGAGATCGCCGAATCGGCGCCAACAGCGGGGCTGATGCAGACGTCGTCGGCCAACCTCGGCGACTGGATCGCGAGCAGGCTGGTGCAGCCGAAGTCGAAGGCGGCGGGCCGGCGATGAGTGCTCGCGCGAAGAGCAGAGTGCGAAGGTAGTGCTTGGTGACGGTTCCGACGCGCCGGACTTCACGCTCAAGAACCAGAACGGGCAGCCAGTCACGTTGAGCAGCTTCCGCGGCGACAAGAATGTGCTGCTGGTGTTCTTTCCGCTTGCGTTCACCGCGATCTGCCAGGGCGAGCTCGACGAGATCCGCGACCACCTGCCGGACTACCAGAACGACGACACCGCCACACTGGCGATCTCGGTGGGCCCGCCGCCCACCCACAAAGTGTGGGCGACGCAGAGCGGCTTCAGTTTCCCTGTGCTGGCCGACTTTTGGCCGCACGGCTCGGTGGCCCAGTCCTACGGTGTGTTCAACGACGCCACCGGCTTCGCCAACCGTGGCACGTTTGTGGTCGACCGCGCGGGCGTGATCCGGTTCGCGGAGATGAAACAGCCGGGGGAGCCGCGCGATCAGGGGATATGGAGGGCCGCACTGGCAGCGCTGCAATCGGGTTGATGGATTTCCGCCTGCAGGTCCTCGACCTGTAGCCTGCCCGGCAAGGGGCGCGTAGCTCAGTGGTAGAGCTCTGGTTTTACACACCAGCGGTCGGCGGTTCGATACCGTCCGCGCCCACCAAAGTTATTGCAGGTCAACGGCCCTAATCCTCGGCGGCTGACGACGGTGCCAAGTGCCTGCGGGGTGCCCAGTGTCCCAGCGAGGGCCAGCGGTGCCCTGGCGAATCTTGAATCGCCCCGAATCTAGCTCGATGTCTGCCCACGCGAGCCCGAGTGCTTTCCTCGCCTAGGTCCCATCGCCGGAGCGACAACCCATAGCGCATAGTGACGATGGTGTTGGGCTGAGCGTAGGTATTGCTTCGCTTCTTCGTGCCTGAAACCACGCCACATTCCTGCTCAGCAGTTCCTCGTCCACGGCATCCCGGCAGGGCGGGTCGTAACACTCTCAGAATGCGCCGCTCTTTGTATCGCCACTGTCGGCGAGTGGTTCACCGTGCGTCGCGTTAGCGCGGCCAGCGCCCCAGTAGGCTTTATGGGTGATATCTGATGGGGCGAGGCCGAGTTTTTCAAGTTCGCGGCGCCACAACTGGACGCGGCTTGCTTCTCCCGACACATACGCATGGCCGGCGCCAGCCTTGGGCAGCGCGACAACGGGCCCCCGTCCGGCCAACGTGGGTCGAGTAAGCCATGTCCATTCGGTGCCCGACCTAGCGCCGGCGCCGAGGTGCTGCCACTCATCGTGTTCGTCGACTTCGACGAACACGCTCGCGGCTTGATCGGTGGCGGCGAGCATCGCACGGATTCCAGGCAGTGAGGTTTCGTCCCCGATGAGGATCATCCAGTCGGCCGGGCTGACAAGGAACTTTCCGCGCGGTCCAATGCCGCTCACAGTGTCGCCTGGGTGGAGCGCCTGCGCCCACAAGCTTCCGATACCTGGGCCATGCACGTAGACGTCTAGGTAGACCGTGTCGTCATCCTGACCCGCGATCGTATAGCGCCGCCGGATGTCGCGCCCTCCCTCGCGGGCGACCAGCAGCGTAATATCCTGCGCTGGTTGCCATTTCATCGTCTCAAGACCGTCCGCCGACATCCACAGCCGAAGCATTCGCGGAGCAATCCACGCATTGTCGATCACAGTGAAATTCCAACGCGAAGAACCGCGCGCCTTGGCCAGCAACTGCTCATCATCGAGGTCCCCCGCGGCGCGGCTAGGCACGCGTCGCGCCAACACTCGACGCTCGTCGGCCACCTCAGTAGCCCCACCGTCCCCAGACGAAGCTGGAACAGACACGAAGTTATTCTGCATCAACGCGCGGCCCAAGAGCGGCAATCGAGCGTACCTGTGCGCCGAATCTCCTCAAGTGAATCTGCGTTTAAGTCAATATGCGCTGCCGTTGCGCGTAGACTCTGCGATTCTCGGGTGTAACTGGAGCACAGAGAGGGGAAAAGCGTTGCGGAATGCTCGAATTCGATTCGGTATAGAGGTAGCGGCGGCAGCGCTTGCCGCTGGGTTGGCAGTACTGACCCTTATCAGTCGAGAGTGGATCGAACTATTGTTCGGCGTCGATCCCGATAAGGGCAGCGGAGCGCTTGAATGGGCAATCGTTGTCGCCCTTTTCGTCGCTTCCGCCGCGCTGGCATTAATCGCGACATGGGACAGGAAGCGCCACATCGCCACGGTTGGCTGAGCACGTGACCACCTCTGCGGTGGGTCGTGAGTGTCACGATGTCAGAAAGCAGCAAGCTTGGTCAGCGACCACCCTTTGCGAATAGTCTGCGCGTTTAGCCACTCGTTACCTGGGTGGTTCTGGGTCCATACTCGCGGCTCATGGAATCGCTGAGGTGGGGGATGGGAGAGTGTGTCAGCACCGATTGCGCCGACACACCGGGGTCGTCAGGCCACTTACACCGGTATCGTGACAGTCCCGCACTGCCGGCATGGTGCGTCAGGGCAGACTTGCCGCGTTGAGATAGTGCACTACTTCCAACCCACGCTCGGCAGTCCGGGGATGTCAAAGGTGTTCAGGTGAACTGGGGATTGCGATATAGTCCTCGAACGCTCACCGAAGTGTGGCGCGTGAACGGATTGCGCGGCTATTTCTAAGTCATTCCAGGCCGCGACAGTGAGCGCAATGCCATGCGATCGTCAGCGAAGGCGCAGTTGTAGGCGAAAGAGGGTGGCATCCATGGTCGCCAAGAAATCAACGGGCAAGAAAACCCCGCCAAAAAAGGCCGTGAAGGCCGCCGCCAAGGAGACTCCCGTCGCCCGCAAGGCGGCATCAGCCAAGAAGGCTGCACTTCCGAAGGAGGCCCCAGCGGCCCCGAAGAAGGTGGCGCGCCGGCCGAGGTTGGGCAATCCGGACGCCGACCCGGCGAAGATCCATCGCGACTACGTGGAACGTTATATCGGTGGAGGCGGGGAGCCGACAGAGGGTGCGTACGCCGACGGCCTGCAGAGGGCGTACGCCGACGGCCTGCGGCAGTGGCGAAATCTACCAGGCGCCGTCAGCTTTTCGGCAAGCGTTATCGAGCAGCCGGATTCGGGATCGGGCGAGCCAGACCCCGATCAGGACCAATGAACCCAAGGCGGGCATATCTGAGACCCCGGCCCAGCTTGTGCGGACTTGGGTGAGGAGTGTTGGCGTGGCCGCTGACCTCCAACGTCTGGCGCTCACCGTACCCGGCTGGCCGTCGGGACAGTTTTACAACGCGCAGGTGCTGGCCAAGGCGCGGGGTTCGTCGCGTCGGGACCTTGCTGTGGTCGACATCGGTTAGATCGCACCGCGACTGCTTCGGCCGACAATGTCGGCAGCCGGAATTGACAAGATGGAACCGGTAGTTGCCCAAGATTTGCGCGGCAAGTAACGCGCGCAAAAGGCCGCGACATCCGTCGGTGCACAATTGCTGGGCAGAGCCAGCGAGCAGCGGTTGGTTTGCCCCGAATAGTCCGGGTCGTGACCGAGCACGCCGAAACCGCAAAGCCGAGCATTGTCTAACTGGCAAAAATTGTTGGGCTCGATGGATCGTGAAAAGCGCATGGTCGACGCGTTCTCCATGGGTATTATCCGGGTATGTTGACCGACGAATTTGGTCAGGCGCTGTCAGTATGGGGAAGCTCTGCCTATTTCAAAGCCGCGCAAGCGAATCCGAGATATGACCCTTCTACCGTTCGCTGTTTGCAGTGGCGCGGACGGCACACTTGCTCGACAGCGTTTAATCGTCGCCACTCGCTGAACCTTCCGAGGCGGGAGGAAAGTCATGGCGCGAAAGAACACTAGCCAACGCGCGAACGGTGAGAAATTCACGAGATCAGGCAGAGCGCGCCGGCCGAGGTTGGGCAACCCGGACGCCGACCCTGCGAAGATCCATCGCGACTACGTGAAACGTTATATCGGCGGAGGCGGGGCGCCGACCGAGGGCCCGCGACAAGGGCGAAATCTACCTGGCAGCTTCCCGGCAAGGGTTATCGAGCAGCCGGAATCGGGATCCGGCGAGCCACATTGCGATCAGGGCCAATGAACTAAAGCGCTACACCCATAAGGAGGAGCGATGGCTCTTGCTGGAACAGTCTGGCGGCCGATCGGGCCGAGTCCGCTCACGCAGTCAGGCCGCCAAGACAATGGGCTAGTCACGGCGGTCGCGGTGAACCCGAACAACGGCAACGTCGTCTACATCGGCACAGCGGGTGGAGGCGTTTGGCGGACACCTGACGGCGGCGCCAATTGGGTGCCAATCTTTGATCGTCAGACGTCCCTCGGCATTGGAGAGCCGAGTGCGCTTGCAATCGATCCCAACGACACCAGCACGATTTATATGGGCACCAGTGGCCGAGTGGGCCGGCAAATCTCGGCTGGGCTGTTCAAGTCGACCGACGGCGGCGCCAGCTGTGTACGTCTGGGCTCCGGCTATCCGGTCGGTAACAACGGCAACGCCAGTCAGTTCACTCGTCAGTGGATCAACGTCATTCTCGTTGATCCAGCCAACTCCCAGACCTTGTACCTGGCATCGACAACGGGTGTCTTCCGTTCGACTGATGGGGGCTTGAACTGGACGTTCGGGGCTGGCGCTGCCGGAGATGCGCGCTCCCTGGTGCTCGATCCGACGTCGTCGGCGGCGGCCCGTGTTCTGTACACGGGCATCAGCGGGCGGGGGGTGTTCCGCAGTACCGATGGCGGCCTCAATTGGAATGCAATCCTTGACACCGCAACCGCTCCGGTCGCCGCTGCCCTCGCCGCCACGCCGGGTGCGGGGATCGGGAAGGTCATCGTCGATCTCGCTCCGCCGACGTCGCCGCCGAACGCGAACGGCATCCAGGTGATTTATGTGGCGCTGGAAGGAAGAGGCGGCTCGCCCACCGCGGCTCCGGACCCGCTTGGACTGTTTCTGTCGACGGATCGAGGCGCGAATTGGACCCAGCAGGTGCCAGCGTCAGCAGCGACCGCCATGCCGGCCAATACGCAGGGCGGCTACAGCTTCCACATGGCTGTCGATCCAGGCTCGCCGGGCGACGGCGCGAATGACATCGTCTATGTCGGCACGGTCGGTCAGGGTCGGTCCACGGATGCGGGTCGCAACTTCAACGCGCTCACCGGCTTGCACGCCGACACTCATACATGGGCTTTCTTCCGCCCACCCGGCGGCGGGGTTTCAACGGTCTACTGCGGGAACGACGGCGGAATTTATCGGTCCGCTAACGGCACGAACTGGACGGCGCTCAATTCCGGTGGCTTTCAGTCGGCGCTGTTTTACAACCTCGCGGTGAGGCCGGATGCGACAGCCAGCGTGACGCTCGGATCGCTGCAGGATAACGGGCTATTGACGACGGCCGGGGTGGCGAGCCCTGCATGGAATAGTCCGCAAGGCGGTGACGGATGGGACATCGCCTACGACGGCGTCACAGCTGGACGCGCCTACGGTACCAGCGGTTTCTGGTCCCCTGCCCCCTGTACCCGGGTGTGGCGGTCCGACGACGACGGCGCCAGCTGGCCCACCGAAATCACACCGTGGGGCACGACCAGCGACGCCGGCTGCTACCTCGCCTGGATCACGACCGACCCAAGTGCCGCCGGGACCGTCTATGTCAGCGGCAATCAGAACATGTGGCAGTCCCAGAACGCCGGCGGCGCATGGCGAAATCTAGGAGCGTTCCCGGGCGTGCCCGCGGTCGCGCCGACCAACGGCAACAATGTGGTGATAGCGTCAGGCACACAAGTCTGGGTAACGACGAATGCCTTGGCAGCCACGGTCGGCGCGCCGAACGGCGTCACGTTCACCAATATCACCCGAAACCTGCCGAACCGCAACGTTTTGCGAGCAGCGTTCGATCCGATCGACCCTTCCGTTATCTATGTCGTGCTCGGTGGCTTCAACACACTCGGCCAGACCGGTCACATTTTCCGCACCACCGTCGGCGGTACGGCGTGGGAGGACCTGTCGCCCGACCTCGACGTGCCATTCGGAGCGATCGCCCTCGACGGCTCGGACACCCCGACAACCATCTATGTCGGCACCGACCTCGGCGTGCTCCGGTCCGTTGATGACGGAGCCAGCTGGACGGTTCTCGATGACATCCACTTGCCCCGCGCGTCGGTCACCGAACTCGTGCTTTCACGGCAAGGTGGGATTTTGCGCGCCGCCACCTACGGTCGCGGTGTCTTCGAGTTCCGTAATGCAGCCGGACCAGCGATCACGGTGAACCTCGAACAGGGCCTGGACTTCGGCACGGTGTGCGAAGAGGGCAACTCGCTTACTGTCCAGGTGTTCAACGTGGGCGGTGCCGACCTGGTGATCACGAGCGTGCGGCGCTTGATGGGGTCGACCGGTATCACCGTATCGCCGCTTCCCGCCACGCCGGTCATCATTCGGCCCGGCGAGGAGCTCGACTTCACCGTTCGGTTCCTCCCGACCACGCCGGGTATCTCCGAGATGGCGACCATCCGGATCGACAGCAATGACCCGGGCGCACCAGTTGTCGATCTCACGGCGACAGGCACCGGTGGCGTGCCTTCCCTTCAAATCGCAGTCCCGGATACCGGGCAATTCGGCAACGTCTGCCTGGGCTCGTTCGTGGACCGCAGCTTTGCACTGAACAACCGCGGGCCCTGCGACTTGCAGATTCTTTCAATCACCTCGTCTACGCCAGACTTCGTTCCCCCGGGGGTCTTGTCCTACCCCCTTGTCGTGGAAGCCGGTGATTCCATCGAGCTGCCGATTCGCTTCCAACCAAATCAGTTCGGACCCGTGTCGTCGACAATCACCGTCCACAGCAACGACCCGACCGGGCCCATAACCGTGGTCGTATCAGGTACAGCACCGCCGCCAGTCCTGGCGATGGTCGTCCCCGACAACGGCGACTTCGGTGAGGTCCGCCTGGGCAGGTTCACCGACCGCGACCTCGTCATCAACAACAGTGGACCATGCGAACTGAGCATCACCGGCATCGTGTCATCGGCTCCGATCTTCGTCATACCCCAGGTGGTCAGCTTCCCCCTCACCGTCGACGGCGGCGACTCCATCGCGGTCCCGATCCGATTCCAACCCACCAACCGAGGATCCGCGAGTGCCACGCTGACGATCGTCAGCAACGACCCGAACAGCCCAGCCGTTGTCAATGTAAGCGGTACCGCGTGGCCGCCCTTGCCAGTAGCAGGAACCACCCTCGAGGGCTTCCGGCTCAGCACCGACAGTCAGCACGTCTTCTTCGTCGGGACCGACAAATACGTCCATGAGCTCGACATTGCGGCTGGCGGGATTTGGAACGACAACGATCTGACTACCCTGGCCGGTGCCGTGCCACCCATCCCCACCAGCGCGCTGGCCGGCTTCCCGCTGAGCACTGACACCAAGCACGTCTTCTTCATCGGCACCGACGGCTGCGTCTATGAGCTCTACTTCACCGCCGGAACTAGCTGGGTTTACAACGACCTGACCTCACTAGCCCGCGCCGTGCCACCCATCGCTAACAGCGCCCTGGCTGGCCACCGGCTCAACGACAACAGCAAGCACGTCTTCTTCATCGGCACCGACAACCATGTCCACGAGCTTTTCATCGCTGGCGGCGGCCGCTGGGCCGACAACGACCTGACCGTCCTGGCCGGCGCCACACCACCGAAGTACACCAGCGCTCTCACCAGTTACCGGCTCAGCGACGATAGTCAGCACGTCTTTTTCATTGGGACCGACAATCATGTGCACGAGCTCTTCATCAATGGCGGGAGCTGGGCTGATAACGACCTGACTGCCCTGGCCGGCGCGGTGCCACCCACCCCCACTAGCGCTCTGACCGGCTACCCGCTCAGCGACGATAGTCAGCACGTCTTTTTCATTGGGACCGACAATCATGTGCACGAGCTCTTCATCAATGGCGGGAGCTGGGCTGATAACGACCTGACTGCCCTGGCCGGCGCGGTGCCACCCACCCCCACTAGCGCCCTGACCGGCTACCCGCTCAGCAACAACAGTCAGCACGTCTTTTTCATCGGCACCGACAGCCACGTCCACGAGCTCGACATCAACGGCGGGAGCTGGGGCGACAACGACCTGACCACCCTGGCCGGCGCCGTGCCACCCACCCCTGCCAGCGCCCTGACCGGCTATCGGCTCAGCGACAACAGCAAGCACGTCTTCTTCATCGGCACCGACGACCATGTCCACGAGCTCTATTTCCACAGCGGCGCGGACTGGGTTGACAACGACCTCACGGCGCTAACGTAAAAGGAACTTCTCAGCGCCGCTTCTAGCGTCTTCGTGTTAGTGACTTTCATAGCTGTTCACCATGACGACATCCGGCTCTGTGGGGGCGGACGGAAGCGTTTGCAGGATGGTAGCCGCAGTTATCGATTGGGTCAGAAGGCGAACGGGTGGTCACAGTGCACGTCGTTACCTGTGGGCCGCCAGAAGCCGGGATCTCTAGTGACCGGCATTCGGCTTCTCAACCGCGATAGTTCTCCAGTCATTTCGTTCTGGTTCCGAGATATAGGAGTCGGCAGGCGGATCGACCATGGCGTCCCCCGACTCGGAGATTTCCGCGTCGATAGGAACATCTGCGACGCGGTAGCTTCCTTGGGAGAAGAGGACGCCTTCGGCCTTACGGCGCCGCACTAGGCCGGGTAGCGGTCTACCGCCAGAGTTGACCCACCTCATGAGCTCGGATGGCACGGCGTTGTATTCGCCTTGGTTGAGCCGGCGCAGCAGTGTAGATCCGCCGAAGGCGCCAGCACCGACGTTGAAAACAAAACTGACCAGCGCATCAAACTGATATTGAGTTAGTACGACCTGAACTCGTTGGTTTACGGCGCGCTGCGCGACATCAGCATCTCCCGCCAGCAGCTTCAACCCTTGCTCTTGAGAGATCCCTTTCTTGAAGTCCTCTGGTTCGTTGCCATTACACCGACCGTGGTGCACGAGGTGTCCGTAGCCAATCGTGCAATGACCACCGGGATCGTTGTAGAGGCGAGGACTGAAACCTTCGAAGCCTGCTATGAACCGCACGCCCGCATCACTCAGGGTTTGGTCAGACCTTGCTGTTGGCATCTCGCTGGCGCCTCTCTGTGTAGAGGAACGGGTTGTAGTTCGGGCGAGCGTGTCCGGGAAGTGACGTGTCTTAAGTGCCGGTGTCTGTCGAAAAGCTTGCCGAGATCACTCTTGCCGCTGACGGCATCGCGCCGTTCGGAGTATCAGCGATGAAGATTGGCGACAAACTGTTGCACGTTGTACGGATTATGCGTCGTGGTATTCCATTGACTAACCAGAATGATTGCCTGGTCCAGGGTGGACCCCGGAACAATGTAGCCACCGTAGTTCTGCGGAACTGTTTGTTGCGTCGCAACGACCGTAACTGGTGTCCACGGCGCCAACACTTGCGTCACATCGTCGGCCACTCGAACCTCGACATTCCCTGTGCTCCAATTGAATCCGGACAACACCGCCTTGCCTTCGATCAAGCGCAGACTCAACTCGCCCCAGATGTCATCGCTGAGCGGTGTCGGGTCCACATCCCAACCCCAATCTGGCCCATCGCCAATGATTCCCCAGGCGTGCCACGAGTTCCGGTCAGTGAAGTTCGCCGCCGGGCACCGATAAAGCCATACCCTGTGATCGCGGGCGAACCCGTCGGCGACTACATACACCCAACCGTCCGGCGCGTGGTAGCCACTGATCTGCGTTTGGTTGAAGTCCTGCCAACCGGCATCCCTCACAGACCCTGGAACGGTGGGCCAACCTCCGCCGTTGGGGTCGATTCGTACCAAGCGCGTATCCAGCGGATGGAGGTCGGCCACCCTTGCCACAAACGCATAGTCGACCCCGAAGACCTGGACGGTACCCGCCGGCAATTGGCTACCGCCTGGAACGTGAGGCCACGTCTCGGCGTAGAGGGTGCCATTGCCGCCGAATGAGCGGTCGAACTGAATCCTGCCGCTTAGGGTGCCCGGCCGGACATGAAGGCCCATCGATGGGCTCCACGCTCCCTGGAAGGCGCCGTTTCCCGCGAACGTGTCGCCAGCTAGGGCGACAAGACCGCTAGGTGATATCTCGCATAGGTCAGTGGCGCCTGCACCCAACGCCCCTGTGGGAGAGCCGGTTCCGGCAATCGGCCCTAAATTTATGGCGTCGCCTCGGTTGGGCTGAGGCAGCGCTAGCAGCTCCCATGCGGGTATCGCTAGTGGCCGGTTGGCTTCGCCGGAACGTCGTCGTGCCGTCTTCTTCGTTGCGGCGCGTTGTGTTTTTTTCTTTGTTGCGGCACGTTGTGTCGTCTTATTCGTTGCAGCTGCGCGCCCCGCCCGGGCAACCTTCTTGGCTTGCTTTTCTGGCATGTGATCCCCCGTCCACCGATGCAACGCGGCAAGTAGACGCAATGTACTGGACGAATTCTCTGTCGGAGGTCGACTCGCACAATCGGGCAGACCGATCAGTCATATCGCGGTATTTAGAGCCGGCCAAGGGGTCGCCGGGCATCGCTGCGGGCAAGGCGCGAGGTGGTTGATGGGATCGCTGCGACGAGCCGTCTCATTAACAACGTGCGTGGGCCGAGAGCCTAGAAAGTCCAGCTGGATTCTGGGCTCAGGACAAAGCCGTGCCGTTGGGCGGTGTCGTCGCCGTAGTTTTGGCCGAATTTCCTGGGTACGAGGCACGTGACCTTGGAATCTCTTGCACCGCAGGTAATCTGGTCGTCACCCATCAAGTTGCCTCCGGCGCCCAAGATCACCTTCTCGACCGACGCCAAGGGCTTCCCGTTCAATTTGTCTCTATCGGGAGGCTTGTTCTGGTCGAAGGATGCTTTGTAGTCCCCTGCATAGACCTGGTTTGCGGGATGATCGCACCCCGAGGTGATATGACCCCGGCGCATACCGAGATCCGAGCTATTCCGAAGCGCGGCGGACCCGGCAGCGTCGCCAAGACGCGGGCTGCGTTGCAGGTCGGGGACGATTCCATGAAGTACGCGAATCCCTGTCCGACCGTTGGTTGTCCGAAGCCGGCAACCGACACGTACCGGCGTCGGTCCCGCTTCCTATCGGGCACGGACACCATGAATGCAGTGGTGGACACATAGAACATATGTGCACTTTGTCCGCTTCCTTTACACACCAGCGGTCGGCGGTTCGATACCGTCCGCGCCCACCCGTGAAGCTGCGGCTAAAGCCCGCAGTGGAGAAACACATGGTGGTGTTATCGCGATAAGACCACATGGTGGGTTGTTACGGATTTTCTAGGCGTGTTTTCCGCCTGGCAGCCGCCGCCCCGCTCGCCACGGGATTGGTGATTGCCCCGGCGGTGGTGCCTGTTTCGACAGGGGCGCTGATTGCGTCGGCATGGGCGGATTGCCCCGATGCCGAAGTGGTTTTCGCTCGCGGGCGGCTGGAACCGCCCGGTCTCGGCGCAGTCGGCGATGCCCTCGTCAATTCGCTGCGCTCCCAGACGAGTAGGTCGGTCGGGGTGTACGGGGTGAATTGGCCCGCCGACATAGCTGTTTCCCCCGGCGCCAACGACATTCGGGCCCACGTGCAATCGATGGCGGCAAGCTGCCCAAACACCCGCATCGTTGTCGGCGGCTATTCTCTGGGTGCTTCGGCGGCTGATCTGGCGGTGAGGAGCATGCCGCCGAGCCTCGACCGGTACATCGCAGCAGTCGCTTTGTTCGGTAACGGCGCCAGGCGACTCGGCCCCGCCCCAGCCTTCGCCGGTAAGACGATCGACCAGTGCGCGGACGGCGATCCAATTTGTGGGAGAGGCTTCAACTGGGACTCGCATCTACAGCCCTCATACCTTGGCTCCGGGCTGGTGGATCAGGCCGCCGGCTTCATCGCAGGCAAGCTGTAAGCTCGCGTCGCATCCGCATGCCTTTCCGTGAGCAAAGTTCTGTTAGTTGCCGGCTTGTCGTCTTAACGACTGACATTCCAAACGGCACTCGAACAGCCAACGGTGGGGTCAAACCTCTCCTAACGTCGCTGGTGGTGGGAGAAGCTATGCAAATCCTGGATCTTCTGGCTACACTTCGTTAGCTGGCGCACATCGCCCGGCCCACACGCGTCCACAGAGGGGGAGCCATGAAGAAGTCTCTGATCGTAGCCGGGTTAATTGGTGCCGCAGCGGTGGTGACCGCCGCGCCTGCCGGGGCCGACACACCTGGCAGCTCAGTGAGTTGCTCGCCGATGCCGCTGTGCCAGATCAACGGGTCGCTGAGTGAGTGGCAACAGAATGTCACCGGGTACTTCACGCAGGGGCCGGTGATCTTCGCGGGTAGCGTCGCGGACTTCGCCGTGAACGGGCCGCAGACGTTCCAGGGCAGCGTCAAGAAGTTCGTCACAGAAGGACCCAAGACCTTCCAGCGCACCCTGTTGAACCCGGGCAGCGAAACCTACAACCCGGACCCGAGGCCCCCGGCCGACTCGGGCGAGTAGCAGTACTGGGCATACGCCACCGCCAGGGCTTTCGGGCCCTGGCGTTCTCGTCTGTCGGCTAGGCCGGCGGCGCGAAGAACTCCAGCGCATTGCCGTCGGGATCGCGGAAGCTGACGCCCGACCCATAGTGCTCGTCCACGATTCCACCGTGTTCGATGCCCAGTCCGTTGAGCCGATCGACCCAGCCCTCCAATTCGGCGCGCGACGCGCAGCCGAACCCGACATGGTCGAGGCCCGCCCGGAATTCGCTGAACCGTCCGTCTTCGATACCCCGATCGTGCTGATGGACACCGAATAACGTGCCGTTGTCGAATGCCCACACCAGATGCCGGAAGCCGGCGTCGGTGTGCTCATCGAGCAGCGGGTCGGCACCGATCAGCGATCGATACCAGGGTCCGCTCACGTCGAGGTCGCGCACAGTGAGCGCCACGTGGTTGAGGGCCGGGAACGGCATGGGAACTCCTCTGTTCGTTTCGCGCAGAACGTTGTAGACAACGCCGCCGGGCGGCACCCGGTTCAATGTGATCATCGATCCTTCGGCGGAACAAGGCGACGGCTTCGCGGTTTGTTGCCGTTTGCCTGAGCGGAACGCATCCATGATCGCGGCTGTCCAGCAAATACATTTCCGCATGCTTTACGCGCTGAATAGTTTCGTCAACTAAAGGCCCGCATCTTTGCCGAGGTTGCTAATCGACGCTGACGCAGTCCACTGAATCCGTCCCGAAATGGCCATAGCTGCTGGTACGCGGCAAAAAGATTTTGCAATGGGGATTAGAACAGTCGGTTGCTGGGAATCGAACTGTTGTATCGATGAGCCTGGTGCGGGGACCGGGTAAAGGGTGAATCACGAAATGGGGATACTGGTGCGGCAAAGGAAGCGAGAGGGTCAGCTGCGGCGGCCCGCTATCAAGATCGGTATTGCGGTGACGGCCTCGGCGGTGTTGTCCGCAGGGGCCGCGAGTCTGTTGATGGCCGGAGGTTCCGGTCCGGTGGTGTTGCCATACGCCACGATGGCGGCGATCAACACGTCCAATACGACGGTCGGGTTCGCCGACTCCGACATCATCGGCATGTCGCAGGCGGACATCGATCGGACTCTCGACGAGATGCAGGCCATGGGTGTGCAGAACGTCAGGATTCTGATTCCGTGGAACGGAGTCGAATTGGCGAACGACTTCTTCTACTGGAACAAGGTCGACGCTCTGGTCAACTCCGCGTACGAGCGCAACATGGGCATTCTCGGGGTGCTGAACTCGACGCCCGCGTGGGCCACCGAGCCTGGCCAGCCGGCACCGGCCAGCCCGCCCGCCGATCCGGCGGAGTACGCCGAATTCGTTGGCGCAGTGGCGGAACGGTACGCCGGCAAGGTGTCGGCCTACGAAGTGTGGAACGAGCCCAATGCCACCACTTTCTGGTATCCGTCGCCGGATCCAGCGGAGTACACGCAATTGCTGCAGGCGGCCTTCCCAGCGATCAAGGAGGCCGACCCGGACGCCACCGTCATCGGCGGTGTAGTCGGTTGGGTGACCGACTACCCGGGCCTCGCGATCAGCCCGGCCAAGTACGTCGAGGGCATGTACGACGCAGGCGCGCAGGGCTATTTCGATGCGCTGTCATATCACCCCTACCAGTACCAGGTGCCGTTCGGGCAGGGCAGGCCCTACGGCCCGGCTTCTCCGATCAACCAGTTGGACCTGATGCACCAGGAGATGGTGGCCAACGGCGACGCGGACAAGCAGATATGGGCGACCGAGTACGGTCAACCGACGTCGCAGGGCGGCGAGGCGAAACAGGCACAGTTCATCTCGAACTTCCTGAACACCTGGAGCAGCGTCGATTACACCGGTCCGTCGTTCATCTACACCACGCGTGACCGCGCCACGGGAAGCACCAACGATCAGGACACCCTTGGCGTGCTGCGCACCGACTGGACTCGCAAGCCCGCGGCCGACGTGATCCAGCAGTGGACGGCGACGCATCCGCAGTCGTCGCCGAGCACAGTGGCTCCGGTGGCCGCGACCGAGGTGCCCCAAAGCACGCTGACTGCACCGACAGCCACCAACGAAACATCAACTGCGCCAACGGTTACGGTGGCCACCGAACCTACGGCTACCGCCACGGCGGAACCTACGGCAACCGCCACGGCGGAGCCTACGTCCAGGTCGAGTACAACGACCTCGACGTCGACGGGCAGCACGACGTCGACAAGCACGACAAGCTCGACAGATTCGACAAGCAGTTCCACGCACTCCACGGGTACGTCGAGTTCGTCGACGGGCAGCACGACGGGCTCCACCGGTACCTCCGATACGTCCGGGTCCTCGACCGGCGGGTCGTCAAGCTCGACTGGGTGATTCGCAAAGGGCGTTCGGCAGGCGGGTCAGATGACTCGCCTGCCGAGGCGCGCTCGGGCCCGCATGTTGCGCAGGTAAAGCTGATAGGTGAACAGCCAGAAGTCGCGCGGGATGACGCGGTTGGCGACGCGTAGACCGATCAACAGCACGTCGAACAAGCGCTGTTGCTCCCGTGTTCACCGCAATTGCATCTGCGTTCGGAATTCCGGAGGCAGGAACCCGGTCGTCGCGAAGAGGTTCAGCGGCCCGATCAACTGGCGAAGCGGTGTCGGGAGAAATTCTGTCGCCGCGACACCGTATAGATGCTCGCGGACGGGCGGGTCGATGCGCAGATCCGCCAGCGAGCGTTTCCAGTACGCGTCGAGCGCGGCCCGGTCGGCCGGCCACATGTCCTCGCGGACCTGCAGCATTGTGCCCAACTTCTTGGCGTCCTGATACACCGCGTCGGCCGCGTCCTCGGTCAGTGGCCCGTAGAGGGCGACCCACAGTTGCAGGCGCGGGTCGAAAGCGTTGTAGCGCACTGGACTGGTGGCGCTCGACCGTATTCGGGTGTGCACCTTGTCGATCTCCCTGCGCACCAGCGCACGGTCGGCATCGGTGCCCACGGTGGCAGCCGCGAGGTAGTAACCGGTGGTGCGTGCCCGCTTCAACGATGCTTGTAGACGTTGCCGCTGTCGACCGGGCTCTCCAGAACGCCGTGCCCGACACCGGGTGAGGCCAATTGCATGATGACGTTCGCTGCGGGCAGCAGCACCGCAGCCGGATTGAGCAGGTCCGCAACCCGGGTCGGACGCCGGGGTGGGACCAGCCTCATGAGAACGAGTAGACCGCTTGTGAGACGCTCCCGGGGTGTTTGTGCGGGCGTGTCAGGGGCGCGTCGCGGGGATCGCCGCCGGCTACCTCGCCGACGCGCTGTTCGGCGATCCTCGTCGCGGTCATCCGGTCGCGCTGTTCGGTGACGCGGCAGCGGCTTTGGAACAGTGCACCTACGCCGATTCCCGGCGCGCCGGCGCAATACACGTCGGAATTCTGCTCGAGGCACTCGGTGTGTTCGGTGTCGCGCTCGAGCGTGGTGCGCGCCGCGGTGGCCTAGCGCCGACAGCGGCGGCCACTGCGGCGGCCACGTTCGTCGCCCTCGGCGGGACCTCGTTGGCCCGCACCGGGCGTCAGATGGCGGGCTTGCTTGACAGGGGCGACGTCGAAGGTGCCAGGCGCCTGCTGCCCTCGTTGTGCGGTCGCGACCCCGCCGCGTTGGATCCAGCCGGGCTGGCGCGGGCGGCGCTGGAATCCATCGCCGAGAACACCTCCGACGCACACGTGGCGCCCGTTCTCTGGGCTGCGATCGGCGGGGTACCCGGGGTGCTCGTGTACCGCGGCGCGAACACGCTCGACGCGATGATCGGCAACAAATCGCCCCGGTACATCCGATTCGGTTGGGCCGCAGCGCGTTTCGATGACGCAGCGAACTTTTTCGCGGCCCGCCTGACCGGTGGGCTGGTGGCGCTGTGCGCTCCGTTTGTCGGCGGTTCTGCCGCCGGGGCGCTGCGGGCCTGGCGCCGCGACGCGGCCCGCCACCCCAGCCCCAACGCGGGTGTGGTGGAGGCCGCGTTCGCTGGTGCGCTTGGCGTGCGATTAGGCGGACCGACGCAATACGCGCACGCACTGGAGATCAGACCGACGTTGGGTGACGGCCGGACCCCCGACGTCGCGGACCTGGCGCGGGCGGTGCGGTTGTCGCAGATGGTGCAGGCCGTCGCGGCGGCGGCAGGTCTCAGCGTCGCCTGCCGTATCGGTCGGCGAGCTTCTGCTCGACGGTGAGTGGAGCGTCGCTGTCAGTGGCCGACGCGGCGGCCTTCTCCCGTCGGCGCTGCTGGATCTCGGCATAGATGAAGTAGCCCAACAGAATCGGCGCGATGATGCCGAACGCGATCCATTGGATGCCGTACGACAGGAAGGGGCCCGCGTCGAGTTGCGGCAACGCGATCACGCCGAGCCCTCCTGGCTGGTTGTCGACCAATTGCACATACGACCCGGTCAGCGGCGTACGAACCAGCTCCGAAATCTGCGCTGTGTTGATCGAATACACCTGCTGTGCGTCGTCCTCGCGGAATGGATCCTTACCCTGCACCGTGGGTTCCGAGTCACGCAGCCGCGCGGTGATCGTCACGGTTCCGGTGGGCGCAGGCGCGATCGGCGGCACCTTCGAGCCCTGCTCGGGCCGCACATATCCGCGGTCGACCAAAACCACCGGTCCGCCGTCGACCGCGAACGGGGTGAGCACCTCGAACGCGGGATCGCCGTCGATGACGCGTAGTCGGGCCAGCACCTGCTGATCGGACAAGTAGTGTCCTGTCGCCGTCACCCGGCGCCACTGAGCATCCGGCGCCGATGAATCCTGATGCGGGAGATACGTTTTGAGTGGTACCGGATCGGCCGTCAGCGACTGCGAGATCTGGTTGTTCTCCCGCGATGTTTTGGTGTTCTTGCCCAGCTGCCACGGCGCCAGCACCGTAAAGCACAGGTAGGCGAACGCGATCACCACGACGAACAGCGCCAGCCACGCAGGCCGCAGCAGGAAGCTCCAGCGCCTGACCATCAGCTTGCCATTCCCCGGCCGGCCAACTGTTCGTCCACCCAGCGGTGCAGCCCTGGCAGAGCCGCCTCGATCACCGCGAAGGTGTCTTCGAAGTCGTCGTGCGTGCCGTAGTAAGGATCTTCGACGTCGAGGGCGTGCGCCCCGGATCGCGGATCGAACGACCGCAGCATCCGGATCTTGTTGGCGGGCACGCCCATCTCCTGCAGCATTCGGACATGGTTGCGGCCGAGTGCAATGACCAGATCCGCCGAAAGGTGGTCGTCATCGATCTGTACTGCCCGATGCGCGGTCGGATATCCGTGTTCGCGAAGCACATGTGACGCGCGCCGGTCGGCGGGATCGCCGGCATGCCAACCGCCGGTGCCCGCGCTGGTGACTCTGACCGCGTCGGACAGGCCGCGCTGGTGGATCTGATGGGCGAACATCTTCTCCGCCATCGGCGACCGGCAGATGTTGCCGGAGCAGATGAACGTGATGTGCAGCGGCTCAGACACCCAACACCTCACGAAGATCGTCGACGGTGGAAACGTGAGCCAAGGCGCTGGGGGCGTCGGGATCATCGAAGTCGGCACGGCCGTACCCCCAGCCGACCACGACCGTGTCGATTCCGTGTTCGGCCGCTCCCTCCACATCGTGGGACCGGTCGCCGATCATCAGCACCCGGTCGGGCAGCGGGTGCAACTGGGCGAGCGCATGGGCGACGACATCGGACTTGGTGGCACGACCCCCGTCCACGCTTGCCCCAGCGATGACCTCGAAGTGCCCGTCGAGGCCGAAGTGCGCCAGGATGCGCCTTGCCGTCGGCTCCGCCTTCGACGTGGCCACCGCCAACCGCACCCCGGCCGCGCGTAGATCCGCAAGCAGGTCGGCGACTCCGTCGAACAGTCTGTTCATCGCCCAACCGTGGGTGCTGTAGTCCGCCCGGTATGCGGCGATCGCGGCGTCCGTATCGTCGCCGAGCCCCATTTCGCGCAGCGTGTGATGCATCGGCGGGCCGACGATGCGGCTGGCCAGATCGCCATCGGGCACCGGGGCGCCGACCTCGCCCAGCGCGCGTTTGAAGCTGGACACGATGCCCTCCGCCGAGTCGGTCAGAGTGCCGTCGAGGTCGAAGAGCACCAACTGCGGACGGGCCGCGACGGTACTGCGCAGGGCTTCTGTCACCACTCCATTGTCGCCGACGTCTAATGTCGTGCTGTGGCCAGTCATTCTCGTGCCGCTGCGCGCTACCACGGCGACCAGGCCGCAATGCCCGGCATGCTGGACTTCGCAGTCAACGTGCGCGCCGCTGAGCCGCCGTCGTGGCTGGTCGACCGGTTGTCGGCGCGGTTGGCCGACCTCGGCCGGTACCCAACGGCCGTCGACGAGCGCCGCGCCGTGTACGCCGTCGCCGGCAGACACGGCCGCGTCGCCGACGAGGTCGTCCCGCTGGCAGGAGCCGCCGAGGGTTTCTCGCTGCTTGCCAACCTTCGGCCGCGCCTCGCGGCGCTGATCGCACCCTCGTTCACCGAACCCGAGGCGGCGCTGACCGCGGCGGGAGTTCCGGTCAAGCATGTCGTGCTGCGCCCGCCGTTCGACTTGGACGGCGCGCGCGTGCCGAACGCCGCCGACCTGGTGGTGGTGGGCAATCCGACGAACCCGACCGGCGTGCTGCATTCCCGCGACCAGATCCTGTCGTTACGCAGGCCGGGCCGCATCGTCGTGGTGGACGAGGCGTTCATGGACGCGGTTCCAGGTGAGCCCGGGTCCCTGGCCGGCGAGCCACTTCCCGACGTGGTGGTGCTGCGCAGCCTGACCAAGACCTGGTCGGTGGCCGGGTTGCGGGTCGGCTACGCGGTCGGGCCCCGCGACGTCCTCGACAAGATGACCGCGCGGCGGCCGCACTGGCCGATGGGCACGCTGCAGCTCGAGGCGATCGCCGCCTGCAACGCACCCGAGGCGGTGGCCGAGGCGCGGCGCGGTGCTCACCGGTTGGCCGTACTGCGCGCCGCGATGGCCGGCGGCCTGAGTAGCATCGGCCTGGATGTCATCGACGGCAGTGCCCCCTTCGTGCTGTTCACCGTGCCGGACGCACAACTGATGCGAAAGATGCTGGACGGCAAGGGAATCGCTGTGCGCAGATGTGACACGTTCATCGGTCTCGACGGTGAATACCTGCGCGCCGCGGTGCGCCCGCACTGGCCTGTCCTTATCGACGCAATTTCTGAGTCGTTGCGATGAGCGTCGCGCTGTCCGAGATCATCGGCGTCCTCGACGAGGCATACCCGCCGCGGCTGGCGCAGGGCTGGGATTCGGTGGGCCTGGTCTGCGGGGACCCCTGCGAGACTGTCGAGACCGTCACCGTCGCGGTGGACGCCACCGCCGCCGTCGTCGCCGAGGTGCCCGACAGTGGACTGTTGCTTGCACACCATCCGCTGCTGTTGCGCGGTGTCGACACCGTCGCCGCCAGCACGGCCAAGGGCGCGCTGCTGCACCAGATGATCCGCACCGGACGGGCGTTGTTCACTGCCCACACCAATGCCGACTCGGCGGCACCTGGAGTGTCCGATGCGCTGGCGGGCGCGCTCGGGTTGACCGTCGAAGAGGTGCTGGAGCCGATCTCGGTAACGGAGGACGTGGACAAGTGGGTGGTCTATGTGCCCGCGGAGCACGCCGACGCGGTGCGCGAGGCCATGTTCGCCGCGGGTGCAGGCCACATCGGCGAGTATTCGCACTGCAGTTGGAGCGTGCCGGGCACGGGACAGTTCCTGCCGAATGAGGGTGCCTCGCCCGCGATCGGCACCGTGGGCAGCGTCGAGCGGGTGACCGAGGACAGGGTGGAGATGGTCGCGTCGACGCGGCTACGCGCCCATGTGCTCGCCGCATTGCGGACCGCACATCCCTACGAGGAGCCTGCATTCGACATCATTGCGCTCGCCGCCGTCCCCGGCGACGTCGGGCTCGGACGGATTGGCACCTTGCCTCGGCCGGAACCCTTGGCCGCGTTCGTTTCCCGGGTCCACGACGCGCTACCCGGCACCTCGTGGGGGGTGCGGGCGTCCGGTGATTCCGAGGCGGCGGTGTCGCGGGTAGCGGTGTGCGGGGGAGCGGGCGACTCGCTGCTCGACACGGTCGCCGGCGCAGGCGTGCAGGCCTACGTCACCGCCGATCTGCGGCACCATCCTGCCGACGAGCACCGGCGAGCGTCTGACGTCGCGCTGGTGGATGTCGCACATTGGGCCAGTGAATACCCCTGGTGCATACAGGCGGCCGATCTGCTGCGCAGCCATTTCGGCGACGCACTGCCGGTGCGGGTGTCGACAGTGCGCACCGATCCGTGGAACGTCGAGAGAAACGGAACATGAAAGCAGAAGTAGTGCAACAACGTTCGTTGCTCGAACTGGCCGAACTCGACGCCGAGCTGAGCCGGATCGCACACCGGGCCAAGAATCTGCCCGCCCAGCAGCATCTCGAGGAGGCGCAGTCGGCGCACCGGCAGGCCAACGATCGCCTCGCCGCCGTGCAGATCGCGCTGGAAGACCTCGACAGCCAGGTGGCCAAATTCGAGTCGGAGATCGACGCCGTCCGGCAGCGCGAGGACCGCGACCGGGCGCTCCTGACGGCAGGCAGCGTCGACGCCAAGCAGCTGACCGACCTGCAACATGAGCTCGAAACACTCGAGCGACGCCAAGCCAGTCTCGAGGATTCGCTGCTGGAGGTGATGGAGCGCCGCGAGGAACTGCAGAACCGGCAAGCCGGTGAACTTGCTCAAATCGACGAGCTGCAACAAAGACTCGCCGAAGCCCAGGAGGGGTGCGATGCGGCACGAGCCGAAATCGATCAGCTGAAGCACCAATCCCTCTCTCGCCGAGACGAATTGGTGGCGGCCCTGGACCCCGACCTGGTCGGCCTGTATGAGCGTCAGCGTGCACGCGGTGGCGCGGGCGCGGGTGTGCTGCAGGGCCGTCGCTGTGGAGCCTGCCGTATCGAGATCGACCGCGGCGAGTTGGCGCGCATCTCTGCCGCAGCCGACGACGAGGTGCTGCGCTGCCCTGAGTGCGGGGCGATCCTGCTGCGAGTCAAGGGAGTTGGCGCGTGAGGGTCATCGTCGAGGCCGACGGCGGATCACGCGGTAACCCAGGACCCGCGGGATATGGATCGGTGGTGTGGACGTCCGACCGCGCTGCGGTGCTCGCCGAGAGCAAGCAGGCGATCGGGCGTGCCACCAACAACGTCGCTGAATACCGCGGGCTGATCGCGGGCCTCGAAGAGGCGGCCAGGCTCGGCGCCACCGAGGTCGACGTCTCGATGGACTCCAAGCTCGTGGTGGAACAGATGTCGGGCCGCTGGAAGGTCAAGCATCCAGACATCGAACCGCTGCATCAGCAGGCGACGGCGCTGTCGAGAGGATTCGACCGGATCAGCTACACCTGGATCCCACGTGCCAAGAACAGCCACGCCGATCGGCTGGCCAACGAGGCGATGGATGCGGCGGCCGAACTCGAGCGGACCGCAGAAGAACCGAAGCAACCGCAGCCTGTGACGTCGCCTGCGGGGTGGACTGGGGCCCGCGGCGCGCCGACGCGCTTTTTGCTTCTGCGCCATGGGCAGACCGAGTTGTCAGTGGAGCGACGGTATTCCGGCCGGGGCAACCCCGCGCTGACCGAGGTCGGACGGCGCCAAGCCGACGCCGCCGCGCAGTTCCTTGCGCAGAAGGGCGGCATTGATGCCGTCATTTCCTCGCCGCTGCAACGGGCGTACGACACCGCGGCCACGGTCGCCAAGGCGCTGGGCCTCGACGTCGCGGTCGACCACGACCTGATCGAGACCGACTTCGGCGGCTGGGAGGGGTTGACGTTCGGTGAGGCGGCCGAGCGCGACCCAGACCAACACCGGCGCTGGCTGCGCGACACCGGAGTCGCCCCTCCCGACGGTGAGAGCTTCGACAGCGTCGCCGAACGGGTGCGTCGGGCGCAGGCGCGAATCATCAACGAGCACGGCGGCGCAACCGTGTTGGTGGTGTCGCACGTGACGCCGATCAAGACACTGTTGCGGATGGCGCTGGACGCGGGTCCCGGCATCCTCTACCGGTTACACCTCGACCTTGCCTCGCTTTCCATCGCGGAGTTCTATCCGGACGGCGTGGCCTCGGTGCGGTTGGTCAACCAAACGGCCTACCTGTAGTCAGCTGTGCAGGTGCAGCCGTTCTCCATGCACCCCGAACAGTGTGATCGCCTCGACAGGTCCGTCGATTGTCCCGAACCAATGCGGGGTCCACGTCGAAAACTCTACGGCTTCACCGGGTTTGATGATGAAGTCCTTGTCGCCGAGGATCAGCCGCAGGCGCCCCGACAGCACGTATATCCAGTCCTGGCCTTCGTGCACCGGCAGTTCCGGGGGAGGCGTGCGCCGCCGAGCGCTGATGCGGATCTTGTACGCATGCAAACCGCCTGCAGGTCCGGCGCGGGTCAGCGGCCAATACGTCACATCGTGATGGGTGTGCGAGCCGCCCCTGACCCGTGGGTCCTCGGTCTCCGGCGCGCGCAGGAGTTCGTCGGTGCTGATCGAGAGCGCGGCGGCAAGCCGCGGCAGATGGTCGAGCGCGAGTCGACGCTTACCGGACTCCAACCGGCTCAGAGTCGACACGTCGATGTTGGATCGGCTGGCCACGTCTTCGAGCGTCAGTCCGCGCTGCGTGCGCAGTTGCTTGAGCCGCTGCCGCACCCGCAGGTCCACGTCGTCCGAAGGGCTTTTTGCCTCCATGGCAAACGAGTTTGATTGATCCGCTTGGATTTGGGCAAGCTCGAAGCATGAACTCGAAATGGGATTGCGTCGTCGTCGGCGGCGGTGCGGCAGGCCTGAGCGCAGGATTGGTGCTCGGTCGTGCCAGGCGACGGACGCTGTTGATAGACGCCGGTCGGCAGAGCAATTTGGCCGCTCATGGCGTTGGAGGTCTCCTGGGGCACGATGGCCGCTCGCCGGCAGAACTGTACGAGATCGGCCGCCGCGAGCTCGCGGAGTATCCAACCGTCGAGGTGCGGACCGGCGAGGTGGTCTCCGGCGAGCGGGTCGGCGACCTCTTCGAGCTGAAGCTGTCCGACGGATCCCGTGAGCAGGCGCACCGGGTGGTGCTGGCCACCGGCATGGAGTACCGGCCGCCGGTAACGGAGGGGCTGCAGGAGTTTTGGGGCAAGTCGGTGTTTCACTGCCCGTTTTGCGATGGATGGGAGTTGCGTGATCAGCCTCTTGCGGTGCTGGCCCGTGGCGAGAAGGCGATCCATTCTGCGCTGTTGCTGCGCGGCTGGACCGACGATCTGATTCTGTTGACGGACGGCGAGGCGGATCTCAGTGACGACGACCGGGCCCGGCTGAGGTCCGCAGGGGTCAAAATGGACGAGCGGTCGGTGGCCCAACTCACCGGACGGCAAGGGCAACTCGAAGCCGTGCAGTTCACCGACGGCGGTCGGCTGGAATGTCGTGGGCTGCTTGCCGCCACCACGCTGCATCAGCGCTCCCGGCTGGCTGAGCAATTGGGAGCCGAACCCGGAGAGGCGACGCCGTTTGGCGAGACACCCGTGAAGGTGGACGGCCTGTGCCGCACCTCCGCGCCAGGGGTTTTCGCGGCGGGTGATCTCAGCACACAGTTACCGCCCTCGGTCGCCTCGGCGATCGCTGCCGGATCCTTGGCGGGAATGTCGGTGGTGCAAAGCCTGCTGGCAGACGATTGCGGGCTGCCCGTCCCGGATTGGAGCGAGCATGTCAACGCCTGATGCCAAGGAGCACTGGGAGCAGCACTACGCCGAAAGCGACAGGCGTTGGAGCGGTCGGGTCAACGTCCGTCTGGCCGAGATCGCTTCGCCGTTGCAGCCCGGTCACGCGCTGGATCTCGGTTGCGGCGAGGGCGCCGATGCATGGTGGCTAGCGGAGCGCGGTTGGACCGTCGTCGCGGTGGACATCTCGGACACCGCGTTGCAGCGTGCTGCCGCGGGCGCCGAGGATCGCGGGATGAGCGATCGGATCCGCTTCGAGCAGCATGACCTGTCGGAGAGCTTTCCCGACGGTGAGTTTGATCTGATCTCCGCGCAGTTCCTGCATTCGATGCTCCCGTTTGACCGGCCGAAGGTGCTCAAGCGTGCAGCGACAGCGGTGCGATCCGGAGGGCTGTTGGTGATCGTCGACCATGCGGGGCCGCCGCCGTGGGCGTCGAAGCTCGATCACCATCACCATGATTTCCCCAGCGCCGAGGAGGTCATCGACGCACTGGAACTGGGTGACGACTGGCAGCGGGTACGTGTCGACGCGGTCGAGCGTGAGGTGGCTGGACAGACCATGACGTGGACTGACAACGTGATCGTGCTGCGGCGAGGCTGAGCGCGCTCACGCAGGTCTCATGCGGCATCGTGGAAGACGAGCCCGAGGGTGAACCGCTCGCCCGATCGGACGGCCGAAACGCCATGTCGCACAGGCGATGCCGACCAACCGCGGGCTGATCGGACCGGTCGCTCGCGGGTGGTGAAGACGAATCCGTGGCCGAACGGCAGCAACGTCGCGGTGCCGCGGGACTGAGCCCGCGGGCGCTGTTCGACAAGCAGGAATTCACCGCCGGTGTGGTCGACACCCGGTTCGCTCAGGTTGATCACCACTTGCAGCGGAAAAACCAAGTCGCCGTAGAGATCTCGATGCAGCGCATTCCAGTCGCCCGCACCGTACCTGAGTAGGATCGCGGTCGACTTGCGCTGGCCGGCCGCGTGGCACATGGCCAGCCAGTCGTCGAGCGAGTCGGGCCACGGCGCGGTGCGGCCCAGTTTGGTCCACCAATCGCGCGCGATCGGCAGTAGGCGTGGATAGAGCGCCTCCTTGAGCGCCTGGACGGGTTCCGGATAGGGCTGCTGAAAATATCGGTATTCGCCCTCGCCGAATCGGTACCTGCGCATGTCGATCGTGGCGCGGAAGAGATGGTCGTCGGGGTACAGCCGTCGGACCTTCTCGGCCTCTGCCTTGCTGAGCAGCCGTGGGAGCAGCGCACCCGCGGAGTCGTTGAGCTCGGCAGTGATTGCATCCCAGTCGGCGGAGTCGACCCGCTGCTGCCATCTTGTCGGAGTCATCAGAACAGCCTCGCCGCCTTCACCTCGCTCGGTTCCTCCAATTCCAACAGAAGTTGCTTTCTCTTCAGCCCGCCCGCGTATCCGGTCAGGTTGCCGTTCTTGCCGACCACCCGATGGCAAGGGACCACGATGCTCAGCGGGTTGCGACCGACCACTTGCCCGACCTCGCGTGCGGTCGTGCCATCGCCCACCACGGCGGCAAGTTCCCCGTAGGAGATGGTCTCGCCGTACGGAATGGTGCTCAGCAAGTGCCAGATGCGCTGCTGGATTTCATCGCCGTGCAACCGGGTCGCAAGCGTGAAACCGTGCCGGCGGCCTGCGAGGTAGTCGACTAGTTGGGTCTGGGCCGCGGCGAGTAGTTCGTCGGAGCCGGCATCGACCCTCGGCCCCATCCTGTCGCCGTTCGGTCGGTACCAGTGGTGCGGGAAGTACAAACCGGTCAAGGCGTCGTCCTCGGCGATCAGGGTCAGTTCGCCGAGCGGGCTTTCGATTACCGCGTGTCGGGTGTTCATACCCAGAAGACGCTGGTCGGAGCTCGACCGTGAGATTTGTCGGCCTGTTGCCTCACGGCAAGATGCGCGCTTGGGCGGATTCGTTGCCTCACGTAAACGTGCGCGCTTGTTGATCGGTGTCGGAGCGGGCCGCAGCCACCTCGGTGATTGCCCTCGGCTCTGCCAACGTCAACCCCATCCACCGGGCGTACGCGCGCATTCGATGAGGCAACGAATCACCGGTTCGCGCGCATTCCGCTGTGGATAACTTCTGCTCACGTCGGTGGGCCGTGGCATTATCGAACATGTGTTCGAAGACATTGGGAATGGGGAGCTCATCGACGTGATGGGTGAGGCCACTCGTGATGAGTCGACTGCGATCGCGCAGCGGCTGGCCGCGGTGGCCGAACTTTATGTCCGGCGTGAGGAGGCGTCGTCACAGTGTGAGTGGTGGGTGGCTGACCATTGTGATGGGGTGGCCGCTGAGATCGCCGCGGTGCAGCACATCAGCCATGCCCGAGCGGTGGCGCAGGTGCAGTTGGCCTGCGATCTGTGGCATCGGCTGCCGCGGGTGGCGCGGGTGTTCATCTCCGGGGTGATCGATTACCGGCTGGTGTCCACGGTTGTGGCGCGCACCCAGAATGTCGATGAGGCCGTGATGCCGGAGTTGGATGAGGCGATCGCCCGGCACTGCGTGAAGTGGATGAAGCTCTCGCGCGAGAAGCTGCGTGACCGGGTCGATCTGTGGGTGACGAAATTCGATCCGGCCGGGGTGCGGGTGCCACCAGCGGTTGATGACAACCGGTATGTGGAGATCTCCGCGGTCAGCCCGGGTGTGGCCGCGATCGACGGCGTGGTGCGCGCCGAGGATGGCGCCGCCTTGAATGCCCGGCTGGACGCGGTGGCCGCCACGGTGTGCCCACGATCCGCGTACCCATGCCCAGCGCCGCTCCGATGCCGCTGGAGCGGTCGGCCGCTCGGAAGCCACCCTGGCCTGCCAGTGTGGACGTGTGGATTGCCCGGCCGCAGCCGAACGTGACCACGCGGCCGCAGCGGCAGCGGTGGTGATACACGTGGTGGCCGACCAGTCCACCATCGACGGCAGCGGTGATGCGCCAGGGTATCTGCCCGGGTTCGGGATCCTGCCCGCCGAATCGGTGCGCAACCTGGCGGGCACCGCGCAACTCAAGCCGGTGACGATGCCGTCGACCATGCCTGATCCGGGGTATCGGCCCTCGGCGATGACCCGGGAGTTCACTCGGTGGCGGGATCTGACGTGTCGCTGGCCTGGTTGCGACAAACCGGTGGCGTCGTGCGAGTTGGACCATACGGTGCCCTATCCGGGTGGGCTGACCCACGCCTCGGATCTGAAGCACTACTGCAAGATTCATCATTTGATCAAGACGTTCCACCCGGGCTGGGCAGAGAGGCAATTACCGGACGGGACAATCGTCTTGACCGGCCCCAGCGGACATACCTACGTCAGTGAAGCCCACGGGGCGGCGCTGTTTCCCACCCTGGCCCAACCCACCGAGGCGCTCGCGGCGTCAACGCTCACAGCAGAGCATCCGCCGTATCGGGAGGTGATGATGCCGCGGCGCAAACACACCCGTGAACAAAACCGCCGCGACCGCATCACCGCCGAACGCCGTCAACGCCGCGAACTCATCGCCGAAGAAGAACGCCAACGCCAAGCCTGGCTCGCCCAAAACTACGAGCCACCACCGTTCTGAGGCGCTGGCCGCCACGGCGTAACGCGTGGCACCCAGGCAGGCACATTACGGCGATAGTCCTCGTATTGTTCGCCGAACGACCTAGCGAGGGTTGGTTCTTCGTACCAGTGGACGAATGAGGCCGTCACGATCCAGCCGATGACGACGTAGAGCACGAGCCACGCGCTGTCGAAAAGCAGTGCCTGGCCGAGGATCGCTGTCAGCAGGCCGACGTACATCGGGTTGCGCACGAACCGGTTGAACCCGGTCAGCACAAGCCGGTCGGGTGGTGCGGCGGGCATCGGCGTGCCGCCGGCCATGGCGAACTGGCTGAACGCGTGGATCGGCGGGATGAGACCAAGCACGATCAGCGCGACGCCAAGCACCACACGCAACGGCGGACTCGTCTGCGGGATCTCCCATCGGGTGATCAGCCAGGGGCCCAGCCCGACAAAGGTGCCGGGCGCGACCACGAAGAAGGCCGCCGAGCCGACCGCTGCGGTGGACGTGCGCATTCACACAGTATTGGCCGGAGGCGGCGCCAGTTGGGTCAGTCGCACACTGTTTCCCGACGGGTCACGAAACCCTGAGTCGATCCCGTATGGCATCTGATGCGGTGGCTCGGTGAACTGTACGCCGCGGGAAGTCATTTCGTCGTAGTCGCTTTGGATGTCGTCGGTGGTGAGGAACACCGTGCCGGCGAATCCCTTTGCCGTCAGGTCGAGAACCTGCTCGCGGGTGGATGCGTCCATCACCGGCTGGCCGGGCACCGCCATCAAAACGATTGACACGTCATCCTGACCGGGAGGGCCGACGGTCAGCCAGCGGAAAGTGTCATCCATGTCGGGTAGTGAAACGTCTTGGCGCACTTCCATCCCGACCAGTTCGGTCCAGAATTTGAGTGCTTCATCCTGATCGTGAACCCATAGGTGAGCGCTTGCGATTTTCATCATGGCCGAAACGCTACGGTCGCGGCATGCGTCCCGTCTTCTCCCCGTGTGCTGTCTTGACGCGGCTGTCGGCGGGACGGCGGGTATCGCGCGCGAGAATGCAACTCGGCACGCGGGCGTAAATCGCGGCCGGCGGCATGCTGGCCCGGTACGCCGCAGGCGGCATGCCGTATACCCGGGCGAAGCTCGTGGTGAAGGATCCGACGCTCTGCAGTCCCACCATCACGCAGATGTCGGCCACCGAGCGGTCGGTGTAGCGCAGCAGTGCCGCCGCCCGTTCAAGGCGCCGAGACTGTAGATACGAGCGCGGCGACTCCCCGAAGGTCCTGGTGAACATCCTGCTGAAGTGCGCCCGTGACAGGCCGGCCGCGGCGGCGAGGTCGTCGACGGTGATGGCCTCGGCGTAGCGGGCGTCCACAAGATCCTTCGCCCGCTGCAGGTAACGGGCAGGCGGAACCTGCGTCATGCGATCATTATGCTGCGGATGAGTTGGCTGGGCGGCCGCGGACCTGACGGTTCGAGGAAAGTCCGGACTTCACAGAGCAGGGTGATTGCTAACGGCAATCCGAGGTGACTCGCGGGAAAGTGCCACAGAAAACAGACCGCCACCTTCGGTGGTAAGGGTGAAACGGTGCGGTAAGAGCGCACCAGCATTCCGGGTGACCGGAGTGGCTAGGCAAACCCCACCCGAAGCAAGGCCAAGAAGGCCGCACCCAGTGCGGTCGCGCAGGCGTCCGAGGGCTGCTCGCCCGAGCCTGCGGGTAGGCCGCTCGAGGCACCCGGCAACGGTGTGTCCAGATGGATGGTCGCCGCCTCGCCGCCGTTTAACACGCGGCGACGAGGGACAGAATCCGGCTTACAGGCCAACTCATCCGCCCGCTCGACGCACCGACCGGTCGAGCTTGCGCAACGCGTCGTCCAGTTGTGCGCGGGACCGCTGCGCTAGGTCGCCCTCCATCTGATAGAGCAGCCCGTAGGTGAAAGTGTCCTCGCCCGCGGCGTTGGCGGCTTCGGCCTGACGGCTGAGATGTGCGCGGCTGACCACACTGTCTTGATGGTCGCCGAGCAGCGTCTGGATGGTTTTGGCGCGGGCGGACACCTTGTCTTCGCCAGTGGCCGCCGCGGTGTAGCGAAGCCGCTTGGCGCCCTTGCGAATCCGGTGCAGTGCCTCGTCGCGGTCCTCATCGGCCGACGCGGCGGCGTGCTTCGCCGCCTTGCGCACGCGGCGGTAGGCCGAAGAGATCGTCAACTCCGCCCGCTCACCGTCGGGCGCAACCGGCGGCGGTTCCGCGGCCACCAGACCCTCCAGCGCGTCGAGCAGCCGGAAGTAGCGCTGCGACCGCATCGCGATCAGCGATCGCCGCAGGCCGGACTTGTACTGCTTCTTGGCGCCGTCGACCAACCGCTCCCTCACGGGTCCGCGCACCAGCTCGTCGGGCAATTCGTCGAGCGCCTTCTCGTATCGCTCGGCCAGCACCTCGGCGTCGCGGGCAACTCCCAAAATCGCTGCCAATTGCCGCAATTCGTCCAGCACCCAAGCGTCGTCGGAAATACCGAACGCATCTTCGGACGCCTGTAGCAGGCTGCGGATCTTTCGCGTGGTCACGCGCATCTGGTGCACGGAGTCGTAAACGTCGGCCCGCACCGCGCGATCCCACACCAACAGTTGCTCGACCTGCTCCGCCACCGCCCGGTGTACCGGGTCGGACGATGGCTCGGCCACATCGGCTTCGGATTCTTCGCCGTCGAGCACCCGCGCCAGCTTCGAACCATGTCCGGCCGACACCGCGCCCGCATCAATCAAGCGATTCGCCAGGCGGTCCAACAGACCGCGATCGGTGGCTTCGACCAGTTCCAGCTCCCACTCGCGCCACCGCTGCTCGGAATCCTCGTCGTCCTCGGCGCGCGCGACGACGTCATCGTCGCAGAACTCCGCCACCGGGCGACCGTCCGCTCCGTAGAGCACCTCGACCGTACGGGTGGTCGAGATGCGCGCGACGGGCCGCACCGGGCGGTCGCGCACGATGGCCAAGACCACATCCAACAAATCGGTCGGCACGGTGTCGTCGTCGTGGTCGCCGAGCGGCGTTCTGACCTCGGTCCTGGCATCCGGTCCTGCAGGCAGTTTCAGATGCCAGCCGGCATCTGAGCCACCGGTGCGGCGGCGCAACGTGATGCGGTGGGCCGCCAGATCGTGGGCGGGCGTGTCAAAGTAGACGGCATCGAGTTGCTGCGCCGGGTGACGTTCCACACGCGCGATCGACGACAGCCCCTCGAACGACGGGCTCACGGTGGACTCGAACACCTCGAACTTGCGCTCGACCTCCAGATACCTCGAGTTCGCCTGGTCATCCGATTTCGCCATGGTGCATCACAGCGTGCCATACGGAACGCGTGAGCTTCAGGACGCCCGGCGAAACTCTCCTGCCAGATCCCATGCCCGTCGTTCCGCGGCGAACGCGGCTGACTGCTGCCGACGGAACGCGCCGATGCTGTCGTCGTTGTCAGCAAGAAATCCTCGGTAGTCGGAGAGGGAGAACTTGCCGTCGTCGATGGTGACGTCGCCCCGCCCGGCGGCCATCTCGGCGCGCAGATGGACCAACTGGTCGGCGCTCACGGGATAGAAGCTGATGCGGTCGAAATAGCGGAGTAGCCACGGTGTCCCGGGCTCGAAGCACCGGGCCGTCCCGGGGTGGCGGTGATTCCACACCTGCGTGGTGCGCCCGACGAACTGATAACCGCCAGGACCCTCCATGCCGTAGATGCACAGGTACGCGCCCCCGATACCAACGGCGTTCTCCGGCGTCCAGGTGCGCGCGGGGTTGTACTTCGTGGTGACCAGCCGGTGTCGTGGGTCAAGAGGAGTGGCCACCGGCGCCCCGAGGTACACGTCGCCGAGGCCGAGGACCAGATACTCGGCGTTGTAGACGATGTCGTGTACCTGCGCGACATCGTCGAGACCATTGATGCGCCTGATGAATTCGATGTTCCACGGGCACCACGGCGCATCCGCCCGCACGCCGTGCATGTAGCGCTGGGTGGCTTCGTGGGTGGCCGGGTCGTCCCACGACAGCGGCAACCGCACAGTGCGGCTTGGCACGATGAGCTGATCGGATGGCGGCAGATCGGCGTCGAAACCGCGCAGCAGATCAGCGATTTCGGCTATCGAGAGCACCGCCGGATCGAATTGCACCTGCAGCGAACGCACGCCAGGGACCAGTTCCGTGATACCGGAAACGGCCTGGCCGAGGAGGTGCTCGTAGAGCACATGCACCCTGGCCCGCATGGCGAGGTCGAGCATCATCGGTCCGTACTCGATCAGCACTCCGCCGTCACCGGCGCGGCGCACCGTCACGTCGGTGCCGTCCGATGCGGAGTAGCGGTCGAGCATGCCGCCGTCGGCATCGCCGGACGTCGAGATCACCAGCGGAAATGACGCCCGCCTGTCGGCGTCGATGGTCTGCAGCGACGGCGCACGGTCCGCGCGCACCGCGACGAACCGCACCGCGTCGCCGGGCGCCATCTGACCCAACTTCCATCGGTCACCGCGGACCACGGTGACGGGACAGACAAACCCACCGAGGCTCGGCCCGTCGGGTCCGAGCAGGATCGGCGTGTCACCGGTGAAATCCAAACTGCCGACGCAATAGGCGTTGTCGTGAATATTCGACGGATGCAATCCGGCCTCGCCGCCGTCACTGCGCGCCCACTGCGGTTTCGGGCCCTGAAGTCGGACACCGGTGCGGTCGGAGTTGTAGTGCACCGAGTAGTCGGTGTTGAAAAGCGTGTCGATATCGGCGCGGGTGAAGAACTCCGGTGCGGCGTGCGGGCCTTCGGTCACCGCGACCTCCCAGCGGTGACCGATGCTGGGCTGCTCGTCGATGGCTGCTCGCGACGGGCGCACATCGACTGCCCCCGGATCGGCGCCCGCCGTGAGCACATCGCCTTCGCGGAGCGGCCTGCCGCGGTGGCCGCCGAACGTGCCCAGTGTGAACGTCGCTGTGCTGCCGAGGAAATCAGGCTCTTGCAGGCCGCCGGCGACCAGGATGTAGCAGCGCATGCCCGGACCGGTCAAGGTTGCGATGTCGAGCACTCCACTGGCTGGCACCGTGACCGACTGCCACTGCGCTACGGCCGCTCCGTTCAGCGTCACCGTCACCGGTGCCCCTGTGACGCACACCCGTCCACCCTCGGGGAAGCGCAGGGCCGGACCGCTTCTGGTGCACTCGAGCCCCGCCGCACCTTGAGGATTGCCAAGCACCCGGTTGCCGATCCGGAATGACAGGTCGTCCATCGGTCCCGAAGGTGGAACGCCGACATGCCAATATCCAATACGGCCGGGCCAGTCCTGGACTGTGGTCAGCATTCCCGGCCGCACCACCTCGATAGCGATCATGGCGCCGAGATCACCATGCGCACCGGCGTCGGGTTGAACCCGTTGCACGGATTGTTGATCTGCGGACAGTTCGACACCAACACCAACGTGTCGCATTCGGCGCGCAACGACAGCGACTTACCCGGCGCGGACAGTCCGTCCACGATGCCAAGGGTGCCGTCGGACTCGACGGGCACATTCATGAAGAAGTTGATGTTCGACACGATGTCGCGTTTGCCGAGATTCCACTTCGCGCCTTCGGCCAAAAAGTTTTCCGCACACGCGTGTTGGTGCACGGTGTGGTGGCCGTAGCGCAGCGTGTTGGACTCCTTGGAACATGCCCCTGCGAGGGTGTCGTGGTTGCCGACGTCGTCGGCGACGATCGTCATCAGCGCAGTGCCGTCGGCGGCTCGCAGCACAGAGCCTGTGCTCAAGAAGATGTTGCGTTGCGCGGCGACGGTGGCCTGCGCGCTGTAGCGAAGCCAGCGATCGACCTGATCGCCGGAGACGCCCCACAGCAGGGTGTCGACCGCCTGATTGCCGTGCAGATCGATGATTTGCAGTGTCTGGCCGGTGCGCACGATCGCCGACCATGGCGCGCACGCATCAACGACGTTGTCGGCGACGACGACACGTTCTGTGGTGGTCATTGCTCCGCCTCACTGGTGTGCGTTCCAGCCCAAGTACTTTCGGTGTTGAACAAGGCGCGTAAATATTCAGGATCGTGGTTGGCGGGGGTGGCGAGTTGTTCGCCCGCACGCCAGGCCAGCACGTCGAAGTCGGTGAGTGCCGGATCGGGATCAAGCGGGTGAGCGGTGTTGACCAGCGCGACCACCACGGGCATGTGAATGAGCAGATCGACTGCGGCGCCCTGGCCGGCCGAACCGGTGAAAGCGAGCGCACCGTCGTCCTCGACGCGAACACCCTTGAACAGCGACACCGACGGTCCGACGTCGCGGATGTCGAGACCGTGCTTGGCGGCGGCCAGCAGCATCTTCGCCCGACCCGCGTCGGTGATCCCGCACAACGTGTCGTGGTGGCCGGAGGTGTCGGCGACGACGGTCGCCAACACCCGGCCCTGATCGGACAGTAGCGGATGGCCCACACCCAGGTACGCCTGCCACGGCACCTTGATCGTGTCGGCGACGTTGAGTCGCTCCCACGATGCATCGGAGCGGAACAGCAACAGGTGAGCACACGCGCCGCCGTCGAAATCGATCAGCCGGAGTCGGGTCCCGCGACCGAGCGCTCTGGCGGCATACGAGCCTGCGGGTATGGCCTCGGCCCACAGCAGGCGGGACGGGTCGACGTCGGGCGGGGTGGCGGGTATCCGCATGCTGGCGGTGCGCACCTGGGACCGGGCGTGGTCGCGCGCTCCGGTAGTCGAGTCGGTACTCAAGGTCGGCTCCTGTCCGAATAACTGTCAGTTGAAAGTTTTCAGCGGAGCCGTTCCGCCCGCGTATCGCGGTTGTTACGAGTGCGTTGACCGTATTTCGATCAAGTGACAGGTACTGGCCTACCCGAGCAGCAAGGCCATCGCCGCGGCGAAACTGGATGCCAGAGACAGCAGTACCTGGCACACCATCCACCTGTGGGCTGAGCGGGCGACCTTCTTGTCGGCCTGGGCCTGTTCCTTGAATGCCTCCTGGACGACCTCAGGCGATTTGTCCGTGACGTCTTCGAGCTTGAGGTCTGCCATGCGCGTCAAGATGACGCGCATGGTGAACAGGGCGGCGATGAGCATCAAAATCGCCGCGGTCTCAGACCAGCCTCCCTTGTCGTTGTTCTGCATTGCGCCCACGACGAATCCGGCCGCGACCGGGAGCGAGAACATGACCACGAGCTTGGCGGTGTGCAGTACCTGGCGGGCATGGACGTCTTCTCGGGCCACCCATCTGGCTGTGCCGTAATCCTCGGTCACGTCGTGAGTATCCACCGCGATGGGCGACAATGAGGTCATGCGCAGCGAAAGCCGTGGCCGCCCGCGGCTCGAGCAGTCGCGGCGGCCAGGCAAGAGTGCACGCGAAGAGATTCTCGACGCCGCCGCGGAACTCTTCACCAGCCTCGGCTACGCGAGCACCTCGACCCGACGGATCGCCGACGCGGTGGGGGTGCGCCAGGCCTCGCTGTATCACCACTTCGCCACCAAGGACGACATTCTCGACGCGCTGCTGACAGGCACGGTCGACCAGCCGCTGCGCCTTGCCGGTGACCTACTCGGGGAGCAGGGGCCCGCCGCGCCACGTCTGCACGCTCTTGTGGTCGGCGACGCCACCCAACTGTGCGCCAGCCGGTGGAATCTCGGCGCGCTGTACCTGCTGCCCGAGTTGCGACTCGACCGGTTCGAGCAGTTCCGGCTGCGTCGCGGCGAACTGCGCGGCAGCTACCGCATGCTGTCGGCCGAGGTGATCGCGGAGTGCGACGGTCCCTCCGACGCCGACGACCTGCCATTTCGGCTGGTCGAATCGGTCATCAACCGCCGCTCCGACGACACCGACTGCCCACCGGAGCAGCCGTGGGTGATCGCCGACGGGGCATTGCGAACGGTGGGGTTCGACGGCGACTTCGCCGAACTCCGCAAGCTGACGGCGGCGCGGCTGGGGTTTGCCGATACAGTCCAGGTGTGACCGAATACCAGACCATCAAGTTCGAGCATTCCGGGCGCATCGCGCGGATCACGTTGAACCGGCCCGACGCCGCAAACGGCATGAACGACACCATGACTCGCGAGCTTGCCGCCGCCGCCAAGCGGTGCGACAACCCCGCGACCAAGGTCGTGGTGATCACTGGTGAGGGCCGATTCTTCTGTGCCGGAGGCGATCTGAAGTCATTCGCGGCGGCCGATACCCGCGGGCCGTTCATCAAGGGCGTCGCCGATGATCTGCACCGAGCCATCTCCACCTTCGCCAGGATGGACGCCGTGGTGATCACCTCGGTCAACGGTGTCGCCGCGGGTGCGGGTTTCTCGCTTGCGGTCACCGGTGATCTGGTGCTGGCGGCCGAGTCCGCGTCGTTCACCATGGCCTACACCCGCGCGGGACTGAGCCCCGACGGCAGTTCGTCGTATTACCTGCCCCGCCTCATCGGCATCACCCGAACCAAGGAACTGATGCTGACCAATCGCACGCTGAGCGCACAGGACGCGTCGCAGTGGGGGTTGGTCACCGAGGTGGTCCCCGACGCCGACCTTGCCGCCCGCACGGATCAGCTAGCCGACCAAATGGCAGCCACCGCAAGCAAATCGAACGGCGGCGTCAAGTCGCTGTTGCTGTCGACGTTCGCCAACGGGCTCGAAGAACAGATGGAACTCGAAGGCCGCCTGATCGGCCTGCTCGCCGATTCCGCCGACGGCCGCGAAGGCATCGACGCATTCCTTGGAAAGCGAAAAGCGGAGTTCGGCTAGAAGCAGTGCTCCTCGGCGGGGAACGCCCCGCTGGCCACCTCATTGGCGTATTGCGCTGCGGCGCTGCGTAATTCGCTGCCGACCTCAGCGAAGCGCTTCACGAACTTGGCTGTCTTGCCGCTAGTCATGCCCGCCATGTCCTGCCAGACCAGCACCTGCGCATCGCAGTTGGGCCCGGCGCCGATGCCGACGGTCGGAATCGTCAGCTTGCCGGTGATCTGGGTGGCCAGTTCGGCAGGCACCATTTCCAGCACGACCGCGATGGCGCCTGCTTCCTGCACAGCGATGGCGTCGTGGATCGTCTGCTCGGCGGCATCGCCGCGGCCCTGCACCCGGAATCCGCCGAGCCCGTTCACGCTCTGCGGAGTGAACCCGATGTGGGCCACCACCGGAATGCCCGCCTGGGTCAGCGTCGCGATCTGATCGGCGACTCGCTCGCCGCCCTCCAACTTGACCGCGTGGGCTCCGGTCTCCTTGAGGAACCGGGTGGCGGTCGCGAGCGCCTGCTGCGCACCCGCCTCGTAGCTGCCGAACGGCAGGTCTGCGACCACCAACGCGTGCGGGGCGCCGCGCACCACACCGCGCACCAGCGGAATGAGTTCGTCGATGGTCACCGGCACGGTGGTGTCGTAGCCGTAGACGACGTTGGCCGCGGAGTCACCGACGAGCAACACCGGGATCTCGGCCTCGTCGAAGACGCGCGCGGTGGAGTAGTCGTAGGCGGTCAGCATGGCCCATTTGTGGCCTTCTGACTTCCACTTCTGAAGGTGGTGGGTGCGCACCTTGGTCCGCGGTGCGGACGATTGGCCGGGAGTGCGCGGTTTGGAATCGGCAGCACCGTAAACAGTCTGCTCAGACATCGTTGTCCTTCGTAGGTTCGTCGGGTCGATCCTCGTGGCCCTGTGGGTCCCCGGGTTCGTCTGACCTTCACAAGTCTGCCACCCCGGCGTTGGAAAGTTAAAAGCCACGTTAAGTGGATTTCCTCACAGTCAGCGCGGCCACGCATAAGCTTCCCGGCATGCAACGGCTCAGTGGACTCGACGCCAGTTTCCTGTACCTCGAAACCGCAAAGCAGCCATTGCATGTGTGCTCGGTTCTCGAGGTGGACACGTCCACGATGCCCGGCGGCTACACCTTCGACCGACTGCGTGACGCATTGAATCTGCGCATCAAGGCGATGCCGCAATTTCGGGAAAAGCTCGCCGACAGCAGGTTCAACCCCGATCATCCGGTGTGGGTGGAGGACAAGGACTTTGACGTCGACCGGCACCTGCACCGCATCGGCCTTCCTGCGCCTGGCGGCCGACGGGAGCTGGCCGAGATCTGCGGCCACATCGCTTCGCTCCCGCTGGACCGCAGCAGGCCACTGTGGGAGACATGGGTGATCGAGAACATCGGCGGCACCGACGCTCAAGCGGGGGGCCGGCTGGCGGTGATGACCAAGGTGCACCACGCGGGCGTCGACGGTGTCACCGGCGCCAACCTGATGTCCCAGCTGTGCAGCACCGAACCCGACGCGCCCGCCCCCGACCCTGTCGATGGGGTTGGCGACGCGTCGAGCCTGGAAATCGCCGTCAGCGGCGCGCTCAAGTTCGTCACCCGGCCGCTGCGCCTGGTAAACGTGGTGCCGACGACGTTGTCGTCGGTCGTCGACACCGTCAAACGGGCCCGCAGCGGGCTGACGATGGCCGCGCCGTTCGCCGCGCCCAAGACCGCGTTCAACGTCAACGTCACCGGCCACCGCAACGTGGCGTTCGCGCAACTCGACCTCGAGGACATCAAGACCGTCAAGAACCACTTCGGCGTCAAGGTCAACGACGTCGTGATGGCGTTGGTGTCCGGCGTGCTGCGGAAGTTCCTCGCAGATCGCGGCGAGCTGCCGCAGAATTCCTTGGTGGCGATGGTCCCGGTGTCGGTGCACGAGAAATCCGACCGGCCGGGCCGTAACCAGGTGTCGGGAATGTTCTCGAAGTTGGAAACCCATATCGACGACCCGGCCGAGCGCCTGAAATCCATCGCCGAAGCGAATTCCGTTGCCAAGCAACATAGTTCGGCGATCGGCGCGACCCTGCTGCAGGATTGGACGCAGTTCGCTGCGCCCGCGGTGTTCGGTATCGCGATGCGCGTCTACGCCAGCAGTCGGCTGACCGAGGCCCGTCCCGTGCACAACCTCGTCGTCTCGAATGTGCCGGGACCGCAGGTGCCGCTGTACTTCCTCGGCGGCGAGGTCAAGGCGATGTACCCGCTCGGCCCGATCTTTCACGGCTCGGGCCTGAACATCACCGTGATGTCGCTGACCGGCAAACTCGACGTCGGGCTCATCTCGTGCCCCGAACTGCTGCCGGACCTGTGGGACATGGCCGACGACTTCGAAGCGGTGCTCGGCGAGTTACTGGACGCCGCGAGATAGCCAGGAGACGCCACGGAAAATCGGGCCTCGCCAGCGCCGATAGGTTGTCATGGCAGCATGTTGAGCCATGAACCTCAAGATCGGGGTCCTCGCGACCATCGCTGCCCTGTTGCTCGGCGGGTGCAGCAACATGGTCGACGGGCGTGCGGTCATCTCGGCGCCCAGGCCCGGCACCCCGATCCAGTGGAGTCCGTGTAAGGCGGCAGCCCCCTCGGAGACGGCCCGCATCCCCTCAGGGGCGGAGTGCGGCATGCTCTCGGTGCCCGTTGACTACTCCAAGCCCGACGGTGACGTCGCCCAACTCGCCATGATCCGATTCAAGGCGACCGGGCAGAAGATCGGCTCGCTGGTGATCAATCCGGGCGGGCCCGGCGAATCGGGTGTCGAGGCCGCCGCGTCGATGGCTTCGACGCTGCCTGCGTCGGTGCGCGAGCGGTTCGACCTCGTCGGTTTCGACCCGCGCGGCGTCGCCAACTCCACGCCCGCCGCGTGGTGCAACTCCGATGCCGACAACGACCGGCTGCGTGCCGATCCGATCGTGGAGTACACCCAGGAGGGCGTCGATCACATCGAGAGGGAGAACAAGGCCTTCGTCCAGCGCTGTGTCGACAAGATGGGATTGGAGTTCTTGGCCAACCTCGGAACCGCCAACGTGGCCAAGGATCTGGAAGCGATCCGAGTCAGCCTCGGCGACGACAAGCTGACATACCTGGGCTACTCGTATGGGACCCGCATCGGAGCGCTTTACGCCGAGGCGTATCCCGACAAGGTTCGCGCGATGATCCTCGACGGCGCCGTCGATCCGAACGCGGACCAAATCGAGGAGGAGGTCCGCCAGGCCGCCGCGTTCCAAAAGGCGTTCGACAACTTCGCCGCCGACTGCGCCAACAGCCCGGACTGCCCACTGGGCACCGATCCGAGTAAAGCGGTCGACGTGTACAAGAGCCTGGTCGAACCGCTGGTCCAGCATCCTGCCAAGACCAGGGACCCGCGAGGACTGAGCTACAACGACGCGATCGTCGGCACCATTCTGCCGCTGTACTCGCCGAACTTGTGGCGCCATCTCACCCAGGCGCTGTCGGAATTGAGAGATGGCGAGGGCGACACCATGCTCGCCATGGCCGATCTGTACATGGGTCGCGACGCGAAGGGCCACTACAACAATTCGACCGACGTGCGGGTCGCGGTCAACTGCATGGACAAGCCGCACATCACCGACCGCGCCAAGGTGGTCGACCAGGACCGCCGCACCCGTGAAGCGGCGCCGTTCATGAGCTACGGCCAATTCACCGGCCTTGCGCCCCTTGACTCTTGCGCGTTCTGGCCGATTCCCGCCACCGGTGATCAGCACGAGATCAAGGTGAGCGGCCTGCCGCCCATCCTGGTGGTGTCGACGACCAACGATCCGGCCACCCCGTACCAGGCCGGGGTCGACCTGGCTCAACAACTCGGCGGCACGGTGCTCACCTTCGACGGCACACAGCACACCGTTGTGTTCCAAGGCAACAACTGTGTCGACCAGATCGCGGCACGCTATCTGCTCGACGTTGTGGTGCCTCCGCCGAACACGCGATGCTAGCCGCCCGGTAACGGCGAGGTCACCGTTGTATCCCAGGCGCAGACCCGCGCCCGTCGCCCGTGCGAACATGTTGGCCATGTGGCGGGTGGGCAGGCTGAGTTCGATGCTGCTCGCGATCTTCCTTCTCTCGGCGATCGCGTGCCCTGCTGCGTGGGCGTCACCGGAGGGCGAGTCCGTCCAGCAATACGGCCAACCGCCGCTGTGGGGAAGCTGCGGCAGGTTCGTCGGCGACGCCGGCGCCGTCCCGACCGCCCAGTGCGGCACGGTGGCGGTGCCCGTCGACTACGCGAAACCTGAAGGCGCGCAAGCGCAATTGGCGGTGATCCGGATTCCGGCGTCGGGCGACCGAATCGGCGTTCTCGTCGTCAACCCTGGCGGACCAGGTGCGTCGGCGATCGACACCGTGGCCGGCATGGGCGCGTCGTTGGCGGACACCGACATCATGCGCCGTTTCGATCTGGTGGGCATCGATCCGCGGGGCGTCGGGCACTCCACACCGGAATTGCGCTGTCGCACCGACGAAGAATTCGATGCGTGGCGCCGTGAGCCGATGGCCGACTACAGCCAGGAGGGCGTGGCCCACATCGAAGCGCTCTACACCCAACTCGCCGACAACTGCGCCGCGCGCATGGGCCAGGAGTTCCTGGCCAACGCCGGCACCGCGTCGTCGGTGCGCGATATGGACGTGGTGCGCGCGGCGCTCGGTGAGAACCAGATCAACTATCTCGGGTTCTCGTACGGCACCGAACTCGGGGCGAGGTACGCCGAGCAGTACCCGGACCGCATCCGGGCGATGGTGCTCGACGGCGCCGTCGATCCCAGCCTCGACCCCATCGCGGGCAGCATCCGCCAAATGGCGGGCTTCCAAACGGCTTTCAACGACTACGCGGCCGACTGCGCACAGTCGACGGGCTGCCCGCTTGGCACCGACCCCGCGAAGTTCGTCGACCGCTTCCACGAACTGGTGGATCCGCTGGTGACCAAGCCCGGTTTGACGTCGGACCCGCGCGGGCTGAGCTATCAGGACGCGATCACCGGCACCGTCAACGCGCTCTACACACGCCGGTACTGGCCGTACCTGACCAGCGGGCTGCTCGGTCTGCAGCGTGGCACCGATGCCGGCGATCTGCTGCTGCTGGCCGACGACTACCAGCATCGTGACGAGTCCGGTCACTATAAGAATCTGCAGGACGCGTTCGCCGCTATCCGTTGCGTCGACACGCCCTATCCGACCGACCCGGCGGTGTGGGCCGACGCCGACCGGCAGATCCGCCAGGTCGCGCCGTTCATGGAGTACGGCACGTTCACCGGGTTCGCCCCGCGCGATCTATGCGCGATGTGGCCGGTGCCGCCGACGTCGACGCCGCACCCGGCCAGTTCGCCGGGGCCGGGCAAGGTGGTCGTGGTATCCACCACGCACGACCCGGCAACCCCGTATCAGGCCGGCGTCGACCTGGCCCACCAGATGGGTGCACCGCTGATCACCTTCGACGGCACGCAGCACACCGTCGTTTTCAACGGTGACCAATGCGTCGACACGGCCGTCGTCGACTACCTCGTCAACGCGGTGGTGCCTGCGGACGGAACGCGCTGCTGACCGCCAAACGCATCGCCCGTGTAACACAGATTTAACAGCGCGAACCTACGCTGCGGTCATGGATCGGCAGAAGGAATTCGTGCTGCGCACGCTGGAAGAACGCGATATCCGCTTCGTCCGGTTGTGGTTCACCGATGTGCTCGGATACCTGAAGTCGGTGGCGATCGCCCCGGCCGAACTGGAAGGCGCCTTCGAAGAGGGCATCGGCTTCGACGGTTCGGCGATCGAGGGCTTCGCGCGGGTGTCGGAAGCCGACATGGTGGCCCGGCCCGATCCGTCCACATTCCAGGTGTTGCCGTGGACCAGCAGTTCGGGCAAGCACCACTCGGCGCGGATGTTCTGCGACATCACGATGCCCGACGGTTCGCCGTCCTGGGCCGACTCGCGGCACGTGCTGCGCCGTCAGCTGTCCAAGGCCAGCGACCTCGGCTTCTCCTGCTACGTGCACCCGGAGATCGAGTTCTTCCTGCTCAAGCCGGGCGAGGAGGACGGCACGCCGCCGGTGCCTGCGGACAACGGCGGCTACTTCGACCAGGCAGTGCACGACGCGGCGCCGAACTTCCGCCGCCACGCCATCGACGCGCTGGAACAGATGGGCATCTCGGTGGAGTTCAGCCACCACGAGGGCGCGCCAGGTCAGCAGGAGATCGACCTGCGCTACGCCGATGCGCTGTCGATGGCCGACAACGTGATGACGTTCCGATATGTGGTCAAGGAGGTCGCCATCGGCGACGGGGTGCGAGCCTCGTTCATGCCCAAGCCTTTTGCCGAGCATCCCGGCTCGGCCATGCACACCCACATGAGCCTGTTCGAGGGCGAGACCAACGCCTTCCACAGCCCCGACGACCCGCTGCAGCTGTCGGATGTGGCCAAGTCGTTCATCGCGGGCATTCTCGAGCACGCCCAGGAGATCAGCGCCGTCACGAACCAGTGGGTGAACTCTTACAAGCGGTTGGTGCACGGCGGTGAGGCGCCGACGGCGGCGTCATGGGGTGCCGCGAACCGCTCGGCATTGGTGCGGGTGCCGATGTACACGCCGCGCAAGGCGTCCTCGCGCCGCGTCGAGGTACGCAGCCCCGATTCGGCCTGCAATCCGTACCTGACGTTCGCCGTGCTGCTGGCGGCCGGTCTGCGCGGCATCGAAAAGAACTACGTGCTCGGCCCTCAGGCCGAGGACAACGTGTGGAGCCTGACCGCGGAGGAGCGCCGCGCGATGGGTTACAAGGAGCTGCCCGGCAGCCTCGGCGTCGCGCTGACCGAGATGGAGAACTCCGAACTGGTCGCGGAAGCGTTGGGGGAGCACGTGTTCGACTACTTCCTGCGCAACAAGCGCACGGAATGGGAAAACTATCGCAGCCACGTGACGCCGTTCGAGCTGAAGACCTACCTCTCCCTCTGACCCGGCGCCGCGATAACGTCGAGGCGTGGCCAAACCCGCGACGCAGCGACCGAAGCTGCCAAGCGTAGGCCGGCTGGGGCTGGTCGAGTCCTCCGCGACCGCGGACCTCGACCGGCTGGGGTGGACCACCGACGCGCACGTCGAGCTGCTGTGGGCGCTTTCGCGGGCACCGGACGCCGATGAAGCCCTTCGCGCGATCGTCCGGCTCGCCGACGCCATGGGCGCCGATTGGGACGAACTGAACCAGGCACTGCTGAACGACAAGGCGCTGCGGGGCCGGCTGTTCGGTGTGCTCGGCTCGTCGCTGGCGCTCGGCGACCATCTGGTCGCCCATCCTTGGTCGTGGCGGCTGCTGTCGGGGGAAGTCGCACTACCGTCCGCCGACGAGCTCCGCGCGTCGTTCGCCGAGGTTGCCGAGAATGTCGAAATCGGCAGGGACACAGCGGCGGCGGTGGCGCCCCTGCGAACGCTCTACCGCGACCGGCTGCTGGTGCTGGCGGCTCTGGATCTGGCGCCGGTGGTGGAGAACGAACGAGTGCTGGCGTTCTCCACCGTCGGCGAGCATCTGTCCGATCTCGCCGACGCCGCGCTGTGCGCGGCGCTGACGGTCGCGACCCGCTCGGTCTGCGGGGACGGCGAGGCCCCGCGAATCGCGGTGATCGCGATGGGCAAGTGCGGTGCGCGGGAACTGAACTACGTCAGCGACGTCGACGTCATCTTCGTGGCGGACACCGCCGATGCCACCGCCACCAGGCTGGCGGGCGAGATGATGCGGTTCGCCGGGGACGCCTTCTTCGAGGTGGACGCTGCGCTGCGGCCGGAGGGCAAGCATGGCCAGCTGGTGCGCACACTGGAGTCGCACGTCGCGTACTACGAGCGATGGGCCAAGACGTGGGAGTTTCAGGCGCTGCTCAAGGCGCGGCCCGCGGCGGGTGATGCCGCGTTGGGTCGCCAGTACGTCGACGCGCTGATGCCGATGGTGTGGATGGCCAGCCAGCGCGAGGACTTCGTGTCCGAGGTGCAGGCGATGCGCCGCCGCGTCGAGGAACTCGTGCCTGCGGGTGTGCGGGCGCGGGAGATCAAGCTGGGCACCGGCGGGCTGCGCGACGTCGAGTTCGCCGTGCAGTTGTTGCAGTTGGTGCACGGCCGCAACGACGAGTCGCTGCATGTGGCGTCGACGGTCGACGCGCTTGCCGCGCTTGGCGAAGGCGGATACATCGGCCGTGACGACGCCGCGAACATGATGGCGTCGTACGAGTTCCTGCGGCTGCTGGAGCACCGGCTTCAGCTGCAGCGGCTCAAGCGCACGCACATGCTTCCCGACGAAGACGACGACGAGGCGCTTCGCTGGCTGGCGCGTGCCGCGCACATCCGTCCCGACGGGCGGCACGACGCGCTTGGGGTGTTGCGCGAGGAGCTCAAGCGCCAGAACATGCGGGTCTCTCGGCTGCACGCCAAGCTGTTCTATCAGCCGCTGCTGGAATCCGTTGGCACGGTCGGCATTTCCGAAATCTCCGGCGGCATGAGCCCGGAGGCCGCCGAACGCCAGCTCGCCGCGCTCGGCTACGAGGGCGCGCAGAGCGCGCTCACGCACCTGGCCGCACTCACCGGCAGCAGCGGACGGCGCGGACGGGTGCAACGGGTGCTGCTGCCGACGCTGTTGGACTGGTTGTCCGACACTCCCGATCCCGACGCGGGTCTGCTGGCTTACCGCCGGATCAGCGAGGAACTGGCGGACCATCGGTGGTACCTGTCGACGCTGCGGGATGAGGGGGCGGTGGCCAAGCGGCTGATGCAGGTGCTCGGCACCTCGGCGTACGTGCCGGACCTGCTGATGCGCGCACCGGAGGTGATCCAGCTCTACGCCGACGGCCCCACCGGACCGAAACTGCTCGAAGTCGAACCAGAGGGGGTGGCACGGGCGCTGGTCGCCTCGGCAGGCAGGCATGCCGAGCCCGTGCGGGCGATCGCCGCGGCGCGCACGCTGCGCAGGCGTGAGCTGGCCCGCATCGCGTCTGCGGATCTGCTCGGCATGCTCGAGGTGACCGACGTCTGCACGGCGTTGACCTCGGTATGGGTCGCCGTGCTGCAGGCGGCGCTCGAGGTGATCATCCGGGCCAACACCCCCAGCGACGGTGCGCCCGCCAGGATCGCGGTGATCGGAATGGGTCGGCTCGGCGGCGGTGAACTGGGCTATGGATCCGACGCCGACGTGATGTTCGTGTGCGAGCCGAACCACGGGGTCGACGAGTCCGCGGCGGTGCGGTGGTCGATCACCATCGCCGAACAGGTGCGCACGCTGCTGGGTACGCCTTCTGTGGACCCACCGTTGGAGGTAGACGCCGGGCTCCGGCCGGAGGGCCGGAACGGATCGCTGGTGAGAACGCTTGCGTCCTACGAGGCGTACTACGAGAAGTACGCGCAGCCATGGGAGGTGCAGGCGCTGCTGAGGGCGCACCGGGTGGCAGGCGACCCCGACCTGGGCGAGCGCTTCTTGTTGATGATCGACAAGACGCGGTACCCGTCGGGTGGGGTGTCCGCTGCCGCGGTGCAGGAGATCCGCCGGATCAAGGCGCGTGTCGACGCGGAGCGGCTGCCGCGCGGTGCGGACCCGAATACCCACACCAAGCTGGGCCGCGGCGGGCTCGCCGACATCGAGTGGACAGTGCAACTGCTTCAACTCCGGCATGCGCACAAAGTGCCTGCGCTGCACAGCACTTCGACGCTGGACGCACTCGACGCGATCGGCGCCGCCGAGTTGATCGCCGAAGGTGACATCGAACTGCTGAGGCAGGCATGGTTGACGGCGACACGAGCGCGCAACGCGCTGGTTCTGGTGCGCGGCAAACCCACCGATCAACTGCCGGGGCCGGGCAGGCAACTGAATGCCGTTGCGGTGGCGGCGGGCTGGGACTCCGACGACGGCGGCGAATTCCTCGACAACTATCTGCGGGTGACGCGGCGAGCCAAAGCGGTGGTACGAAAGGTCTTCGGTGAGTAGTGAGGCGCTGCGAATGAGCATGGACTTCGGTTTCGATGTGATCAGCGCGGAGGAGTACGACCGTCAGCGCGTTATGTACGAGCCGCTGACCGCAGCGATCCGGGAATTGATCGACGCGGGTATCCACACCGATGTCGACGATGCCACCGCACGCGAGGCGCAGGCGGCGGTCGAGGCGGTGACCGCGATGCTCCGGAAGAAGAGGCGGACCGTCACGACCACCCTGCGCCACGAGGATACCGGGCGCCCGCTGGCGTGGGCGAATCCGGCTGTGGGACTACGCAATGCGATCGCTCCGCCGATGGTGATCCATCACGAGCCCGATGGCCGGGCCTGGAGCGAGTTCACCCTCAGCGGTGCGTACGAGGGTCCGCCCGGATGGGTGCACGGCGGCATCTGCGCACTGGTGCTCGACCACATCCTCGGTGAGGCCGCCAGCGACGGGTTGACCAAGCCGAAATTCACCGGCACCATCACGCTGCGCTACTTGCGGGGCACGCCGCTGGGCCCGCTGCGCGCCGAGGCGTTCATCGAACGCACGGAGGGTGTGAAGACCTTTGCGCGCGGCTACCTCAGCGATGCCGAAGGCACCACCGTCGAGGCGGACGGCGTATTCATCCGGCCGGCGTGGGCGAGAGAAGTGGGATGAAGTTTTATGTCAGCACGGCGTTCCTGGACACCGGAGAGGCCATCGAGATCGCCAAGGCGGCCGACGATCTGGGCTACGAGGGGATGGGCATCCCGGATCACGTCATCAACCTGGAGACGCTCAACACACCGTACCCGTACACCAAGGACGGCAAGCGTCGCTGGGAAGCATTCACCGACTGGCCCGATCCCTGGGTGATGATCGGTGCCATCGCGCCGCAGACCACCCGTCTGCGCTTCGTCACCACGGTGTACCTGCCCGCCATGCGCGATCCGTACTCCGCTGCGAAATCCATTGGCACCGCAGCATATTTGGCTGGCGGACGCCTCGAGCTCGGCATCGGCGTCGGGTGGTGCGAGGAAGAGTTCACGTTGATGGGCCAGCGCTTCAGGGACCGCGGAAAGCGCACCGACGAGATGCTCGAGTTGATGAAGGCGCTGTGGCAGCCCGGCTGGACAGAATTCTGCGGCGAGTTCTATTCGGCGCCGCGGATGGAGATGGAGCCGACGCCGCCACACATTCCGGTGTATGTCGGCGGTCTCAGCGACATCGCGTTGCGCCGCGCCGCGCGCCACGACGGCTGGATCGGCGATCTGATCACCACCGACCGCGCCATCGAGCGAGTGGCCAAACTGCGTGAACTGCGCGCCGAACGCGGTTTGTCGATGGACGGTTTCGCCGTGCTGACACCGCTGACCGACGCCTTCACTCCCGAGCACTACCAGCGCGCCGAGGCCAACGGCATCACCGGGATCATCACGATGCCGTGGATGTTCTACACCGGCCCGCAGGCGTCGTTGGCCGAGAAGATCGACGGGATGCGCAAGTTTCGTAAGGACCTCGGGCTAGACGCGTAGCCCGACGGTCTTGGTCACCACGCCGCCATGCCCGTCGTCGGCGGTGACGGCGAAGTGGTCGACGAACCCGGCGACCGCCCTCGCGTTCGGTGTATACCGAAACAGTCCGTCGCCCACATCGCTGAGAGTCCCGCAGAACGGTTGGGTGGCTGTGACGGTGACGGTGTCATCGTCGGCATCCTCCACGGTCACCTGATACAGCCGGTAATCCACCTCGGTGATGGTCAGGCTCGGCGGTGTGTTGGCGGCGTCGGTGTCGATGACCGTGGTGTCGCGCGCGGTGATCTGCACCAGTGACGAGTGCCAGGTGTCCGTGACGTAGATGCGGTCGCCGCTGACCGCCAAGGCATTCGGCATGCCATGGATCGGGACGGAGGCGACTCGACCCGATGGCAGGTCGACGATCGACAGGCTGCTGGTGAACGTCGATTCGTACCCCTGGCTGGCGACGTACAGGTGGCCCCCGTTGTCGCTGACACCGACCGCGCATCCGCCGACGGGCAGCGTGTCGATGACCGCGCCCGTGGTCGCGTTGATGACCGTGGTGGTGCCGGGATGCGCGCTGTTGTACGAACCTTCGTTGTTGGCCACGTAAATTCGCCTGCAGTCCGGCGAGACCGCGACGCCGGTGGGGTAGTAGCCGACGGGTGCGACACGCATCACCTGCCCGCGCGCGCTGAGAATCGACACCGTGTGCGTGGACTGGCCGCCATAGAAGCCGTAGTCGTTGACGAACGCTTGACCCAGCGCCGCGGCCACCGCATACGGGTGGCCGCCCACCTCGACCGTGCGGACGACGACATTGTCGATGGTGTCGACCACGCTGACGGTGCCGTCCAGGTTGTTGGCGACGTAGAGGTCGGCACCGACAAGGGCCATGTGGAACGGATGATCGCCGACGCCGATGTAGTCAACGCCGGCGCCGGACGGGTCGAGCACCGCGATCCGGCGTCCGGCCGGATCGGCGATGTACAGGCGGCGGCCGTCGGGGCCGAGCACCACGCCTTCCGGCCGAAACGCCAACGGAATTCGCGAGAGGGTGTTGTCCGCGGTCCGGATCACCGTGACCGCGGCGTCGCCAACGAAGCTCGTCACGAAAACCCGGTCACCATGCGGGCTGATCACCACGTCGGCGGGCACCACGCCCAATGGAATTTCGGCCGTCACGGCGTAGCACGGCACGGTCTTCATCGAAACGAGCGGAACCGATACGGGTACAACGACTTTGTTGCGCTCAGCCTTGGAAAGCGTGACAGTGAACGTGTCGCGTCGCTGCGCGATCGAGGCTGTGTCGGCGACCGCGTCATGGCGCGCCGCGAGCGCTGGGCGGTAGGCCCACATACCCGTCTTTGCGTTGATGACCACCGTGCCCTTCGACGCGGCGCTGGCCGAGTACGTGTAGGCGCCGTCGGCCACGACACCGCAGTCGCCGGTGACCACGCCGGTGGCTGGATCCGGACCGTACGTCGTCGAGGTTGGTTGCGGCGCAGTCGGAATGCGGCGCGGGCTGATCGGGACGGTGACGGTGATGTACGCGCTTGCGCCTCGTGGGTCGACCGCGCGAAAACCCAGTGTCTCCTCGCCGGCGGCCGTGTCGTCACGTTCGCTCGGGTAGGGAACGTAGGTGAACGTACCGTCCCAGTCGATGGCGACCGAGCCTCGCTGGGGGAACGGCGCATCGAGCGTGAAGGTCAGCCAGTCGCCGTCGGGGTCAACGATATTCGGCGAGACGGTGACGGCGCCCGTCGTAGGATCCGGCGGCCATAGGCGTGGCGGGGCGACCGCGACGGGAACCTGGTTGTCGTTGACCCACGTCACCGTCGCATCGATCAGCCCACCGTTGCCGTCGGCGGCGGTGACGATGAAGGCGTCGGATTCGGCGTTGACCCGTGGGTCTGGCGTGTAGCGGAACATCCCGTAGCCCAAATCGGTGACGACTCCGTCCCGTGGCCGGGTGAACGACAGGGCGGCCACTGCATCGTCCGTTCCGATGACCGCCTGGTACGTCACCGCACCCGTGACGCGATCGCATTCCCCCACCTGATGCACGCTCAGCGCGGGGGCCGCATCGGCCATCGACCCGTGGGTCACTGATCAATCATCCGCCATGAGTTGCTATCAGGGAATCAGGTGTTTCCCTAGCCGTTGGTCTTGGGAGTTTGACCAGCTAATAATTATCGCCGTTGGTTAGCTGTCGAAGGATTGCTACCTTCGCTGATTTCGCCGGGCTGCGCGCATTGAGTCCACTGCATACCTACCGGGCCCGATGAACACCAACAGAAAGAACGCGAAGCAGAACAGGATCGCGGGTAGGCCGCCGTTGCCACCCATTTGCGGCCCCACGATCGGCCACAGTGCGTGTGGTTGATGCTGCCAGAAGTATGTGACGGCCATGTGGCCGGAGGCGATGAACGCCGCTGCTCGGGTGAAGAGCCCGAGCGTGATGAGCAGCCCCGTGACGATTTCGATGACCCCCGCCCACCACACCGGCCAGCTTCCGGTCGGGATATTGAAAGCAATTGGCCAATTGAACACATGCGATGTGCCGAACATCGTGAACAGGAATCCGAACACGACGCGAAACAGGCTCAGTACCGCAGGAGAGTACGAGGTGAGCCGTGAGTCCAGTCTGGTGGTCATGGGATCGACACTACGGTTTTGGCTCGACGCTGGTTTTGATTCGACGCGGTGCACATCAACGCCGGGACGTGGGGGGGGGGGGGGGGGGGGGGGGGGGGGGGGGGGCCGCGCCGCCCCCCCCCCCCCCCCCCCCCCCCCCCCCCCCCCCCCCCCCCCCCCCCCCCCCGCGGCTCCCCCCGAGAGATGAGGTTAAGGGGAGAGCCGCCGAAGAGGAATCGGGCGTTTCCCTACGTCGCACCGTGGTTTGTGGCGAGTGTCTTCGCCATTGCAAGCGAATCGGCTTAGACGTCGGGTCGGTGAGCCGACTTAGACATCGAAGTAGAGCGCCACCTCGTACGGGTGAGGGCGAATCTGCACCGGAAGGATCTCGTTCTCGCGCTTGTAGGAGATCCAGGTCTCGATCAGGTCCTCGGTGAAAACGCCGCCCTCGGTGAGGTATTCGTGATCCCCCTCGAGTTTGTCGATGACCGCGGACAACGAGGTCGGCGCCTGCGGGATGCTGGCGGCCTCGTCCGGTGGCAGCTCGTAGAGGTCCTTGTCGACCGGCGCCTGCGGCTCGATCTTCTTCTTGATGCCGTCGAGGCCGGCCATCATCATCGCCGCGAACGCCAGGTACGGGTTGCCCGAGCTGTCCGGGCAACGGAACTCGAGGCGCTTGGCCTTCGGGTTGTTGCCCGTGATCGGGATGCGCACACAGGCCGAGCGGTTGCGCTGGCTGTACACCAGGTTGATCGGGGCCTCGTAGCCGGGCACCAGCCGCTTGTAGGAGTTCACCGTCGGGTTGGTGAACGCCAGCAGCGACGGTGCGTGGTGCAGGATGCCGCCGATGTAGTGGCGTGCGGTGTCGGACAGGCCGGCGTAGCCCGACTCGTCGTGGAACAGCGGGCTGCCGTCCTTCCACAGCGACTGGTGGCAGTGCATCCCCGAACCGTTGTCGCCGAACAGCGGCTTCGGCATGAAGGTCACGGTCTTGCCCGCCTGCCACGCGGTGTTCTTGATGATGTATTTGAACAACAGCAGGTCATCGGCGGCGTGCAGCAGCGTGTTGAACTTGTAGTTGATCTCGGCCTGGCCCGCGGTGCCCACCTCGTGGTGACCGCGCTCGAGTACGAAGCCAGCATTCTGCAGATTGGTGCACATTTCATCGCGCAGATCGACGTAGTGGTCGTAGGGCGCCACGGGGAAGTAGCCGCCCTTAGGGCGAACCTTGTAACCGCGGTTGGCGCTGCCGTCCGACTCGACGGGCTCGCCGGTGTTCCACCAGCCCGACTCCGAGTCGATCTCGTAGAAGGTGCCGTTCATCTGCGAGTCGAAGGCCACCGAATCGAAGATGTAGAACTCGGCCTCGGCGCCGAAGTAGGCGGTGTCGGCGATGCCGGTGCTCGCCAGGTAGTTCTCCGCCTTGCGGGCGACGTTGCGCGGGTCGCGGGAGTAGGCCTCGCGGGTGAACGGGTCGTGCACGAAGAAGTTGAGGTTCAGCGTCTTGGCTTCGCGGAACGGGTCGATCTGTGCAGTGTCGGGGTCGGGGAGCAGCATCATGTCGGACTCGTGAATCGACTGGAAGCCGCGCACCGACGAGCCGTCGAAGGCCAGCCCGTCCTCGAACACGCTCTCGTCGAACGCCGAAGCCGGAATCGAGAAGTGCTGGACGACGCCGGGCAGGTCGCAGAACCGGATGTCGACGTACTGGACGTCCTCGTCCTTGATCTGCTTGATGATGTCGTCGGGCGTCTTTTCTGCCACTGAGTACTCTCCTTAGTTCTGGTAAACCCGCGGGTTGACGCTATGGACACGATGTTGCGCGGTCGTCAACCGCATGTTGCGCGGACGTTACGCAATTTGCCTGCAGCGGCGGCCGATGGGGCCGCTTCTCCTAACAGTGGCCCCGCCTATCCTGACAGTATGGCCCGCGAGATCGGGTCCTGGCTGTCGGGTCCGTCTTCGGAGCCGGGCAGCCAGGGCCGAGAACCCAATGACTATCCGGGTCAGCGGCTCGGTTTGCCGCAATCCGGCTCCAGGTCCCTTGCCCGGATGGGCAGGCGAATCGCCGCGCTGTTCGTCGACTGGTTGATCGCCTACGGGCTGGCCGCCCTGGCGATGTCGTTCGGGCTGGTGTCGATGTCCGGGCTGTCCACCGCTGTGCTGATCGTATGGCTCCTGCTGGGCGCGGTGTCGCTGCGGCTGTTCGGATTCACCCCGGGCCAGTACGCGCTCGGTTTGATGGTGGTGCCGGTCGACAATCGCCAGCACGTCGGATTCGGCCGGGCCCTGGTTCGGGGAGTGCTGATCGCAGTCGTCATCCCGCCGCTGATCACCGACGCCGACTTGCGCGGACTGCAGGACAAGGTGACGAATACCGCCGTCGTGCGGCGATAGTCAGCGCCTGCGCACGGTGCGCTGCACGTTGCGCATCTTGGCCTGCGTTGGCAGCGGGCCCTTGGGCATCGCCGCCGGCCCGGCCTTGGTGCCCAGCGCGGCCAGCCGTGACTCGAGCGAGTCCATCTGCTTGACGGTGATATTCGCGGGCAGCTTGGTCAGATGACGTTCGAGCTTGGACAGCGGCACCTCGTCCTCGCCGTTGCCGACCATGATGTCGTAGATCGGTGTGTCGCCGATGAGTCGAGCGGTGCGCTTCTTCTCTTGGGCCAGCAGGGGTTTGACGCGGTTCGCTGACCCTTCCCCGACGAAGATCACCCCGGGTCGCCCGATCACCCGGTGCACCGCGTCGAAATGGCCGGTGGCGGCGACGCCGGGGGTAACCCGCCACTTGCCACGCAGATTCTCCAGCGCCCAGGCCGCGGCGCCGGTCTGCCCTTCGGCCTTGCGGTAAACCGACTTCTGCGCGCGGCGACCGAAGATGATGAAGGCGACCAGCGCACCGAGCACGATGCCCAGCGGAATCATCATGTAGCCGGTCAAGCCGCCCGACATGACCCCGAAGGCCACCGAGGCGCCGACGATCACCACGAAGGCGCCGATCATGTACGGCAGCAGGCGCTTGTCTTCTTTGCGCTGGATCTGGAACGCCTGCCACAACTGGCTGCGCCGCTGCTTGGAGGCCGCCTTGCGGGCCGCCTTGGCCTCGGCCTTGGCGGCCTTGACCTGTTCGGGATTGCGCGATTTCGCCATTGGTTCAGGATACGGGCCGCGCCGCGACCGCCTGCGCGTACAGCCTGCCTGCCCGATACGACGAGCGGACCAGGGGACCTGCGAGCACTCCGGCGAAGCCGAGGCCGGTGGCGAACTGTTCGTGTTCGACGAATTCCTCGGGCTTGACCCACCGCTCCACCGGGTGGTGGCGCACCGACGGCCGCAGATACTGGGTGATCGTGACGATGTCGCAGCCGGCGGCATGCAGATCGACGAGCGCGGTGCGCACCTCATCGGGCGTCTCGCCCATGCCCAGGATCAGGTTCGACTTGGTCACCAGGCCGTAGTCGCGGGCCGCGGTCAGCACCGCGAGACTGCGCTCGTAGCGAAATGCCGGGCGGATCCGCTTGAAGATGCGCGGGACGGTTTCGACGTTGTGCGCCAACACCTCTGGGCGAGCCGCGAACACCTCCTCCAACTGCGCGGGCACGCCGTTGAAGTCCGGGATCAGCAACTCAACGCCGGTGTTGGGGTTCAGCGTCTTGATCGCCCGCACCGTCTCGGCATACAGCCACGCGCCGCCGTCGGGAAGATCATCGCGCGCGACGCCGGTGACGGTGGAATACCGCAGCCCCATGGCAGCCACACTCTCGGCGACCCGGCGCGGTTCGTCGCGGTCCAGGGCGGCGGGCTTACCGGTGTCGATCTGGCAGAAGTCGCAGCGACGCGTGCACTGCTCACCGCCGATCAGGAAGGTGGCCTCACGGTCCTCCCAGCATTCGAAGATGTTCGGGCAGCCGGCTTCCTCGCACACGGTGTGCAGGCCCTCGCGTTTGACCAGCGCCTTGAGTTCCTTGTACTCCGGACCCATCTTTGCGCGGGTCTTGATCCACGGAGGTTTGCGCTCGATCGGCGTCTCGGCATTGCGAACCTCGAGACGCAGCAGCTTGCGGCCTTCCGGAGCCGCATGGCCGGCGACATTGGATCCAGGAGCGACTGTCACTACGTCAACGCTACTACCAGGCGACCGTCGAGCGCGTCACACACGGCGTCGGCCACCGGCGACAGCACCTCGTCGACCGTCACCCGGCGGCCCAACTCGGCGGTCAACGACGTCACGCCCGCGTCCGAGATGCCGCACGGCACGATGGCGTCGAAGGCCGACAGATCGCAGTCGCAGTTCAGTGCGAACCCGTGCAGTGTGGTCGCGCGCGAAACCCGGATGCCGATCGCGGCGATCTTGCGTGCGGGTCCGCGCACATCGGCGGGCACCCAAACTCCGGAGCGGCCTTCGACGCGGCCGGTTTCAAGGCCGAGGCCCGCGCACACCTTGATGATCGATTCCTCAAGACGCCGAACGAAATTCACCACATCGAGTGGCTCGTTCAGGCCGATGATCGGGTAGCCGACCAGTTGCCCTGGCCCGTGCCAGGTGATCTTGCCTCCGCGGTCGGTCTCGATGACGGCGACGTCGGGTGTGCCCGGCCTCTCACCGGGCAACGTGCGCTTACCCGCGGTGTACACCGACGGATGCTGCAGCAGCAGCAGCGCGTCGGGGCCGCCGGCCACCCTGGCCTCGGCGAGATCGCGCTGCAGCTGCCAGGCCGTTTGGTAATCGACGGTGCTCAGTCGTCGCACGTCTACCGGTGTTGTCGCCGACCGGATCGATGACGCCATGGGCCCAACGCTACGCGTCACGGTTCTTGGCCGTCGCAAACGCCAGCGCCTCACCGATGGTGTTGTGGTGAAACTCGAAGCCGGCGCGCTCCAGCACCGCCGGGATCGCCCGCTGGCCGCCGAGCAGGCCTTCGTCGGCGAACTCGCCGACCGCCGCGCGCAGCGCGAACCCGGGCGCGATCAACGGCGTCGGCCGGTTGACGGCGCGGCCCAGCGCGGCGGTGAACTCGGCGTTGGTGACGGGCGCCGGTCCGGTCAGGTTGACGGGGCCGGACAGCTCGTGGTGGTTGATGGCGAACAGCAGCGCGCGCACCTCGTCCTCGATGCTGATCCATGGCATGTATTGGCGTCCGTTACCCAATCGCGCGCCGAGCCCCAGCGAGAACAGCGGCTTGATCCGGCTCAACAGCCCGCCGCCGGGCGCCAGCACCAACCCGGAGCGCGCCAGCACCACCCTGGTGCCGTCGTGTTCGGCGAATGCGGTCGCCGCCTCCCAGTCCTCACAGAGCCGCGCCATGAAACCGGTTCCCGGAGGCGCTGTTTCGTCGACGGTGTGGCTGTTGGTGTTGCCGTAGTAGCCAACGGCGCTGGCGTTGACCAGCGTGGGAACACCGGCCTCGATCACCGCGGCCGAGAGCACCTCGGTCGGCCCGATGCGGCTGTCGCGCAGGCTCTGCTTGAACGCACCCGACCATCGCTTCTGGCCGATGTTGACGCCGCACAGGTTGACCACCGCGTCGACCCCGGTCAGCGTGCTCGGGTCGAATTCACCGGTGTCGGGATTCCAGAACACCTCGTCGGCATTCGACGGTGCGCGCCGCACGATCCGCAACACTCTGCGGTCGGTGGCACGCAGCGCGTACACCAAAGCCGACCCGATCAGTCCTGAGGACCCCGCGATCGCGATGACGGCGTTGGTCACGGCTGTCTACAGCCCAAGATCGGCCTCGAAGGCGCCCTCTTCGAGGCGGCGCTTGATCGTGGTGAGGAAGCGACCGGCGTCGGCCCCGTCGATAAGTCGGTGGTCGTAGGTCAGCGGCAGATAGCACACCGACCGCACGCCGATCGACTCGTTTCCGTATTCGTCGGAGATCACCCGCGGCCGCTTGACGATCGCTCCGGTGCCCAGCATCGCCGCCTGCGGCGGCACCAGGATCGGGGTGTCGAACAGTGCGCCCTGGCTGCCGATGTTGGTGATCGTGAAAGTCCCGCCGGACAGTTCGTCGGGTTTGAGGTTGCCGGACCGGGCCCGCGCCGCGATGTCCGCGATGGCTCGGGCCAGCCCGCCAAGCGACAGATCACCCGCGTTGTGGATCACCGGGGACAGCAGGCCCTGGTCGGTGTCGACTGCGAAACCGAGGTGCTCGGCGTCGTAATAGGTGATCTCCTTGGTTTCCTCGTTGTAGCTGGCGTTGACGTTCGGGTGGATCTTCAGTGCGTCGATCACCGCGCGGGCGATGAACGGCAGGTACGTCAGGTTCACGCCTTCGCGTTCGGCGAAGGCGCTTTTCGCTTTTGCTCGCAGCGCCACGATCTTGGTCATGTCGACCTCGTGGGTTTGCGTCAATTGCGCTGTGGCCTGCAGTGATTCGCGAGTCTTCTTCGCCGTGAGCTGCCGGATCCGGTTGGCTTTCTGGGTGGTTCCGCGAAGGTGCGCCATCGCAGGCGACGGTGCGGCGGCTGCCGGCTTGGCGGTCGCAGGCGCAGGTGCTGCCGCGGGTTCTGGGGCAGGTGCCTTCTTGGCTTCAGCTGCCGCGAGCACATCCTGCTTGCGGATCCGTCCGCCGACACCGGTGCCCTTGATCGTGGCGAGGTCAATGTTGTTCTCCGCGGCCAGCTTTCGCACCAGCGGGGTGACGTACGGAGAGCTGTCCTCTGACGGCGCCTCCGCGGCGGCCGGCTTGGGTTCCGCTTTCGGTTCGGGCTTGGGTTCGGGTTTCGGTTCCGGCTTGGGCTCGGCCTTGGGTTCCGGCTTCGGTTCGGGCTTGGCCTCGGCGGCCGGTTCGGGCTTGGGTTCCGGTTTCGGCTCCGGCTTGGGCTCGGGTTTAGGTTCTGGGGCTTCGGCGGCCTCAGCGCCGGCCTCGCCGACTTTCGCCAGCTCGCCACCGACGGCCACCACGTCGTCCTCCTCGGCGGTGATGGACAGCAGAGTGCCCGCCACCGGCGACGGGATCTCGGTGTCGACCTTGTCGGTGGACACCTCGACCAACGGCTCATCGACCTCGACCGAGTCGCCGACCTTCTTGAGCCACCGCGTCACAGTGCCCTCGGTCACCGACTCGCCGAGCTCGGGCATCTTCACCGACGTGGCCTGGCCGCCGCCAGATGACTGCGCGGCGGGTTTGGCCGGCTCAGGCTCCGGCGCCGGGGCCTCCTGCTTCTCGGCCGCAGGCTTCGGTTGCGCGGCAGGCTCTTCGGCCGGCTTCTCCTCTTCGGCCGGCTTCTCCTCCTCGGCCGGCTTCTCCTCCTCGGCGGCCGGGGCCTGGGCTTGGCCGTCGGACTCGCCTGCGTCACCGATCAGGGCCAGGTCTCCGCCGACCTCGACGGTGTCGTCTTCCTGCGCGATGATCTTGGTCAGCACGCCTGCGGCAGGCGAGGGGATCTCGGTGTCGACCTTGTCCGTGGAAACCTCGAGTAAGGGCTCATCTTGTTCGACCGTGTCGCCCTCTTGCTTCAGCCAGCGGGTGACCGTGCCCTCGGTGACGCTCTCACCGAGTGCGGGCATCTGAACAGAGATGGCCATAGTGTTTTCGACTCCTCGTCGTACCGGCTCGAATGTCGGTTCCCATCCTGTCACGTCTTGATGCTCTGTTCGCCTCGGACCTGCGGACTCCACGCTCTGGCACTATCGATGGTGGTGAGAGAGAAGGAGCCGAGTCCAGGTGGGACTGTTCGAGCGGTTTCAGCGTGGTCGTCAAGCGCGCAGTGCGGCCGGTACTGATCCCGCCGCGGACCTGCGTTACCTGCAAACGTGGGTGGCGGAACACACCGGCGTCGAGGCTTTCGTCGAGCCCAGAACCACGGTCACCGACGTCACCGTTGTCCTGGTCGCTGCCGACGGAGAGTGGACCCGCCGCAGAGCGGGAGGCGACGCGGGGGCTCGCCGGTTGAGCGAACGGCTACGCATTCCCGTCTACGACGTGCAGAAGGTGGGCTATCCGCAGCGGATGCGAGATTCCGACGCCCGCAGGCGGATCGAACGGGAGCGGGCGCTTCGCGAAGAGCTGGAGGGCTGATGAGCGCTTGCGCGAAGAAGAGACAACCCTGATGAGCGCTTGCGCGAAGAAGAGACAACCCTGATGAGCGCTTGCGCGAAGAAGAGACAACCCTGATGAGCGCTTGCGCGAAGAAGAGACGGCCCTGATGAGCGCTTGCGCGAAGAGACTGCCCTGATACGGTACCAGCGGTCCCACTAACTCTTGCGGAGGTGCCATGGACCAGACAATCGAGCGGTTCGTCGACAGCACCGACGGGATACGCATCGCCGTGTACGAAGACGGCAAAGCCGATGGTCCGACGCTTGTGCTCGTGCACGGTTGGCCTGACTCGCATGTGCTGTGGAACGGCATCGTGCCACTGCTGGCCGACCGCTTCCGCATCATCCGCTACGACAACCGCGGCGTTGGGAAATCTTCTGTGCCCAAAGCGGTTTCAGCGTACAGATTGACCAGTTACGCGGACGACTTCGCCGCGGTGATCGACGCGCTTGCGCCTGGTCAACCGGTGCACGTGCTGGCGCACGACTGGGGATCGGCGGCTATGTGGGAGTACCTCTCCCGCGCTGGCGCAAGCGATCACGTGGCTTCCTACACCTCGGTATCCGGCCCCAGCCCAGCTCACCTGAGCCAGTTCATCATCGGCAGCCTGTTGCGCCCGTATCGGCCGCGGCGGTTTGTGCGAGCACTGAGCCAATTCCTGTCGTTCGCCTATATGGGGCTATTCTCCATCCCGGTGGTGGGCCGGCTTGCCGTCCGCGGGTTCATCGCCGACGGTTTGCGGCAGCTGCTTGTTCTGCGTGACGGAATTCCACCCGACAAACTGCATCACGCCGACACCTACAAGAAGGACGCGGTCAACAGCTTGAAGGTCTACGGCGCCAACTACTTCCGCAGCGTGACGGCCGGCAGAACCGACCACTATGTCGATGTCCCGGTGCAGGTCATCGTCAACACAAGAGACCCGTTCGTCAGGCCCTACGTCTATGACGACCTGCACACGTGGGTTCCGCGACTGTGGCGCCGCGACATCAGGGCCGGCCACTGGTCGCCGATGTCGCACCCGCAGGTGCTCGCGGCGTCGGTGGCCGAGTTCGTCGACTTCCTTTCCGGTAAGCCCGCCACCCGCGCCTTGCTGCGTGCGCAGGTCGGGCGCCCGCGCGAATACTTCGGTGACACACTGGTTTCCGTGACCGGCGCGGGTAGCGGCATCGGTCGGGCGACCGCGATGGCGTTCGCGCGCGAGGGCGCCGAACTGGTGATCAGCGACATCGACGAGGCCACCGTCAAGGAGACCGCCGCGCAGATCACCGCCCGCGGTGGCGTGGCCCACGCCTACACCCTGGATGTCGCGGACGCCGACGCCGTCGAGGCGTTCACCGAGCGAGTCTGCGCCGAACACGGCGTGCCGGACATCGTGGTGAACAATGCCGGTGTCGGCCACGCCGGACTGTTCCTCGACACCCCACGCGAAGAGTTCGACCGGGTGCTCGCCATCAACTTCGGCGGAGTGGTCAACTGCTGCAGGTCATTTGGTCGCCGCCTGGTCGACCGGGGCAGCGGCGGGCACATCGTCAACATCTCGTCGATGGCCGCCTATTCACCGCAGCAGTCGATGAACGCCTACTCCACCAGCAAGGCCGCCGTGTTCATGTTCGGTGACTGCCTGCGCGCTGAACTGGATCAGGCAGGGGTCGGGTTGACCACGGTGTGCCCAGGTGTGATCGACACGAACATCGTGCACACCACCCGATTCGATGTGCCCGCCGCGAAGCGGGCCAAGGTGGAGGCGCGGCGCGCACAACTCGAGAAGGCCTTCGCCGCACGCCGATACGGGCCCGACAAGGTGGCCAAGGCGATCGTGTCGGCGGTCAAGAAGAACAAGCCGATCCGGCCCGTCGCGCCCGAGGCGTACCTGGTCTACGGGGTCGCACACCTGCTGCCACAGGTGATGCGCAGTTCCGCGCGGGCAAGCGTGACGTAGAAGATTGCAGCTAGCCGCAATGCCGTATGCGCGGCAGCAGGGCAGACGTCGGCGACCTGCGGTGCGACGCTGGAAAAATGGCGACTTACAGATGGACGGTGGTCGGCGCCGGACCCGCGGGCATCATCGCGGTGGGCAGATTGCTCGATCATGGCGTCGAACCGACCGAGATTGCCTGGATCGACCCGGACTTCGCCGCAGGCGATCTGGGCGGAAAGTGGCGAGCGGTCCACAGCAACACCGTCGCGTCATTGTTCATGGCGTATCTGAACGCATCACCGTCATTCGGTTTCCGTGGCGCACCGCCATTCAAGCTGACAGACGTCGAACCCGACGAGACGTGTCTGCTGGACTTGGTGGCCGAGCCCCTTGTCTGGATCTCCGAGCGGCTACGTCGCCGAGTGGTGACGATGCGCACCACGGCAACTGACCTCCAGTTGCACCACAGTCAGTGGACGATCGAAACCGGTGAGGGCGCCATCACCTCCGAACGGGTGATCCTCGCGGTCGGAGCGACTCCGCGGAAACTGGACTATCCAGGCTTGACCGAGGTTCCGCTTGACGTCGTCCTCGACCCGGAGAAGCTGGCGAAACAGTCGTTGGATGGCGCCACCGTTGCCGTCTTCGGGTCGTCCCACTCGACGATGATCGCCCTACCTCACCTCCTGGACCAGCCCGTCGAACGAGTAGTGAACTTCTATCGGAGTCCGCTGAGGTTCGCTGTGGCCGTTGGAGACTGGACGCTGTACGACGACATCGGCCTCAAGGGCGAAGCTGCGCGCTGGGCGAAAACGAACATCGACGGCGTGTATCCCGACCGGCTCGATCGTGTCCCGATTTCCAGCCCGGACTTCGAGGAGCGCCTTGCCCAGTGCGACCACGTGGTGTACACGATCGGCTTCGAGCGCAGGCGCCTCCCGCGTACTCCGCAGTGGCAGAGGATCGACTACGACCCGACCAACGGGATCATTGCGCCAGGGCTGTTCGGTTTCGGCATCGCGTTCCCGGAATCCCACACGAACCCGTTGGGGCTGACCGAACACCGGGTGGGTCTGTACAAGTTCATGCAGTACCTCGACACAGTGCTTCCGCTGTGGATGCGGTACGGGGCCTAGGTTAGGCCTTCTCAGCCGCTCGAGCCGTTTTAGCCGCTCGCGGCTATGTCCTCCAGGACCGCGAACATCGTGCGCGTCGGCACCCCGGTGCCGCCCTTGCCGGTGTAACCCCACGGCCCACCGGTGTTGTATGCGGGGCCTGCGATGTCGATGTGCGCCCACTGCACGCCCTCGGCCACGAACTCGCGCAGGTATGTGCCAGCGACGAGCATGCCGGCATAGCGTGACCCGCTGACGTTGGCCAGGTCGGCCACGGTGGACTTCAGGTCGTCCTTCAACTCCTCCGGCAGCGGCATCGGCCAGCCATTCTCGCCGACCTGTTGGGACAGTTCGGCCACGCGGTCACGGAATTGATCGCTGCCCATCACGCCGGGAGTGCGCGCGCCGAGTGCCACCGTCTGCGCTCCGGTCAGTGTCGACGTCTCGATCAGGTAGTCCGGGTTGTCCTCGCACGCCCGCACGATCGCGTCGGCCAGGATCAACCGGCCCTCGGCGTCGGTGTTGAGCACCTCGACGGTGATGCCGCCGTACTGGGTGAGCACGTCGCCGGGACGCTGCGCGGTGGCCGACGGCATGTTCTCGGCCATCGGCACGGTGGCGATCACGTCGATCGGCAATTGCTGTTTGGCGGCCAGCACCACGGTGGCGATCACCGCGGCGGCGCCGCCCATGTCGGAGGTCATCTGGTGCATGTTGGCCGCGGGCTTGATCGAGATGCCACCGGTGTCGAATGTGATGCCCTTGCCGACCAGTGCCACCGTCTTGGCGTTCTTGCCCTTCGCGCCGCGGTGAGCCAGTCGCACCAATCGCGGCGGACGCGACGAGCCCTTGCCGACGCCGACCACCCCGCCGTAGCCGCCCTTCGCCAAGGCCTTGTCATCGAGCACCTCCACCTCGAGGCCCGCAGACTCACCCAAAGCCTTTGCACGCTCGGCGAATTCGGCGGGAAACAGGTGACTAGGCGGGGTGTTGACCAGATCGCGGGCGGTGGCCACCGCGGTCGCGATCGCCGTTGCGCGTTCAGCGGCGGTCTTCGTCGTGGCCTTCGTGTCGGCCGCCAGCACCGTGATCTCCCGCAGGCCCGCGTCCTTCGGCGCGGTCTTGGCGCTGCGGAAGTCGGTGAACCGGTAGGCGCCGAGGATCAGGCCTTCGATCGTTGCGCTCAGGTCGAGGTCCGACAGTGTGGTGATGACGGACTCCGTGCCGTTCAGCGAGCGGGCGGCTACCCCGGCCGCACGACGGATCACCTCCGCGGGCCAGTCGTCGCGATCCTTGCCGAGCCCGACGGCGAGAACACTGGTCACCGGTAGCGACGGCGCGACCACCCGGGTGACCTGGTCGGTGCCCCCCTTCGCGCCGAGCGCGCTCAGCGCCACGTCGATCTCACCGGTCGCCTCGGCGTCGAGGAACGAATTGCCGACCACTGAAGCGGTCGCGTCGTCGTCCTCGCCGCTGACGACGGGCACGATCAGCACTGTCGAGCCTTTCGCGCGATCGGGCAGCGACGAGGCGACGGTGACAGTGGGGGCCTGGTATCCAGCATGTGCGGAGCTCACGAGCCCATACCCTAGTCCTCAGCGGCTGAGGTGCAGGTCGTAGGCCGTCACCGGCTCGTCGAACCCCTTGAGCACCAACGGATCCTGAGCGACCGCCGGCCAATCCGGCAGCTCGTCACGGACATCGCTCGACACCAGGATCTGGCCGGGCGCTGCGGCCGCCACCAGGCGTGCCGCGAGGTTGACCGGCGTGCCGAAGTAGTCGCCGCCCAGAGCCAGCACCGAGCCGTAGCCGAGCCCCGCGCGTACCTGCAGGCCAGCCTCGCGTGCCCGCGGGTACTCGACGAGGTCGAGCGCGACCTTGGCCAGCAACTCAGGTCTGGCGGTCACCCACATCACCTCGTCGTCGATGAACTTCACCACGCGTCCGCCGTCGGCGTGTACGACGTCGCTGACGGCGCCGCCGAACTCGACCAGAAGGTCGGACAACTCGACCGGGGTGAGCTGCTGGGTCAGCGCGGTGAATCCGGATAGGTCGGCGAACCCGACGCCGCATGTGACGTTTGCCGAGGCGTCGCTGATCACGCCCTCGAAATAGGTTCGGGCACTTGTAATTTGGTGGCGGAACACCGAATCCATCAGTGTGGTGAGGCCGGGCACGAGCGCCGCGACCGACCGGTAGGCCAGCGCCGTGGTGAGCTCGTCCTGGGTGTGCGTCATCATCAGGTCGGGCTGCGCAACCCGAATCATCGATCCGCTGGCTTCGGCGAGGCGGGCCATCGAGGCCCCGAGCACCCGCAGAAAATTGAGCGCGGCATCCTCACCCGCCACCTTTCTCAGCGTGGCCCACGCCGCTAATCCGTCGATGTCGGCCTGACTCAGCAGCGGCACCTCGGGGTCGGCGACCCTCAGGCCGAGCGCCTCCCACGCGTGCGCCAGCTCGTCGTCGGGCACGCCGAGCGCCGCGGCAGCGCTATGCAGGCTGTGAATCGGACGACCGGACCACTGCAGCGCATCACCGGCGAGGCCGAACAGACGGCCGCGGCGCTCGGCCTCCACCATGTCCTCGGTTGTGAACCCGAGGCCGTCGAGATACTCGATCAGGCCGGCCCGCTGCCGGGCATTGGCGATTCCGGCAGCTTCGAGCGCGTCGAAATCGACCACACTCCGGAGTCTGCCAGCACGGACACCCACACTAGGGTGGATCGGCGTGAGCGAAGTTCAGCACGGCCCCCTCGAGGAACGTCATCGGCAACTCGGCGCGAGTTTCGCGGAATTCTCCGGCTGGCTGATGCCGGTGTCCTACGCGGGCACGGTCAGCGAGCACACCGCGACGCGCACCACGGTGGGTCTGTTCGACGTGAGTCACTTGGGCAAGGCGCTGGTGCGCGGGCCCGGGGCGGCCGAATTCGTCAACTCCGCGCTCACCAACGACCTGCGCCGCATCGGGCCGGGTAAGGCGCAATACACGTTGTGCTGCACCGATGTCGGCGGCGTGATCGATGACTTGATCGCCTACTACGTCTCCGACGACGAGATCTTCCTGGTACCCAATGCGGCCAACACGCCTGCCGTGGTGGCAGCCCTTGGCGAGCGTGCGCCCGAGGGCGTGACGGTCACCGACGAACACCGCTCGTATGCCGTGCTGGCCGTGCAGGGCCCGAAGTCGACCGACGTTCTCGGCGCGCTGGGACTGCCGACCGAGATGGATTACATGGGTTTCGCCGACGCCGACTTCGGCGGTGTACCCGTGCGTGTGTGCCGGACCGGCTACACCGGTGAGCACGGATACGAGTTGTTGCCCCCGTGGGACACCTCGCAAGCGGTCTTCGACGCACTCGTCGACGCGGTCGGCGCAGCAGGCGGCGAACTGGCCGGGCTTGGCGCGCGCGACACGCTGCGCACCGAGATGGGCTATCCGCTGCACGGCCACGAGTTGTCTTTGGAGATCTCGCCGCTGCAGGCAGGTTGCGGATGGGCGATCGGGTGGAAAAAAGACGCGTTCTGGGGTCGCGACGCGCTGCTGGCTGAAAAGCAGGCCGGTCCCAAGCGGGTGCTTCGCGGACTGCGGGCCGTCGGCCGCGGCGTCCTGCGCCCTGACCTCGCTGTGCTCGACGGCGACAAGCAAATCGGCGTCACGACGTCGGGAACCTTTTCTCCCGGTCTGAAAGTCGGCATCGCGCTGGCGCTGATCGACACTGACGTAAAGGGCACGGCCGTTGCCGACGGCCAGCACGTGTCGGTCGACGTTCGCGGCCGCGGCCTGGAATGTGAGGTCGTCAAGCCGCCGTTCATCGCGGCAAAAACCCGCTAGCTAGCGGATATACAATCGCTGCATGACTGACGGCCCCCTCGAATTCACCGTAGAGCGCAACGCTAATCCGGTGACCGAGGCGGTACGCGCCTCCATCCTGAACGATCCACCGTTCGGCCAGTTCCACACCGACCACATGGTTTCGATCGACTGGGCGCAGGGGAAGGGCTGGCACGACGCCAGGGTGATCCCGTACGGGCCGATCGAGTTGGACCCGTCGGCAATCGTGCTGCACTACGCGCAGGAGATCTTCGAAGGGCTCAAGGCGTACCGCTGGGCGGACGGTTCGATCGTGTCGTTCCGGCCGGAGGCCAATGCCAGGCGGCTGCGTTCGTCGGCGCGCAGGCTGGCCATCCCCGAGCTGCCAGAAGAGGTGTTCATCGAGTCGCTGCGGCAGCTGATCGCCGTCGACGAGCCGTGGGTGCCACCCCCGGGCGGTGAGGAGTCGCTGTATCTGCGGCCGTACGTGTTCGCCACCGAACCGGGCCTTGGCGTGCGGCCTGCGAACGAATACCGCTACATGGTGATCGCCTCGCCCGCGGGTGCTTACTTCAAGGGCGGCATCAAGCCGGTCAGCGTCTGGCTGTCGACGGAGTATGTGCGTGCCTGCCCCGGCGGCACGGGCGCAGCCAAGTTCGGCGGCAACTACGCCGCATCGCTGTTGGCCCAGGCGCAGGCCATCGAGAACGACTGCGATCAGGTGGTGTGGCTCGATGCCGCCGAGCGCCGCTTCGTCGAAGAGATGGGCGGGATGAACCTGTTCTTCGTGTTCGGCAGCGGCGGCACCGCCCGGCTTGTCACCCCGGAGCTGAGCGGCTCCATTCTGCCGGGCGTGACGCGAGACGCGTTGCTGCAGTTGGCAACTGACGCTGGATTCGCGGTCGAGGAACGCAAGATCGACGTCGACGAGTGGCAGAAGAAGGTGGCCGCAGGCGAGATCACCGAGGTGTTCGCATGCGGCACGGCGGCGGTGATCACCCCGGTCGCAAAGGTCAAGTACGGTGACGGCGAATTCACCATCGCCGACGGCGGACCGGGGGAGATCACGATGGCGCTGCGCGACACGTTGACCGGGATCCAGCGCGGCACGTTCGCCGACACGCACGGCTGGATGGCCCGGCTCTCCTAGCTGATCTTGCGGACCGCAGGCGGGTGCCACTGCCCGACGAGGACTTCACGCTTCGGTGCGTAGAGTCGCATGGTCACCCCCAACGGGCCCAAGGGCGCAGGCAACCAGTTCGATTGGCGGTCCGGCCCTGGGTTGTCGTGCTGCAGATGAAGATCCAGCGAACCGTCGGCGTTGTAGGTCAGCCGGTCGCGATCCCCGATGGCGAATCGGTTCAGCTCATTGGCCGCCTGATAACCCTCGGCGTCGTACATCGTCACCGACCAGAACGCATACGCCGGCGGCAGCTCATCGGCCTCGAAGTGAAGGACGTAGCGATGCTGTCCGGTCAGGGGCTGGCCATCGGCGTCGGCAGTCAGCAGCGGGTACACCGCGTCCTCGGGTTGGTTCGCGCCGAGGCCCACCAAAGCCACGGCAGCCCGCCGCAGGTACGCATTTCCGTACACCCCGATGGTGTCGGTCATCGTCATCCAGCCATTGACACTCGGCGCGAGCGCGGGCGCCGCGGCCAACAGAGCCTGGAGTGCGTCGTCCTTGCCCGCCTGTATCTGCGCCTGCTGTCCGGCGTCGAAACGGCTGGCGTCGAACGGCGCGCCCGGCTCGATCCCGAGGTGACGCAGACGCGCGAGAATCGCGTAGTCGGTCGCATGCGGTGGATTGACCGCCAGCAGTTGGGCGGCGTACGTCAGATAGTCCAGCGCGGCCATCCCGTTCACGATCCGCAACGGCTCGGTGGTCGTGTCCACCTCGGGATCGACGGAATGCGAGGGGCTTTCGCGAAGGGGAGCCAGGTGCAGGCCGTCCTGAACCTTGTTGACGGCGGCGTAGTCGTCAGGCCCATTCGTCTGTGTCCGGCCGATCACCCACACGTACGGAGTCGGAGCTTTGAGCACCGGCAGGCCTTCCGGCACATCGCCGGGGTCACCCGGCCCGACGATGACGAACTGCTGCTCGCCGGTGCCGTCTACCGACAACGTGCTCACGGCAGGACACTACCCGGCGCTAGCCGGCGCAGGCGGCCAATCCGACAGCCGCGACCGTGGTCGTCACCTCGATTGCCGCGCCGAGCACGTCGCCTGTGATCCCGCCGAACCGCCGGACGCAATGCGCAACGAGTGCCACCGCGCAGCCCAGCGCGACGACGACGACGACCAAGGGGCCTTGCCAACGGCGAGGATCGGCGAACACGGCCAGCGCTGCGAGCGCGCCCACCCAGAGCAGCACCACAGCGGCGGGTTGGGTCGCGGCGGCGCGGGCACCCAGCGAACTGCCTTGCGCGGCGGGCACGGAGCGTCTGCACGCCGCCACCGCGGCCACCCGGCCCGCTGTCACGGCAACCATCACCGCGACGACGCTGAGGCCGGTGAAAGCCAGTGCCTGCAGCAGAATCGCCACCACCGCGGCGGCCACTCCGAACGGCCCTACCGAACCGTCGCGCATCACAGCGAGCGCGCGTTCGGGCGGCCCGTAACAGCCCAGTGCGTCGGCGGTGTCGGATAGCCCGTCGATGTGCAGACCGCGGGTGACGATCAGCAGCACCGCGACCGCGAGCGCACCGCCGAGAGGGTTACCCGAGCCGAAGGTGATCGACGACGCCCACACAGTCGCGCCTGCCAACCCGCCGAGCGCCAGCCCGACGAGGGGCAGCGCAGTGATGACCCCGCGGCCGACGCCGGCCGAGCTGCCGACGGGCAGGACAGTCGCAAACGCCAATGCGCCTGTGACCGAGCGGATCACGTGCTGACGCCAGCCTCGTCGAACGTCGCCATCGACGCCAGCGCGGCGACCGCGGCCCGCACGATGGGCAGCGCGACCGCGGCGCCGGTGCCTTCGCCTAGCCGCATCCGCATATCGACGATCGGTTCAAGTCCGAGGTGTTGCAGCGCGAGTGAGTGCGCCGGTTCGGTCGACCGGTGCCCGGCCTGCCACCACTGTCGTGCACCGGGGGCCATCACATCGGCTACCAGTGCGGCCGCGGTCACCACCACGCCGTCGAGCAGCACCGGCGTGCGGCGGACCGCGGCCTGCGCGCAGAACCCGGCCATCGCTGCGAAGTCGGCGCCACCGCAGACCCGAAGCAACTCAACCGCGCTCGCGGACAATCCGCGAGCGCGGTACAGCGCGTCACGAACTGCGGCCGTCTTGCGTGCCCAGCCCGCGTCGTCGATGCCGGTGCCCCTACCCACCACGGCAACGGGCTCGGATTTGGTCAGCGCCGCTATCAAAGTGGTTGCCGCCGTTGTGTTTCCGATACCCATGTCACCCGCGATCAGCAGATCCGCACCGGAGTCCACCTCCTCGTCGGCGATGCCGCGGCCCGCGTCGATCGCGGCGACCGTCTCTTCGCGGCTGAGCGCGTCCTCGACCGCGATGTTGCCGCTGCCACGTCGTACCTTGTGCGCACCGATCGACGGCGAGTGCGGTTCGTCGGCGTCCACCGCGATGTCGACCACCCGCACAGTTGCGCCCGCCGTCTCGGCGAGCACGTTGATGGCGGCGCCGCCCGCGGCGAAATTGGCCACCATCTGCGCGGTGACCTCCGGTGGATATGCCGACACGCCCGCGGAGGTCACGCCGTGGTCGCCCGCGAACACCACCACTCGCGCGCGTTGGAACTGCCGAGGTGGGCACCTGCCCTGGCAGGCGGCCACCCACACCGAGAGGTCTTCGAGTCGGCCCAGCGAGCCTGCAGGCTTGGTCAACCGGTCTTGACGGGCGCGCGCCGCCGCGGCCGCGTCCGGATCTGGCGCGGTGATGTCGAATTCGGTCACGACGCCGCCTTCACAGTCAGCGGTTGGCCTGCGATCACCAGCACCACGCGATCGCACACGTGGCCCAACCGCTGGTTCAATGCGCCCAACTCGTCGGCGAACCGTCGGCCCGCCACGGTCGGCGGCACCACGGAAAGGCCTACCTCGGGACTGATGAGCGTCAGCAGCGATGGGTACGTCTGGACCGCGTCGACCAGGTCGGCGACGTCGTCGTCGACGGATCCCGTTGTCCAGGCGTCGCGGCGATCCATCGTCGCGGCCAGCCAGCCGCCGATGTCGTCCACCAACGTCGGTGTCGCGATAGCGGAACGCAATTGTGTTGAGAGGTCAGTAGTTTCGACCGTCTTCCAGTGCGACGGCCTGCGGGTGCGATGGGTTTCGATGCGGGCCGACCAGTCGGCGTCGTCATCGAGGTGTGCGCCGGTGGCCACATAGCGCACCTGGTCGGCGTCCGCCGATTCGGCGATCGCCGACTCCGCCCACTGCGACTTACCCGACCTGATACCCCCGAGCACCAGCGTGCGCGTGGGGCGGTCAGTCGGCATCAAGAGACACTGTCGCCGCGGTTGACCTGCGGCCGCGGGGCGCGCATCCGGCGCATCTGTGAGGCGCGGCTGGCAGCGTAAAAGCCGAGTTTCCAACCGCTTTCGGTGTGGTCCGGGAATTTCGCGTCGACCAGCTTGTTGACCCTGCGGCCCACGAGGAAGCCGTCGATCACCATGATCAACACCAGCACCAGCATGGCGGGCGACAGCAGCCGCTGAACCTGCACCGACGGCACCGCCAGCATGATGACTATCAGGCCAAGCGCGGCAGGCATGAACAGCCCCAGCACGTTGCGGCGCGAGTCGACGATGTCGCGGACGTAGCGACGCACCGGCCCCTTGTCGCGCGGCAGCAGGTACGCGTCCTCGCCGGCCATCATCTTTTCGCGGCGCTCGGCCGTGTCGGCGCGGCGAGCAGCGCTTGCCGCCTTCTTCTCCTCGCGGGTGAGTTTCGCGCCCGACTCCTTGCGGCGGCGGCGCGCCTCTGCCGCGGTCATCGGCGCGGGTGCCACCGGGCCACGCCTACCCTGGCTGCGCTTCGGAGTCGGCTTGCCCTTCGGAGCTGTGGTGCCCGCGCGCTGCGAGGCGGCCTCGGCTTCGGATGCGGCCTCGTCGGCCACCTTGTCCGAGTCCGAGTTGTCCTTCTTGCGGCCAAGCAGCTTCACGGGTGCCAGATTAGTCTGCCGTGGTGCAGGTGTTGATCGCCCCCGACTCCTTCGGCGACAGCCTGACGGCGGTGCAGGCCGCCGAGGCCATCGCTCGTGGGTGGCGTCGCGGCCGCCCCGACGACGAACTCACCCTGGCCCCGCAGTCCGACGGCGGCCCCGGCTTCGTCGGCGTACTGGCCAGCCGGTTCGGCGAGGTGAACACGCTGCGGGTCAGCGGCCCGCTGACTGAAGAGGTGTCCGCGCAGTGGGTGCTCGACCCGGCGCCGCCGCGGACGGCCTACATCGAGTGTGCGCAGGCGTGCGGGCTGGCGCTCCTGCCAGGGCCGCCGACTGTGCGGACCGCGCTGGCCGCGCACAGCCGCGGCGTCGGTCAGCTGATCGCGGCGGCGGTGGCGGCCGGCGTAGGGCACATCGTCGTCGGCCTCGGCGGGAGCAGTTGCACCGACGGTGGCCGGGCGATGATCGAGGAACTCGGCGGGTTGAGTCGAGCCCGCGAGCTGCTGGCCGACATCGAACTGATCGCCGCCACCGACGTCGAGCACCCGCTGCTGGGGCCGATGGGCGCCGCCGCCGTGTTCGGGCCGCAGAAGGGCGCCGACCCCGACACCGTGCGGGTGCTCGAGCGGCGACTGAGCGACTGGGCGGTGGACCTGAACGCCGCGGCCGGGCGGCCGGTCAGCGAGGAGCCCGGTGCGGGCGCGGCGGGGGGCATCGGAGCCGGGCTGCTGGCACTGGGCGGCAGCAGGGAGTCGGGCGCCGCGGTGATCGCCGAGCACACCGGGTTGGCCGACGATGTCGCCGCGGCCCAGCTGGTGATCACCGGCGAGGGTCGGTTCGACGACCAGTCGCTGCACGGCAAAGTGGTCAGTGCGCTCGCCGCGGGTGCGCGGTCGCACGGCGTTCCGGTGCTGGTGCTCGCCGGACAGGTGAGGCTTGACAAGGCCGCGTTGACCAATGCCGGCGTCGCGGCGGCGTTCTCCGTCGCCGACCACGCGGGTTCCGTTGACCTGGCTATCAAGGACGCGGCCAACCAGCTCGAAGGCCTGGCCGAGGTCACCGCGACGACCTGGGGATAACTCGGGAATAGCGGCAGAACAAGGTACCGTTGATGGTGTGGACCCAACGGTCTACCCACGATCATGTACAGGGGAGAAGCAATGACTGTTCAGGACGAGACGGCCACCAGCACCCACGGCGTCATCCTCACCGATGCCGCGGCCGCCAAAGCCAAGGCGCTGCTGGATCAGGAAGGCCGTGACGACCTGGCGCTGCGCATCGCAGTCCAGCCGGGCGGTTGCGCCGGCCTTCGCTACAACCTGTTCTTCGATGACCGGTCCCTCGACGGCGACCTCACCGCGGAATTCGGCGGCGTCAACCTGACCGTCGACCGGATGAGCGCCCCCTATGTGCAGGGCGCCACCATCGACTTCGTCGACACCATCGAGAAGCAGGGCTTCACCATCGACAACCCGAACGCCACCGGGTCGTGCGCCTGCGGCGACTCGTTCAACTGAGTCGCGTTCAGTACGTACCTGCCGTCCGCGGAAGGTAGGAGCACACCAGGACCTCATTGTCCTCGGCCAGTAGCTGCGCGACGGCTTGTTCCTCACCGCCGGTCGGTGGCTTACCCCGGGTGGAACCCGAGGGGGGCACCGTCTTCATCGTGAACAGCACCTGCGCCTGATTCGGTGACCAGAGCACCATCTTGTCGATCGAGGTCACCTCGGCGCGGCTGTACTGCTTGCGGAACGCATCGCTGCTCAGGCCCGCCAGTGCCAGGTCGGATCGACGCTCCTTGACCGAGTCGTACAGTCCGCACAGCGTATGCCGCGCCACCGTCTGGTCGTCGCCCTTCGACAGGGCGTCCAGGTACTCCTGAATCGCGGCTTTTGCCGACGTCTCAGTCAGTGCGGCGTGCTTCGACGCGCCATCGTTGCGCGACGCCAACACGATCGCGGTGACTATCGCCGCGATCACCACGACGGCCACCACGATCGCAACAACGGGTTTCCACCACCGGCGTTTCGGATACTGCAACGGAGGTGGCAGCATCGACGGATACGGCGACGGCACATTCTCCGGATATGGCTGCGGGGAATACATTTGCGGGCCGACCGGTCCAGCACCGTATTGGGGCGGGTAAGGGCCAGTCATGTATTTGCTCCCCCGAGATGAGTCGATCAATTTACCTGTCTACAGTGACCGAGCGGGCACTTGTAGGCAGGTTAGCGCACAGTCTGCGGGAACTCCGTGGGTAAGGTTATGTAGACGGCTTAATAAATGAAGGGTGACGTTTCGTGACCATTGCGGTGACCGGATCCATTGCGACCGACCATCTCATGCGTTTTCCTGGTCGGTTCTCGGAGCAGCTTCTTGCCGATCATCTGCAAAAGGTGTCGTTGAGCTTCCTCGTCGACGATCTGGTCATCCACCGCGGCGGCGTGGCGGGAAACATGGCGTACGCGATCGGCGTGCTCGGTGGTGACGTCGCACTCGTCGGCGCTGCCGGCAAGGACTTCGAGGACTACCGACAGTGGTTGACGGCCCACGGCGTCGACTGCGACAGCGTGCTGATCTCCGAGTCTGCATACACCGCGCGGTTCGTCTGCACCACCGACGAGGTCATGGCCCAGCTTGCCTCGTTCTACCCGGGGGCGATGTCGGAGGCCAGGAACATCAAGCTCGCTGACGTTGTATCGCGCACCGGCACAACCGATTTGGTGATCATCGGCGCCAACGATCCGGAGGCGATGTTCCTGCACACCGAGGAGTGCCGCAAGCTCGGTCTCGCGTTCGCGGCCGACCCCTCGCAGCAACTGGCCCGGTTGTCCGCCGAACAGATCCGCCAGTTGATCGACGGAGCGACCTACCTGTTCACCAACGACTATGAATGGGATCTGCTGCTGCAGAAGTCCCAGTGGTCGGAGGCCGAGGTGATGCGCCAGATCGACATGCGCATCACGACGTTGGGGGAGAAGGGCGTCGACATCGTCGGCCGAGACGGCACGTTCGTTCACGTCGACGTGGTGCCCGAGACGCACAAGGACGACCCGACCGGCATCGGCGACGCGTTCCGTGCCGGCTTCCTGACCGGCCGCAGCGCCGGATTGGGCCTCGAGCGATCCGCACAGCTCGCATCGATGGTCGCAACACTGGTGCTCGAGGCGCCGGGTCCGCAGGAATGGGTGTGGGACAAGGACTCTGCCGTCAAGCGGCTGTCCGACGCGTACGGCGCGGACGCCGGTGCCGAGATTGGTGCGGCTCTCTAGAGCTGCACCGGATAGGTCGGTTCGCTGATCTGTGGTGTGACACTGCCTTCGACGAAGATCGCGTGCCAGAGCATGAAGATCAGCATCGTCCACAATCGGCGGCTGTGATCGCTTGCGCCGGCGCGATGTTCGTCGAGCATGGCGCGCACCGCAGCGAGATCGACGTGTTCGGCTGCCTGTGAGGCGGCGATGGTGGCGTATGCCCAATCCATCAACTCGCCTGCGCGCAACCAATGCCGGATCGGGACGGGGAAACCCAGCTTTGGCCGGTTGAGCACATGGGCGGGAACGATGGGCTCCAGCGCCTTGCGTAACGCGAATTTCGTGGTGGCCCTTGTGATTTTCTGATCGACCGGTAGCCGGGACGCGACCGCGAACACCTCGGGATCGAGGAACGGCACCCGCAGTTCGAGCGAATTGGCCATGGTCATCTTGTCGGCCTTGACCAGGATGTCGCCACGTAGCCAGGTGAACAGGTCGATGTGTTGCATGCGCGCCACCGGGTCCCAGCCGTCGGACGTGGCGTAGACGGATGCGGTGATGTCGGTGTGCGTCCACTCGTCGCGGAAGCCGGGTAGCACCGCCCGCAGTTGGTCGTCGGAGAAGCTGCGCGCGTTGCCGTAGTAGCGCTCCTCGAGGGTGAGCGATCCGCGGTGCAGCAGACTCTTGCCGCGCATGCCGTCCGGCAGTGGTTTCGAAGCCCTGCCCAGCGAGCGCCTCACCGGGCGGGGGAGATAGTCGAAAGGCCGCAGCGACAATGGCTCCCGGTAGATCGTGTAGCCGCCGAAGAGCTCGTCGGCACCCTCACCGGACAGCACCACCTTGACGTGTTTGCGTGCCTCGCGAGCGATGAAGAACAGCGGCACCAGCGCCGGGTCGGCGACGGGTTCGTCCAGATACCAAACGATTTCGGGCAGCGCGGCGACGAACTCCGCCTGACTGACCACCTTCGTCACGTGGCGCGCACCGATTGCCTCTGCCGAGGCGACCGCCACGTCGACTTCGGAGAAACCCTCGCGTTCGAAGCCGGTGGTGAACGTGATCAGTCGCGGATTGTGCCGCATCGCCAGCGCCGCGATCGCGGTGGAATCGATCCCGCCTGACAGAAAGGCCCCGACGGTGACGTCGGCCCGCATGTGCTTGGCCACCGAATCCTCGAGCACCGCGGTGATCTCGTCATACCGACTCTGTTCGCGGTCCGCCACGAAGGGTACGGCGGTGAAGCGGGGAATGAAGTACCGCGTCACCTCCGGCGGTCGCCCTGGCCGCACACGCGCGTAACTGCCGGACTCGAGGCGCCTGATGCCGCGGTGCAGCGTCTCGGGTTCCGGCACGTACTGCAAAACCGTGTAGTGCTGCACAGCGCGCTCGTCGATGCCCAGATCGATGCCGAGGCTGCCAACGAGATCAAGTAGGCACTTCTTCTCGCTTCCGACCGCCGTTCCGCCGGATCCCGTCGCCATGTACAGCGGCTTGATGCCGAATGGGTCGCGCGCGCACAGCAGTTCCTGCTCGACGGTGTCCCACAATGCGAACGCGAACATGCCGCGCAACCGCGTCAGCGCCTCGGTGCCCCAGTGGTGGTAGGCGGCGATGATGGCCTCGCCGTCGCCGTCGGTGCGGAACACCGCGCCGAATTCGGAGCCCAATGCCTCACGCAGTTCCAAGTAGTTGTAGATCTCGCCGTTGAACACCAGGACATAGCGGTCCGGCGCGTCGGGCGGGCCCCAGCGCAACGGCTGATGACTGTGAGCGATGTCGATGATCGACAGCCTGTTGAAGCCGAGCACCACCCGGTCGTCCGACCACGTGCCCGGCTCATCGGGGCCGCGGTGCCGCATCAGATGAGACGCCCCGGAAACGGCGTCGACCAGCGCGTCCGAGACGTCAGCGGACGGGTCAGTCAGCAGGGCCAGCAGTCCGCACACCGCGCCAGTATGCCTAATGGTGGGAGTGTGTCGAGACCGGCATCGCCGCGTGGTCTACGCTGCGTAGTATTCACTGCGGCAATTGACCGCCCGGCGGTCTACTGACTTCGTAGGAGGCTTCAACGTGGCACGTCGCGGGCTGAAGACGGTCGCGTTGTCGATGATCCTCGGAGGCGCTGCGGTGCTGCTCAGCGGGTGTAGCTGGTCCGAGGTTCTCGGCCTTGGCTGGCCGGAGGGCATCACGCCCGAGGCGCACGCGAACCGCGAGCTGTGGATCGGTTCGCTGATCGCCGCCTTGGTGGTCGGCGTGATCGTGTGGGGGCTCATCTTCTGGAGCTCCGCGTTTCACCGGCACAAGAAGGGCGACACCGAACTGCCGCGCCAGTTCGGCTACAACATGCCGCTGGAACTCGTGCTCACCGTCACGCCGTTCCTGATCATTTCTGTGCTGTTCTACTTCACCGTGGTGGTGCAGGAGAAGATGCTGCACAAGGATCCGAACCCCGAGGTCGTGGTCGACATCACGGCGTTCCAGTGGAACTGGAAGTTCGGGTACCAGAAGGTCAACTTCGGCGACGGCACCTTCACCTACGACGGCGCCGACACCGCACGCAAGGCCGCGATGCAGTCCAAGCCGGAAGGCACGGACGCGCACGGCGAGGAGCGGGTTGGCGCGGTGCGCGGCCTCAACCCCGAAGACCGCACCTACCTGAACTTCGACAAGGTCGAGACGCTGGGCACCTCCAGCGAAATCCCGATCCTGGTGTTGCCCAAGGGCAAGCGCATCGAGTTCCAACAGGCCTCCGCCGACGTTGCGCACGCGTTCTGGGTGCCCGAGTTCCTGTTCAAGCGCGACGTGTATCCGGACCCCGAGGCCAACCACCAGGACAACAAGTGGCAGGTCAGCGAGATCACCAAGACCGGCGCGTTCGTCGGCCGCTGCGCGGAGCTCTGCGGCACCTACCACTCGATGATGAACTTCGAGGTCCGCGTGGTCGAACCCAACGACTTCAAGGCCTATCTGCAGCAGCGCATCGCCGGTAAGAGCAACGCCGAGGCGTTGAAGGCGATCAACCAGCCGCCGACGGCGGTCACCACGCATCCGTTCGACACGCGCCGGGGCGAACAGGTCGGCGCGCCCCCGCAGGCCAGCAAGTAGGGACCACCACATGCACATCGAAGCCAGGCTGTTCGAGTTCCTCACCGCGTTCTTCGTCCTCGCCGCGGTGGTGTACGCCGTACTGACGGCGTTGTTCGCCAACGGCGGTGTGGAGTGGGCGGGCGTCACCGCGCTGGTGATGACGTCCGGGCTGACTCTGATCACCGGAACGTTTTTCCGTTTCGTCGCGCGCAGGCTCGACACCCGGCCAGAGGATTACGAGGACGCCGAGGTCAGCGACGGCGCAGGCGAACTCGGCTTCTACAGCCCGCACAGCTGGTGGCCGGTGGCCATCGCGCTGTCGGCCTCCGTCACCGCCGTCGGCGTGGCGCTGTGGCTGCCCTGGCTGATCGTCGCGGGCGCGTGCTTCGTGCTTTCGACGGCCGCAGGCTTGGTTTTCGAGTACTACACCGGCCCCGAGAAGCACTGACTTCACCAAGGTCACAATCGGGACACCAGTTCGCCCGCGAACCGCGCTGTGAGAGTCGATCGGCCGCTCGCTTTGGGTAGTGTTGCCGGGGCACGGTCAACCGCGCCGGAAAGTAGTCGAAAAGGATAGGCGTAGATGAGCGGGCCCCCAGGATCGGACGAAGGGGCGGAATTCGCCTCAGGTCAGGAGCCCGGCGACAAGTCCACCCCGGACCAGTCGGCGGCACCCGAAACCGGCGAGACCGAGATCTACTCGCAGGCCTACTCCGCCCCGGAGTCCGAACATTTCACCAGCGGTCCCTATGTGCCCGCCGATTCGTCGCTGTACGACTACGACAGCTACGAGCCGTCCGCCGACCTTGCCGACCAGGGACGACCCCCGCGCTGGCCGTGGGTGGTGGGGGTGGCGGCGATCGTGGCCGCGATCGCGCTCGTGGCCTCCGTGTCGGTGCTGGTGACCCGCACGGACACCGACAATCTCGCGACGCCCGCGACGACCACCACCCCTCCGCCGGTGCAGGACGAGATCACGACGACCACGCCGCCACCACCGCCTCCTCCGCCGCCGGAGACCACCACGGAGGCGCCACCGCCTCCTCCGCCGCCGGAGACTGTCACGGTGACGCAGGAGCCGGCACCGCCGCCACCGCCGCCCGCGGCCGAGGCTCCGCCGCCTCCGCCGCCCACCTCGGCGGCGCCACCACCACCGGCGACCACCACACCTGCCGGGCCACGGCAGGTCACCTACTCCGTCACGGGCACCAAGGCGCCCGGTGACATCATCACCGTCACCTACATCGACGCGTCCGGCCGCAGCCGCACCCAGCGCAACGTCTACATCCCGTGGTCGCTCACGGTGACACCGATCTCGCAGTCGGAGGTCGGCTCGGTGCAGGCGTCCAGCCTGTTCCTGGTCAGCCGGCTCAACTGCTCGATCACGACCAGCGATGGAACCGTGCTGTCGTCGAACACCAACAACGCCGCGCAGACCAGCTGCTGATGGGCGAATTCGACCGTACCGACCGGATTTTGGTGGGCACGTGCGCTGCGGTGTGGCTGATCGCGCTCGGCGCGGGTGTGGCCGCCACGGTGGCGCTCGTCGACCTGGGGACCGGGCATGCGCAGGCGTCGGGGGACTCGGAGACGCCGTGGCTGCTGTACGCGGTGATCGCGATTTCGGCGGCGGTGATCATCGGCGCGGTACCGCTGCTGCTCCGCGCCCGCCGCGCCGCGCTCGAGGAGCCACCACCGGCTGCCCGCACCCCGGTTCGCGCCGCTCCGATTCATCCGCAGGCCCCCGCGCGCGGTGCAGAGGCGCCGACCGAGAAGATCCGGATCGGTGCACCGCCTGCCGCGGGGCCCGGATATCCGACCCGCGAGGCGATCACCGCGCCGCCGAATCCGTTGGAGGGCGCGGTCGATCAGCTCTTGCTGCGTTGCGCCGTGGTCATCGCGATCGCGATGGGGGTGGCGATCATCGCCATCGGCGTCGCGACGTATCTGATGGCCGTCAACCACGCCGCTGTGGCATGGGTGTGCTACGGCCTTGCGGGCCTCGCCACGTTGGGCATGCCCGCTATCCCGTGGTTCTACCTACGCGAACTGCACGCCACACTGGAGTTGTAACGACGAAAACAGGCTTGCCGCACGCATATCGAATGGATTGCGTGCGGCAAGCCTGATCTCGATGTGGCCTTGCCGCGGTCAGTGATGCCCGTTGGTCTCGCCGTTGGACGAGCCGTTGCGGTCCTGATGCTCGCGAAGCGCGGTCAGCGCCCTTCGCTCCGACGCGTGCGCCGCTTCGGTGAGCGCTTCGTGTTCGGAGACCGGGTCGGCGGTCAGGAAGCTGCCGGAACCAGGAGCACCCGCGGCGCCGAGCTTGTTCATCCGCTTGGGCACCGCTGCACCCTGGTACTCCAACGGAATCGGGTGACCGTGCTCGTCGACGGGACCGATCGGCTGGTGCAACTCGATGTACGCGCCGTGCGGCAACCGCTTGATGATGCCGGTCTCGATGCCGTGCTCGAGCACCGCGCGGTCGCTGCGCTGAAGTCCGACACACCACCGGTAGGTGATGTAGTAGACGATCGCGGGCAGCACCACCATGCCGATGCGGCCGATCCACGTCGTCGCGTTCAGCGAGATGTGGAACTTCAGCGCGATGATGTCGTTCATCGCCGCCAACGTCAGCACCATGTAGAACGCGATCGCCATCGCGCCGATCGAGGTGCGTACCGGTGCGTCTCGCGGTCGCTGCAACAAGTTGTGGTGCGCCCTGTCGCCGGTGAGCCGCTGCTCGAGGAACGGGTAGGCGATCAACAGCACGAACACCAGACCCATGATGAGCGCCACCCAGACGGGCGCCGGGATGGTGTGCCCGAAGGGATAGAACTCCCACGGCGGCCAGATACGCGCCAGGCCTTCCGTCCACATCATGTAGAAGTCGGGCTGGCTACCCGCCGACACCTGGGACGGCTTGTACGGGCCCAATTGCCAGATCGGGTTGATCTGCAGCAGCCCACCCATAAGGCCGAGGATGCCGGTGATGATCGCGAAGAACGCGCCCGACTTGACCGCGAACACCGGCATGACCCGCACACCAACGACATTGGACTCGGTGCGGCCGGGGCCGGGGAACTGGGTGTGCTTCTGGAACCAGACAAGCGCCAGGTGAATGCCGATGAGCGCCAGGATGATTCCTGGAATCAGCAGGATGTGCAGTGCGTACATTCGGGGCAGCAGGACGCCGTCCGCGGAACACTGGTAGCCCAAACCGCCGCAGGGGAAGTCGCCGCCAAACAGCGCCCAGTGCAACCAGGTGCCGATGACGGGCATGCCCAGCGTGATCGACGACAGCGCCGCGCGCAGGCCGATGCCCGACAGCAGATCGTCGGGCAGTGAGTAGCCGAAATAGCCCTCGAACATCGCCAGAATCAACAGCAGTGAGCCGATCACCCAGTTGGCCTCGCGGGGTTTGCGGAATGCGCCGGTGAAGAACGTGCGAGCCAGGTGCACCATGATCGAAGCGGCGAACATCAGCGCCGCCCAGTGGTGTACCTGCCGGACGAACAGGCCGCCGCGGATCTCGAAGCTGATGTCGAGGGTGGACGCGTAGGCCTTGGACATCTCGACACCGCGCAGCGGTTGGTATACGCCGTTGTAGGTGACCTCGGCCATCGACGCGTCGAAGAACAGGGTCAGGTACACACCGGTGATCAGCAGCACGATGAAGCTGTACAACGCGATCTCGCCCAGCAGGAACGACCAGTGGGTCGGGAACACCTTGTTCAGCTGGCGACGCACCGCCGCCGACGGGTGGTATCTCGAATCGATCGCATTGCCTTGTGCCGCGACGATTTCAGCCATGTTCGGCTTTGGCAGTTTCGGACTCATGAGCTCCGCTCCCAGAATGCCGGTCCGACAGGTTCGATGAAGTCGCCGTTGGCGACCAGGTACCCGTCTTTATCGATGGTGATGGGCAGCTGCGCCAACGCGCGCGCAGCAGGACCGAATATGGGCTTTGCAAAGTGCAAGGCGTCGAACTGCGACTGGTGGCACGGGCAAAGGATGCGATAGGTCTGCTGTTCGTAAAGCGAAGCGGGGCAACCCAAGTGCGAGCACACCTTCGTGTAGGCGAAGAACTCGCCGAAGTTGAAACTCTCCTGGCCCTTGCGCTTGACCACCTTCGGCATGTCGGTGGACTTGATACGGATCAGCATGACCGGGTTACGCACACCCATGGCGATCTCGGAAAGCCGCTCATGCGAATGGACGTCGGTGCCGTCGCCGTCGGACTCCCGCCACGGGAACACCGTCTCCATGCCGCCGGCGTCGATGTCCTCGGGGCGCATCTTCACGAACGGCGACTCGCCGGGCCTGCCGGTGGCCCGCGCCAGGAAGATGGTTTCGCCCTCGAACCGCGGCGTCCAACCCGAGGTCCACAGCACGGCCTTCTTGCCCTCAGCCGTCGGTACCACCGGCTTCCACGGGTTCTTGATCAGCCCGCCGACGAAAGCGACCAGTGTGCCGAGCCCGAACGCACCGAGACCGATGCCGAGCGACAGCCCAATCAGCTTGCGCCGCTTGAGGCCTGAGCCCTCCAGCGCATCGGTCAGATTGGCCGCGACCGTCCTGCGCTGCAGTTCGGGGGAGCGGCCGTCGTGACGCTCCTGGATCGAGATCTCCTCGGGGATGAACTTCTTCTGGTAGAGCACCGCGCCGATGCCGATCGCGAGGATCGAAAGCCCGAACGTCAAGCCGTACAGCGGAGTGGCCAGCTGATACCAGACTTCCCCCGCGTCACCTGTCGGCTTGTACTCCCACGGCCAGAACAGGAAGATCACCAGCAACGCCAGGCCAGAAAAACCGCCCAGCATGAGCCAGTACGCGACCGAGCGGCCTGCCCGCTTCTCGGCCTTGGTGCCGGTGACCGGCCAGCGGTCTTCCTTGAAGACGGTCTCGACGCCGTCGAGCCTGCCGCCGAGCGCAACGAGTTCCTCGCGGCTCATCGTCGCCAGCTCGGCGTCGGTCGGCTGCCCAGGCACGCCCTGCTGGCCCGGGGTGTCGCTGCCCCTCACGCCTGATGTCTCGCTCATGACCGCGCTCCGATCCACAGCGCCACTCCCACCACACCGACGATGCCGATGATCCACATCGCCATGCCTTCAGACGACGGTCCGAAGCCGCCGAGTCCGTAGCCACCCGGATCCGCGGCGTGGGTGGCTTCGCGGACGTAGGCCACGATGTCGCGCTTCTCGTCGGGGCTGAGTTGACGATCGGCGAACTTCGGCATGTTCTGCGGACCGGTGAGCATCGCGGTGTAGATCTGCGCGGGCTCGGCCGGCGCGAGCTCGGGTGCGTACTTGCCCGACGACAGCGCGCCGCCCTTACCGGTGAAGTTGTGGCACGACGCGCAGTTCAGCCGGAACAGGTCACCGCCGCGGGCCACGTCGCTGCCCAGCAGCGACTGGTTGGCGATCTGCCCGTTGTCGTCGCGGGGCACCGTCGGTCCGCCGCCGTTGGCCTGTACGTAAGCGCCCAGCGCGTCGATCTGCGACTCGTCGAAGATCGGTGGCTTGCGCGCCGCCTGCGCCTCGCCACGCATCGCGGGCATCCGGCCCGTCGACACCTGGAAGTAGACGGCGGCCTCGCCGACGCCGATCAGGCTGGGACCGCGGTCGGGCACACCCTGCAGGTTGGCGCCGTGGCACGTGACACACGAGGTGTCGAACAGCTGCTTGCCGGTGCGCAGCAGCGCCGAGGACGCCTCGTCGGCGACGGCGACCTGCGGAGTCGGTGTCAGCGTGGCCGCCAGGCCACCGGCGACTGCCAGTCCGACCAGCAGCAGCAGTGCTGCCGATAGACGCCGGCGCAGCCGACGGCGCGACTTGTCCGTCATCGAACCCCTTCTCATCGGACCGATCGGCGAGCCGATCATCGGACAAAGTAGATGGTGGCGAACAGCGCAATCCAGACGATGTCGACGAAGTGCCAGTAGTACGAGACGACGATCGCCGCGGTGGCCTGCGCGGGAGTGAACTTACTCATCGTGGTGCGGGCAAGCAGGAAGATGAACGCGACGAGCCCACCGATGACGTGAAGGCCGTGGAAGCCGGTGGCGAGATAGAACACCGAGCCATAAGCGCTGCCGGGGATCGTCGTCCCGTGAGTGACCAGGTGGTAGTACTCGTAGCCCTGCCCGGCGACGAAGAACGCGCCCATTAGGAACGTGACGAAGTACCAGCGTCGTAGCCCGAACACGTCGCCGCGCTCGGCGGCGAACACGCCCATCTGGCAGGTGAACGACGAGGCGATCAGCACCAGCGTCACCGGTACCGCCTGATACAGGTTCAGTTCGGTGGGGTGCGGCGGCCAGTCGCCTGCTGCCTGAGCACGTGCCGTGAAGTACATCGCGAACAGCCCAGCAAAAAACATCAACTCGCTCGACAGCCACACGATGGTGCCGACACTGACCATATTGGGTCGGTTCAGCGAATGTACTCGCGACGTGATGGCGGTTCCCGAGGTCCCTACAGCGCTCGTCACAGGTGCAAGTATGACGCTTTGTAGTTGTTGAACTCCACCCGGGTTGGCAATTCGTCATAATCGGCGCGTGACTTCTTCCAACGCTCAGACGTGGCCGCAGGTCCTTGGCCGCTTGACCACAGGTCAGGCGCTTGCCCCAGGGCAGGCCGGATGGGCGATGGACCAAATCATGACCGGGGCGGCGACGCCGGCGCAGATCGCGGGCTTCGCGGTGTCGATGAAGATGAAGCGCCCGACGTCGGGCGAGGTGACCGAGATGGCCGACGTGATGCTCAGGCATGCGCGCCGGGTGCCCACCCACGGGATCGGCAACGAGACCGTCGACGTGGTCGGCACCGGGGGAGACGGAGCAAACACCGTCAATCTGTCGACGATGGCGGCGATCGTGGTGGCCGCGTCCGGTGTGCCGGTGATCAAGCACGGGAATCGCGCGGCGTCGTCGTTGTCCGGCGGCGCCGACACGCTCGAGGCGCTTGGTGTGCGCATCGACCTCGGGCCCGACGACGTCGCGCGCAGCGTCGCCGAGGTCGGGATCGGCTTCGCGTTCGCGCCGCACTTTCACCCCTCGTACCGGCACGCCAGCGTGGTGCGCCGCGAGATCGGCGTGCCGACCGTCTTCAATCTGCTGGGGCCGCTGACCAATCCGGCGTCTCCTCGGGCGGGCCTGATCGGCTGCGCGTGGGGCGAACTCGCCGAGGTGATGGCGGGCGTGTTCGCCACCCGCCGGTCCAGCGTGTTGGTCGTGCATGGCGACGACGGCCTCGACGAGCTGACCACCACGACCACCAGCACCATCTGGCGGGTTCAGGCGGGCACCGTCGAGCGGCTGACGTTTGACCCCGCGGCGTTCGGTTTCCCGCGCGCGGACATCTCCGAACTGGTCGGCGGCGACGCGGAATCCAATGCCGCGGAGGTCCGATCGGTCTTCGGCGGCGCCAAGGGGCCGGTCCGCGATGCCGTCGTGCTGAACGCGGCAGGCGCGATGGTGGCCCACGCGGGACTAGCCAGCGACGCCAAATGGGTGCCCGCCTGGGAGTCGGGTCTGGCTCGTGCCGCCGACGCGATCGACTCCGGGGCGGCCGAAAAGCTGCTCGCGCGTTGGGTGCGGTTCACCCAAAAAGCTTGAGCCAAGGCTTTTTTCGGCTGCCGCGCGAGCCGACCGCGCCGATCCCGCCCATGCCGCCCACCGGCCCGCCGCCGCCAGTGGCGATGCCCAGCCCGGGTCGGCCCGCACGATGCGCACTTCCGGTTGCGCCAGCCAGCGGGCGATCAACGCGGTCTCCTCGACCAGCGCACCGCCCAGCGGCGCCGTGGTTGGCATAACTGCTTGTGCGCCAAGCGATATGGCGTCGATGACCGGCATGGGCGGCACCCCGCGTTTGGCGTGCCCCGCGGCGGCCAGCTGACCGTGCCTGATGACTGCGAGGTGCCAGCCGCCGTCGCCGTCCCTTCGCGCGGCGACCAATTCGTCCACGGCGACCAGCGCCCGCAGCCGTTGACCGCGCCACAGCGCGTCGATGGCCGCGGCGGCATGGTCCCGCAACCGGGCGGCGGTCTCGTAGCGCCTGTGCTCGGCGAGGTCGGCGACATGGGCGAGCACCGCGGACAGCGCCCGGTTGTCGCTGCCCTCGATCAACTCGACGGCGCGGGCGGGGGCGCTGGCATACTGCGTCGGGGTGACGCCCTGCGGCGCTGGACATGGTGACACCTCGCGTTCGGGGCACCTGTGCAGTGCGGAGCGGCCCAGCCGGGCAGTGCACGTCCGGACGCCGGTGAACCGGGCCAGCAGTGCGGCGGTCTCCGCCGCCTCGCTGCGGACGCGAAAGGGTCCAATCGCATTGTCGCGCTCGGGATTACGCACAACCGAAAACCGCGGAAACGGTTCGTCGGTCAGCGTCACCCACCACCACCGTCGCGGAAACTTCGACCTGCGGTTGTACGGCGGTGCGTGTGCGGCCAGCAGGCGCAGCTCACGCACGCCCGCCTCGAGGTCATGCGCGCACTCGACGTAGTCGACCGCGGTGGCCAGCGACGCCATCTCCTTGATCCGAGTCCGCGGATCGGCGCCGTTGAAGTACTGGCCGACTCGTCTGCGGAGATCGACCGCTGTCCCGACGTAGAGCACCTCGGCCGACGGCCCGCGGAACAGGTAGACGCCCGGCCGGTGCGGCAATGCCTTGGCGAGATGGCGCTTGCTGCGCTGGGCCGGTGTCACGTCGGGCAGATACGACCGCAGATCGACGTAGGTGTGCACGCCTTGGTTGCCCACCCGCTCGATCAGCCCGTGCAGCACATCGACGGTGGCGCGGGCGTCATCGAGGGCGCGGTGCGTCGGGGTGGTGGTCGCACCGAACAGCCGAGCCAGTGCAGACAGTCGCACGCTGGGTGCCTCGTCGCGGGTGAGCACCCGCCTGGCCAGTTTCACGGTGCACAGCACCGGCGGTTTGGGCCAGGTGAGGTCGAGGCGTTCGGCGGCGGCGCGCAGGAAGCCGATGTCGAAGCCTGCGTTGTGCGCGACCAGCACCGCGCCGCGGGAGAACTCCAGAAACGACGGCAGCACCGACTCGATGGTGGGGGCATTGCAGACCATCGCCGACGTGATACCGGTCAGCGCGACGATCTGCGGCGGGATGCCGCGCTGGGGGTCGACCAGGGTGGCCAGCTCACCGAGCACCTCGCCGCCGCGCACCTTGACCGCGCCGATCTCGGTGATCGCGTCGTGGTTGTCCCCGGATGGGCGGCCACCGGTGGTTTCCAGGTCGACGACGACGAAGGTGGTCTGCCGAAGGGTCACATCTGAGAGCGGATCCACATCCGCGAAGCTCAGCTGGCCCATGCGCTGAAGGTAGGCACCGGTACCGACAGCAACGCGTTGCCACGCAGACGAAATTGTCGGTGGTCCTCGATACCGTGCGGACAAGACCGATTGAGAGGACGGGGCAGATGGGCAACCAGACGGGCACGGTGAAGATCGACTGCGACGACTGCGCGGTGCGCGGTCCCGGATGCCAGGACTGTGTCGTCAGCGTGTTGCTCGGCGTCCCCGAGACGTTGCTGGACGATGAGCGGCGCGCCCTCGAGGTGCTCGCCGATGTCGGTTTGGCGCCGCGGCTACGGCTGGTGCCGATTCGCCGGCACGGCGATTCCGGCGTGGCTTAAGCACATTCGTTGACAGGGTCGTTGATAACGATCTCTGAGGCAGCTGTTAAATTTGCGTCTTCTGTTGGACAAGCCCGAGGCCGTTTCGTAACCTATCTGAGACCTAAGGGCAGTTTGACGCGGTTTCGTCACAGCATCTGAAGGACGCAAATCTTGAGGCTCAGCCGCACGCGCGGGATCACACGTGGAGTTCAGGCACTTCGGAAACCGGTTGTAGGGGCGATAGCTGGGTTGACGCTATTCGGAGGCATTCTCGCCGGGCATGTGCAGGCCGATCCGGCCGATGACGCACTGGCAAAGCTCAACGAGCTGTCCCGCCAAGCCGAACAGACCACCGAAGCGATGCACTCCGCTCAGCTGGATCTGACCAACAAGCTGGCAGCGCAGAAGGCGGCCGAAGCAAAGCACGCCTCGGACGTCGCGGCCGTCGAATCGGCCAAAGCCCAGTTGGCAACCTTCCAGGGCGCAGTCGACAAATTAGCTGCCGCGCAGTACATGGGCGGCAGGACCGACGGTCTGGACGCGATGCTGACCGCCACCTCGCCGCAGGGGCTGATCGACCAGCTGTCGGTACAGCGGGTGATGGCATCCGAGATGTCGGCGCAGATGAAGAACTACCGGAACCTCGGTGCGCAGGCCGCGCTGGCCGAACAGGCATCGGCGAAGTCGGCCGCCGACGCCAAGACCGCCGCCGAGCAGGCCGCCGCGGTGCGCGCCGACCTGCAATCCAAGCAAAGCAAGCTGCAGGTGCAGATCGCCGTGGTCAAGTCCCAGTACCAGGTGCTCACTCCCGCGCAGCGCGACGCCCTCGCGGCGTTGCCGCCTGCTCCCGCGCCCGCGCCGCCGCCTGCGGAAGCGCCGCCACCGGCAGATCCCGGCATCCTGGCCGCCCCTCCGGAGGGCATCCCGCCCGGCGACATGGCGCCACCTGGCGACAATCCCGGCGGCGGGTCGCCTGAGGCGGCGACCATCATCCAGGCCGCGCTGAGCCGGATCGGCTCGCCCTATGTGTGGGGCGGGTCGGGTCCAGGCCAATTCGACTGCTCCGGACTGGTGATGTGGTCGTTCCAGCAGGCCGGTATCTCGCTGCCGCACTCCAGCCAGGCACTGGCCCAGGGCGGGCAGGCGGTATCGATGGATCAGATTCAGCCCGGCGATCTGGTCACGTACTACTCGGACGCCTCACACGTGGGCATCTACATCGGTGACGGCATGATGGTGCATGCCTCCACGTACGGCACGCCGGTGCGAGTCGCTCCGGTCGACAATGCGCCGATTCACAACATCCGCCGCTACTGACCGTCGTCGGCTTGCGGCAATCCTGGCCACGGAACTGATCTGCGGGCTGCTGCTGGTCGGCAGGCCGCAAGCCGAACCCGCCGAGCCTGTGGTCGCCGCGCCCGCGTCGCTCACCACCCCGACCGCGGCATCGACCACCGTGGTCCTCGGCGACGGCCGCACCGTCCACCTCGTCGGCATGGCCGGCCCGCGCACGGCACCGCTGCTCGCCCGCGTGGGAACTGAGATGGCCGACGCGGCAACAGCGGTCACCGCGTTCTGGGGTCCTGACTGGCCGCGCGACGTCGTGATCGTGGCGGCCGGTTCGAACGCCGAGTTCGGCGCTCTGGCGGGCGGGGGTTCCGACATCGCCGCCACCACCACCGCTCAACGCATCATGTTCGCACCCGGCGCGGCAGGCATCAGCGATGCGTCACTGCGAATCGTGCTGCGTCACGAGCTTTTCCACTACGCGTCGCGCGCCAGAACCGCCGCCGACGCGCCGCGCTGGCTGACCGAGGGAGTGGCCGACTACGTCGGCCGTCCACCCGCGCCGCGGCCGGTGGACGCCGCGGCATGGGAGTTGCCGACCGACGCGGAGATGTCGGGGCCCAATCAGTCCGAGGCCTACGACCACGCCTGGTGGTTCGCCCGGTTCGTCGCGGACGAATACGGCACGGACACCCTGCGGGCGCTATATCTACGGGCTGGCAGCCCCGGCCATCCGGACGCCGCGGCCGCCGTCCGCCAGACCCTCGGCGCCGACCTACCCGCGGTTCTCACCCGGTGGCGACACTGGATGTCCGGCTCAACTGGATGAGCCGAGTCCTGCTGGTCACCAATGACTTCCCGCCGCGACGCGGCGGCATTCAGGCGTATCTGCAGAACCTCGTCGACCATCTGATGGCCGCGGGTACGCACCAGCTGACCGTCTACGCGCCGAAATGGAAAGGCGCAGAAGACTTCGACCGAGCGGCGGCCTACGAGGTGGTGCGCCATCCGGGCACACTGATGCTGCCCGAGCCGTCGGTGGCGACCCGGATGCGCAAGCTGATCAGGAGTCACGACGCCGACACGGTCTGGTTCGGCGCGGCCGCGCCGCTGGCGTTGATGGCACCGCTGGCCCGCGGTGGGGGCGCCGGCCGCGTCATCGCCAGCACACACGGCCACGAGGTCGGCTGGTCGATGCTGCCGGTGGCCCGAACTGCGTTGCGGCGCATAGGGACTGACACCGACGTCGTCACCTACGTGAGCCGGTACACGCGCGAGCGGTTCGCTTCGGCGTTCGGGCCGCGAGCCGCGCTCGAGCACCTGGCGCCCGGCGTGGATACCGACCGCTTCGCGCCCGACGAGGTGGCAAGAGCCGAATTGCGCGCCCGTTACCGGCTGGGGCAGCGGCCGGTCGTGGTGTGCGTATCCCGGCTCGTGCCGCGAAAGGGCCAGGACATGCTGATCCGGGCGATGCCCGCGATCCGCCAGCGGGCGCCGGGCACGGCCCTGGTGGTGGTCGGCGGCGGCCCCTACCTGGCGTCGCTGCGGCGGTTGGCGCACAGGTTCGGGGTGGCCGAGCACGTGGTGTTCACCGAAGGGGTGCCCGGCGACGAACTGCCCGCCCACCACGCGATGGCCGACGTGTTCGCGATGCCGTGCCGGACCCGCGGTGCGGGCCTGGACGTCGAGGGCCTCGGCATCGTCTTCCTCGAGGCGTCGTCGACGGGTGTGCCGGTGGTGGCGGGCCGGTCCGGCGGGGCGCCCGAGACGGTCCTCGACGGCGAGACGGGTGTGGTGGTCGACGGCTGGGACGTCGGCGCGATCGCGGCAGCGGTCGGCGACCTGCTCGCCGATCCGGACCGCGCCGCGCGCATGGGCGAAGCCGGCAGGCGCTGGGTCATCGAGAACTGGCAGTGGAGCGGCAAGGCGCAACGCCTCGCCGAATTGCTTTAGCGGTACAGAGCGTCGATGTCGCCGGCGAACTTCTCGGCGACCACTTTGCGCTTGACCTTCAGGGTGGGGGTCAGCTCACCGGTGTCCTCGGTGAAATCGACTGGCAGGATGCGGAATTTGCGAATCGCCTCGGCCTTGGACACCGCCTGATTGGCCTCCTTGACAGCCCGCTCGACCTCGGCCACGAGATCAGGGTCTGAGGCCAGATCGCCGACGGTGGCTGCTGCGTCCTTGCCGTTGCGTTCCTTCCAACCGGGGAAGGCCTCGGGGTCGATGGTGATCAGCGCGGCGATGAACGGCTGCTTGTCACCGACGGCCATCGCCTGGCTGATCAGCGGATGCGCACGCAGCCGGTCCTCGAGGATCGCAGGGGCGACGTTCTTGCCGCCGGCGGTGACGATGATCTCCTTCTTGCGCCCCACGATGGTCAAAAAGCCGTCGTCATCGATCGCGCCCAGATCACCGGTGTGGAACCAGCCGTTGCTGAAGACCGCGTCGGTCTCCTGGTCGTTGTGCCAGTAACCGCTGAACACCACGCCGCCCTTGACGAGCAGTTCGCCGTCGTCGGAGAGCTGCATGCTGTTGCCGGGCAACAACTTTCCAACGGATCCGATCTTCACATCGTCGATCTTGTTGACGGTGATGGCCGCGCTGGTCTCGGTGAGTCCGTAACCTTCGTAGATGGTCAGACCGACGCCGCGGTAGAAGTGTCCGAGCCGGGCACCCAGCGGCGCGCCGCCGGAGATCGCACCGCGGCACTCGCCGCCGAGGGCCGCCCGCAGCTTGCCGTACACCAGCCGGTCGAACACGGCGTGCTTGGCGCGCAGCAGCAGCCCTGCGCCGCCGGAATCTTGCGCCCGGCTGTACTCGATCGCGGTGTTGGCCGCCATGTCGAAGATGCGCCCTTTGCCGTCGTTGCGGGCGTTCTGCTCGGCGGTGTTGTAGACCTTTTCGAACACCCGCGGAACCGACACCACCAGCGTCGGTTTGAACACCCCGAACGTCGGCACCAGGTTCTTGATGTCACTGGTGAAGCCGAGCGTGACCTTGTGTGCGAAGCACGCCAACGTGATGGCGCGGGCCAGCACGTGGGCCAGCGGCAGGAACACCAGCATCCGCTCGCCCTTGTCCAGCAGCGTCGGGAAGCAGTCCTTCGCGCCGCGGATCTCATACATGAGATTGGAGTGGGTGAGTTGGCAGCCCTTCGGCTGGCCCGTGGTGCCCGAGGTGTAGATCAGGGTCGCGGGGTGAGCGGACCTGATCCCGGCCAGCCGGTTGTCGAGTTCCTTCTCGTCAACCGAGGCGCCGGCCTCCGCCAGCGCATCGAGCGCCTGCGGGCCGGAACCGTCGATCCGGAAGACTTTGCGAAGCTCGGGCAGTTCCTGCGCCAAATGCTCGATCTTGTCGGCGTGCGCGTCCGTCTCGGCGAAGATCAGCACGGCGCCGGAATCCTGCAGCACGAACCGCACTTGCTCGGCCGAGTTGGTCTCGTAGATCGGCACGGTCAGCGCGCCCACCGACAGGATCGCGAGGTCGAGGATCGGCCATTCGTAGCGCGTCGCCGAAAACACCGCGACCCGGTCGCCGGGCTGGACGCCCTCTGCGATCAAACCCAGTGCAGCCGAACGGATCTGACCCGCGGCTTCCTTGCATGTGACATTCGTCCATGTACCGTCGACAAGGCGCTGGAAGATCACGTGGTCCGGGTCGTCGCGCCCGTGACTGAACACCGAACTGACGATGCTGTCGTGCTCACCGACGGTGAATGTGGCGGGCACACTGTATTCACGCACGTCCACAGCCTAGTCGGCCACCGTCGGGGGTGGTCGGGGCATATGTGAAGCTTGACGCCATGAACAGCATCCAGATCGCCGACGAGACCTTCATCGCGGCCGATCCTGTCGAGGTGGGCAGGGCCGTCGGCGATCCCGCCTGCTGGCGGCGCTGGTGGCCGGACCTGCTGCTCACCGTGGTCGAGGACCGCGCCGACAAGGGCCACCGCTGGACGGTGGCCGGTGCGCTGACCGGCACGATGGAGATCTGGCTGGAACCCGTCCTCGATGGGGTGGTGCTGCACTATTTTCTGCACGCTGAACCGTCGGGGGTGGCTGCGTGGCAACTGGCCAAGATGAACCTGGCGAAGATGAACCATCGCCGCCGGGTGGCGGGCAAGAACATGGCCTTCGAGGTGAAGCGGATACTGGAGGCGACACGCCCGGTGGGCGTCTCGCGGCTGGCCTGATACTTCGGCCGAAGCAAGCAGGGGGAGGTAGGTTTTTAACGTGGCGGACAAGACGGCGCAGACCATCTACATCGATGCCGATCCTTCGACGGTGATGGACGTCATCGCCGACATCGGCTCCTATCCGGACTGGGTCGCTGAGTACAAGGAGACCGAGGTCCTCGAGGCCGATACCGAGGGCTACCCGAAGACCGCCCGCCTAGTGCTCGACGCGACCGTCCTCAAGGACACCATGGTGCTGTCCTACGACTGGCCCGCAGACCGCAAGTCGGTGAAGTGGAGCCTGGTGTCCAGCTCGCTTCTGAAGTCATTGGACGGCGCATATCGGCTGTCGCCCAAGGGTTCCGGCACCGACGTCACCTACGAACTCTCGGTCGACCTGATCATCCCGATGATCGGCCTGCTCAAACGCAAGGCCGAGCGCAGGCTGACCGATACCGCATTGAAGGACCTCAAGAAACGAGTCGAGGCTGACTGAGTCTGGCACCCCGACCAGTGCCCGGATCAGTCTCTTCGTCGGCAAGGGCGGGGTAGGTAAGTCGACATTGGCCACCGCCACCGCGGTGCGTGATGCGCGCGCCGGGCAGCGGGTGCTGATCGTCTCGACGGACCAGGCGCACTCGACCGGCGACGTGCTGGGTTGCACGATCATACCCACGGGGCGGCGCGATCCCACTCGGGTGCTTGCCGATGACGCCGACGTCGGGGGTGGCTTCCTCGATGCGCTCGCGCTGGACACCCTGGCCCTGCTGGCGGCACGCTGGCGCGAGGTCGCGGGGTTGTTGTCCGGCCGGTTTCCCGAATCCGATCTAGGAGACATTGCGCCGGAAGAACTTTCGGCGCTGCCCGGCATCCAGGAGGTGCTCGGCCTGCACGAGGTCGGCGAACTCGCGGCCTCGGGACAATGGGACCACATCGTCGTCGACTGCGCGTCGACCGCCGACGCCATGCGAATGCTCACCCTGCCCGCGACGTTCGGTTTGTATCTGGAACGCGCGTGGCCGCGGCATCGGCGACTGTCCAGCGACGACACCAGGACCGCGGCGATCGTCGAGCTGGTCGAACGCATCAGCGCCGGGACCGAGCAGTTGGGTTCGCTGCTCACCGACGGCCAACGCGTCAGTGCCCACCTGGTCATGACGGCCGAACGGGTGGTCGCCGCGGAGTCCGTCCGCACGCTGGGCTCGCTGGCCTTGATGGGCGTGCGGATCGACGAATTGATCGTGAATCAGATTCTGGTACAAGACGATTCGTATGAGTATCGCAACTTGCCCGACCATCCGGCGTTCGACTGGTATTCCGAGCGCATCTCCGACCAGCAGGCTGTGCTCGACGAGCTGGACAACACCATCGGCGACGTGCAGCTGGTGTTGGTACCGCACCTGGCCGGCGAACCGATCGGTCCCAAGGCCCTCGGCGAACTACTCGACTGCGCCCGACGGCGCGACGGATCGCCTCCGCCAGGGCCGCTGCGGCCGATCGTGGACCGCGAGTCGGGGGCGGGGCTCGAATCGGTGTACCGCTTGCGGCTAGAGTTGCCGCAGGTCGATTCCGCCGCCTTGACGCTGGGCCGGGTCGACGACGACTTGATCATCGGCGCAGGCGGTATGCGGCGCCGGGTTCGGCTGGCGTCCGTCCTACGGCGATGCATCGTGATGGATGCGCAGCTGAAGGGCAGTGAACTGACCGTGCGATTTCGACCGAATCCGGAGGTGTGGCCAGCGTGACCGGGCCTCACGGGGATATCGGCCCCGAACTGCGGCAGCTGGCCCAGACCATCCTCGACAAGCTCGACCCCCTCGTGCGTCTGGCGGCCGCGCGGGCGGCCGGTAGCGCAGACGGGACGGGTGCGTGCCAGCAGGTGTGGTGCCCGGTGTGTGCGCTGGCGGCACTGGTCGCGGGGGAGCAGCACCCGCTGCTAGACGTGATCGCCGAGCACAGCGTGGCCCTGTTGGCGGTGGTGCGCGCGCTGGTCGAGAACGGCGGGGGTGCACCGCCGACTCCACCCGGTGAACCGCCGCCGTCCCCGGACGGTCCCGCTGGTGGCGAACCTCCGACGAACGGCCCTGGGCGCTATCAACACATACCTGTGACCGTGGAGGAGTGAGCCGCGGCCGTGTGGTCGCATCCACACTGCGTGGGTAAAGTTGTCGCAAAGCACCGTCCGGTGCTCCGTTGGTGGGGAGGGTCCATGTGGTACTGGCTTTTCAAGTACGTCTTCATGGGCCCGTTGCTGTCGTTGCTGGGACGCCCGAAAGTCGAAGGGCTGGAATATGTTCCGCAGTCCGGCCCGATGATCCTCGCCAGTAACCACCTTGCCGTTGCCGACAGCTTCTACCTGCCGCTCGTGGTGTCGCGCCGGATCACCTTTCTCGCCAAGGCCGAATACTTCACCGGCACCGGGCTCTCGGGCTGGTTTCAGCGGTGGTTCTACACCGCCGCCGGGCAGGTGCCGATCGACAGGACCGACGCCGACAGCGCGCAGGCTGCGCTCACCACGGCAGAGCGGATCCTCGAAGAGGGCAAGCTGCTCGGCATGTACCCCGAGGGCACCCGATCGCCCGACGGGCGGCTGTACAAGGGCAAGACCGGCCTTGCCCGGCTGGCGCTGGAATCCGGTGTCCCCGTCATTCCCGTCGCGATGGTCGGAACCAACGTCGTCAACCCGCCAGGCAGCAAGATGTGGCGGTTCGGCCGGGTTCAGGTCAAGTTCGGCAAGCCGATGGATTTCAGCCGGTTCGAGGGGCTTGCCGGCAATCGGTTCATCGAGCGGGCCGTGATCGACGAAGTCATGTACGAGCTGATGCGACTGTCCGGTCAGGATTACGTCGACCTGTACGCCGCCGATGTCAAAGAGGGAAAAGCTGAGGCGGCCTTCAAGCCGCCGGCGCGGATGCCGGAAGCAGCTGCGGGCTGACCGACCGAGCGCCAGACCGCGCGGACACCGAGCCCACCACCGCGATCAAGGCGATCGCCCACCAGACGTATGACCCACCGGCGAGCTGACGCCACAACGAGGCCGACGTTTCGTGGTGCTCGGGCATCAGTGGAATCGGCGTCCAGACCATCAACGCGATACCCGCCGCGGCCACCGCGGCGAGCCCGATATGCCGCTGCCGGACGGCCAGCACGATCATCACCACCAGCGTCGGCAGTGCCCACACCCAGTGGTGCGACCACGAAACCGGCGATACCACGAGGCCGAACATCGCCACGCAGATCAACGCCAGCACCGGTTGGCCTGCGCGTAGCACCCGCCGCACCGCCCACACCGTCAGCCCGAGCACGGCGAAGCAGGCCACCGTCCACAGCACGAACCGCTCGCCCTCGCTGAGGCCCAACCTGGCAAGTGCGCCCGCGATGTTCTGGTTGGTGTTCAGCGTCGCGGTGCCGATCCGGTCGGTGTTGCGGACCGTGTCGGTCCAGTACTCCCACGAGTCCTTCCATGCCAGCGCGAATCCGGCCAGTGTGGCGGCGGCCGCCGAGATGACGGTCACCACCAGCGCGCGGGTGTCGCGGCGCAGCAGGAAGTAAAGGAGGAACACCGCGGGGGTGAGCTTCAGCGCGATCGCGACACCCAGCAGCATGCCGCGCGGCCACGGCGTCTTGCGCGGCACGCAGTCGACGATGACCAGCGTCATCAGCACGACGTTGATCTGGCCGAAGTCGAAGTTCGACCGGATGGGCTCCAGGTAGATGATGGCAGGCGCGACGATCGCGGCCGCCAGCCAGCAGCGCTGACCCAGTGACGACATCACGTCCAACCCGGTCAGCACAATCACCATCGATGCGATCAGCAGCACCAGCGTGGTCAGCGTGATCGCGACACTGGCCACGTTCAGCGTCAGCCACGCGAACGGCGCGAACGCGACAGCGGCCAGCGGCGGATAGGTGAACGGCAGGTCAAGGCCGCCGCGGGTGTGGAACATCGCGCCGTCGGCGTACAACGGACGGCCGTCGAGCCACGCGCGGCCACCCATGCGGTACACGTCGATGTCGATGCGGTAGGGAATATGGCCGAGCAGTCGCCAGCCCGCCCACACCACCGCCGCCAGCGTGAGCGCCTGGAACAGCCGCCAGGCGAGTGTGGGCCACCAAACAGCCCCGCCGGGCGACCGCCGATTACTCATGTCGCAGACCAGCGTATCGGTGCCGACCGGCGAGTCGGGCGGTATCCCGACCCTGACACGCGCACCTCGGCGTAAGTTTTCTGCGTGCACGCGACGTTCAGCCTGGATCTGTCGATCCCGCATGGCCGGCTACCGCTGGTGTTCTGCCTCGTCGCGTTCATCCTGACGTTCTTTGTCACCCGCACGATCGTGCGGTACATCCGCAACCACCCCGACAGCGATGCCCCGCGCAAGTGGTGGCAGCCGCGCAACATTTCCGCAGGCGGCGGGTTGCACATCCACCACGTGGTGATCGGCGTGATCCTGGTCATGATCGCCGGCGTCTCGATGGTCACCCTGGCGGTCGACGGGGGCGTACCCGAATTCACCGTGGCAGCAACATTTTTCGGCATCGGTGCGGCGTTGGTGCTCGATGAGTTCGCGCTCATCCTGCACCTGCAGGACGTCTACTGGGCCGAAGACGGTCGCACGTCGGTGGACGCGGTGTTCGCCGCGGTGGCGGTAGCGGGTCTGCTGATCCTCGGGTTCAACCCGCTGTCGTTCTTCGACGTCACCATCTGGCGCGAAGACCAGAGCCTGCAGGCCCGCGCCCTGGTGATCGCGGCCGCGGTGCTGACGCTGCTGTTCGCGGTGGTCGTGCTGCTCAAAGGAAAGGTGTGGACCGGACTGGTCGGGATGTTCATCACACCGCTGCTGTTCCTCGGAGCCATCAGGCTGTCGCGGCCGCACGCACCCTGGGCGCGGTGGCGGTACGCGAACAAGCCGCGGAAGATGCACCGCGCCCTCGAGCGGGAACGCCGACTGCGCAGGCCTGTGGTCCAGGCCAAGCTGTGGTTGCAGCATGTGATCGCGGGAGAGCCGCACTTTCCGAACGACCGCGAGGTCGATCAGCAGCTCGACCGCGAGATTCACGCCGCCGCGGCACCGCAGCCGCGGTCTGCCAACCGGGAAACGGCTCAGGTGTTGTAGGCGTGAGGTATTTCTACGACACCGAGTTCATCGACAACGGCCGCACCATCGAGTTGATCTCGATCGGGGTGGCGGCGGAGGACGGCCGCGAATACTACGCAATCTCAACGGAATTCGACCCCGAGCGGGCGGGCAGCTGGGTGCGTAAGCACGTGCTGCCCAAGCTGCCGTCGCCCGCTTCGCCGCTGTGGCGCTCGCGCAGGCAGATCCGGACGGAACTCGAGGACTTCTTCGGCGTCGACGGCGACGAACCCATCGAGTTGTGGGCCTGGGTCGGCGCATATGACCATGTGGTGCTGTGCCAGCTGTGGGGGCCGATGACCGACCTGCCTCCGGCGATCCCGCGCTTCACGCGCGAGCTACGCCAGTTCTGGGAGGACCGCGGTTCGCCACGAATGCCGCCGCGACCACGCGATGCTCATGACGCCCTCGTCGACGCCAAACACAACCTGGTGCGGTTTCGCCTGATGACCAGTAAAGGAGCGCCGGCCCAGCGGTGAAAAGCAGGTGTGCGCGCCCGTTACCATGAACGGGTGAACTGGACCGTCGACGTACCCATCGACCAGCTGCCTCCGCTGCCTCCGCTACCGGATGAGCTGCGGCATCGGCTGGACGCCGCGCTGGCCAAGCCCGCGGCGCAGCAGCCCAGCTGGGACGCCGAATCGGCCAAGATGATGCGCACGGTGCTGGAGAGTGTCCCGCCGGTGACGGTGCCCGCCGAAATCGAGCGGCTGCGCGGCCTGCTGGCAGATGTCGCCCGCGGTGAGGCGTTCCTGCTGCAGGGCGGCGACTGCGCCGAGACGTTCACCGACAACACCGAACCTCACATCCGGGCCAACATCCGCACGCTGCTGCAGATGGCGGTGGTGCTCACCTACGGCGCCAGCGTGCCGGTGGTCAAGGTCGCACGCATCGCGGGTCAGTACGCCAAGCCGCGGTCATCGGACATCGACGCGCTTGGCCTGAAGTCCTACCGCGGCGACATGATCAACGGGTTCGCGCCTGACGCCGCTGTCCGCGAACACGACGCGTCGCGACTGGTGCGGGCATACGCCAACGCCAGCGCGGCGATGAATCTGGTGCGCGCGCTCACCGCGTCGGGACTGGCGTCGCTGCACGCGGTACACGACTGGAACCGCGAGTTCGTCAGGACCTCGCCCGCCGGCGCCCGCTACGAGGCGTTGGCCGGTGAGATCGACCGCGGACTGACGTTCATGAGCGCCTGCGGCGTCGACGACCGCAACCTGCAAACCGCCGAAATCTACGCCAGCCATGAGGCTTTGGTGCTCGACTATGAGCGCGCCATGTTGAGGCTGTCGACGGAGTACCCGCTGGAGAACCCCGAGCCGCGCCTCTACGACCTGTCCGCGCACTACGTGTGGATCGGCGAGCGCACCCGCCAACTCGACGGCGCCCATGTCGCGTTCGCCGAGGTGATCGCGAACCCCATCGGGGTCAAGATCGGTCCAACGATGACGCCGGAACTTGCTGTCGAATACGTGGAGCGGCTCGATCCGCACAACCAGCCGGGCCGGCTGACGCTGGTCAGCAGGCTCGGCAACAACAAGGTGCGCGACCTGCTGCCGCCGATCATCGAGAAGGTTCAGGCCACCGGGCATCAGGTGATCTGGCAGTGCGACCCGATGCACGGCAACACACACGAGAGCTCGACCGGCTACAAGACCCGCCACTTCGACCGCGTCGTCGACGAGGTGCAGGGCTTCTTCGAGGTGCACCGTGCGCTTGGCACGCACCCCGGCGGCATCCACGTCGAGATCACCGGTGAGAACGTCACCGAGTGTCTGGGCGGGGCGCAGGACATCTCGGACTCCGACCTGGCGGGCCGCTACGAAACGGCCTGCGATCCGCGGCTCAACACGCAGCAGAGCCTGGAGTTGGCGTTCTTGGTCGCGGAGATGCTCCGCGATTGAACAGGAGCGGAGATGCTCCGCGATTGAACCGGGGCAGTCGTCGTGTGAGGTCTGCCATCAACCGATCGCGGTCGACAGTGCGACCCCGATAGCCGATGTACTTGTCGGGCCGGATCACGAACGCCGCTGCCGACGTGATCCCGTATTGACGGTGCGCGGTCCCGGCCGGATCACCAAGTGCCGCGGGGTGATTCGCAGATTCCTCGGCGGTGATGACGCGCGCTTTCACCAAGCCGGGATAGCTCTGCTCGATCTGCTCGGCGATCCGACACAGTTCCACGGCAGGCCGGGCCTCGTCGTCGAGGCCGGTGAACAGCAACACGGTGTGCTGGGTGCCGCGGAACACTTCGTACAGATGGCCGTGTCTGCCGTCGATCGTCACATCGGCCTCGCGTGCGCGGTCACCGGGCGCGGGCGCGTCACGCCAGCCCGAACCGTCCTCGGCGTTCAGGGCGCTGTCCGGATAGCGAAGACGCAGTTGCGCCAGCAGGCCGATGAACCGCCTGCGCAGCCAGGACATGGTGAGCAGACGGCCTGCGAGCACGGGCGCAACGCGACCCCTGGCCAGGCGGGCCAGCGGGTTCTGCCCGCCGAACACCGAGAAAATCCGGTCGGTGGTCTTGAGCAGTTGGACGCCGATCGGGTGGCGCTCCTGCTGGTAGCTGTCCAGTAATCCGGCGTCGGCGAGTCCGCGCTCGACCAGGGCGAGCTTCCAGGCCAGGTTGTATGCATCCTGGATCCCGGTGTTCATGCCCTGCGCGCCGGCAGGGCTGTGCACGTGCGCGGCGTCGCCGACGAGGAACACCCGCCCGTCGCGGTATCGCGGCACGGTGCGACTGTGTACCCGGTACCGCGTCACCCAGTGTTCTTTGACGACCTTCGCCGGGAACGGGACACGCGCGTCGACCATCGCCTGGAACTCTTCGTGGGTCGGTTCGCTGTACTCGACGCTCGGACCCTGTTGTCCGGGCGGGAAGTTGCCGAAGATCCGGTAGCGGTTCTCGCCTGGCATTGAGAATGCTGCGAAAATACCTGCAGGACTTGGGAATCCGTAGAGCCCACCGTGCGGCAGCTTCCAGTCGAGTTCGGCGTCGGCCATGATGAACTCGTCGCGATACGTGGACCCGGCGAACGGGATGCCTGTCGCCTTGCGGACCGCGCTGTGTGCGCCGTCGCACCCGATCACCCACCGGCACCGCAGTGTCTCGACGGAGCCGTCCTCACCGCGCAGCGATACGGTCACCGTCTCGCCGTCCTGGGTGAGGTCGGTCAGCGCCAGCCCCCGGTCGATCGTGACGCCGTAATCGGCCAGCAGTTCGGTGAGGATGCGCTCGGTGTGGTGCTGCGACAGTGTGCGCGGTTCGGGGTATGCGGTGAGGTTCTGCGGACCGGTCAATTGGTCGGCGAATTCCAACTCGACCATCTTGTCCGCGAATGTGACAGTCAGGGTCGACGCCGAGGTGCCCGCCGCGATCGCTTGGTCAGCCACCCCGAGGTCGTCGAAGATCTCCAGCGTTCTGGGTTGGACGACCAGCGCCCGAGATGTCGTCGCTGGGGCCGGACCCCGATCGACGACCCGTGGCGCAACGCCGTGCCGAGCAAGTTCGCACGCCACCGTCAGCCCGCTCGGGCCTGCGCCTACGACCAGCACCGGAAGCACTGATTCGGTCATATTCCACCTCGTCGTGATCTCATCATGCGTTGAATTATGTTCACTACGACTGTAGTACTCACGACGCCGTGCCGCAACACCCGAATATCGAGATAGGGAAACACCCGATTTATCACTTGCATCCCTGTCAATATTGTTAGCGGTGGTTGCGTGGGGCAGGCGGCCGTTGAGGACGTGGATGTGGGGGATTACTTGAGCACCGCAGTTGTCGACTATTCGAACGAGTTGAGTGTCGCCGTGCCGGACGGGGCGTCGACGTTTGCCGGGGTGGTCACGGTCATCGACCGAAAGGCGGGATGCACCTGCGGGTGGTCCGGTCGACGGCGCATGGCGGTGTTCCTGGCGCGCCACGATGGCTGGATGCACGCGGCGAGCGGCCGCTGCCAACCGGGCGTGCCGTTCGTCCGGTGAACTAGACCAAATTGCCGATATTGCTGCCCAGCGTCCACGCCGCGGCAGCGATCAGGGCGGTCAGCGTCAGCACGCTGAGTAGCCAGAACAACAGCACTCTTTTGGCGCGCTGTCGGGCCCAGTAGAAGTTCTCAAAATCGATCCCGGCGAATTGCCCTGAAACAGGCTCGTATTCGGGCTCCTGGGGCACCCAGTCGTCGCGAGTGAGCTCTCTGGTGTGCTGCCGTGGCGCCAGCACGGCAGCGACGGGCGGTCGCGCGGTGGTTTCCGTGGTCTGCTGCTGAGCGTGTATCTGGTTGTGGTGCAACGCCGCTGACAAATGTTGTGCTGAGTTGCGGGGGGCAGGCACGCGGAACGGGGGAAGACGCAGTTCCGCGACGATCGCGGCGAGATCGGCGCCCATGTCCTGGGCGTCCGCGTAACGGTCAGCGGGTTCGCGCGCGGTCGACTGGGCCACCAACTCATCGAATTGTGCCGGCACACCGGCGATCATCCGGCCGGGAGGTGGCACATCGCTGTCCATCCGTTGGTAAGCGACCGCAAGGGCAGAGTCGCCGGTGAACGGCGTGACCCCGGTCAGCAGTTCGTAGGTCAGGATTCCAACCGAGTACACATCGCTGCGCGGACCGGCGTCGCCGGTGCTGACCTGCTCGGGCGACAGGTAGGCGGCCGTGCCCAGAATGACGCTGGTGGAGGTGATCTTGGCTTCGGCGACGGCGCGCACCAAACCGAAGTCGGCGATCTTGACGTCGCCGTCGTCGGAGATCAACACGTTCTCCGGCTTGATGTCGCGGTGCACCAGCCCTGCGCGGTGCGCCACCGCCAGTCCGCTGAGCACGGGTCGCAGCACGGCGGCGACGGCGTGCGGCGGCATCGGTCCGCGTTCACGCAACAACTCGCGCAGCGTGCCGCCCTCGATGAGCTCCATCACCAGAAACGGATGCTGGCCGTCGATCCCCTGGTCGTACACGGCGACAAGGCCAGGATCCTTCAACCGGGCCACCGCCCTGGCTTCGCGCTGAAACCGGGTGAGGAACTGCTGGTCCCCGGCATACCTGGAGTCCATGACCTTCAACGCCACCGGACGGTCGAGCCGTAGATCGAGCCCCCGGTACACCGCGGACATGCCGCCCGTCGCGATCATCACCTCGACGCGATACCGGCCGTCCAGCACCGCCCCCACAAGCGGGTCAGATTGCTGGCGGCCCTCCACCGAACACATGTTACGAGCCACCCCTTTGGTCCTAGACTTTGTGCGGTGAGCAGCATTCCGGCCGCCGACGACGTTCTTGACCCCGGTGAGGCCGTTTACGACCTACCTGCCGTTGCAAATCTGCTCGGGGTTGCCGTGACCAAAGTGCATCAGCAACTGCGGGACGGTCACCTGGTAGCGGTGCGCCGCGAGGGCTCGGTGGTGGTGCCCAGGGTCTTCTTCGACGACACCGGCCACGTGGTGAAGAGCCTGCCGGGGCTGCTCGTGGTGTTGCATGACGGCGGCTACCGGGACACCGAGATCGTGCGCTGGCTGTTCACCCCCGACCCGTCGCTGACCATCAGCCAGGATGGAAGCAAGGAGCGGCGGGCTAATGCGCGTCCCGTGGACGCATTGCATTCGCATCAAGCCCGGGAAGTGGTGCGTCGGGCCCAAGCGATGGCCTACTGACCGCCTTCTCCAGCGAATACCACGCTGCCGCAGCACAAGCCGTCGCCAGCAGGACATGGATCCACGAGTACATGCCGTGTGCGCCGTCGGGCTTCCAGATCACCGTGATCCAGGTCGACAGCCCCGCGATCACCGCTATCGCCTTTCGCGACTGCGCGAGCGCCGCCACCACCGCCAACGGCCAGGTGTAGTACCACGGCAGCGCGGCGGGGACGAACAGCACCACCACGATCATCACCAGCGCGATGCCGACCAGCGCCTCGCGATCGCTGTGCCGAAACCGCCACCACAGCACGGGAAGTGAAATCGCGATGATCGCGATCCCGATGATCCGGGTGACGTCGAGCACGGCGTAGAAGTTGACGGGGAACACCAGGCCGCCAACCGCGTTGATCAGGTTCGACGCCGCGGTAGGTATGGTCAGCCAGTTGATGATCTTGACCGAGCCTGCCAGCGCGGTCAGCCAACCGAGGCCGACGCCGGCCAACCAGGACAACACCGCGAAGGCCGCGACGAAAATCAGTCCCGATCCCGCCGTCGCGGCCGCGAACGCCTTCACCGGGCGATGGCCCCGCCGATCGCGAAGATGGCGCATCCACACCCACACCATGAACGGAAGGGCCAGTCCCGCTGTCGCTTTGACGGCCACCGCGACCGCGATCAGCCCGACACCCCAGATGTGACGTCCAGCGAAGGTCAGCGCGATGCCCGCCATCATCAGGCCGACCATCAGCATCTCGTTGTGCACCCCACCCATCAGATGGATGATCACCAGTGGGTTCAGCACGCAGATCCACAGTGCCGTAGCGCCGTCGGCGCCGACGTGCCGGGCCACCCTGGGCGCCGCCCAAATCAACAGGGCGAGGCCGGGCAGCATGCACAACCGCAGCAGCATGGTTCCGGCCACCACGTCGTTGCCGACCAGCATCGTGACGAACTTGGCGACCAAGATGAACGCAGGCCCGTACGGCGCTGTCGTCGTCGTCCAGATCGGACTTACGTTGTCCAGCAACGAGTTCGGGTTGTCGACCGGGCCGACGACATACGGGTCGAAGCCGTCGCGCAGCAGCGCACCCTGAGCCAGATACGAGTACGTGTCTCGACTGAACACCGGAACGCTCAGCAGAAGTGGTGCCAGCCAGAAGCCGGTCGTCGCCACCATCGTGTATTCCGTTGCGGTGCGGTCGATCACCCGCCGACCCAGCCAGAGCCACGCGAAGAGCATCAGCGCGACTCCGATCCACAGCAGCACCGAGGACAGCACCAGGCCGTGACCGAACCGCAACCAGGACACGTGCAGCGACTCGAGCAGTGGATCGTGCACCCGGGTGCTGCCCGCACCGAGTCCGCCAGCGGTGATCAGCGCCGCACCCACGGCGCCGAGCAGCGCGGGCCGCGCCTGCGGCGACGTCGTGAAGGACGTCAGTCTCCAAAGGTGAAGGGCCGGCCCGGTTTTCGGGGCCTGCGTCGGCGTCGGCGTTGTCATGCTCCTAGGCGGACCGGTTCGCGGCCAATCTGGCGAGCTCGGCGAGGCCGACCTTGGCGCGAGCGTCGATCGTCGCGGCGTTGAGGATCTCCAGTGAGCGGCGGGTCAGCGAATCGATGCGGCCCTCGACGGCGGCCAGCGCTCCGACCGATTCGATGACCAAACACAGCTCTTTCACCTGAGGCTCGGTCAAGTCGGTGCCGATGGATGTGCGCAGCAGCTTGGCGGCGACAGGGTCGACCTTCTCGGCACGCTCGACGGCCTCGGCCAGAAGCACGGTGCGTTTACCGGACCGCAGATCATCGCCCGAAGGCTTGCCCGTCACGGCCGGGTCGCCGAATACTCCGAGCACGTCGTCACGCAGCTGAAAGGCCACACCCAAGTTGGTGCCGAGTTCGTGGAACGCCGCCTGCACGTCGGGTCGGTCGGCGGCGACTGCGGCGCCGAACTGCAGCGGACGCGAGATCGTGTACGACGCGGTCTTGTAGACGTTGACCGTCATCGCCGATGCCACCGACTCGGCTCCGCTGGATTCGGCGACGATGTCGAGGTACTGCCCGCCGAGCACCTCGGTCCGAATGGCCGACCACACCCGCCGCACGCGCGCCTGCGCGTCGGCGGGTACCTCCGCGGTGGCGACGATGTCGTCGGCCCACACCAGCGCGAGATCGCCCAACAAGATCGCCGCCGAAATCCCGAACTGCTCGGGCGAACCATGCCACTGGCTGCTGCGGTGCTTGTCTGTGAACAGGCGGTGCACCGTCGGCAGTCCTCGGCGGGTGGCCGAGGCGTCGATCACATCGTCGTGCACCAACGCGCAGGCGTGCAGAAGCTCGAGAGCCGAGAACAGCCGCAGCATCGACGGATCCAGCGGGTCGCGCTGCCCTTCGGCCAACGCGCGCCAGCCCCAGTATGCGAACGCCGGACGTAGCCGCTTGCCGCCGCGCAACACGAATTCCTCGAGCGCGGCGGTCAACTCCGCATAGTCGGCGCCGATGTACGCGGCGTCACTGCGGCGGCTGCGGAGATACTCCCGCAATTGGTCGGTGACGGCGCCCGCCAACTCGACGGCCGACGGTGCCGCTGCTGCATCCACGCTCAGCGGGCGCCCCTTTCTGCGAGGTCAGTGTTTGTGGTACTCGCCCCCGAGTGCTCTCAGGGTAGAGCTTTCAGGTCGGCCGCGGCGAGCGGTCCCGACTCGTGTACGCGATACCGCCGATGATCGCGGCCACCAGAAGCGACGCAATGCCAAGCCAGATCGCCGCGCCGGTGAATGAACGCGCGCTGGGGTCGGTGTAGCGGGCTTGGGCGTCCATCGTGGTCACCACGCCCGGTCGCAGCTTCCACTCGACGACCTCGGTCGACACCTGGTCGCCGTTGGTCGAGGTGACTTCGCCGGGGAATGCGACCGACAACGACACGTCGGCCTCCGGATCGTTGAGCGACGTGAGGTCGGCGCGGCCCTCGAGAATGACGAGGTCGCCCGCCCGGCGTAGCGAGATGTCGACGCCCGCGGCGTCGCGGTTCATGTTGGCCAGCTGAGGCAGCTCGGCGAAGGTCAGATCCGAGAACACAGCCTCCGAACCGACGTAGTCGTCGCGGTTGTAGTCCGAGACGGCGACCTTCTGCGCGAACGGCAGGTTGTTCAGCAGCTGCGGGCCCTTGTCGTCGGCGTTGCGCGGCTTGGCCGCCGCGACGATCTGGCCCGACACCCGGTCGTCCGGCGACACCGTGATCGACGCCCGCACCCGCACGCAGCCAACGGCCAGCGGCAGCACGAGCACCAGCAGCAACACCACCGCGAGCTGGCGGATCCGGCGAGAGCGGGCGGGCACGTGGTCATCGTGCCAGACCGGACTGCTCAGAGAGGCTTAGAGAGGCAAAGCCCGGCCCAGAATCGCGAAAGCGCGCGGATCGCCGGCGAAGTGGTAGCCGCGAATGATGTCGATGAAACCCAGGCGCCGGTACAGCCGCCAGGCCCGATTGGCCTCTCCGTTGATCTCGGGTGTCGACAGCAGAACGTGCGCCTCGCCGCGGTCGGCGAGCAGCCGTCGGGTCAGCGCTTCACCGAGCCCGCGGCCCTGTGCGCGCGGCGCGATGTGCAGCTCGGTGAGCTCGAAGTAGCTGGTCATCAGCTCCGCGATGCGCGTTCGATCCGCGCCGACCCGATGCAGGCCCTGCACCACCTGTTGCTGCCACCACTGGTCCGGTGCACCGCAGTAGCCGTATGCGACGCCGAGCAGCGGGGCCGCGGCCAACGCCTCTGGCGAGCGTGCGATGTCGTCGTGCGGATCGGGCACCTCCACCGCCGCGACAGCCTTCCAGCCAAGTCGGCGGGTGTGCTCCAGCCACATCGAGGCCCGCTGCTCCTCGGTGCCGCGCGGGTAGCGCATGGCGTCGACGTACACCGCGAGAGCATCACCGAGTCGCCGTTGCATGTCGCCCGGCGACAGATCAATGAGAAATGTCGCCAACTCTCGTTGCCTCTTTCGGTGTCGGGCGGTTCGTCCACACCATTATTGGGCGGCGGCGGCATCCAAGTGGCACCGCCTCACGGTCGCCCCGCCACGTCATAGAATCGACCATCCAACTAGGTGGTACGGCTCAGATTGACCTCGTATCATGACTGTTAGGTGCCCGTAAACGCGAGCACACGCAAGTTTGAACGTTTTAGACGGCAGGGCCGGCAAGGAGGGACGAATGCCACTCTCCGATCATGAGCAGCGCATGCTCGACCAGATCGAGAGCGCGCTCTATGCCGAGGACCCCAAGTTCGCTTCCAGCGTCCGCGGTGGGACTCTGCGCGCACCCTCGGCGCGGCGTCGCCTCCAGGGCGCCGCACTTTTCGTGATCGGTCTGGCCATGCTGGTTTGCGGCGTCGCCTTCAAGGCCACCATGATCGGCAGCTTCCCGATTCTTTCGGTGATCGGCTTCTTGGTGATGTTCGGCGGTGTGATCTTCGCCATCACCGGCCCGCGGGTCGCGGGCGGTCGGGACCGCTCGGGCCCTGAACCCGGCGCGTCGCGCCAGAAGAAGACAAAGGGCTCGGGTGGCTCGTTCACCAGCAGGATGGAAGACCGCTTCCGCCGCCGGTTCGACGAGTAGATCGCACCGAGCCAAGGGGTAGCCCGCGCTGGGCTACCCCTTTTTTGTGCGCGTTTTACGCGCGACCGCGGCCCGGAGCGTGCCCGCATCCCCCACATCGCCCCACCAGCCCGGCCGATGGGCTTCACCTGCGTCTTTGTCTCTCTGACAGTCGGTGCAGCGGCGGGAATCGCCGACAATCAGCCACGTCGGGGGGCGGTGGTGGGGACATGCCGTCAACTTTTGCTATCAAATGGAGCGTTGTGGGGGATTGTGGGGTAAAGTGGCGGACAACGGAGCGACCGGGGCTCTGTTGAGAGGCAAGAGGTGGCGGGGAGGTGGCCAGATGTTTCTGGGCACCTACACGCCCAAGCTCGACGACAAGGGGCGGCTCACGCTGCCCGCCAAGTTCCGCGACGCGCTGGCAGGAGGGTTGATGGTCACCAAGAGCCAAGATCACAGCCTGGCGGTCTACCCGCGCGCCGAGTTCGAAAAGCTGGCTCGACGGGCATCGCAGGCATCGCGTAGCAATCCGGAGGCACGCGCATTCCTTCGTAACCTGGCCGCCGCCACCGACGAGCAGCATCCCGACGGCCAAGGACGGATCACGCTGTCCGCCGACCATCGCCGCTACGCGAACCTTTCCAAGGACTGTGTGGTGATCGGATCGGTTGACTACCTGGAGATCTGGGACTCCGCGGCATGGCAGGAGTATCAGCAGACACACGAAGAGAACTTCTCCGCGGCCACCGATGAAGCTCTCCACGACATCATCTGATGTGGCCGCCGAGGCGCACCTTGCCCGTGCATCGTGGTCTCTGCCCGAACCGGCCCTGACGTACTTCCCCGACGTCAGGTCCGCGATCTCGGACAGGGACCTCGGTGCAGGGGCCCCCATCAAAGAGGTTGCGATGGCCGCGAATCCAGGCGAACACCCACACGTCCCCGTTCTGCTCGACAGGTGTGTCGAACTGCTCAAGCCGGCGCTGACCCGCCAACACGCCGACGGCCGAGGCGCCGTCCTGATCGACGCGACGCTGGGTGCCGGTGGGCATGCCGAACGCTTCCTCACCGAGCTTCCCGGCCTGCGGCTCATCGGCCTCGACCGCGACCCCGATGCGCTGTGGATCGCGGGCGAGCGGTTGGCGCAGTTCGGTGACCGCGTCACGCTGGTGCGCACCCGCTATGACGGAATCGACCAGGTGTTGGCCGAAACCGGTTATCGGACAGGCGAAGTGGACAGCATCCTGTTCGACCTGGGTGTCTCGTCGATGCAACTGGACCGCACCGCGCGCGGCTTCTCTTACTCCGCCGACGCGCCGTTGGACATGCGGATGGATCCCGATGCTGAGCTGACCGCGGCCGACGTGCTCAACACGTACGACGAGAAGACGCTGAGCCGGGTGCTGCGGGAGTTCGGCGAGGAGCGGTTCGCCGGCCGCATCGCCGCGCAGATCGTCCGCCGCCGCGCGCAGCGGCCGTTCGCCACCACCGGCGAACTGGTCGAGCTGTTGTATCAGGCGATTCCCGCGCCTGCCCGGCGCACTGGCGGACATCCGGCCAAACGCACGTTCCAGGCGTTGCGCATCGTCGTCAACGGCGAGTTGGAGTCACTGCGCAACGCCTTGCCCGCGGCGCTCAGCGCGCTGGCCCCCGGCGGCCGCATCGCCGTGATGGCGTACCAGTCGCTGGAGGACCGCATCGTCAAGAACCAGTTCGCGGCCGCCACCGCATCCCGCACACCAGAGGGGCTGCCGGTCGAATTACCAGGACACGGACCGGCATTCGTCGCATTGACCCGCGGAGCCGAACGTGCGGGCGCCGAGGAGATCGAACTCAATCCGCGTAGCGCCTCGGTGCGGCTGCGGGCACTGGAGAAGGTGGGGGGTTGACATGAAGGCACGCAAGCCTGCGTCGGTTCGCGGTGGCGACGAAGCTCGTCGCGCGGGCCGCGGCGCCACCCGCAGACAGGCCGATGCACCGCCGCGCAGGCGCAAGCCGACGCGTGAGCAACGGCCGCAGCGCTCGGCGCCCGCGACCAATCCGATCCCTCGGCCGACTGACGCGCCGGCCAGGCCGAAGACAGCGAGCCAGGCCAAGGCGCGGGCGAAAGCGCGTAAGGCGAAGGCGCCCAAGGTCATCCGGCCGCCACTGCGCGAGCGGATCGTCGTCAGGCTGGCCTCGATCGACCTGAATCCGCGAACACTCGTCGCGAGGGTGCCGTTCGTGGTGCTGGTCATCGGGTCGCTCGGGGTCGGGTTGGGGGTCACGCTGTGGCTGTCGACGGATGCCGCCGAACGTTCGTATCAGCTCAGCCACGCGCGCGAGACGAATCAGGCGTTGCTGCAGCAGAAAGAGGCGCTGGAACGTCAGGTGCTCGAGGCGCAGGCCGCGCCCGCGCTCGCCGAGGCGGCCCGAAACCTCGGCATGATTCCGTCACGCGACACCGCGCACCTCGTCCAAGACCCTTCAGGCAACTGGGTGGTCGTCGGCACCCCCAAACCCGCGCAGGGCGTCGCGCCGCCGCCGCTGAACACGCCACTGCCCGACGAGAAACCGGCCCCGCCGCCGGCCCCGCCCGCCGCGCGCGTGGTCGAACCACGCGAGCTGACCATCCGGATGCCGCCGCGAACCCAACTGCCCGCACCGCTGCCGGGCGTCGAGCAACCGGTGCCGGTTGCCGGGGCGGCTCCGCTGGCGACCCCGCCTGGCGCCGAGGTGCCGCACGCGGTGCCGGGGCAGACGCCCGCGCTGGGGCCCGTTGTTCCGGCGGCTCCACCCGCTGAGGTGCCCGTACCACCTGCCGTGGCCTCGCCGGTTGCAGGCGCACCCGCATGAGCCGCGGGGGAAATCGGGGCCGCAGCCCCGCCGCGCCGAAGGCACGCAAGGCGCAACCCAGCCAGGAGCGTTCGGCCAAGGCGCGCCGAACCCGCCAGGCCGCAGCCGAAAAGGGCTTGCGCAGTGCGTCGTTCGTGTTCCGGCATCGGGCAGGCAACGTGGTCATCTTCCTGGTGCTGGTGGTCGCCGTCGCGCAGCTTTTCACGTTGCAGGTGCCACGTGCCGCGGGCCTGCGGGCCGAGGCCGCGGGACAGCTCAAGGTCACCGATGTGGAAAAGGCGGTGCGCGGTGCGATCGTCGACCGCAACAACGACAAGCTGGCCTTCACCATCGAGGCCAGGGCGCTGACCTTCCAGCCGGTCAAGATCCGCAAGCAACTCGAAGAGGCCAAGGCGAAGACGCCGTCGGCGCCGGACCCGCAGCGGCGACTGCGTGACATCGCCGCGGAAGTCGCGTTGCGGCTCAACAACAGGCCGGATGCGGCGACCGTGCTGAAAAAGCTGACCAGTAAGGATTCGTTCGTGTATCTGGCTCGCGCGGTCGATCCCGCGATCGCCGACGCCATCACCACGAAATTCCCCGAAGTCGGCTCGGAGCGACAGGATCTGCGCCAGTATCCCGGCGGATCGCTGGCGGCCAACATCGTCGGCGGCATCGACTGGGACGGCCATGGCCTACTCGGACTCGAGGATTCGCTCGACGCCTCACTCGCAGGGACCGACGGTTCTGTCACGTATGACCGCGGCTCCGATGGCGTGGTGATTCCGGGAAGTTATCGCAACCGGCACGACGCGGTCGACGGGTCGACGGTGATGCTGACGCTCGACGACGACATCCAGTTCTACGTCCAGCAGCAGGTGCAGCAGGCCAAGGACATGTCGGGCGCCAAGCACGTTTCTGCCGTCGTGCTGGACACGAAAACCGGTGAGGTGCTTGCGATGGCGAACGACAACACGTTCGATCCGTCGCAGGACGTCGGCCGCCAGGCAGATCGCAATCTCGGCAATCCTTCGGTGTCATCGCCATTCGAACCGGGTTCGGTGAACAAGATCGTCACCGCCGCATCGGTGATCGAATTCGGGCTGTCCAATCCCGACGAGGTGCTGCAGGTACCGGGTGAAATCGAGATGGGCGGGATCACCGTCCACGATGCGTGGGAGCACGGTGTCACGCCGTACACCACCACCGGCATCTTCGGTAAGTCGTCGAACGTGGGCACGCTGATGCTGGCCCAACGGATCGGGCCCGAGCGTTACGCCGACATGCTCACGAAATTCGGGCTCGGCCAGCGTACCGGCGTCGGATTGCCGGGGGAGAGCGCAGGACTGGTACCGCCGATCGACCAGTGGTCGGGCAGCTCCTTCGCCAACCTGCCTATCGGCCAGGGACTTTCGATGACCTTGCTGCAGATGACCGCCATGTACCAGGCGATCGCCAATGACGGCGTGCGCATCCCACCGCGCATCATCAAGACCACCATCGCCCCGGACGGCACCCGTAAAGACGAGCCGCGGCCGCAGGGCGTGCGGGTGGTGTCGCCACAGGCCGCGCAGACCGTACGCCAGATGTTGCGCGCGACTCTGCAGCGCGACCCGACGGGCGTTCAGCAGGGCACCGGCTCCCAGGGCGCGGTCGACGGGTACCAGATCTCGGGCAAGACCGGAACCGCGCAGCAGATCAACCCGGGCTGCGGGTGCTACTACGACGACGTCTACTGGATCACGTTCGCGGGCATGGTGCCGACCGACAACCCCCGCTATGTGATCGGCGTGATGGCCGACAACCCGCAACGCACCGCCGACGGCCAGCATGGCACCACCATGGCGCCGCTGTTCCACAACATCGCCGCCTGGCTGCTGCAGCGGGAGAACGTGCCGCTCTCACCAGACCCCGGTCCGCCGCTGACGCTGCAAGCCACCTGAGTTGGCGGGCCGGCGCCGCCGGGCCGGTACTGTGTCATCGCCATGAACCTGCGCCCCAACAATCCCGTCGGCGAACTGCTGGGGCGGCTGGCTGAGCAGGTGCGGGCGGTGCCCGCCGGCGGGGGAGCGGTGCCAGACGTGCAGATCACCGGCGTCACACTGCGGGGCCAGAACGCACAGCCCGGCGACCTGTTCGCCGCGCTGCCAGGCGCGTCGTCGCACGGTGCGGGCTATGCCGCCGACGCGGTGGCGCGTGGCGCCGTCGCGGTGCTGACGGACCCGCGGGGGATGGACGCGATGGATCCGGGCGTCGGCGTGCCGGTTCTGCTGCATCCCGAGCCACGGTCGGTGCTCGGCGAATTGGCGGCCACCGTCTACGGGCATCCGTCGGATCGACTGCGGGTGATCGGCGTCACCGGGACGTCCGGCAAGACCACGACGACATACCTGGTGGAGGCGGGCCTTCGCTCGGCGGACCGGGTGGCCGGACTGATCGGCACCGTCGGCGTCCGCATCGACGGCCGCGACCAACCCAGCGCGCTGACCACACCCGAAGCGCCCGACCTTCAGGCGCTGCTGGCGGTGATGGTCGAGCAGGGCGTCGACACCGTGGTGATGGAGGTGTCCAGCCACGCGCTGACGTTGGGCCGGGTCGACGGTGTGCACTTCGCGGTCGGCGGGTTCACCAACCTGTCGCGGGACCACCTCGACTTCCACCCGACGATGCAGGCCTACTTCGACGCCAAGGCCAGGCTGTTCAACCCCCAATCGCCCGCGCACGCAACTCTTTCCGTGGTGTGCATCGACGATGACGCCGGGCGCCAGATGGCTCGGCTTGCCCACCGGCCCGTTTCGGTCAGCGCCGCGGGACGCGACGCCGACTGGCGGGTGGAGACCGTCGCAACCGTCGATCTCGGAGCCCAGGAATTCGTCGCCGTCGACCCTGCGGGCGTGCACCATGGACTTCGGATCGGATTGCCCGGCCGCTACAACGTCGCCAACTGTCTGCTGGCGATCGCGCTGCTGGACGCCGTCGGGGTGTCGCCTGAACAGGCCGCGCCGGGGCTGCGCACCGCCACGGTGCCAGGCAGGCTGGAACCCATCGACTGTGGCCAGGGCTTCCTCGCGCTCGTCGACTACGCGCACAAACCCGGTGCGCTGGGCGCGGTGCTCGAGACGCTGCGCGCGCAGACCGAAGGACGGCTCGCCGTGGTGTTCGGGGCGGGCGGCAACCGCGACCCCGGCAAACGCGAACCGATGGGCCGCGTTGCGGCCGAACTGGCCGACCTGGTGGTGATCACCGACGACAATCCCCGCGACGAACAGCCCGCCGCGATCAGGGCGGCCATCATGGCGGGCGCGAAGACGGGACGCGCACAGGTGGTCGAGATCGGCGACCGGCGCGAAGCGATCGATCATGCGGTGGCGTGGGCGCGACCAGGTGATGTCGTACTGATCGCGGGCAAGGGCCACGAGGCCGGCCAGACCAGCGGCGGACAGACCAGGCCGTTCGACGACCGGGTCGAGCTCGCTTCGGCCCTCGAAGCACTGAGGTCGCGCCGATGATCGAGCTGACGGTTGCCCAGGTCGCCGACATCGTCGGCGGTCGGCTCGCCGACATCTCGCCGCAGGAGGCGGCCGAGGCGCGCATCACCGGAACGGTCGAATTCGATTCGCGCGCAGTAACTTCCGGGTCGCTGTTCCTGGCACTGCCCGGTGCGCGTTCGGACGGCCACGATTTCGCCGCCGCTGCCGTCGGCGCGGGCGCCGTCGCGGTGCTCGCCGCGCGTCCTGTGGGAGTGCCCGCCATCGTGGTCGACCCCACGCCCGCCCCGGACGCCGGGGCGAGCGTTCTCGAACACGACACCGACGGATCGGGCGCCGCGGTGCTCGCGGCCCTGGCGCGACTGGCGCAGGCGGTCGCCGCGGAACTGGTCGCCGGTGGGCTGACCATCATCGGGATCACCGGTTCGTCGGGTAAGACCTCGACGAAGGACCTGCTCGCCGCGGTGCTCGCGCCGCTGGGCGAAGTCGTCGCACCGCCGGGTTCGTTCAACAACGAACTCGGCCACCCATGGACGGTTTTGCGCGCGACGGAGTCGACGGACTACCTGGTGCTGGAGATGTCGGCGCGCCATCCTGGCAACATCGCGGCGCTGGCCGAGATCGCGCCGCCGTCGATCGCCGTCGTGCTCAACGTCGGTACCGCGCACCTCGGCGAGTTCGGCTCCCGCGAGGCCATCGCGGCCACGAAAGCCGAACTGCCGCAGGCTGTTCCAGCGTCGGGTGTGGTGATCCTCAACGTCGACGACGCCGCGGTGGCCGCGATGGCCGGCCAGACGCAGGCGCGCGTGGTGCGGGTGGCCCGCTCTGAGTCTTCCGAAAGCGGGACTGCCGATGTGCGCGCCGAGGCCGTCACGCTCGACGCGCTCGCGAGGCCGCGGTTCACGCTACACACCGGTGCCGGGCAGATCGATGTCGCGCTGGCCGTGCACGGCGAGCATCAGGTGTCGAACGCGCTGTGCGCGGCGGCCGTCGCGCTGGAGTGCGGCGCGACCCTCGACCAGGTCGCCACCGCGCTGGCCGGGGCGGGTCCGGTGTCCAAGCAGCGCATGCAGGTCGCCACCCGCGCCGACGGTGTGACCATCATCAACGACGCCTACAACGCCAACCCCGACTCCATGCAGGCGGGGCTGAAGGCGCTGGCCGCCATCGCCCACGAAGGCGGCGAGAAGCGGCGCAGCTGGGCCGTGCTCGGTGAAATGGCCGAACTGGGCGACGACGCCATAACCGAGCATGACCGCATCGGCCGGTTGGCCGTGCGATTAGATGTGTCTCGACTCATCGTCGTCGGAACCGGGAGGTCTATGAGTGCCATGCACCACGGGGCGGTGATGGAGGGATCCTGGGGTTCGGAAGTCACCATGGTCGCCGATGCCGACGCCGCGCTGGCATTGCTTCAGGCCGAACTGCGGGCTCCAGATGTGGTGCTGGTGAAAGCCTCGAACGCCGCAGGCCTCGGGGCGCTGGCCGACGCGCTGACCGCTGAGGCGCGCCGATGAGGCAGATCCTCATCGCTGTCGGCATCGCGCTGACGGTGTCGATCCTGCTCACTCCGGTGCTCATCCGGTTGTTCACCCGACAGGGCTTCGGCCACGAGATCCGCGAGGACGGGCCGCCCAGTCACCGCAAGAAGCGGGGCACCCCCTCGATGGGCGGCGTCGCGATCGTGGCAGGCATCTGGGCGGGCTATCTCGGCACGCAGTTGATCGGTGTGGTGATGGACGGCAAGGGTCCGTCGGCGTCGGGTTGGCTGGTGCTCTTCCTGGCCACCGCGCTCGGCGCCGTCGGGTTCGTCGACGACCTGATCAAGATCCGCCGCGCGCGCAACCTCGGGCTCAACAAAACCGCCAAGACCATCGGAATCCTGGCCGCCGCCGTGCTGTTCGGTGTGCTGGCACTGCAGTTCCGCAACGCGGACGGGCTGACACCGGGCAGCCCCGAACTGTCGTATGTGCGCGAGATCGCCACTGTCACGCTTGCGCCCGCCATCTTCGTGTTGTTCTGCATTGTCATCGTCAGCGCATGGTCGAACGCGGTGAACTTCACCGACGGCCTTGACGGCCTCGCCGCAGGGGCGATGGCCATGGTCTGCGCGGCGTACGTGCTGATCACGTTCTGGCAGTTCCGCAACGCCTGCGCGACCAGTCCCGGGCTCGGCTGCTACCACGTGCGCGACCCGCTGGACCTGGCCATCATCGCGGCGGCGACCGCGGGCGCCTGCATCGGCTTCCTGTGGTGGAACGCCGCGCCCGCCAAGATCTTCATGGGCGACACCGGGTCGCTGGCTCTGGGCGGCATCATCGCGGGGCTTTCGGTGGCCAGTCGCACCGAGATGTTGGCCGTCGTGCTGGGAGCGCTGTTCGTGGCGGAGGTGACGTCGGTGGTCGTGCAGATCATGGCGTTCCGCACCACCGGGCGCCGGGTGTTCCGGATGGCGCCGTTTCACCACCACTTCGAACTCGTCGGCTGGGCGGAAACCACGGTCATCATCCGGTTCTGGCTTCTCACGGCGATCGCGTGTGGTCTCGGCGTCGCGCTCTTCTACAGCGAGTGGCTGACCACAGTCGGAGCCTGACATGGACCTGACAGGGGCCAAGGTGCTGGTCGCCGGCGCCCGCGTGACCGGCCGCGCGATCCTGGCCGCGCTGATACCGCTCGGTGCGCGCGCCACGCTGACCGACGACAGTCCCTCGATGTTGACAGAGTTCGCGCAGAACGGTGTCGCGGTCATCGACGCTGCCAGTGCCGCCGAGCGGATCACCGACTTCGACCTCGTGGTCACCAGCCCCGGCCTGCCGCCGACCGCAACCGTGCTCGCCGCCGCCGCGGCGGCCGGTGTGCCGATCTGGGGTGACGTCGAATTGGCCTGGCGGCTGGACGTTTCCGGGCACTTCGGGCCGCCGCGGCGCTGGCTGGTGGTGACGGGCACCAACGGCAAGACCACGACCACGTCGATGCTGCACGCGATGCTTGTCGCCGCCGGGCGCAGCGCGCTGCTGTGCGGCAACATCGGCGACCCGGTGCTCGACGTGCTCGATCAGCGGGCCGAGTTGATGGCCGTCGAGCTGTCCAGCTTCCAGCTGCACTGGGCGCCGTCGCTGCGTCCCGAGGCCGGAGTGGTGCTCAACGTCGCGGAGGACCACCTCGACTGGCACGGGTCGATGGAGGCGTACGCCCGCGACAAAGCCAGGGTGTTGGACGGCCGCGTCGCCGTCGTCGGACTCGACGACCCGGTCGCGGCGGGCCTGCTGGCCACCGCGGCCGCGGCCGTGCGGGTCGGCTTCCGGCTGGGCGAGCCCGCGGCCGGGGAGTTGGGTGTGCGCGACGGTGTGCTCGTCGACAACGCGTTCGGTGACAACGTGTCGCTTGTCGACGCCGCCGCGATCCCGGTCGCCGGGCCGGTGGGGGTGCTCGACGCGTTGGCGGCCGCCGCGCTGGCCCGCGCCGTCGAGGTGCCGCCGGAGGCCGTCGCCGTCGCGCTGGCCGGGTTCCAGGTCGGCAGGCACCGCGCGCAGGCGGTCGGCGTCGTCGACGGCGTCACCTATGTCGACGATTCCAAGGCCACCAATCCGCACGCGGCGCAGGCGTCCATCACCGCTTATCCGCGGGTGGTGTGGATCGCCGGCGGGCTGCTGAAGGGCGCGTCGGTCGACGAACTGGTTGCTGCAGTGGCGAATCGCCTGGTCGCGGTGGTGTTGATCGGTCGCGACCGGAACCTGATCCGGGACGCGTTATCGCGACACGCCCCGGATGTCCCCGTCGTCGAGGTTGTGACGGGGGAGGATTCTGGGGTGCCTGGGGTAAATGTGACTCAGCTGATGACCGCGGTCGTCCACGCCGCCCGCGGCCTGGCGGCGCCCGGCGACACCGTGTTACTGGCCCCGGCCGGTGCGTCCTTCGACCAGTTCAGCGGCTACGGTCAGCGCGGCGACGCGTTCTCCGCGGCCGTGTCCCAGCTGTCTCAGCTGAACCGGTAGCGCCGGTGAGCAACATCCTGACCCGGTTGCGGCACCGGCGTACGAAGCCGAACACCGAACCGGGCAGCGACGGGGCCGAGGCCACTGTCATCGCCGACGTCGGCGCGCCGCGGACCCGATTCGGCGCCTGGCTTGGCAGACCGATGACGTCGTTTCACCTCATCATCGCGGTCACGGCGCTGCTGATCACGCTGGGCTTGACCATGGTGTTGTCCGCATCGGGGGTGCACAGCTACGACGAGGACGGCTCGCCGTGGGCCATCTTCGGCAGGCAGTTGCTGTGGACACTAGTCGGGCTGCTGGCGTTCTATGTGGCCCTGCGGATGCCGGTGCAGTTGATGCGCAGGATGGCGTTCACGGGTTTCGCGCTGACCATCGTGATGCTGGTTCTGGTCTTGATCCCGGGAATCGGCACGGAGGCCAACGGTTCTCGCGGCTGGTTCGTGATCGCCGGGTTCTCCATGCAGCCGTCCGAACTGGCGAAAATCGCGTTCGCGATCTGGGGCGCGCATCTGCTGGCGGCGCGCCGCATGGAGCACGCCTCGCTCCGCGAGATGCTGATCCCGCTGGTACCCGCCGCGGTGATCGCGCTGGCACTGATCGTCGCCCAACCCGACCTCGGGCAGACGGTGTCGCTCGGCATCATCCTGCTCGGCCTGCTGTGGTACGCGGGCCTGCCGCTGCGGGTGTTCCTGTCCTCACTGCTTGCGGTCATCGCCTCGGCGGCCGTGCTGGCGGTGTCCGAGGGGTACCGATCCGACCGCGTGCAGTCCTGGCTCAATCCGGGTGCCGACACCCAGGGCTCCGGATATCAGGCACGGCAGGCGCGGTTCGCGCTGGCCAACGGCGGCGTGTTCGGCGACGGTCTCGGCCAGGGCACCGCCAAGTGGAACTACCTGCCCAACGCGCACAACGACTTCATCTTCGCGATCATCGGCGAGGAACTCGGATTCGTCGGGGCCGTCGGGTTGCTGTGTCTGTTCGGGTTGTTCGGCTACACCGGCATGCGGATCGCGCGGCGCTCGGCCGACCCGTTCCTGCGGCTGCTGACCGCCACCGCGACGCTGTGGGTGATGGGCCAGGTGTTCATCAACGTCGGCTACGTGGTCGGCCTTCTGCCGGTCACCGGGCTGCAGTTGCCGCTCATTTCGGCGGGCGGCACATCAACGGCGACAACCCTTTTGATCATCGGCATCATGGCGAATGCGGCCAGGCACGAACCCGAGGCGGTGGCCGCGCTGCGGGCCGGACGCGACGATCGAGTCAACCGGCTGCTGCGGCTTCCTGCGCCGGAGCCGTATGTGCCGACCAGGACGGAGGCGCTGCGTGACCGATTGCGGACGAAGCCGGGCGTGTCGGCTCCGAAGCCAACGCGAAAGCCCGACCGCAAACCGGATCGCAAGCCCGCACCCGCCAAGAAACGCAAACCCCAACCGGCCGACCGTCAGGTCCGGCGCGCAGGGCATCATGGAAACGCCCAGCGACCGCGCCGGGCGCGCACATTGGAAGGTCAGCGTTACGGGTGAGCATGTCAGGCCCCCTGGGGCAGGGGGACGACCGCGGGATGTCGGTCGTCCTTGCGGGCGGCGGCACCGCGGGGCACGTCGAGCCCGCGATGGCCGTGGCCGACGCGCTCACCGCGCTCGACCCGGCAATCCGCATCACCGCGCTGGGCACCCAACGGGGGCTGGAAACGCGGCTGGTGCCTGAGCGCGGCTATCACCTCGAGTTGATCACGCCCGTCCCGCTGCCCCGCAGGCCCTCGGGTGACCTGGTGCGACTGCCGCTGCGGGTGCGCCGTGCGGTCCGGCAGGCCCGCGCAGTGCTCGACGACGTCGACGCCGACGTGATCGTGGGCTTCGGCGGCTACGTCGCACTGCCCGCGTACCTGGCCGCCCGCGGCGGACTCGGTCCGCGAGGAAAGCGCCGCGTTCCCGTGGTGGTGCACGAGGCCAACGCGAGTGCGGGCTGGGCCAACCGGGTGGGCGCGCGGTCGGCGCAACGTGTGCTGTCGGCGGTGCCGGATCCCGGGCTGCGACACGTCGAGGTCGTCGGCGTACCGGTGCGCGCGTCGATCACCTCACTGGACCGCATAGCGCTGCGCGCGGAGGCCCGGGCGCACTTCGGCTTCGCCGACGACGCCAAGGTGCTATTGGTGACCGGCGGCTCCCAAGGCGCGCAGCGGATCAACCAGGCCGTCGCTGGAGCCGCCAAAGATCTTGGGGCCGCTGGCATTTCGGTGCTACACGCGCACGGTCCGAAGAACACCCTCGATCTTCGCGAACCTGCCGATGGTGATCCGCCGTATGTCGCCGTGCCGTATCTGGACCGGATGGATCTGGCGTATGCGGCCGCCGATCTCGCGGTTTGTCGGTCCGGCGCGATGACGGTGGCCGAGGTGACCGACGTCGGCCTGCCCGCGGTGTACGTGCCGCTGCCGATCGGCAACGGCGAGCAGCGACTGAACGCCCTTCCTGTGGTCAATGCCGGCGGCGGCCTGATCGTCGACGATGCCGACCTGACCCCGGCCTTCATTGCCGACACGGTGCCTCGCTTGCTCAACGACGGGCCAAGGTTGCAGGCGATGACCGCAGCCGCCGCGCTCGCCGGCCACAGGGATGCGGCGCAGCGGGTCGCGGAAGTGGCGCTCGAAGTCGCCCGAAAGCGGTTGCGATGAACGCGAATTCGCTGCCAGAAGAGCTGCAGCGGGTGCACATGGTCGGCATCGGCGGAGCCGGTATGTCCGGCGTCGCGCGCATCCTGCTCGACCGCGGCGGCATGGTGTCCGGTTCGGATGCCAAGGAGTCGCGCGGCGTCATCGCGCTGCGCGCCCGCGGCGCCGCGATCCGGATCGGGCACGACGAATCGTCGCTTGACCTGTTGCCGGGCGGGCCGACCGCGGTGGTCACCACCCACGCCGCCATCCCCAAGACCAATCCCGAGCTCGTCGAGGCGCGTCGTCGCGGGATCCCGGTGATCCTGCGACCGGTGGTGCTGGCCAGGCTGATGGACGGGCACACCACGCTGATGGTCACCGGCACCCACGGCAAGACCACCACCACGTCGATGTTGATCGTGGCGTTGCAGCACAGCGGCTTCGATCCGTCGTTCGCGGTCGGTGGCGATCTCGGCGAGGCGGGCACCAACGCCCACCACGGCAGCGGCGACTGTTTCGTCGCCGAGGCCGACGAGAGCGACGGATCACTGCTGGAGTACACGCCCGATGTCGCGGTGGTCACCAACATCGAGGCCGACCACCTGGATTTCTTCGGCAGTGCGGAGGCCTACGGCGCGGTGTTCGACGGCTTCGTCGAGCGTCTCAAACCCAGTGGCGCGCTGATTGTGTGCACGGACGACGCCGGCGCCGCAGGGCTCGCCGAGCGCACCGCCGCGTCGGGCGTTCGGGTGCTGCGCTACGGAAGCGACCCCGCACAACAGTTGGCGGGCACGCTGATGAACTGGGAGCAGCAGGGCACCGGCGCGGTCGCTCACATCCAGTTGCAAGGTGAAACCCATCCTCGGGTGATGCGGCTGGCCGTGCCCGGCAGGCACATGGCGCTCAATGCGCTGGGCGCGCTGCTGGCGGCGGTCGACATCGGCGCGCCCATCGACGCGGTGCTCGACGGTCTGGCCGGTTTCGAAGGTGTCCGGCGACGTTTCGAATTGGTCGGCACCACCAACGGCGTGCGCGTCTTCGACGATTACGCTCACCATCCCACCGAGGTGCGCGCCACGCTGACCGCCCTGCGTGCGGTGGCGCAGCAGGGCGACCCAGGCTTCGCCGGCCGCTCGATCGTGGTGTTCCAGCCCCATTTGTATTCGCGCACAAGCGCTTTCGCCCGTGAGTTCGGACAGGCCCTCAGTGAAGCCGACGAGGTGTTCGTCCTCGACGTCTACGCCGCACGGGAACAGCCGATGGCAGGCGTGAGCGGGGCGATGATCGTCGACCATGTCGCCGCCCCGGTGACCTACGTGCCGAACCTCTCCGCGGTGGCGGAGAAGGTCGCCGCCGCGGCCGACCCCGGCGATGTCGTGATCACCATGGGTGCGGGCGACGTCACGATGCTGGGCAAGGAAATCCTTGCCGCACTTCGGATCAGGGCCAACCGCAGCGCGCCGGGCGGGTCGGGGAAAGCGTTCCGATGACCGACCCGACCGAGTCGACCCAAGAGGCCGCCGACGTGGAGGCTCCGGACGAGACCTTGCCGCCAGCGGCCTCCGCCGACTATGAGGGGCCGCGACGGCGGGCCCGGCGGGAGCGCGAGGAACGCCGCGCCGCCCAGGCTCGCGCCACCGCGATCGAACACGCTCGCCGTGAGGCCAAGCGCCGTGTCATGAGCGCGCAGGGGGAGGAATCGAAAAGACTCGGCCGCAGGACGGTCCGCGGCCTGAAAGTGTTGATGTGGTCGGCGCTGGTGAGCGTGCTGGTGGTGGGCCTCGGCCTGCTGCTGTACTTCACCCCGGTCATGGCCGCGCGCAACATCGTCGTGGTCGGCGTCGGTGCGGTGACCCAGGATGAGGTGATCACCGCGGCCGCCGTGCAACCGGGCACGCCGCTGTTGCAGGTCGACACCGACGCGGTCGCCGAACGCGTCGCGGCGATCCGGCGGGTGGCCAGTGCGCGGGTCCAGCGGCAGTACCCGTCGACGTTGCGTGTCACCGTCATCGAGCGAATCCCGGTCGTAGTCAAGGATTATCCGGACGGCCCGCACCTGTTCGACAAGGACGGCGTGGACTTCGCGACCGCACCGCCGCCCGCGGGAGTGCCCTATCTCGACGCCGACAACCCGGGCCCCAGCGACGCACCGACGAAGGCCGCGCTACAGGTGATGACCGCGCTGCGCCCCGAAGTCGCCGGTCAGGTCGGCCGCATCGCCGCGCCCTCGGTCGCCGCGATCACGCTGACGTTGATCGACGGAAGGACCGTGGTGTGGGGCACCACCGACCGCACGGAGGAGAAAGCGCTCAAGCTGGGCGCCCTTCTCACTCAGCCCGGCCGAACCTACGACGTCTCGAGCCCCGACCTGCCTACCGTCAAATAGCGGGGGTCATTCCTGCGGGGGCGCGGTGCAATCGAGCCAGCTCCCGCCCTCGCGGAGAAGCGTCACGGGAGTGGTTCGCGATTGTGGCTCTTTGGTGCCCATTCGTTGGGTCAGCGTGGCGTCGGCCGTCGCGGTGTCACCGTTGACCACGATGTTGTCCACTTTGACCAGTTGAATCGACATGGACTGTTTCACCACGTCGAGCATGGCCGCCTTGTACGCGGGTTCGTCCTGCCGGATGATCGCATCGGCCACTGCCTGCAGCGACTGTTCGGAGGCGCCAGCGAACTCCTCGCCGAGTTGAGCGGCGAAGGCCTGCGCACCCATCGATGACGCGGCGTCGGCGGAGAACATCTTCATCGCGGGGATGGCGCTGTCCACCGACGCGGCGTGGTCCCGAAACTTCTGGCAGGTGAACTGGCCGACCTTGGCGAAGTCCCATGCGCCGAATGCCGCGCTCTCCTGGGTGATCACGTCGCGAATCTGGTCCTCATCAGAGGCTTTCGGCGTCGGTGTGGCCGGCGGTGCCGCCGACGAGTCCCTGGCCGCCGACGATGTCTGCGTCGCGGTGGCGTCGCCCTTGTCGCCGCAGCCCCCGAGAACGAGCGCTGCTGCGAGCATGGCGATTCCGGCGATACGGATATACATGACCCCCCTAGGCATACGCACAGCAAAGTGTTCAGTCGATTGTGGCAGCAACGCCGCACGGTTAGCGCCGACTTCGGCGAACAGACGTTGCGCGGAAAATCTCGACACGCGCTTCGGCGCGCCTGCACGGCTATGCCGCGACGTGCCCCTACCGTTCTGGATGCGCGGGACAACTTGACATAACTATAACCCTCTGGTTGAGGTTGAGAGTTTGCCGAATGGTCTCGTGTGTGGAATCGCTACAAGGGAGGAAGGCGACAGATGACCCCCCCGCATAACTACCTCGCCGTCATCAAGGTGGTCGGCATCGGCGGTGGCGGCGTCAATGCCGTCAACCGGATGATCGAGCAGGGCCTCAAGGGCGTCGAGTTCATCGCCATCAACACCGACGCGCAGGCGTTGCTGATGAGCGACGCCGACGTCAAGCTCGACGTGGGCCGCGACTCGACCCGTGGCCTCGGCGCGGGGGCAGACCCCGAAGTCGGGCGCAAGGCCGCGGAGGACGCCAAGGACGACATCGAAGAATTGTTGCGCGGCGCCGACATGGTGTTCGTCACCGCGGGTGAGGGCGGCGGCACCGGCACCGGAGGGGCGCCGGTCGTCGCGACCATCGCGCGCAAGCTGGGTGCGCTGACCGTCGGCGTGGTGACCCGGCCGTTCTCATTCGAGGGCAAGCGCAGGAGCAACCAGGCGGAGAACGGCATCACCTCACTTCGGGAGAGCTGCGACACCCTGATCGTGATTCCCAACGACCGGTTGCTGCAGATGGGCGACGCCGCGGTGTCGTTGATGGACGCGTTCCGCGCCGCCGACGAGGTGCTACTCAACGGCGTACAGGGGATCACGGATCTGATCACCACGCCCGGTCTGATCAACGTCGACTTCGCCGATGTCAAGGGCGTGATGAGCGGCGCGGGCACCGCGCTGATGGGCATCGGGTCGGCGCGCGGTGACGGCAGAGCCCTCAAGGCGGCCGAGATCGCGATCAACTCGCCGCTGCTGGAGGCGTCGATGGAGGGCGCGCAGGGCGTGCTGTTGTCGGTGGCCGGCGGCAGCGACCTCGGCTTGTTCGAGATCAACGAGGCCGCCTCGCTGGTACAGGACGCCGCACATCCGGAGGCGAACATCATCTTCGGCACGGTCATCGACGACTCGCTCGGTGACGAGGTCAGGGTGACGGTGATCGCGGCAGGCTTCGACGCGCAGGGACCCGGTCGGAAGCCGGTCGTCGGCACGGCCGGTGCGCAAGCGATCGCGCCGGGCAAGGCGGGCACCGTCAGCACCTCGCTGTTCGATCCCGCGGACGCGGCAAGCGTGCCGGTGCACACCAATGGTGCAACGGTCAAGATCGGCGGCGACGACGGAGGCATTTCCGACGACGACGTCGACGTGCCGCCGTTCATGCGCCACTGATGCACGTGCGGATACTGGGCGAGTGACCGTTCGTATCCGCCGCGTGACCACCACCCGCGCCGGCGGCGTCTCTGCGCCGCCGTTCGACACCTTCAATCTCGGCGACCATGTCGGTGATGACCCTGCGGCCGTGGCCGCCAATCGGAAGCGACTTGCTGCCGCGCTCAAATTGGGCGACGACAGCGTGGTGTGGATGAACCAAGTGCACGGCGATCATGTCGTGGTGGTCGACGGGTGGGTCCAGTCGGCGATCGACAATACCGATGCATTGGTCACCACCACGCCACGATTGGCTTTGGCGGTGGTAACCGCCGATTGTGTTCCAGTTTTAATGGGCGATGCCCGCGCCGGCGTGGTGGCGGCCGTTCACGCGGGCCGGGTCGGCGCCCAGATGGGCGTCGTCGCGAGGACGGTGCAGACCATGCTCGAGGTCGGCGCACGGGCTGGTGACATCTCGGCACTGCTGGGTCCAGCGGTCAGCGGAGCCAACTACGAAGTGCCCGAGCAGATGGCTGCGGAGGTCGAAGCCGCGCTGCCCGGCAGCCGCACGACTACCTCCCGGGGCACCGCCGGGCTGGATCTACGGGCCGGAATCGCTAGGCAGTTAACGACTTTGGGCGTCACGGCCATCGACATCGACCCGAGGTGCACGGTGGCCGACCACAACCTGTTCAGTCATCGTCGCGACGCGCCGACGGGACGGTTGGCGTCGCTGGTGTGGATGGAATGACCGCGGTGGCGAGTACACGTGAACGGGAACTGGCCGACGCGCTCGCGGCCATCCGGGCCCGGCTGGTCCGTGCCGCGAACGCCGCCGATCGCAATGAAAATGAAATTGAATTACTGCCCATAACGAAATTCTTTCCGGTTAGCGACGTACTTATTTTGCATCGTCTGGGGTGCCGACAATTTGGCGAATCGCGCGAACAGGAAGCGGCCAATAAATGCGCGGAAGTCGGCGCCGTGTTGGGGGCTGAGCCGATTCGCTGGCATATGGTCGGGCGGATCCAGCGCAACAAAGCGCGCTCGATCGCGGGCTGGGCGTACGCCGCGCACTCGGTCGACAGCGCCAAGCTGATCGCCGCGCTCGACCGGGCGGCGAGTCAGGCGCTGGCGGCCGGTCGAAGGGGCGAGCCGCTGCGGGTCTTCCTCCAACTGAGTCTCGACGGCGACGAGGCCAGGGGAGGGGTGGACATCGGGCGTCCGGATGCGGTGGACGAACTGTGTGCGGCCGTGGACGAAGCCGAGGGATTGGACTTCGTCGGACTGATGGCGATCCCGCCTCTTGGCGCCGATCCCGACGACGCCTTCTCACGGCTGGAGGAGGAAAAGGAGCGTGTGCAGAAGTCTTACGACCAGCCGCTCGGGCTGTCCGCAGGCATGTCCAGCGACCTCGAGAGCGCGGTCAAACATGGTTCCACGTGTGTGCGTGTCGGTACCGCGCTCATGGGGCAACGACCGCTAACGTCACCCTGAGTAGTCACTCTAGTCACATCTTCATCACAGACAACAGAGTCAGAGAATCGGGAAGGGTCCTCCGATGAGCACACTGCACAAGGTCAAGGCCTACTTCGGTATGGCGCCGATGGAGGACTACGACGACGAGTACTACGACGACGACGACCGCGGCCCGGCCCGCAGCTATTCGCGCCGGTCCCGCGAAGACCGCTTCGAAGACGACGGATACAGCCGCGGCTACGACGACCGGTTGGCGGGCCGCGACTATGACGAGCCGAGCTTTCGCGGCGGCTACCGGGACGAGGATCGCTTCGAGGCCAGGCTGCGCGGCCCGCGCGAGTTCGACCGGCCCGCACCCCGGTTCAGCGCGCTGCGCGGCTCGACGCGCGGCGCCCTCGCGATGGATCCACGCCGGATGGCCGAGCTGTTCGATGCAGGCAGCCCGCTGTCGAAGATCACCACCCTGCGCCCGAAGGACTACAGCGAGGCGCGTACGATCGGCGAACGGTTCCGCGACGGCACCCCGGTGATCATGGACCTGGTGTCGATGGACAACGCCGACGCCAAGCGGCTCGTCGACTTCGCCGCCGGACTCGCATTCGCGCTGCGCGGTTCGTTCGACAAGGTGGCCACCAAGGTCTTCCTGCTCTCACCGGCGGATATCGACGTCAGCGCCGAGGAGCGCAGGCGCATCGCCGAGGCCGGCTTCTACGCCTACCAGTAGGTATTTCGCCAGGGCAGGTAGGCTGGCGTGGCGCTTCGCGATGCAATGAGCTGCGAGCGCTGTATCCAATGTCACACCTGTGCCCGTAGTGAGGACGGCTGTCGTTGTCGCTCTTCTTCGAAATCCTCGGTTTCGCGCTGTTCGTCTTCTGGCTGTTGTTGATTGCGCGCGTGGTCGTCGAGTTCATCCGGTCGTTCTCCCGCGACTGGCAGCCCAAGGGGCTGACCGTGGTCGTCCTCGAGGTGATCATGACCGTCACCGATCCGCCGGTGAAGTTGCTTCGCCGACTCATTCCCCAGCTCACGATAGGCGCGGTCCGATTCGACCTGTCGATCATGGTGCTGCTGCTGGTGGCCTTCATCGGCATGCAGTTGGCGTTCGGCGCCGCCGCCTGAGATCCGCCGAGCGAACCGGTATTTGGCGATCGCGGCGCTAGCTGCCGCGGGTTTGCCGGGGGCAATATTGCGGGTAAGAAGATTGAAATTCGCTCTTAAAATTCATCCTCTCCTGCAACCGCCGGGTCTGGTGTGACAGGATGGACGCCAGTTACGTTCCAGTAAGGCTCTACACTTTGAGATCGGTTGACGGTCCAGAACTCCAAGGGGGCAGACAATGCCGCTCACACCAGCCGACGTTCACAACGTCGCGTTCAGCAAGCCACCGATCGGCAAGCGCGGTTACAACGAGGATGAGGTCGACGCCTTCCTCGATCTGGTAGAGAACGAGCTGACCCGCCTCATCGAGGAGAACGCCGACCTTCGTCAGCGCGTCTCGGAGCTGGACCAGGAACTGGCCAGCGCCCGCGCCGGTGGCGGAGCGCAGCCCACCACGAGCATCCCGGTGTACGAGCCCGAGCCGGAGCCGACCCCCGCGCCGCAGCCGGTCTACGAGGCGCCGCCGCAGCAGGCGGCCGCCGCGCCGGCCGGCGAGGAAAGCCACATCAAGGCCGCGAAGGTGCTCAGCTTGGCGCAGGACACCGCCGACCGGCTGACCGGAACCGCGAAGGCCGAGTCGGAGAAGATGCTGGCCGACGCGCGCGCCCGGGCCGACGCGATGGTCACCGAGGCCCGGCAGACCGCCGAGACCACCGTCGCCGAGGCCCGCCAGCGCGCCGACGCGATGCTGGCCGATGCCCAGACCCGGTCGGAGGCGCAGCTGCGGCAGGCCCAGGAGAAGGCCGATGCCCTTCAGGCCGACGCCGAACGCAAGCACTCCGAGATCATGGGCACCATCAATCAACAGCGCACCGTGCTGGAGGGCAGGCTCGAGCAGCTGCGCACCTTCGAGCGCGAGTACCGTACCCGGCTCAAGACATACCTGGAGTCACAGCTCGAAGAGCTGGGTCAGCGGGGCTCGGCCGCACCGGTGGATTCCAGCGCCAACAATGACGGCGGTGGCTTCAACCAATTCAACCGGGGCAACAACTGACCGCTGAGATATGCTGATAGTTGCGCTAGTCCTCGCCGTCATCGGCCTGGCGGCTCTGGTGACCGCCGTCGTCACCAGCAACGAGCTGATCGCCTGGGTCTGCATCGCCGCCAGCGTGATCGGCGTCGTGCTGCTGATCGTCGACGCGCTGCGTGAGCGCTCCAAGGGTGATACGACTCAGCCGCCTTCAGAGGCCGAGGCCCAGGCCGATGAGTCCGAGTTCGCCGAGGACTATCCAGAAGAGCCTCCTGTCGCGCAGGACGACGACGCTGAGGCAGAGTCCACCGTGGTGGAACAGCGCGACGAGGACAGCAACAGCCGCTAAACCGTTGGGGTGGTGAGTAATTCACGCACCTCGTCATCGGTGACCTGATGGAAATCGTCGAACACCTGGCCGACCGCCTCGAAGCCTGGCGGCATCGTCGCGCACACCACGTCATCGGCTTCCTCGGCCAACTGCCTGCACGCTGACTCCGGACCCACCGGCACCGCGACCACCACCTGAGCAGGTTCGGCCGCCCGCACCGCGCGCACGGCAGCGAGCATGCTGGCGCCCGTTGCGATTCCGTCGTCGACGAGGATCACCGTGTGGCCCGCGACATCGACCGGCGGCCTGCCCCCGCGATAGGCGCTCTCACGACGGTGGAGTTCCTCGGTCTCGCGGGCGATCGCGGTCTGCAACTGGTCGTCGCTGATGCCGAGATTGCGCACCAGGCTGTCGTTGACCACCACGCCGCCGCCGGTCGCGAGGGCGCCCATCGCGAGTTCCTCCCACTGCGGCACACCGAGCTTGCGCACGAGGAACACGTCGAGCGGCGCGTGCAGGAACGACGCGACCTCCCATCCGACGGGCACGCCGCCACGCGCAAGGCCTAACACCAACAGGTTGTCCTTGCCGCGGTAGGACGCCAACTCTTCAGCCAGGACTTGGCCGGCTTCTCGGCGGTCCCGGAAGGTGCGCTTCGCATTGCGGCGGGCCAGCCCGCTCCATCCGCTCATCGCGATCTTTTCGATATCTCCGGACATGTTCAGCGTACGACTCTGGGTACCCACATACGTGGGCATCGAATATGAAACTGTGGTCGACCATCCGCTCGACGAGGTGTTTGCGTGGCACACCCGGCCCGGCGCGATGCGGCGATTGGTCCCGCCGTGGCAACCGATGACGGTGGTCGCGGAGACGCAGTCGCTGGCCGACGGGCGGGCCGTGCTCGGGCTGCCGGGTGGACTGCGATGGGTGGCGCAGCACGATCCGTCGGGGTTCGACCCGCCGCATCGTTTTGTCGACGAATTGTCGTCGCAGGGTCTTCTGTCGTGGCCCGCACGCGTCGTCGGCCGGTGGCGCCACACGCATGAGTTCAGCGAGCGGTCCGGCGCCACCCGGGTGCGTGACCGCGTCGACACCACCGTGCCAGGCGCCGCGTTGCGCTCAACGTTCGTCTACCGGCACCGGCAGTTGGCCGAGGACCTCGCGGCACATCGTGCCGCGGCGGCTCCGCCGATGGTGGTGGCGATGACCGGCGCCTCGGGTCTGATCGGCTCGGCGTTGTCGGCGTTCCTCAGCACGGGCGGGCATCAGGTCATCCGGCTGGTACGCCGACGAGCAGCCAACGGGCTTGAGCGGCAATGGGATCCGGCCCGCCCGGCGCCGAATCTGCTGTCGGGTGTCGACGTGGTCGTGCATCTGGCCGGCGCGTCGATAGCGGGTCGTTTCACCGATGGGCACAAGGCCGCGATCCGTGACAGCCGCATCGAGCCGACGCGCCGACTGGCCGACGTCGCCGCGCTCTCCGATGACGGGCCCGCGACGTTCGTCAGCGCGTCGGCGATCGGTTTCTACGGATTCGACCGCGGCGATGTGCTGCTGGGTGAAGACAGCGCACGCGGCGATGGCTTCCTCGCCGATGTGGTGGCCGACTGGGAAGCGGCAACGGCGCCCGCGACAGAAGCGGGGCTGAGGGTGGTGAATGTACGGACGGGCATCGTGCAGTCGGCGCGCGGCGGCACGCTGAAGCTGATGCGTCCGCTGTTCGCCGCGGGGCTTGGCGGCCGTCTCGGAAGTGGCGAGCAGTGGCTGTCCTGGATCGGGATGGACGACCTGCTCGACGTGTACCACCGGGCGCTGTACGACGGGCGGTTGAGCGGACCGGTCAACGCGGTCGCACCGGAACCGGTGCGCAACACCGACTACACGAAGACCCTGGCGGGTGTGCTGCACCGCCCGGCGGCGGTGCCGGTGCCCTCACTGGGCCCCAAGTTGCTGCTGGGGGAGCAGGGGTTTCGCGAACTCGCCGCGGCCAACCAGCGGGTGCTTCCGGCGAAGCTGCAGTCGCTGGGGCACCGCTTCAGAAGGGCCAAACTCACCGACGCGCTGGCTCACGAACTGGGGCGTGGTTGACGCGCGACGTATGCCAAGAACCCGTCCACCAGACCTCGCACCCGCTTGCCGGCATCGTCTGCGAGTTCGGTTGTGCGGGCGCGCAATTCGTCGTGATGCAAACCTGCGCCGACGACTTCGCCGTCACGGTCGTCGGCCAGCCACTCGTCGAGCAGTTCCAGATCGATCTCTGGATGGAATTGCAGCGCGAGGCATCGGCCGAGCACGAACGCCTGTGATGCGTTGGCGGTCCTTGCGATCTCGGTGGCACCGGGCGGCAGGGTCCAGCGGTCGAAATGCCACTGGAACCACGGCCCGCCGGGTACCAGGTCGGCGTTGTCGGACTCGACGTCGTTCCAGCCGATCTCCGGTGTGTTCGACCGCGCGACGGACCCGCCGAAGGCCTGAGCCAACAGTTGACCGCCGAAGCACACACCCAAAACCGCGATCCCCGCGTCGGCGGCGTCGCGGATGAGTCGGGTTTCGGCGCCCACCCAGGTGCGGCGCAACGCATCGTCGTAGACGGGCCAGCGCGCGCCGAGCGGAACGATCACCTCATAGCCGCCTGCGTCGGGGAAGGTGACGTCGACCGCCGGGCTGTCGACGCGCTCGGCGGGCACCACCTCGAAGCTGTCGACGTCGAAGCCGCATTCGGTGAATGCCTCGCCGAGCAGTGCCTCGGTTGCGAGATGCTCGTTGCGGATGAACAGAACCTTGGGTGCCACTCCGACATTATTTCGGCGGCGGCATGGGTGGCGCATCGGCGGGGGCGAGTTCGGCGGCGATTCTGCGGAACAGCGGATCGGCTTCGTTGCGGTAATTGCCCTGGTCGTCGAACGCCTCGGGACTGAAAGTGACCGCGGCGGCGATTGCGATCTTCTGTGACGGCAAGTACGCCGCGATCGCGGCATAGCCACTGAACAACGGATTCTGCAGCAGCCAGTCGCCCGATACCACGATGCCAAGGCCGTAGGTGTAGACATCGTCCATCGCGTCGCATGTGGTGCAGCCCTGCTGTTTGTGTGTCTTGCCGCGAAGCTCGGTCGACACCATCTTCCGGTACGAGTCCGCGGTGAGCAGCCGACCGGAACCGATGCCCGCCGCGGTCGCCTCGAGGTCGTAGATGTTCGTCGTCTGGATGGCTCCGTCGGTAATCGTCCAGGACGGGTCCCAGAACGTCGACTCCTCGTAAAACGGTGTGCCTGGCGGGATCTTGAGGAAGGCACGGCGCTCCGAGGTGAACGCGTGCAGCACCGGCGGCGGAATATCGGGCGTCACCGAGTTTGCCGTGCTCGTCAAGCCGAGAGGCCGAAGCACTTTGTCCGACAACAGTTTCGACATCTCCTGCCCAGTGGCCTTTTCCAGCGCCATGCCGAGCAGGACGTAGTTGGTGTGGGAGTAGTTCCAATTCGTGCCCGGCGGGTACAGCAGTGGCTTGTTGACGGCGTAGCCCAACATGTCGGGCACGGTCCAGCGGCGGAACGGGTTCGCGTAGAGCGCGTCGTTCATCGCGGTGTTGCCGATCACGTAATCCACATAGCCGGACGTCATCTGGGCGAGTTGACCAAGAGTGACCCGGTCGGCATGCGGTATGTGCGGCAGCCATCGCGACAGTTTGTCGTCGAGGCTGACCTTCTTCTCGTCGACGAGTTTGAGCAGCAGGGTGGACACATAGGAGATCGCCACGGCCCCATTGCGGAAATGCATCGCCGGTGTCGCGGGTACGCCTGTCATCGATTCGCCGACGGCCCGCGTGACGATCTCCTTACCGTCGATTGTCACCCGAACGATGACGGCCCGTAGATGAGCCTGCGCCATGACGTCGCGGACGATCCGCAGCACGGCGTCGGCCTTCGCGGAGTCGGTCGTCGAGGTGGGGGTCGAGGTGGTCAGCGCGCCGGGAGCGCAACCGGTGAGCACGACGACAGCGCACGTCATGGCGAGCAGGCGCCGCGCGGCGGGCATAGTGCGTAAATTAGCGCATAACCGGGCATCCCAGAGCGTGTCTGTCCTTGCCGAATGGTTCCTCACCTCCGCGCAACGCGGAAATCCGAGTTGGGATCTGCCGGCGTGGAGCGAGGGCAACGAAGCCGAGGCACTCATCCACGGCGCCACCTATTTCGACCGCCTTGTCAGTGCCGTGGAAGGCCTCGGCGCCGGTGATCACCTGTTCTTCAGCGACTGGCGTGGGGACGCCGACCAGAGGCTGCGGGACAACGGCCCCACCGTCGCGCAATTGCTCCGTTCGGCCGCAGAGCGCGGCGTGCTCGTCAAGGGGTTGATGTGGCGGTCCTATCCGAACAAGCTGCAGTTCAACGAGGAGCAGAACCGCCACCTCGCCGAAGCGATCGAGCGCGCGGGCGGTGAGGTGCTGCTTGATCAGCGGGTGCTGCTCGGGGGCTCGCACCATCAACGCCTTGTCGTGCTTCGCCACCCTGAGGAGCCGGACCGCGACACCGCGTTCATCGGCGGGATCGACCTGTGCCATTCGCGGCGCGACGACGCGTCACACCGCGGTGATCCGCAGGCGGTCAAGATGTCCAGCCGGTACGGCGAGCGGCCACCCTGGCATGACGTCCAGTTGCAGGTCCGAGGCCCGGTGGTGGCAGCGCTGGACACCACCTTCCGCGAGCGTTGGACCGCGCGGGCGCCGCTGAACGTCTTCAATCCGTTGGAGTGGGTGCGCGGCCGGTTCCTGGACGCGAACGCGGAGCGGCGTCCGTTGCCTGAGCAGCCGCCGGATCCGCCGCCGTGCGGTCGACATGCCGTGCAAGTCCTGCGGACCTACGGTGACGCGCTGATCAAGTACGAGTTCGCCAAGGAGGGCGAGCGCACCATCGCGCGCGGCTATACCAAGGCGGTGCAGCGTGCCCGGCGGCTGATCTACCTCGAGGACCAGTACCTGTGGTCGGAGGAAGTGGCGAACCTGCTCGTCGGCGCGCTGACAGCGAACCCCGAATTGCAGTTGGTGGCTGTCGTGCCACGGTATTTCGACCTCGAGGGTGCGTTGGGTCATCCGCCGACCGTGGTCGGCCGACAGCTCGCGGTGGACGCATGCCGGCGCGCGGCACCTGACCGGGTGCACGTGTTCGACGTCGAAAACCACGAGGGCACACCGGTATACGTACATTCGAAGGTCTGTGTCATCGACGACACCTGGGCTTGTGTGGGCAGCGACAATTTCAACCGGCGGTCGTGGACGCATGACAGCGAACTGTCATGTGCGGTGCTGGACGGCGACGACGAGTTCGCCCGCGATCTGCGCCTTCAGTTGTTGCGTGAGCACCTTGACCGGGCACCCGACGGCAGTGAGGACGGTGGGCTGGCCGATCCCGATACTGCGGTGGCCGAGATCCTCTCGGCTGCATCGACGTTGGAGGAATGGCATGAATCGGGTTGTCGGGGACAGCGGCCCCCTGGCCGACTGAGGCCACATGAGATCGACCGCGTCGATCCGCTGACCCGGCTGTGGGCCGAACCCGCCTACCGGCTGATCTACGACCCCGACGGACGGTCGTACCGAGATCGGTTGTTGAGGTGGCGGCCGTGAATCTCGCCGAATGGTTTCTCACGGGCGCCGAGCGCGGCAATCCGGCGTCCAGCGTGCCGGTCTGGTGTGAGGGCAACCGGGTCGAACCGCTGATCCACGGCGCGACGTACTTCGACCGACTGGCGACCGAGGTGGACGCGCTCGGCGCGGGCGATCACGTGTTCTTCACTGATTGGCGCGGTGATCCGGACCAGAAGATGCGCGATGACGGCCCCACCATTCGCGACCTTTTCTGCCGTGCGGCCGAAAGAGGGGTCGTCGTCAAAGGATTGGTGTGGCGCTCCCATCTTGACAAGTTTCAATACAGCGAGGAGGAGAACCAGCATCTCGGTGAGGCCATCGAAGAGGCGGGCGGCGAGGTGCTACTCGATCAGCGGGTGCGGTTCGGTGGCTCGCACCATCAGAAGCTGGTCGTGCTGCGCCATCCGGCGGAGCCGTCGCGCGATGTGGCGTTCGCGGGTGGCATCGATCTGTGCCACTCGCGTCGCGACGACGTGTCACATCGAGGTGACCCGCAAGCGGTACAGATGTCGAAACGCTACGGCGACCATCCGCCGTGGCACGACGTTCAGCTGGAGCTGAGGGGGCCGGTGGTCGGCGCGCTCGACCACACGTTCCGGGAGCGGTGGAACGATCCGGCACCGCTGGACACCTTGTCGCCGATCGCGTGGCTGCAGGACAAGTTTCGAGGTGCGGACCTGAAACCGGACAGGCTGCCGGAGCAGCCGCCTGATCCGCCGCGGTGCGGACCGCATGCCGTGCAGGTGCTGCGCACGTATCCGGACGCCCATTTCGAATACGACTTCGCGCCACACGGCGAGCGCAGCATTGCGCGCGGGTACAGCAAGGCGCTGCGGCGGGCCAGGCGGCTCATCTATCTCGAGGACCAGTACCTGTGGTCGAAGCGGGTTGCGCACCTGTTCGCCGAGGCGCTTAGAACCAACCCGGACCTGCATCTCGTCGCGGTGGTCCCCAGGTATCCCGACGTGGACGGCGCACTGGCATTGCCGCCCAACATGATTGGCCGACGTCAGGCAATCGACGCCTGTAAGGAGGCCAGCCCGGAGCGGGTGCACATCTTCGACGTGGAGAACCACCAGGGCACACCGGTGTACGTGCACGCGAAGGTGTGTGTGGTCGACGACATCTGGGCCAGCGTGGGCAGCGACAACTTCAACCGTCGGTCATGGACACATGACAGCGAACTGTCGTGCGCGGTGTTGGACGAGAACGGTGAGTTCGCGCGCGATCTTCGGTTGCGGTTGATGCGGGAACATCTGGATCGCGCCGACGACGATGCATTGACCGATCCTGTGGTGGCTGTCCAGGAGATGGTGGCCGCTGCGGAGGCACTGGATGCCTGGTACGCCTCCGGTCGCACGGGACCGCGGCCGCCGGGCCGCTTGCGAACGCATCAGGCGGAACGGCTGGGGCTGTTGACCCGGCTGTGGGCGGATCCGGCCTACCGGATGTTCTACGACCCGGACGGCCGCTCCTATCGGGACCGGCTCAAGCGCCGGTTGTGAACTCAACCGGGCAGGCTCACCGGACCGGTGATCCCCGGTGATCGGCTTCCGCGGGGGCGCCGCCCGGTGAGGCGGATATCTGGCAAAACCCCGGGCCATGACGATAAGTGCTCCTGCCAGTTCGATTCCGGCCAGGTGTCCCCCAGGGCGGCAGTGCGCTCACCCCGCCAAAGCTGAGCGTCGCGGGTGCTCCGCTGCGGGTGACGTCGAAGTCGACGTACGCTCCACAGAATCGGTCGACGCGTTCGCCGAGGACTTGGTAGCGGGGTGGCGTCGCATCGACATCGGAGTCGCGCACGCGGACATCATGCGTGGAGCGGCGTTCGCAGACATCACCGACGCGGCATGGCACGGCGCATGCCAGCTCAGCGCCGCACTACATCGCCTGGGCTCGACAACGTTTCGAGTTCATGCAGAAAAGGAAGTCCCTGCCAGTCTCCAAAGGTGGAGACGGACCACGCCCCCATCAGCGCTGCCCAGCGCAGAGCTGTATGGCTCTCGTGACCGGAAATCAATGCCGAGAGGAAACCAGCGGCGAACGCGTCTCCGGCGCCGACCGAGTCGATCACTTCAACGGGAACAGCGTCGATGATGTGTTCTACACCCTGAATAACCGCAACGGCGCCGAGGGCGCCCCTCTTTACCACGGCGATGTCACTTCCGTACGAGGTGAGCTCACGAGCCATCGATACGTGATCGGCTGCCTTGCAAAGAATTCTAGCCTCTTCCTCCGTGGCAAAGATGATGTCGGCTTTCGATGCGAGGTGTCGGAATTCCTCGCACGCTTCGCTTTCACTCCACAGGGCACGACGAAAGTTCAAGTCGACTGAGACGAGTGTGCCGGACGCGCGGCAAATCTCGATGCTCTCCCGGACGGCCACGGTCGCGGTCTCACTGAGCGCCGGCGTTATCGCACTGGTGTGAAAGACCTTCGCATTGCTCAGAAGTCCCGGGTCGACGTCCTCGGGTCCAAGGGTCGATCCTGCGCTATTGGAGCGATAGTAGGTAACGTGCACCGAGCGACTGGTCCGCGCCGCCTTGAGCATGATCGCGGTCGGGCGCGTCGGATGCTCTGACGCGAAGGTTCGTACGCCTTCGGCGCGCAACTCGCGACTCACGAGGCGCCCGAGTTCATCGTCACCGACACGACCTATCCAGGCACTGGCGACTCCTAAACGCGAGGCACCAATGGCGACATTGGACTCTGACCCGCCCACGCTCAACTCCAGGGTGCGGGTGTGTCGCAACGGGGTTGGACGTTCCTGAGTGAGCAGGGCCATCGTCTCACCCATGGTGACGAGTTGCGGATAGCCTCCCGACTGGTCAGACATCTGTCCCCTGCTGCCAAGGCTTAACCGCGGCGAGAAGTTCATGCACTCTCCCACGGAGGCCGTCATCCGGACCACGTACCAAAGCGTCTTGAATCAGCGGAGACCCGACGCCGAGCGCAACTGCTCCTGCCTGCAGATAGTCAGCGGCGTGAGCATGCTGTACCCCACCTGTAGGAATCAGCTTCAGTGCGGGCATCGGGTCCCGGAGCGCTCGAACAAAACCAGGGCCCCCAAGCTGGGCGGCAGGGAAGATCTTGACTGCCGGGACGCCCGCTTCCCACGCAGCGAACACTTCAGTCGGTGTGGCGGCGCCCGGAATATGAGGAGTGCTCAATTCCTGCGCGCGCTCCACAACTCTCAGATTCAAACAAGGTGACAAGGTATAAGAAGCGCCCATGTGGATCGCGGCCTCGAGCTCCCCGACCGTCAGGACGCTGCCGGCACCTATGTCCGCGGAGTCGCCGAGCGCATCGCGGATTCCCGCGATCGACTCGAGTGCGCCTGGCGTGGTGAGCGTGACCTCGATGCACCGAATGCCCGCGTCCCGCAAGGCTATCGCTACTGAGACCAGGTGCGTGCTCGCGGTGGAACGCAATATGGCAACCACGCGGGTGGCAACGATGGGATACGGCAACTCTTGTCGTACCGGGCGCAAAGCGGCCATAGGCATGCAACTCCTGGGGTCTAGGAATTCAGAAGTAGGTCGTGACCGACCCAGTGACGACATAGTTGTCGTCGACAAGGGGAATGTGTCGCCACTTGTCAAAGGTGGTGCACGGGTGTGAGATACCACATCCAATCCAGTCGCCTGGCTTCACTGGGTCATCTGCGGGAAGCGTGATGAATGCGTGCTGGTCGTTCAGGGCCGTGATAACGAATCCATCCCCTGGACGACGAGCCTCACCCTTGAACCCCGCGACCGTGAGGACCACCGGCATATCCTGATCGAACGCCACATCGCGACGACCGAAATCAGCGAACGCCAGTCCGGTCTCTGGGCGAGAAAGGATCCGTCCCCAAATCTCAAGGGCGGGTTGCAGACTGCGAGAAGAACCGGGTTGGGCGAAAGCGGCAATCCGCTCGTACAGGCCGTGGTCGTGAGTGATATAACAGCCCGGTCGGATCAGGGGCAGAGGCTTTGAGTATGGCAGTGCGGCTTCTTTGAGGACATCGACAACGATGTCGAAGAAGGCTCCGCCGCCCACGCTGAGAATGACGTCAGGCCCGTCGAAAAGCTGTTCTTCGTCAAGGGCCGCCGCAGCGTCAGTGACGAAGCGACAGTAGGAGGCGACCGCTTCGATGGACTCCTCCTCTCGGTTCGACACGAGCGCACCCTCGTAACCCGCCACTCCGCGCAGCCTCAGGTGCGGCGACTCTGCGGCAGCGCGTGCCACTTGCTTCGCCTCGGCGAGCGTTCGAACCCCGGTTCGGGTCCCTTGTCTGGCGAGTTCGACAAGGACTTCCAACCGCACGGCGATATCGAGGGCACCGAGAATCTCTTCAAGAATGTGGATGCCATGAAGTGAATCGACGTAGCAGAAGAATTCGTGCTGCTCGTGGCTGGCCAGATGTTGGGCGATCCACGCAATGCCGGCGGGGTCGACCAGCTCGTTGGCCAGAAGAATCCTGCGAACACCGAACTCCCAGAACGCCCGGACCTGAGCCGGCGTGGCAGCACTGATCGCCCATGCGCCTGCAGAAAGCTGTGCGTTGATGAGCTCTGGAGACATCGTCGTCTTGCCGTGCGGGGCCACCAGCACGCGATTGTCGTCGCAGTACGAGTGCAGCGCGGCGATATTGTGTGCGAGCGCGGAGGCCTTCAAAACCATCACCGGAGAGAACACCGTCCCGTCGGCGAGCACATCCGTCCCGACCGGAATCGGTCGATGACCCTCCTCCGGCGCTGACTTATAGAACGGATCGTGGCGCGCTGCAGTGGTCATCATGGCCCTGGCTTTGTGCTGACGATCAATTCGACCTCTACAGGCGCGCCATACGGTAGCTCGGCCACACCAAGCGCCGAGCGTGCGTGCCGCCCTCGTTCGCCGAATACCTGCTCGAGAAGGAGGGAGGCTCCGTTGATGACCGCAGGCTGATCCTCGAACCCTTCTGCGCTGGCGACGAACCCAGTCAACTTGACGATGCTGTCGATGGCATCGAGTGAGCCCAATTCCGCCGACAATGCCGCCAGGCAGTTCAGGATCGAAAGGCGCGCGGCCTCCTGACCTTGCTCCACCGTGAAATCGCGGCCCAACTTGCCCTTCATGAGGAGCTCACCCGCGCGGGTCGGAGTCTGTCCCGAAGAGAACACAAGATTGCCGTGGACTCGCGCGGGAACATAGTTCGCTACAGGCACGGGAACAGGTGGCAGCTCCAGGCCAAGTGCTGCAAGGGTATCGGCGGTCGACATTTGGGTTTCCTCTTTCTGACGTTGTGGTGCGACAGGTCGATCAAGCTTCGAGCACTCGGGCGAGGAACTGCTGTGTACGAGGATGTTCGGGTTGTTTCAGAACTTTGGCGGGATCTCCTTGCTCAGCAATGACACCGCCATCCATGAACACGACACGATCAGCGGTGCGCTGTGCGAAACCCATCTCGTGGGTGACGACCACCATGGTCATCCCGTCTGCAGCCAGCTTGCGCATGACGGATGTGACCTCTCCGACCAATTCCGGGTCCAACGCGGAGGTCGCCTCGTCGAAGAACATGATGCGTGGGTTCACAGCGAGGGCCCGCGCAATGGCGACCCGCTGCTGCTGGCCGCCAGAGAGTTGCGACGGGTAGTTGGCATAGCGGTCGTGCATGTCGACCCTCTCGAGGCTCTGCATGCCAACATCCCGCGCTTCGGCCTTACTCATCTTGAGTGCCTTTCGCAGGGCGAGGGTGACATTCCCGAGCGCATCCAGGTGCGGAAACAGGTTGAATTGCTGAAAGACAAGTCCGACATGGCCGCGGATCTCCGGCGCGCGCTTGGGGTCGTGAAGTGGGACGCCTCCGACAATGACGCGTCCGGAATCCGACGTCTCGAGCCCGCACATGATGCGAAGCAACGTGCTCTTGCCCGACCCGGACGCGCCGATGAGGACGACGACTTCACCACTGGCTACGTCGAGGTCGATATTCTTGAGCACCTGCACATCGCCGAATGCTTTTGTCACGGAACGAAGTTCGAGGCTACTGCCGATGGGCTGTTCTCGAAGTGGCATTGCTGTCATGCCGGAACCAGCTTTCTCTCGTGTCTGCGCACCCACAGCGAAAGTGGATAGCACGTGACGAAATACAAGGCCGCGACTGTGAGATAAATGGGAATCGGATCGGCAGTCCGGTCCACGATGGATTGACCGGCTTTCATAAGCTCAACCAGACCGATGACGAAGGCAATGGAGGTGTCTTTGATCAACGAGATGTACTGCCCGACCAGTGGTGGGAGAACGATCCGCCGTGTCTGGGGGAGTACGACGAATCTGAAGATCTGCATCTGGGACAAGCCGAGGGTACGAGCCGCCTCGCGGTGGCCGACGGGGACAGCCTCGATTCCTGACCTAAGAAGTTCGGCCACATAGGCGCCGTGGTAAATGCTCAATCCAACGGCTGCCGCGCCAAACAGGTTCGCGCTGAAGCCGAGGTACAGGGCTGCGCCGAAGTACACGAACAGCAGGGTGATCGGAAGTGGGGACCCGCGGAAGATCTCTACATACGCGCGGGCAAGTTGCGAGGCGATCGGGACCTTCGAGGTACGCACCCCACCCACTACCAAACCGATGACCGTACATCCGATGACGGAGACACCCGTGAGCTCAAGCGTCACCCAGAATGCCCGCAGCAATTGGGGCAAACTGGTCCAGATCAGCTCCACGTTCACACCGCTGCCTCGGTGACGGCAGTCCGGCCGCGCCTGATCGGCCACAGGCCTGGACGCATCTGCTCCAGCGGGGGCTTGAACAGCGCCCTGCCGATAAAACCAGCCACGATCGACAGGACGTTGCTCAGCACCAGGTAGAGAACTAAGGCAATGGCGAAGACTTGCACAAAGAGCAGAGTCCGCGCATTAACGACCGTGGCAACGCCAGTGAGCTCAGGCACGGCGATAGCCGTCAACAGGGACGTGCCGAGGAGAACCTGAATCAAATTGTTGATTGTCGCCGGATAGACGTTGCGCAATGCCTGCGGCGCAATCACCGAGATGAAAGTACGTCGTGGCGACAGGCCGAGAACTTGGGCTGCTTCGCGCTGAGCGCGCGGTACTGATGAGATCCCAGCACGAAACACTTCACTCAGGTAGGCGCCAACGTTGACTCCGATGGCCACCACGCCCGCGGTAACCGCATCCAGTCGCACACCCAAGGATGGGAATGCGAAGAACACCACAAAGATCTGTAGCAGCACCGGAGTGTTCCGTACGACTTCAACATAGGCACCGGCAATTAAGCGCAGAGCCGCTACCGTCGAGTTTCGAGCCAGTGCCGAGGCAAGCGCGCACACGAGCGCCAGAGCGAAAGCAAGCACGGTGATCCACAGTGTCAGGCCCATGCCCCGTAGGAATTCGGGCAAATACTCGAGGACCGTACGCCACTGGTAAAGCACTTGAACCTCCTCTCGTTCCAGCGATCGCCGTGCCTAGTACTGAGGATTGAGCGGATAGGTCGGGTCGACTCCGAACCACTTGTTGTAGAGCTGCTTGTTCGTCCCCGAGGTGTTCAGCCGGAACAGAAACTGGTTCAAGTAGTTGAGCCAGACCTGGTCGCCCTGCTTCACACCAAATGCGTTGTACTCCAACGGCACAAGTGTGCCCTTCGTCACCTCGAGGCCGGGGTTCAGCTTTGCCTGGTAGGCAAGGAAATTCGAGTCTTCGATCATGGTGTCGGCCTGTCTCTGCTTGACCGCCAGGATGGCCGCTTGCGAGGTGTCATATTCGTCAGTCCTGACGTCGATACCCATGTCGTGCAAGACGTCAGCATTCGTTGATCCCTTGACCGTGGCGACAGTCCTGCCCCGAAGGTCCTGCGCCGAGGAGATTCCACTGCCCTTGTTGACGAGAAGCGCCTCACCGGCAACGACATACGGATCGGTGAATTCGATCTCTCGAGCGCGTTCTCCGTTCCGAGTGAAGTTGCAGATGACCACATCGACCTTGTCGGTCTGCAGGTTGGGAATTCGGTTGGCCGACGTCGTGTCGATCACTTCGAGCTTGACACCTAGATCCTCGGCGAGACGTTTCGCGATGTCCACGTCGTATCCGTCTGGATCGCCCTTTTCGTTCTTGAAACCGAACGGCGCGAAGGAGAGGCAGTCACCGACCCTGACGGTGCCGCGCTTGAGAACCGACTTCAATGCGGACGAGTCGGCTGCAGCTTGGACGGAGTTGCCGCCGCCTCCGTCACTTGTGGTGCCAGGGGTACACCCTGCCACGGCGATCGCTGCCAATAGAACAGCGGCGACTGAAGCGATAGCGGTTCCATGCACTCTCATAATGCATCCTTCGTTCCAGCGGATTGGGCTTCCGAACAGTCCCTCGACCGGTCGGTCTGAGCCCCGAGGTGCCCAGAAATCTCATTGGCCCCAGCCACAATCAAGTTCGCAAGATCGTCCAGGTTCGCCTTGATGCGATCCGCGGGTCCGGCGAGACTGATTGCGGCAACGACCTTTTCGTTGTGATCAAACACTGGGGCGGCAACACATCGGATTCCGTGTTCGTTCTCGACATCATCGACACTGAAGCCCCGGGCGCGCACGCGGTTGAGATCGGCGGCGAGGTCGTCCGATGTGATCAGTGTGGACGGCGTATGTGCCGGCAGGCCCGCCGCCACCACACGCCGAAATTCCCCATCCGGCAAGTGCGCCAGAATTGCCTTACCCGCGCCCGTCGAGTGAACGTCCGCGCGATCACCCACTCGCGAAGCCATCTGAATGGGTGACGGACCAGCCTGCTTGTCCACGTAGACCACCTGCCCCTCGCTGTAGACCACGAGGTGGGCCGTCTCGTTGGCGGCGTAGGCGAGGCGAGCGAGAACCGGCTGCGCAACCGACCTCAAATCAAGGTCCTTCAAGTAGGCGCTTCCCAGCGTCACCGCGCCGACTCCGATCGCGTAGCTTCCGTCGCTGCGCTGTTCGACCAATCGAGCTTCCAACAGGGGCGATAGCAGTCGGAGCACCGTGCTCTTCGACGCCTCAACGGCGGTTGCCAATTCGGTCAGTGAGTAACCGCTTCGCAATGCGTCTGATCTTCCGTCGGGCCGGCTCAAGACACCGAGGAGCGCGAGCGCCCGTCTGAGCGACGAAGAGTTATTTCGAGGGTTTGTAGTCATAGTCTATTGTGCAATGCAAAACATCGTTCTGTTTTGCAAACAAGGCTATTCCGTGGGGACTTGGTCGTCAAGAGGAAATCCAGTTGCCGGCCTGCGTCGTCTGCAATGTCGGCCTCGGTAGGGCGAGGCAGGGGCGGGGGTTGGCATCCGGGGTTGGCGAACGTGTTGGTGTACGAGATGCCGCACACGCTGGCTGCGTTGGCGTGCGGTGTGCTGTCGGAGTGGCGGGCGACGTTGATTGCGCGGGAATCGGAGTGGACACCGCGAAGCTCGAGGGTTTGCATAATGCGCGCATGGTGGCCGCGGCCAGGGAGATCGCGGCGCGGTCGGATGCGCAGGCCCTGGCCGATCGGGCGGCAAAAGCTAAGGCGATCGGGCGGTGACCATTCGGCCGGCCCCGCATTGCATGACGTATGTGACAGCGTTGTTGCCGGTGGCTGCGGGGGGTGGACCGGTGCGCTCAACGGGTTGAGGGAGTGTGAGCGGTGCAACCATGTCAAGGAAGCACCGGGTTGGCGGGTGTCGACAGCTCAGGAGAATGGCTCGCACACAGCCGAGTTCCTCACTCCGACGAGTGCTCGCTACCGCTCGACCGCACCACCGCCGCCGGGAGCGCCGACGATCTCAATCAGCGAAGTCGAAATCAGCATCGGCATCGCACTAACCGACCTACACGCCGCCTAAACGATAGCGTCGTTCCGGCCGGCCGACGCCGTATTGCAGCCGCAACTCCAGCGCGCCGGTGCCGAGATAGTGCTCGAGGTACCGGCGCGCGCTGACCCGCGAAATGCCCACCAGCTCAGCGCATTCCGCGGCCGATACCTCGCCGGCATCGCGCACTGCGTCCAGCACCAGTCGCCCCGTCTCTGCGCCCAGCCCCTTGGGCAGCACCTCCTGTGGCGAGGCGGCAGGCGGGCCACCGAACAGCGAGTCGATCAACGACTGGTCGACGCCGCCCGCGGACTCCAACGCATCCGCTCGGGCGGCGAACGCCTCCAATTTGGCCTTCAATTGCGGAAACTCGAATGGCTTGATCAGGAAGTCCGCCGCACCACCGTCGAGCGCACCCTTGACGGTGTCGAGTTCGCGGGCCGCAGTGATCATGATGACGCCGACCCGGTCACCTGCAGATCGCAACCGCTGCAACACATCGAGACCGGTCATGTCGGGCAGATACACGTCCAGCAGGATCAACTGCGGGCGCAAATCGCGCGCCGCGGACAGCGCTTCCGCGCCGGTGCGGGCCACGCCCACCGCCCGGAAACCGTCGACCTGTTCGACGAAGCGGCGGTGGATTTCGGCGACCATGAAATCGTCGTCGACCACCAGAACGTCACGCATGCGCCGTCCTCTCCACCGATGACACCGCCGCCGTCCCGACCGGCAACCGCACCACGAACACCGCCCCGCCCGCTGGGCCGTTACTGACCTCCACCGTGCCGCCGTGCTGGGCGCTCACCAGGCGCACCAATGCCAGCCCGATACCGCGGCCGCCTGGCACGTCGGGCTTCGACGTGACGCCCCTGGCGAAGATCTCCTCGCGAAGATGTTCGGGCACACCGGGTCCGGAGTCCGCCACCGAGATCGTCAGCCCATCGCGGTCCTGGATGCCGACCCTGACCGTGGCCGGATTCGCCCCGACCGAAACGTCGACCGCATTGTCGATGAGGTTGCCCAACAGCGTGATGACATCGGTGGCCAGTGCCGGGTCCAGGGCCGCCAGATGCGAATCCGCTGCAATCTCCAGCGACACCCCGCTCTCCGCGGCCAGCGACGTCTTCGCGATCACCAACGCCGCAACGGCCGGATCGGAGATGCGCTGCGTCACCGCGTCGCTGATCTCCGCGCGCCGCCGGGTCAACGTCCCGACCAGGTCACGCACCGAGTCGTACTCACCCAACTGCACCAATCCCGAAATCGTGTGCAGTTGGTTGGCGAACTCATGCGTCTGTGCCCGCAGGGTGTCGGTGACGCTCTTGTGGGACGACAGCTGGCCCTGCAGGGCGGCCAGTTCGGTGCTGTCACGCATCGTCGTAACGGTGCCGAATTGCTGACCTTGGCTGGTCGCTGCCCGCCGGTTCAACGCCAAAACTCTTGTCCGGGTGGCGATCACGACATCACGTCCGTCTTCACCTGACAACAGGAACTCGACCACGGCGGGTTCGAGGCCGACGCTGTCGACGCGGCGGCCGACTGCCGACGGGGACACCCCGAGCAGGTCCTGCGCACTGTCGTTGAGCAACGTGACAACGCCTTCGTTGTTCACCGCGACCACACCCTCACGGATGCTGTGCAGCAATGCTTCCCGATGTTCGGCGAGGCCGGCGATCTCGGCGATTTCCAAGCCCCGGGTGTGCCGCTTGATGCGTCGCGACAACAGATACGACGCGACCAAACCGAGCGCTGCCCCGAGACTCAGATAAATCAACAACCGCTCACCGGCGCCGCTCAGCAGTTGCCAAATCGACGGATACGGTTCGCTCACCGACACGACCGCCAGCACGTCGCCGTTGATCGACAAGATCGGCACCTGGCCGACCAGGCTGTGCACCCCTTCGATGGTGTCGTCGCCGAACCACGCCCGGCCTTCATCGGCGCGACTGGGGCCGAGGTTCATCCGCTGACCCAGCCTTGACGGATCCGATGACACGCGCACGGTGCCGTCCGGATCGAGGATCTCCGCCAAGCCGGCGCCCGACAGCGCCACGGCGCGGTCCACCTCGGGCGCGAGCACCTTGCTGGCGAACGGGTCGGCATAGCGGTCACGCACGACCGGCGTCGACGCCATGTTCTCGGCGACCGCGATCATCCGCTGACCGCGCACATCGCGGAACTCCCGGGCGGACTGAGCCACTGACACCGCCGCGACCGCGACCAGCACGATGGCGACCACCAGCAACTGGAACACCAGGAACTGGCCCGCCAGGCTGCGGAAGCTGCGGATCAGCGGAGGCCTCATCGTTCGCGATTGTTCACAACGACCAATACTTCCTTTGCGTACTCATCAGTGACGCGGGTCACTGCAGGGGTCCAGTATTGCTGAGCATCACAAACCAGTGATTGGGGACAACCAATGTTGCGACGGCAACAGATGCTCGCCGGCCTGATCGTCGCGCTGATCGCCGCGCTTCTGCTATCGGCCTGCGGCGTCACGAAAGGCGACCACACACAGGGTCTGCACCGGCTTCGAATGATGGTGCCGAACAGCCCTGGCGGGGGCTACGACCTCACCGCGCGTACCGCCGTCAAGATCATGGAGGACGACGACATCACCGGTCGCGTCGAGGTCTTCAATGTCATCGGCGCAGGCGGCACCGTCGCGATGGCGCGGTTGATGAACGAAAAGGGCAACGACGACCTCATGATGACCATGGGGCTCGGCGTCGTCGGCGCCACCTACACCAACGGATCCAAGGCCCGGGCATCCGACGCGACCGCGCTGGCCAAGCTGATCGAAGACCCCGGCGCGATCTTCGTACCCGCCGATTCGCCGTTCAAGACGGTGCAGGATTTCGTCGCAGCGTGGAAAGCCGACCCGGCGAAGGTCACCATCGGTGGAGGCTCCTCACCCGGCGGACCCGATCACCTGTTCCCGATGGAGCTCGCCAAAGCCGTTGGCGTGGAACCGAAGTCGGTAAACTTCATCACCTACGACGGTGGCGGCGACCTCCTGACTGCGCTGCTGGGCAAGAAGGTGACGGTCGGCACGTCGAGCCCCGGCGAGCTGATCGACCAGATGGAGGCCGGCCAACTGCGGGTGCTGGCAGTGTCCAGCGACAAGAGGGTGCAAGGCGTCGATGCGCCCACCCTCAAGGAGTCGGGCATCGATCTCACCTTCGCCAACTGGCGCGGAGTCCTTGCGCCACCCGGCATCTCGGACGGTGCCAAACAGGCGATGGTCAAAGTACTCGAAGACATGCACGGCACACAGCAGTGGAAGGAGGCGCTGGTGAAAAACGGTTGGACCGATGCATTCATGACCGGCGCACAATTCGAACAGTTCCTGAAGGACCAGGACAACCGGGTCTCGTCGACGCTCACCGAGTTGGGGCTGATATGACCAGCCCGGCCTCGAAAACAATAGACAAGGCGCAATACATCGTTTGCGTGGTGATGGTCGCCGTCGGCGCGTTCTTGATCTACGACGCCCTCAGCCTCGAGGCCGGCTTCGCCAAGGTGGACCCCGTTGGCCCACGACTGTTCCCGATCGGCATCGGCGCCATCTTGATCCTGCTGGCAATCGCGCTGGCCGTTGTCATTCCGCGCGGCTCGGTGGGCGAGGCGGACGCAGGCGAGGACGTCGACCCCAACACCCCAGGTGACTGGCGCACCGTCGGACTGCTCGTCGGGCTGTTCGTGGCCGTCATCGTCCTCGTCAATCCACTGGGTTGGGCGATCGCGGGCACCCTGTTGTTCGCGGGCGCGGCCACCATCTTGGGCAACCATCACTACCTGCGGAACATCGTCATCGGCGCGGTGCTGTCCGTCGCCAGCTTCTACGCGTTCTACTCCGGGCTCGGAATCCCGTTGCCCGCAGGCATTCTGGACGGGATTCTGTAGATGGACAATTTGAACTGGCTCCTGCAAGGCTTCGAGCAGGCCGCAACGCCGACCAATCTGCTCTATGCCGTCATCGGCGTGCTCCTCGGCACCGCGGTCGGCGTGCTTCCCGGCATCGGCCCAGCCATGACGGTCGCGCTGCTGCTGCCCGTCACGTACAACGTCAGCCCCAGCGCGGCGTTCATCATGTTCGCAGGCATCTTCTACGGCGGCATGTACGGTGGCTCGACCACCTCGATCCTGTTGAACACGCCCGGTGAATCGTCGTCGGTGATCACCGCGATCGAGGGCAACAAGATGGCCAAGGCAGGCCGGGCCGCGCAAGCGCTTGCCACCGCCGCCATCGGCTCCTTCGTCGCGGGTGCCATCGGCACCGCCCTCCTGGCCGCATTCGCACCACCGATCTCGAGATTCGCCGTCACCCTGGGTGCCCCGTCGTACCTCGCGATCATGTTGTTCGCCCTCGTCGCGGTGACCGCGGTACTCGGTGCGTCGAAGCTGCGCGGTGCCATTTCGCTGTTCCTCGGTTTGGCCATCGGCGTCGTCGGCATCGACTTCCTGACCGGTCAGCCGCGCGCGACGTTCGGGATTCCGCAGCTGTCCGACGGCATCGACATCGTCGTGATCGCGGTCGCCATCTTCGCCGTCGGCGAGGCGCTCTGGGTGGCCGCACATCTGCGCCGCCGACCAGCCGAGGTGATTCCCGTCGGTCGACCCTGGATGGGCCGCGACGACTGGCGGCGGTCGTGGAAGCCGTGGCTGCGCGGCACCGCATTCGGATTCCCGTTCGGCGCGCTGCCCGCCGGTGGGGCCGAGCTGCCGACGTTCCTGTCGTACATCACCGAGAAGCGGTTCGCGAAGCGCAGCGGGCATGATGCCGAGTTCGGCAGGGGAGCGATCGAGGGTGTCGCGGGACCGGAAGCGGCCAACAACGCTTCCGCCGCAGGCACATTGGTGCCGATGCTGTCGCTCGGCCTGCCCACCAACGCCACCGCCGCGGTCATGCTAACCGCGTTCGTGTCCTACGGAATTCAGCCCGGCCCAACACTTTTCGAGAAGGAGCCGCTGCTGATCTGGACGTTGATCGCCAGCCTCTTCATCGGCAACCTGATGTTGCTGGTGCTGAACCTCCCGCTGGCGCCGCTGTGGGCCAAGCTGCTGCGCACCCCGCGGCCGTACCTGTACGCGGGCATCCTGTTCTTCGCGACGCTCGGCGCGCTCGCGGTGAACGTGCAACCGCTCGACCTCGCGTTGCTGTTGGTGTTCGGCCTGCTTGGCCTGATGATGCGTCGCTTCGGCCTTCCGGTGCTGCCGTTGATCATCGGCGTCATTCTCGGCCCACGCATCGAGCGTCAGTTGCGCCAAGCCCTGCAACTGGGCGGCGGTGACTGGAGCAGCCTGTTCACCGAGCCCGTCGCGATTGCGGTCTACGTTTTGATGGTGATTCTGCTGCTGACTCCACTGGTGCTGCGTTTGATGCATCGCAGCGAGGAAACCCTGCTGGTCGTGCAGGACGACGCGGACCAGAAAGAGAAGGCGGCTCAAGCATGATCGTCATCGGATACAGCGCGGATATGTTCGGCCGCGCGGCACTCGAGCACGGCATCGCCGAAGCCAAAGTGCGCGGGACATCGCTGCATGTGATCAACTCCACCCCTGGCAATGCGTATGTCGACGCCCGCTTCGCGCAGTCCGGTGAAATCCACAACATCGAAGACCAGCTCACCGACTGCGGCGTCGAGTACGAGCTGTCCCAGCCCGTCGGGGTCGACCCCGCCGAAGAATTGCTCAAGGCGATGGACCGTCCCGAGGCCGAACTGCTGGTGATCGGTATCCGGCACCGCAGCCCGGTCGGCAAGCTGCTGCTGGGCAGCGTGTCGCAGCAGCTACTCCTGGAGTGTCCCAAGCCGGTGCTGGCGGTCAAGCCCGCCGAGATGTAGGCCGAGTGCATGGGGGGCGACGCGACGGCGGGCAGCCGCGGTAAGCCGTACCTGCTGACAGGTGAAGGCTGGCCCTATCTTCTGGTGCCGCTGATCCCCGTCGCGATCGCGCTGGAGTCCATGCACGCCGGCGCTGTGCTGGTGTTCTTCGCTTCCGCGTTGGGCGTGATCCCGACCGCGGCGCTGATGGGCCGGGCGACCGAGGAACTGGCAGCGAGGTCGGGCCCGGGAATCGGGGGCCTGCTCAACGTCACGTTCGGCAACGCCCCCGAACTGATCATCGCGCTGTTCGCGCTTGGCGCCGGGCTGCAGGAGGTGGTCAAGGCCTCACTCGTCGGCTCGATCCTCGGCAACATCCTGCTGGTGCTGGGCATGTCGATGCTGGCGGGTGGCCTCAAGCAGGAGCGGCAATGCTTCGAGTTGCGTGCGGCCACCGCACAGTCGCTGATGCTGCTGCTTGCGACGGTCGCGCTGGTGATGCCCGCGATATTCGAGCTTGTCGCCGGCGGTGGACTGCCCAGCCCGACGGCGAAGGCGGTGGCGTTTCCCGGCGATCTGCAGGCGCTGTCAGTCGGCGTCGCCATCGTGCTGCTGTTGTCATACGCCGCCGGGCTGGTGTTTTCTCTGAAGACCCACGCGCACCTGTTCAACCCGCATGGCGACGACGACCACGACGGAGAACCGTGGTCGGTGCGCAAGAGCGTGCTGATGCTGGCAATCGCCGGTGGCGCAGTCGGCTGGATGTCAGAAATCCTGGTGCATTCCATCACCGAGGCGTCGGACGCGATCGGGCTTTCGCCGTTTTTCGTCGGCGTCATCGTGGTGGCGATCGTCGGCAACGCCGCCGAACACTGGGTCGCGGTCTACTTCGCCAGCCGCGACAAGATGGACATCTCGATCAACATCGCGGTCGGATCGGCGGCGCAGATCGCCCTGTTCGTCGCGCCCGTGCTCGTGCTCGCGTCGTTCTTCATCGGACCATTCCCAATGGCATTGGTGTTCAACGGCTTTGAAATCGGAGCGATCTTCCTGGCCGTCATCATCGCCAACGAGGTAACCCAGCGCGGCGAGTCGACGTGGTATGAGGGCCTGCAACTCTTGGCTATCTACGCTGTGGTCGCGCTCACCTTCTACTTCGTCTGACCTGCGGCGACGCAGCTCACCGCGCGGATTGTCGCCGGGTGAGGATCAGTTTTCACCGCGATAACGTCGCCGCAAACGAGCGCGAAACATAGCTCACCCACGATGGCCTCATGGCGGTGATCAAGACGGCGTGCTCGTATTGCGGCGTCGGCTGCGGCATCGAAGTGCAGACCGCCGAACGCGACGGTAAGCGCGTCATCGCGCGCGTCACCGGTGACAAACTGCACCCGGCCAATTTCGGCCGACTGTGCACCAAAGGCGCCACCCACGCCGAGATGATGACGGCCGACGGCGACCGACTGACGTCCGCGCTGCTGCGTCCCACCCGCGACGACGAACATGTCCCGACCCCTGTCGACGATGCCGTCGCCGAGGCCGGCCGGCGGTTACGCGAGATCATCGACCAGCACGGTCCCGACGCCGTCGCGCTCTACGTTTCCGGTCAGATGTCCCTCGAAGCGCAATACGTGGCCACCAAGCTCGCCAAGGGGTTCATCCGCACCGTGCATCTCGAGTCGAACTCGCGGCTCTGCATGGCCAGCGCCGGAACCGGATTCAAGCAATCGCTCGGTGCCGACGGGCCGCCCGGCTCGTACGACGACTTCGATTGCACAGACTTGTTTTTCGTCATCGGCTCCAACATGGCCGATTGCCATCCGATCCTGTATCTGCGGATGGCCGACCGGCTCAAGGCCGGTGCGAAGCTGATCGTCGTCGACCCCCGCCGCACCACCACAGCCGAGAGGGCTGATCTTTTCCTGCAGATCAAGCCTGGCACCGACCTGGCGCTGCTGAACGGGATCCTGCACCTTCTCGTCCAGAACGGTGGAATCGACGCAGAATTCATCGCCAAGCACACCACCGGGTGGGACGATATGCCCGCGTTTCTCGCCGACTATCCGCCGCGCCGGGTCGCCGAGATCACAGGTCTCGCCGAGTCCGATATTCGCGCCGCCGCACGGATGATCGCCGATGCGGGGGAGTTGATGAGCTGCTGGACAATGGGGCTCAACCAAAGCACTCACGGCACCTGGAACACCAACGCGATCTGCAACCTGCACCTGGCCACCGGCGCTATCTGTAGGCCGGGTAGCGGCCCGATGTCGCTGACCGGCCAGCCCAATGCGATGGGCGGGCGCGAAATGGGTTACATGGGGCCCGGTCTGCCAGGGCAGCGGTCGGTTCTTTCCACCGACGACAGATCCTTCGTCGAGCACCAGTGGGGACTGGCGCCCGGAACCATTCGCTCGGACGTCGGACCCGGCACCATCGACATGTTCGAGCAACTCGCCGAAGGGACCGTCAAGGCGTGCTGGATCATCTGCACCAATCCCGTTGCCAGCGTGGCCAATCGGAATACCGTGATCGCGGGGCTGACGGCCGCACAGCTCGTCATCACCCAAGACGCCTACCGCACCACCGCCACCAACCACTACGCGGACATCGTGCTGCCCGCCGCGTTGTGGGCCGAATCCGAAGCCGTGATGGTCAATTCGGAACGCAACGTCACGCTGCTGCAGCAGTCGATTCCGCCGCCCGGGCAGGCCCGACCGGACTGGCGACTGATCTGTCAGGTCGCCGCGCAGATGGGGTTCGGCGAGCACTTCGGCTACCAGTCCAGCGAGGAGATCTTCGACGACATCCGGCGGTTCGCGAACGCGACGACCGGCTACGACCTCCGCGGCGTGAGCTACCAGCGGTTGCGTCAGACGTCAATGCAGTGGCCGTGCCCACCGGGCGGCGATGCCCGCAATCCGGTCAGGTATGTCGCAGGCGGGGTGCTGACGTTTCCGACGCCGTCCGGGCGCGCGGTGTTTCACGCCCGACCGCATCTGGACCCGCGGGAACTGCCCGACCCAGCTTTTCCTGACTTCCCTTTCGTGCTCAACACCGGCCGGCTGCAACACCAATGGCACACCATGACCAAAACCGGCAAGGTGGACAAGCTCAACAAGCTGGACAGCGGACCGTACGTCGAGATGCACCCTGTCGACGCCGCAGGTCTCGACATTGTCGCGGGCCGGCCCGTCGAACTCACATCGCGTCGCGGCCGGGCGGTGCTTCCCGCGGTCATCAGCGACCGGGTGCTGCCGGGAAACTGCTTTGTGCCGTTCCACTGGAACGACGAACACGGCGAGTACCTGACCATCAACGCACTGACCAACGACGCCGTCGATCCCGACTCCCTGCAACCGGAGTTCAAGGTGTGCGCGGTGAGCCTGCGGCCGGTGAAGTCGGTGCACCCATTGGGTATCGACGTGGTCAAGCCGACCCTGACCGACGACGAAAAGGTCTATCTAGCAGCATTTTTCACCGGACTCGCCGAAGGCGTCCCCGGTGTACCGGTGCTGCCGCCCTGCGCTCCTGTCTCGGGCGATGTCCGATTGTGGATCGACGGGCTGCTGGCCGGCCGGTATTCGCGTATCGCCGTCGCGGCCGATGCATCGCCCGAGAAGGCAGGCCCGTTGGTGTTGTGGGCGTCGCAAACCGGCAATGCCGAGGACTTCGCCGCCCGGCTCGCCGACCGGCTCGGCGCCACCCAGCTGGTCAACATGGACGAACTGCAGTTGAGCGAGTTGGCCGCCGCCAAGAACGTGCTGGTGATCACGAGTACTTTCGGCGACGGCGGGCCGCCCGACAACGGCGCCGAATTCTGGCACCGCCTGCACTCCGCTGACGCGCCCGCCTTGGCCGGAGTTCGGTACGCCGTGCTCGGCATCGGCGACCGGTCGTATGCCGACTTCTGCGGCCACGCCAAGGCAATCGACGGCAGGCTCGCGGCGCTGGGCGCCACGCGGATGCTCGAGCGCAGCGAATGTGAAGCTCATGACGATGAGCCGCTGGATCGGTGGGCCAACAAGGTGACAGCCCTACTCGCCGAGACTGTCACCGTCCCGTCGACCGCCGGGCGTCCCAAGCCGATCGAACCGTTCACCCGAGCCAAACCCCTGCTCGCACCGCTGTCCCGCAATACGGTGCTGACGGCGCCGACCTCACGGAAAGAGGTGCGCCAGTTCGGGTTCGACATCTCTGGGTACGACGTCAGCTATGCGGTCGGCGATTCGTTGGGGGTTTATGCGACCAACAATCCGTCGACGGTCGACGCCTGGTTGTCGGCCACCGGGTTGAGCGGAGACGTCTCGGTGCAAGTCGACGGCAACGAGCAGAGCCTGCGGGATGCGCTGCTGACGTGCTACGACATCTGCCGGGTTACCCCCAACCTGCTGGACTTCGTGCGAGCGCCAAAACTCAACCGTGACAAACTCGCAAAGTGGTTGGTGAATCGCAACGGCCTCGACGTTGTGCAGGAGTTCGCCGTGCGCGCGGAACCCGAAGAGTGGCAAGAGGTCCTGGTCCGGCTGACACCGCGAAGCTATTCGATATCGTCGAGTCCGTTGATCAGCCCGCACGAGGTGCAGGTGACGGTGTCGGTGGTGCGGTATCGGGGTGGGGACGGCGGCCTGCGCGGCGGCGTGTGTTCGACGTTCCTTGCCGACCGGGCGGCGGCGGCGCCGGTGTTCCTGCAGCGCTCACCGCACTTCCGTCCACCCGAAGACGGCGGGACCCCGATGATCATGGTTGGTCCCGGCACCGGCGTGGCGCCGTTCCGCGGCTTCCTGCAGGAGCGCCGCGCGCTCGGGCACAGCGGCCGCAATTGGCTGTTCTTCGGTGACCGGCATCGCAGCGAGAATTACTACTACCGCGATGATTTGGAGGACATGGTCCGCGACGGCTTTCTCAACCGACTGGACCTGGCGTTCTCCCGCGATCAAGCCGATCGGGTCTACGTACAGCACAAGATGCTCGACTACGGCGCCGACGTCTGGCGCTGGCTCGACGACGGCGCGCACTTCTACGTGTGCGGAGACGCCAGCCGGATGGCCAAGGACGTCGATGCGGCGCTGACGTCGATCATCCGCCGGCACGGCTCAATGTCCGACGAGGACGCACACGACTACAAGCGCGAACTCGTCGCGTCGAAACGCTATGTGCGCGACGTGTATTGACCCGCTACGTGCGCACGTTGTGGTCGTCTTGTCGGGTGACGTCGCCGTGGCCGGGGCCGTGTGCGCGGCCGATGTGGGCTTCGGCGCGCATCCGATCCACCATGTGCGGATAGTGCAGTTCGAACGCCGGCCGCTCGGAACGGATGCGGGGTAGTTCGGTGAAGTTGTGCCGCGGCGGCGGGCAGCTGGTGGCCCATTCCAGTGAGTTGCCGTACCCCCACGGGTCGTCGACCAGAACCGGTTCGCCGTAGCGCCAGCTCTTGAACACGTTCCACACGAACGGGATGGTCGAGAGCCCGAGGATGAACGCCCCGATGGTGGACACCACGTTGAGCGTGGTGAATCCGTCGGTGGGCAGGTAGTCGGCGTAGCGGCGCGGCATGCCCTCATCGCCGAGCCAGTGCTGCACCAGGAAGGTGGTGTGGAAGCCGATGAAGGTCAACCAGAAGTGCAGCTTGCCCAGCCGTTCGTCGAGCAGTCGGCCGGTCATCTTGGGGAACCAGAAGTAGATGCCCGCATAGGTGGCGAACACGATGGTGCCGAACAGCACGTAATGGAAGTGCGCCACCACGAAGTAGGAGTCGGTGACGTGGAAGTCCAGCGGCGGGCTGGCCAGCAGCACACCGGACAGACCACCGAGCAAGAAGGTGACCAAAAAGCCGATCGAGAACAGCATCGGCGTCTCGAAGGTCAACTGGCCCTTCCACATCGTGCCGATCCAGTTGAAGAACTTGATACCGGTGGGCACCGCGATCAGGAACGTCATGAACGAGAAGAACGGCAACAGCACCGCACCGGTGGCAAACATGTGGTGAGCCCACACCGCCATGGACAGCGCGGCGATGCTGAATGTGGCATAGACGAGCGTGGTGTAGCCGAAGATCGGCTTGCGGCTGAACACCGGCACCACCTCGGTGATGATGCCGAAGAACGGCAACGCGATGATGTACACCTCGGGGTGGCCGAAGAACCAGAACAGGTGCTGCCACAGCAGCACACCGCCGTTGGCCGGGTCGTAGATGTGCGCGCCGAGGTGGCGGTCGGCGGCCAGGCCGAACAGCGCGGCGGTCAGCAGCGGGAACACCAGCAGCACCAGGATCGACGTCACCAGGATGTTCCAGGTGAAGATCGGCATCCGGAACATTGTCATGCCCGGCGCGCGCATGCACACCACCGTGGTGATCATGTTGACGCCACCGAGAATGGTGCCAAGACCACCGACACCCAGCCCGAGGATCCACAAATCACCGCCGGGTCCAGGGGAGTGGATGGCGTCGGTCAGCGGTGAGTACGCGGTCCAGCCGAAGTCCGCCGCGCCGTTCGGGGTGATGAAGCCGCTCAACGCGATCATGGCACCGAATACGAACAACCAGAAACTCAGCGCGTTCAGTCGCGGGAACGCGACGTCGGGGGCGCCGATCTGCAGCGGCAGCACCAGGTTGGCGAACCCGAACACGATCGGGGTCGCGTAGAACAGCAGCATCGCCGTGCCGTGCATGGTGAACAGCTGGTTGAACTGCTCGTTGGACAAAAACTGCAGCCCGGGCAGGGCCAACTCGGTGCGCATGAACAGCGCCATCAAGCCGCCGATGAAGAAGAAGATGAAGCAGGCGACGCAGTACATGATGCCGATCAACTTGTGATCGGTCGTGGTGATGAGCTTGTAGACCAGGTTGCCCTTCGGACCGAGCCGGGCCGGAAATGGACGGCGTGCCTCGAGTCGTTGTACGGGTGGCGCTTCAGTCGTCATAGGCATCCCCCGATCCGCCAGGACCTTCAATCCATTATCCGCCTCGATAGCTGTCGCTAGGGACTTTTGTCATCGAGTCGGCTCATAAGCTGTCCCGATGCGATTGGCGGGACAGGTGGCGGTCGTCACCGGTGGGGCGCTGGGCGTCGGCGGCGGCATCAGCAGGCGGCTCGCGGCGGCGGGCGCGCACGTCGTGCTCAACGACATCGACGCGGACGCGGCCTCGGCCACCCGCGGCGAGATCATCGCGACTGGCGGGCGCTGCACCTCCGTCGTCGGCGACATTCGCGACCGCGACGTGGTGGCCGTAGTGACCGAAACAGCACTGGCCGTTGCCGATTCGCGGATCGACATCCTGGTCAACAATGTCGGCGACTTCCGCCCTGCGGCAAGGGATTTCCTGCACAGCACCGAGGAGCAGTGGCAAACCCTCTACGAACTGAACCTGCTGCACGTGCTGCGGATGTGCCACGCGGTGTTGCCCGAGTTGGTCAAACGCGGATCCGGGGCGATCGTCAACAACGCGACCGTCGAGGCGTTTCGCGGCATCCCTTACGCCGCGCCGTACGCCGCGTTCAACGCGGGCGTGGTGGCGTTCACCCGCAGCTTGGCGGTCGATGTGGCGCGGCATGGGATCCGCGTCAACGCGATCGCACCCGACCTCGCCGACACCGCCCAGACGCCCGCCGAGGCGATGCTGCGCGGCCGCGATCCCGAATTGATCAGGACCTGGATTCCGGTCGGCCGGTTCGGCAGCCCCGACGACTACGCCGCCGTGGTGGAATTCCTGGCCTCCGAGGACGCCCGGTTCGTCACCGGGCACACCATCCCGGTAGACGGCGGCACGCTGGCGGCTTCCGGATGGTATGCCCGCGCGGACCGCAAGGGCTGGACGAACATGCCGAACGAGGCGTGAACTGACTCAAGCACTTTCGCGGGCCAACAGGCGGCGGGTGCGCTCAGGAATCTCGGGTGGCAACGTGTCGACGATGTCGGCGAGGGTGCACGAGGCGAGGCTGGTCAGCCACGCCTCGTGCGCGCGCCCCATGATCGTGGCCAGGATGCATCGTTCTTGGCACTCCTCGGCGGGTAGGGCGCCGCGTCCCTGCTGCCGGATCTCCCGACAGAGGTAGGGATCGGCGCGGCCGTCCACAGCTTCGACGATGTCGAGCACGGTGATTTCAGAAGCCGGGCGCGCCAGGCGGAAACCTCCGCGCGGACCGGTCGTCCCGGTCAGCACACCCGCGCGGACAAGCGACGCCAGGTGCTTGGCGAGGTACGCCTGTGGCAGACCGAAATGGGCAGCGAGCGCAGCCGCGCTGGCCGAATCGCCATCGGGGAGTTGCGCCAGCGAGGCGGCGCAATGCAGCACCCACTCCGTGCCTTCGGGAAGCTTCACGATTCCAGACTAGGGGACATCACCTCTATTGTGGATATGAGATGTCCATAATTGTTACTCGAACAGGGAGAGTTCACATGCGCGTTGCAGTAGTCGGTGCCACCGGCCGTATCGGAACGTTGACCATTGCCGCACTCGAGCGCGACGGGCACGACACGGTTGCCATCAGTCGCAGTCGCGGCGTGGACGTGCTCACGGCCGCAGGCCTGGACGAGGCTCTGGCTGGGGTAACCGCAGTGATCGACGTCAGCAGCAGCGAGGCAACCCAGGAGTCGGAGACGGTCGGATTCTTCACCACCGCGGCCGAGAATCTGCTCGCCGCCGAGCAGCGCGCCGGCGTCACCCATCACGTCGTGCTGTCAATCGTGGCCGTCCACAAGGTGCCGGGGAACGCGCACTATGCCGGCAAGCGGGCGCAGGAGGCCGCGGTGGCGGCCGGACCCGTGCCGTGGACGATCGTGCCTGCCACGCAGTTCCACGATTTCGCGGCGATGGTCGCCGGGTGGACCGAGCAAGACGGCGTTGCTCCGATCGCGCCGCTGCTTGTCCAGCCGATTGCGCCTGCAGATGTCGCAGACATCCTCGCGCGCGTCGCTGTCGGAGCTCCGCAGAGGCGCCACCGCGATGTCGCCGGACCCGACACCCAGGATTTGGTGGACATGGCTCGGCGCACCATCGAGGCCCGCGGGCAGCAGATCCGGTTGGTACCCACCTGGCGGAACGGCCTGTTCGACGTGTCGATGGCCGGCGAGGTGCTCTTGCCCTCGACGGACGCCGAGTTGGCGCCCACCACATTCGAGGACTGGCTGGCCGCCGAGGCGCTACGCACCAATGCCTAGGCAGCGGCGCGATTTTGGCGGAGCCACAGAGTGTGATCGCGGCTTCGCCGGATGTGTCCGAGGGGGGACTTGAACCCCCACGCCCGTTAATAGGGCACTAGCACCTCAAGCTAGCGCGTCTGCCATTCCGCCACTCGGACCAGTTGGGCAGCTAAGGCTATCGGATGGGACAGCCCGCGCCCAAACCGAACGGCCCTCTCAATGGTACGAATGGTGACTGTGACGCCTCCCCTTAACACCGAAGCCGAGGTCGTCGACCTCGTCAGCGCGCTCATCCGCTTCGACACGTCGAACACCGGCGAGCCCGACACCACCAAAGGGGAGGCCGAATGCGCCCGCTGGGTGGCCGAACAGCTGGAGGAAGTCGGCTATACGACCGAATACGTCGAGGCCGGCGCGCCGGGCCGGGGAAACGTGTTCGCCAGGCTCAAGGGTGCCAACCCCGAGCGAGGCGCCCTGCTGCTGCACGGTCACCTCGACGTGGTGCCCGCGGAGGCATCGGACTGGAGCGTGCACCCGTTCTCCGGCGCGATCGAGGACGGCTACGTGTGGGGTCGCGGCGCGGTCGACATGAAGGACATGTGCGGCATGCTCATCGCGATCGCCAGACACTTCAAGCGCGCCGGCATCGTGCCGCCGCGGGATCTGGTGTTCGCGTTCGTCTCCGACGAAGAGGCAGGCGGAAAGTACGGGGCGCATTGGCTGGTGGACAACCGGCCCGACCTGTTCGACGGTGTCACGGAGGCGGTCGGCGAGGTCGGCGGGTTCTCGCTGACTGTGCCGCGCAGGGACGGCGGTGAACGACGGCTCTACCTGGTCGAGACCGCCGAGAAGTCGATGATGTGGATGAAGCTGACCGCGCGCAGCTTCGCCGGTCACGGCTCGATGATCCACGACCACAACGCGGTCACCGCGGTCTCCGAGGCCACCGCCAAACTCGGCCGCCACGAATTCCCGCTGGTGATGACCGACGCCGTCAGCCAGTTCCTGCAGGCCATCACCGAGGAGACGGGCTACGAGTTCGACGTCGACTCGCCCGACCTGGCAGGCACCATCGCCAAGCTCGGGCCGATCGCCCGCGTTGTCGGTGCCACCCTGCGCGACACCGCCAACCCGACCATGCTCAAGGCCGGCTACAAGGCCAACGTCATACCCGCCACCGCGGAGGCGGTGATCGACTGCCGCATCCTGCCTGGTCGCCGCGCCGCCTTCGAGCGTGAGGTAGACGAGATCATCGGGCCCGACGTGACGCGTGAGTGGATAACCGAGCTGCCGTCATACGAGACCACGTTCGACGGCGACCTGGTGGACGCGATGAACGGGGCGATCCTGTCCGTCGACCCTGACGCGCGCATCGTGCCTTACATGCTGTCCGGCGGCACCGACGCAAAGGCGTTCACGCGCTTGGGAATCCGCTGCTTCGGCTTCGCGCCGTTGCAGCTTCCGCCGGATCTGGACTTCACCGCGCTGTTCCACGGCGTCGACGAGCGGGTACCCGTCGATGCGTTGAAGTTCGGCACCCAGGTTCTCGAGCACTTCTTGATGCACTCCTGACCCAAGAAAGGACGACCACCATGGCGTTTGACTACAACCCGTACGACTTCCTGCCCAAGCTGCCGTCGTTCACGCTGACGTCGGAGTCGGTCACCGACGGCCAACCGCTGAGCACCGAGCAAGTCAGCGGCATCATGGGCGCCGGCGGTGACGACGTGTCACCGCAACTGTCGTGGTCGGGATTCCCCGAGGAAACCCGCAGTTTCGCCGTGACGATGTACGACCCCGATGCGCCGACGGCATCTGGCTTCTGGCATTGGGCCGTCGCCAACCTGCCCGCCACGGTCACCGACCTGCCCGCAGGCGCAGGCGACGGCAGCGGTTTGCCCGGTGATGCAATCACTTTGGCCAACGACGCCGGCCTGAAGCGCTTCATCGGCGCAGCGCCGCCGCAGGGACACGGCGTGCACAGGTACTTCATCGCGGTGCACGCCGTCAAGGTCGAGAAGCTCGAACTGGACGGCGACGCAAGCCCGGCCTATCTGGGCTTCAACCTATTCATGAACGCGATCGCGCGGACCGTCATCCACGGCACCTATGAGGAGAAGTAGCGCCCTTCTCGGGCCGCTACTACGCAGTCGGTGGCTGGTTCGGGCTCCGATATGGGTCTACCGGGTGCATTTCGGCTTTCTGTTCGGTCGTCGCATGCTGATGCTCGAGCACATCGGCCGCAAGAGCGGGGCTCGGCGATACGCCGTGCTCGAAGTGGTCGATCGACCAGGCCCCGACCAGTACGTCATCGTGTCGGGATTCGGCGAGAAGTCACAGTGGTACCGCAACGTCGTTGCGAACCCGCATGTGCGCGTCAGTGTCGGTTTGCGCCGCGATGTGCCCGCGACGGCGACCCCGCTGACGCCCGACGCGGTGGAGCAGACCTTGGACCGCTATTCCCACGACCATCCGCGAACGTGGCGCACGCTGCAGGCGGCGATGTCAGCCGCGCTCGGCTCCCCAGATCTGACGTTGCCGATGATGCGGCTCGAACTAGCGCACGCCTGAGCCGACCGCGTCGGCCAGCGACGTGAAGCCACCCTCGTGCAGGCGACGCGCGATGCCGTCGTGAATGTGCTTGGCCCACAACCCGCCGTCATAGATGAAGCCGGTGTAGCCCTGCAACAGTGACGCGCCCGACGTGATGCGGTCCCACGCATCGTCGGCGGTCTGGATGCCGCCCACGCTGACCAACACCAACCGGTCGCCGACCCGGCGGTACAACCGGCGCAACACTTCGGCCGACCGCTGCGCGACGGGCGCACCGGAGACCCCGCCTGCGCCCAACGCATCGACGCCCGGCGTCACAAGCCCGTCCCGCGACACCGTGGTGTTCGTCGCGACGATGCCAGCGAGACCCAATTCGATTGCCAGATCCGCGATCTCGTCGACATCCTGGTCGGACAGATCCGGGGCGATCTTCACCAGCACCGGCTTCGACGTCTCGGCCGTCACTGCCGCGAGAATCGGCCGCAGTGATTCGACGGCCTGCAGATCACGCAGTCCGGGGGTGTTGGGGGAGCTGACGTTGACCACCAGGAAGTCAGCCAACGGCCCTACCAGACGCGCACTTTCGGCGTAATCCCGAACTGCGTCCTCCGGCGGTGTGACTTTCGTCTTGCCGATGTTGACCCCGATCGGCACGTCGGATGTGTCGCGGGCCAGCCGCCGCGCCAGTTCGGCTGCGCCGTGATTGTTGAACCCCATCCGGTTCAGCAGCGCGCGATCGTCGGGCAGCCGGAACATCCGGGGCTCGGGATTGCCGGGTTGTGCCCGTGCGGTGACAGTGCCGATCTCCGCATAGCCGAAGCCCAGTGCGCCCCACGTGTGCAGGCCCCCGCCGTCCTTGTCGAATCCGGCTGCCAGGCCGAGCGGTCCGGGGAATCGCACGCCGAACACCGTGCTGGCGAGCGCAGGATCGCGCGGCGCCAGCCACCGCGCCAGCGCGCGACGCATCGGGAGTATCGCCGTCACTGCCCGCAAGACCGCGAACACGAATGTGTGAATGCGTTCGGGCGCAACGAGAAAGAACGCCCTGCGCAGCGCGCGATAGATCACAGGCCGGGTTGATCCAGTCGCTGTGCGGCGGTCTTCTTGCGGCGCAGCAGTACCCGCCTGCTGCCGTCGGTGTACAACCGCACCCTGGTCAGTTCCCATCCGCGGTACTCGGCCTCGATCGACAGTCGGGTGGACGCGCTGATCCTGGTGAGCTCGGGCGGCAGTCGCAGCGGTATCCACTCGTATTCGTCTGACAGGTCGTTGTCCCAGCCCTCTGGCATCCGTCCGTGGTGCATTGCGGTCATCTGATCCCCGCGTTCGCAATCACCTGCACACCCGCTCCCGAGCCAGACACCACATACAGGGTGCCAGACGCGTCGTCGAACGCCAGGGAGTTGGGCTGCTGCACGGTTCGATAACGCACCTTTTCCACGGGGATACCGGTAGCTAGATCGTAGCCAACCACCGTGTTGGTTGCCGTCTGCGACACCCAGGCCAGCTTCGGCGACCCGACCAGGCCGTATGGGGCATCGGGCACCGGGTAGGCCTGACGCAGGATCAACGGGTTGATGCCGTACACCAGCAGTTCGCCGCCGCGGGTGTCGGCGACGAGCACCCTGCCCGCGGTGTCGGCCGCGATCGTGGTGGCGCCCTCACCGGCCCGCAGTGCATGCTCGGCGCCCTTGCCGTCGGCCGAGACAGTGGTCACCGAGGTCTGTCCACGGTCCAGCACCACCACCGTATTGCCTTGTGCGACAAGGGCGTCGACCTTCGCGAAAATCTTCAGCGACGCGCCGACGGCGGTGTCCGAACTCAACGTGTACACCGCGCCATCGGCACTGCCGAGCGCCAGTTTGCCGTCCGCGCGTCTGGCGATCGCGGTGAAGTCGGTACCGGACTGGCCGTCCACCTCGACCCTGGTGGCCGTGGCCGCGCGAAGGTCGACGCGGAAATAGCCGCCACGCGTGGACGCATACACCGTCCCGTCGTTGTCGCCGGTCATCGCCGTCGCGGCGGCGGGCAGCCTCACCGGTCGGGGTTGTCCCGCCGACAACATCACCGTGACCTGGGACTGGCTCTCGAGAAGCGGGCTGAGCACCACCAACGAAGCGGTTGCCGCATCGAACAGCGCCGTTTGCGCGCGTCCGGGCAGCGGACGCACCTCGCCGGCGGGCGTGTCGGTCACCGGTGGCGACTGCGCAGCCTTGGCGGGCACGATGGTCGGCGGTGGGGTGTCCGTGTGGTTAGCCGAGCAGCTGACCAATCCGGTTGTTGCCAGCACTACAGCGCTGGCTCGAATTAGCTGAGCGGCGATGTTTAGATCACGCAACAAAGGGTAGCTCTCGGACGTGCGAATTGGATCTCGATCGAAATGCAAGTGTAGGCACGCCGGTCATCCACATTTGGGCACGTCCGCTGCGCCCGGCGACTCGTTCGGCGGTAGGGTGCGATCATGACCCTCGCCGCAGACAGGGATCTGGGAAACCAGGAGTTTGCTATCGAGGACATCACTACAGGTCTGCACGCCAGTGGTTTTGGCCAAGTTGGTGACGGGCGCAGCTTTGCCTTCCATGTCGAGAAGCAGGTGCTCATCGTCGAGGTCTACCGGCCACGCATCACGGGCCCGGTCCCGCAGGCCGAGGATGTCGTGGCAGTCGCCAGTCGCAAGCTGACCGACATCGACGTCACTGACGAGCGAAGCGTCTCGGCGGCGGTGCGTGACGCGGTGGCCGCGGCACGACCGGTGACACGCACAGCGCGTTAGCAGCGACCCCACGGTACGGTCGTCGGCGTGATTGAGGCGCCTGCGATGTCGTGGCTGCAAGTTGTCGTCCTCTCGGTGATACAGGGATTGACCGAATTCCTGCCCGTGTCGTCGTCGGGACACCTGGCGATCGCCTCGCGCATCTTCTTCGACGACGATGCGGGCGCGTCGTTCACGGCGGTCACCCAACTCGGCACCGAACTTGCGGTGCTGCTGTACTTCGCGCGCGACATCGGGCGCATCCTGAAGGCCTGGTTCAACGGACTGTTCGTGGCCGCGCACCGCAACCTCGACTACTGGATGGGCTGGTACGTCATCATCGGCACCATCCCGATCGGGGTGTTGGGCCTGTTGTTCAAGGACGAAATCCGTACTGGCGCAAGGAATTTGTGGCTCATCGCCAGCGCGCTGATCGTCTTCTCCGTCGTCATCGCGATCGCCGAGTACATGGGCAGGCAGACCCGGCACGTCGAACAGCTGACATGGAAGGACAGCATCATCGTCGGTGTGGCGCAGTGTCTGGCGCTGGTGCCCGGCGTTTCGCGGTCGGGTGCGACCATCAGCGCGGGCCTGTTCCTCGGACTCGACCGCGAACTGTCGGCCCGCTTCGGCTTCCTGCTGGCCATCCCAGCCGTGTTCGCTTCGGGCCTGTTCTCGTTGCCCGATGCCTTCCACCCCGTCGGCGAGGGGATGAGCGCCAGCGGCCCGCAATTGCTCGTCGCCACGGTGATCGCGTTCGTCATCGGCTTCCTCGCGGTGGCGTGGTTCTTGCGCTTCCTCGTGCGCCACAGCATGTACTGGTTCGTCGGCTACCGCGTGCTGCTGGGCGCCGTGGTGATCGCGCTGCTCGCCGCCGGGGTAGTGTCCGCGACATGACGGTCATCCTGCTGCGGCACGGCAGGTCGACCTCGAATACGGCGCACACGCTCGCCGGTCGCAGCGACGGAGTCGACCTCGACGACAAGGGCGCAGAACAGGCGCAGGCAATCGTCGAGAGGCTGGTCGGTCTCCCCATCCGCGCTATCGTGCGCTCACCGCTGCTGCGGTGCAGACGCACAGTCGAACCGCTCGCCGAAGCGCTGGGCCTTGATCCCATCGTCGACGAGCGCATCTCCGAGGTCGACTACGGCAGCTGGACCGGGCGCAAGATCGGCGATCTGGTCAAGGAGCCGCTGTGGGCGGTGGTGCAGCAACAGCCCAGCGCCGCGGTGTTCCCCGGCGGCGAGGGGCTGGCTCACGTGCAAGCCCGCGCTGTCGCGGCAGTGCGTGAGCACGACCGAAGGCTGGCCGAACTGCACGAGGGCGACTGCCTGTGGGTCGCATGTTCGCACGGCGACGTGATCAAGGCCGTGGTGGCCGACGCGCTGGGCACGCACCTCGACAGTTTTCAGCGGATCACCGCCGACCCCGCGTCGATGAGTGTGATCCGTTACACCGCGTTGCGTCCGTTCGTCATCCACGTCAACCACACTGGTGCTGCGCTGACCGCCGGGCTGGTGGCCAAGTCGTCGACCGGCGACGGGGAAGCCGAGAAGAAGGACGGCGAGCTGCCGCCGGAGGATGCGGTGGTCGGCGGCTCGACAGATTGACGGAATTACGGCCGATGAGGGTATGCCGGTATTTTGGAGGGTGCCATGGCCCGCGCAATTCACGTCTTCCGCACACCCGACCGTTTCGTCGCCGGGACCGTCGGGCAGCCCGGCAACCGCACCTTCTATTTGCAGGCGGTACATGACAAACGCGTGATCTCGGTGGTGCTGGAAAAGCAGCAGGTCGCTGTGCTGGCCGAGCGGATCGCCGCGTTACTGCTCGAGATCAACCGGCGCTTCGGCACGCCGATCCCGCCCGAGACGGGCGACGTCGAAGATCTGAGCCCCTTGATCACACCCGTCGACGCCGAGTTCCGCGTCGGCACCATGGGGCTGGGCTGGGATTCGGAGGCGCAGACGGTCGTCGTCGAACTGCTGGCCGTGTCCGAGACCGAATTCGACGCGTCGGTCGTCCTCGACGACGCCGAGGAGGGACCCGACGCGGTGCGGGTGTTCCTGACACCCGAATCGGCGCGCCAGTTCGCGACACGCTCCAACCGCGTCATATCGGCAGGCCGCCCGCCATGTCCGTTGTGCGATGAGCCGCTCGACCCGGAGGGCCACATTTGCGTGCGCACCAACGGGTATCGGCGCGGCGCGCTTGCCGGGTCCGACGATGACGCCGATTCGTAACGATGAGGTGCTGCGGCGCGGCGAATTGACGGTCATCGGCCGGATCCGGTCAGCGAGCAACGCCACTTTCCTCTGCGAGGCTCATCTCGGCGAACTGCAGGCACATTGCGTGTACAAGCCGATCAAGGGCGAAGCCCCGCTGTGGGACTTTCCCGACGGCACGTTGGCAGGGCGCGAACTGGGCGCCTATCTGATCTCCGATGCACTCGGCTGGAACATCGTGCCCAACACCATCATTCGCGACGGGCCTGCCGGTCCCGGCATGCTCCAACTGTGGGTCGACCAACCGGGCGACGACGTGGGCGACGAACCAGAAGCGGGCCCCGATTTGGTTGACCTGCTACCGGCCGGCCACATCCCGCCCGGCTTTCTGCCCGTCCTGCAGGCCTACGACTACGCAGGCGACGAAGTCACACTGGTGCACGCCGACGACAGCAGGCTGCGGCGGATGGCCGTCTTCGACGTTTTGATCAACAACGCGGACCGCAAGGGCGGACACATCCTGTGCGGCGTCGACGGCCATGTCTACGGTGTCGATCACGGGGTGAGCCTGCACGTCGAGGACAAACTGCGCACGGTGCTCTGGGGCTGGGCGGGGAAGCCCGTCGACGACGACACGCTGGAATCGGTAGCGGGACTGCGCGATCAGCTGCGCGGTGAACTCGGCGGTCGACTCAGGGCACACATCACCCGCCGCGAGGTGGCCGCGCTGCATGCCAGAACTGTTGCGCTGCTGGACAATCCGGTGATGCCGACCCCGGACCGGCGCAGGCCCATCCCATGGCCCGCGTTCTGATCAACGGATTGGGCGGCGTGGCGGCTTTAAACGTCCTTGCGGCGTGCATGATCTACTGACTCGGTGAGCCTGACCGACGCGGCGCTGGCCGCCGACGTGGCGGTCGACGCCGGAAAGCTGCTACTGGCGATTCGCGAGGAAGTCGGCTTCGACGACCCCTACGACCTCGGGGATGCAGGCGATATGCGGGCCAACGTGCTCATCCTCGACCGGCTGCGGCGAGACCGGCCCAACGACGCGGTGCTGTCCGAGGAGGCCGTCGACGACGTGTCTCGCGTGCACTCCGACCGGGTGTGGATCGTCGACCCGGTGGACGGCACCCGGGAATTCTCGTGGCCGGGTCGCACTGACTGGGCGGTGCACATTGCGCTGTGGCAACGAAACGGCGGGCCGAAGGGAGGCATCACCGACGCCGCCGTGGCGCTGCCTGCGCGCGGCGAGGTCTACCGCACCGACACCGTGACGCCGCCGCCGCCGCGCCGCGACGGCCCCATCCGCATCACGGCCAGCGCCAGCAGGCCGCCCGCGGTGATGTGGCGGCTGCGCGACATGATGGACATCCAGATGGTGCGAATCGGATCGGCGGGTGCCAAGGCGATGGCAGTCGTCCGCGGCGACGTCGACGCCTATGTGCACGCAGGCGGTCAGTGGGAGTGGGATTCTGCGGCCCCTGCGGGGGTTGTGCAAGCCGCGGGCCTGCACGCGTCACGCATCGACGGTTCGCCGCTGATCTACAACCGGCGCGACCCCTACCTGCCCGACTTGCTGATGTGCCGCGCGGAACTTGCCGACGTCCTGCTCGAGGGCATCTGGTCGGCGTATCGGAACCGGTGAGCGCGGGTGGCGGGAATGGATTGAGCGTCGGCGTTGTAAGTCACAGTCGAAGCAACGCACCATCCGGAGGCCGTCCTGACCGAACACCTTAAAGTCGATGCTATGCATTCGTGGCCGGCTCCCGACGTTCCGGCTCTGCCGGGTAGCGGCCCGCAGCTGCGGCTGTATGACAGCGCCGACCGGCAGATCCGTCCCGTCGCCGCCGGCGAGACGGCTTCCATGTACGTCTGCGGCATTACCCCCTACGACGCCACCCACCTCGGCCACGCCGCCACCTATCTGGCATTCGACCTGGTGCACCGGGTGTGGCTGGACGGCGGGCACACCGTGCACTACGTGCAGAACGTGACCGATGTCGACGATCCGCTGTTCGAGCGGGCGCAGCGCGACGGCATCGACTGGCGCGAACTCGCCGACCGCGAGACCGAGCTGTTCCGCGAGGACATGGCCGCACTGCGGGTGCTGCCTCCGCACGACTACGTGGCGGCCACCGAGGCGATCGGCGAAGTGGTCGAGCTGGTGGAGAAGATGTTGGCCTCTGGTGCGGCCTACGTCGTCGACGACCCGGAGTACCCGGATGTGTACTTTCGCGCCGACGCCACGCAGCAGTTCGGCTACGAGTCCGGCTACGACCGCGAAACCATGCTGCGGCTGTTCAGCGAACGCGGCGGTGACCCGGCCCGCGCAGGCAAGGGTGACGAACTCGACGCGTTGATGTGGCGCGCCGAACGGCCCGGCGAACCGAGCTGGCCGTCGCCGTTCGGCCCCGGCAGGCCCGGCTGGCACGTCGAGTGTTCGGCGATCGCGCTGAGCCGCATCGGCACCGGCCTCGACGTTCAGGGCGGCGGCAGCGACCTGATCTTTCCGCACCACGAGTTCTCCGCCGCGCATGCTGAATCCGTGACGGGGGAGCGGCGATTCGCACGGCACTACGTGCATGCGGGAATGATCGGCTGGGACGGGCACAAGATGAGCAAGAGCCGCGGCAACCTGGTGCTGGTATCGCGGCTGCGGGCCGACGGCGTCGAGCCCGCTGCGATCAGGCTCGGACTGCTGGCAGGACACTACCGCGCCGACCGTTACTGGAGTGATCAGGTGCTCGACGAGGCCGTCGCCCGGCTACAGCGTTGGCGGGCCGCGACGACGCTGCAGGCAGGCCCCGACGCCATCGACGTGGTCTCGCGAGTCCGTCAGTATCTGGCCGACGATCTGGACACTCCCAAGGCGCTGGCCGCGGTGGACGGCTGGGCAACAGACGCACTGGAGTACGGCGGACACGACACCGAGGCTCCCCGGGTGGTGGCGACCGCTGTCGACGCTTTGCTCGGTGTTCAGTTGTAGCGATTGACATCCGCCGTTTGCGTCGGCTGCGAATGGGGGCGTGTGACCTAGTACGTTGGCGGCCATGAATTCTGTGACCGGGAAGGTCGTGCTGATCACCGGTGGCGCGAACGGCGTCGGCGCCGAGGTGGCACAACGTCTGCACGCCAGGGGTGCCAAGCTGGTGCTGACGGATCTGGACGGCGGCAAGCTCGACGAAGTGGCGGCTCGGCTCGGAAACGAGGGCGTGCTGACCGTCGCCGCCGACGTGCGTGACCTGTCGGCGATGCAGGCCGCGGTCGCCAAGGGGGTCGACCGCTTCGGCGGTATCGATGTCGTGGTGGCGAACGCCGGGATCGCGACTTACGGCTCGGTGCTGCACGTGGACCCGCACGCGTTTCGGACACTGATCGACGTGAACATCGTCGGCGTCTTCAACACGGTGCGCGCCGCCCTGCAGTCGGTGATCGACCGCAGGGGTTACATCCTGATCGTGTCGTCGCTCGCGGCCTTCGCCGCCGCGCCGGGGATGGCGCCCTACGACGCGGCCAAGGCGGCGGTCGAGCACTTCGCCACCTCACTGCGACTGGAACTCGCGCACCTCGGCGTCGATGTCGGCTCGGCGCACATGTCGTGGATCGACACCCCGCTGGTGCGTGACACCAAGGCTGATGTGCCGGCATTCCGGAAGATGTTGGACTCGCTGCCGGGTCCGCTTGGCAAGACGACGTCGGTGGAGAAGTGCGGTGAAGCGTTCGTGGCGGGCATCGAGGGCCGCAGACGGCACATCTACGTTCCTGGCTGGGTTGTTCTGCTCCGCTGGCTCAAACCCTTGTTGTCGACCCGGATCGGCGAGGCGCCGACGCTCAAGGTGGCGCCGGCGTTGTTACCGCAGATGGACGCCGAAGTCGCCGCATTGGGTCGGTCGATGAGCGCCCGCACTGAGTCGCTGGACAAAAATTGATCCGCCGCATCGGTGTCCTCACTGCAATCCTGGCACTCATCTCCGCATGCAGCGCCGACAAATCAGAGCAAGCAACCACGTCAGCACCGCCACCCAGCCCGGCCGCCCTGACACCTGGCCAAGCTCACGCGATCGCCAAGGACGCCTACGTGTACGGTTTCCCGATCGTCGACAACTACCGGGTGATGTACTCGTACTTCGTCAACAAAGAGGACCCCGAGTACAAGGGCGGCTGGAACGAGATCCACAGCACTGCAAGGGTGTTCACGCCCGACGACAAGACGGTCCAGACGCCCAACTCGGACACGCCGTACTCCGTTCTGGGTGCGGACCTGCGCGCTGAACCGCTGGTGCTCACCGTCCCGCCGATCGAGCAGGACCGCTATTACTCGCTGCAGTTCGTCGACCTCTACACCTACAACATGGCGTACGTCGGCAGCCGCACCACAGGTAACGGAGGCGGGAAATATCTTCTGGTCGGCCCGAATTGGAAGGGCAACAAACCGGACGGCATCAATGAGGTCATCCAGTCCGACACCGAACTCGCTCTCGTGCTGTACCGCACGCAGCTGCTCGGCCCGTCAGACATCGACCAGGTCAGAAAGATTCAGGCCGGCTATCAGGTGCAGCCGCTGTCGGTGTACCTCAACCAACCCGCGCCGCCGCCCGCGCAGCCGATCGACTTTGCACCGGCACTGAACCGCGACCAGGAGAAGACGTCGCCGCAGTTCTTCGAGATCCTGGATTTCGCATTGAAATTCGCGCCTACGCTGCCCGCCGAGAAAGATCTGCGCGCGCGGTTCGCCACTATCGGCATAGGGCCCGACGGGAACTTCGACGCTGACAAGCTGAGTCCTGAAATGCGACAGGCGATCGAAGGCGGAATGACTGACGCGTGGGCCGAACTCGACAATCTCAAGAAGACCAAGATGGACACGGGTGAGGTCGGTTCGGCGCAGCTCTTCGGAACCGCAGATGATTTGAAGGGCAACTACCTGTACCGAATGGCTGGTGCGGTGTTCGGCATCTACGGCAACACCGCTGCAGAAGCGCTCTATCCGGGGATTCTGAACGACTCGACGGGTGTGCCGCTGACCGGCGCCAACAAGTACACCGTGAAGTTCCCACCCGGACAGCTACCTCCGGTGAACGCGTTTTGGTCGCTGACGATGTACGAACTACCGCAGAGCCTGTTGGTCACCAACCCGATGAACCGGTATCTGATCAACTCCGAGATGCTGCCGAGCCTGATACCCGACGCTGACGGCGGTTACACGTTCTACATCCAGAACGAGTCTCCCGGCATCGACAAGGAGGCCAACTGGTTGCCCGCGCCGAGCGGTCTCTTCCAGATGGTGTTGCGGTTGTACTGGCCCAAGCCTGATGCGCTCAACGGGACGTGGAAGGCGCCGCAAGCGATCAAGGTCTAGCCGCGGAAGCCGGGGCCGCGGCGGCGCAGGTAGCGCTCGAACTCGGCGGCCAGCGCGTCGCCGTCGATCTTGCCGAGCGCCTCGTTCATGTCGACCTCGGCGTCGCCGCGCTCTTCGAGCGACTGCACGTACTCGGCGATCTCGTCGTCCTCGGCCGTCATCTCGCTGACCGCCAGCTCCCACTCCTCGGCCTGACTCGGCAGATCGGCGAGCGGCACCTCTATATCGAGCACATCCTCGACACGACGCAGCAGCGCCACCGTCGCCTTGGGGTTCGGCGGCTGCGACACGTAGTGCGGGACCGCTGCCCAGAACGTGACCGCCGGGATGCCCGCCTGCACGCACGCGTCCTGGAACACCCCGGCGATGCCGGTCGGTCCTTCGTAGCGGGTCTCCTCGAGGCCGAATGTCTTCGCAGAATCGGGGGAGTACGCGGCCCCCGAGACGGGCACCGGCCGTGTGTGCGGGGTGTCGGCGAGCAGCGCACCGAGGATCACCACGGTCTGCACGTTCAGCTTGTCGGCAATGGCCAGCAGTTCGGCGCAGAACGTCCGCCAGCGCATGTTCGGCTCAACGCCGTGCATCAACACGATGTCCCGGTCAGACCCCGGCGGGCGGCAGTGCGAGATACGCATCGACGGCCACACCAGTTCGCGGGTGACGCCGTCGACCTGCCTGATGACCGGACGGTTCACCTGATAGTCGTAGTAGGCCTCGTCGTCGATCTCGACGATGGGCTCGGCCTCCCATATCGCGTCGAGGTGCTCCAACGCATCGCTGGCGGCATCGCCGGCATCGTTCCAGCCTTCGAAGGCGGCGACGATCACCGTGTCGTTGAGTTTGGGCAGGTCGGGCGGTTTATAGCCGCTCGCATCCGACGGGGTCACTACGCCAGCGTAAGCCCTGTGCGGTAGGCGTGAGGGGCATCGGCACACCAGGCGATTCTGCGGCTGTGAGCGCTCGCGCACAGAAGCGATTGGCTAGACCGACTAGGCTGTATCTGTGACTGTTGTAAACAATCGCGGTTGCAACACGAGTTCGCTCGACACGCTGTTGAAGCGCGTCGCGGCGGGTGGCGAAGCCTACGCCGCCGAGGCGAAATACGTTCGGCGGCAATATCGTTGATGAGCGTGGCGACGGCATTGCGAGCAGTCAATCGATGACGCGGCAGTGGGCGTCCAGACGTCGATCGGGTGACGACGTAGACTTTTCTGGTCGAGAGGCGTTGCAACGGGTACTTGTGGGGCCTGGGTCCCCGCTGGATATCCGCCACGCTCGGCGAAGTCAAGGACGCCTTCCGTTACGGAAGGAACGCGCATGACAGATTTCGAGCCGAAGGTCCGCCCCGACAGCACCGACGAGCTGACGGCGGCACTGCGCGACCGGATCATGGTGATCGACGGCGCGATGGGCACGGCGATCCAGCGGGACCGGCCGGACGAGGCCGGCTATCGAGGTGACCGGTTCAAGGACTGGTCGAGTCCCCTTCAGGGCAACAACGACCTGCTCACTCTGACGCAGCCGCAGATCATCGAGGGCATCCACCGCGAGTACCTCGAGGCGGGCGCCGACATCCTGGAAACCAACACGTTCAACGCGAACGCGATCTCGCTTTCCGACTACGGCATGGCCGAGCTGGCGTACGAACTCAACTACGCGGGCGCCGCCTTGGCCCGCAAGGCCTGCGACGAGTTCAGCACCGCCGAGAAGCCCCGCTACGTCGCAGGCGCGCTGGGCCCGACGACGCGGACCGCGTCGATCTCACCGGACGTCAACGACCCCGGCGCCCGCAACGTCTCCTATGACGAACTGGTGGCCGCCTACCACGACGCGGCCAGGGGTCTGGTCGACGGCGGTGCCGACCTGCTGATCGTCGAGACGATCTTCGACACGCTGAACGCCAAGGCGGCGATTTTCGCCATCGAGACGCTGTTCGAGGAGCGGGGCCGACGCTGGCCGGTGATCATCTCGGGCACGATCACGGACGCTTCCGGGCGGACGTTGTCCGGTCAGGTCACCGAAGCGTTCTGGAACTCGATCAGGCACGCCAGGCCGCTCGCGGTCGGTCTCAACTGCGCGCTCGGAGCGCCGGAGATGAGGCCCTACATCGCCGAGGTGTCGCGCATCGCCGACACCTTCGTCTCCTGCTATCCGAACGCGGGCCTGCCCAACGCCTTCGGCGAGTACGACGAGTTCCCCACGCAGCAGGCCGGTTATGTCAACGAGTTCGCCGAGTCAGGGCTGGTCAACCTGGTCGGCGGGTGCTGCGGCACGACGCCTGCGCACATCGCCGAGATCGCCAAGGTCGTCGATGGCAAGCCGCCGCGGAAGGTGCCGGAGATCCCGGTGGCCACCCGGCTTTCGGGTCTCGAGCCGCTCAACATCACCGAAGACTCGCTGTTCGTGAACATCGGTGAGCGCACCAACATCACCGGCTCCGCCCGCTTCCGCAACCTGATCAAGGCCGAGGACTACGACACCGCGCTGTCGGTGGCGCTGCAACAGGTCGAGGTCGGTGCGCAGGTCATCGACATCAACATGGACGAGGGCATGATCGACGGCGTCGCCGCGATGGACCGGTTCACCAAGCTGATCGCCGCCGAGCCCGACATCAGCCGGGTCCCGGTGATGATCGACTCCTCCAAGTGGGAGGTCATCGAGGCCGGCCTGAAGAACGTGCAGGGCAAGCCGATCATCAACTCGATCTCGATGAAGGAGGGCGAGGGGAAGTTCGTTCGCGAGGCGCGGCTGGCCCGAAAGTACGGTGCCGCCGTCGTGGTGATGGCCTTCGACGAGAAGGGGCAGGCCGACAATCTGGAGCGCCGCAAGGACATCTGCGGCCGCGCCTACCGGATTCTCACCGAAGAGGTCGGCTTCCCGCCCGAGGACATCATCTTCGACCCGAACTGCTTCGCGCTCGCGACCGGGATCGAGGAGCACGCGTCCTACGGCATCGACTTCATCGATTCTTGCGCCTGGATCAAGGAGAACCTTCCCGGAGTGCACATCTCCGGTGGCATCTCCAACGTCTCTTTCTCGTTCCGTGGCAACAACCCCGTCCGCGAGGCGATTCACGCGGTGTTCCTGTTCCACGCCATCAAGGCCGGATTGGACATGGGCATCGTCAACGCCGGTGCGCTTGTGCCGTACGACTCGATCGACCCCGAGTTGCGCGACCGCATCGAAGACGTCGTGCTGAACCGTCGCCCGGATGCGGCCGAACGACTGCTGGAGATCGCCGAGCGCTTCAACAAGACCGAAAGAGGCGAGGATCCCGCCGCAGCCGAGTGGCGCAGCCTGCCGGTTCGCGAGCGGATCACGCACGCCCTGGTAAAGGGTATCGACGCCCACGTCGATGAGGACACCGAGGAGTTGCGCGCGGAGATCGCGGCCGCCGATGGTCGCCCGATCGAGGTGATCGAGGGACCGCTGATGGACGGCATGAACGTCGTCGGCGACCTGTTCGGCTCGGGCAAGATGTTCCTGCCGCAGGTGGTGAAGTCGGCGCGGGTGATGAAGAAGGCCGTCGCCTACCTGCTGCCGTTCATCGAGGCGGAGAAAGAGCAGAACGGCACGACAGCCGCCAAGGACACCAACGGCACCATCGTGATGGCGACGGTGAAGGGCGACGTCCACGACATCGGCAAGAACATCGTCGGAGTTGTGTTGCAGTGCAACAACTTCGAGGTCATCGACCTCGGAGTGATGGTGCCCGCGCAGAAAATCCTCGAGGCCGCGAAGGAACACGACGCCGACATCATCGGGCTGTCCGGCCTGATCACGCCGTCGCTGGACGAGATGAGCAATTTCGCCGTCGAGATGGAACGCGAGGGCTTGGAGATCCCGCTGCTGATCGGCGGCGCGACCACGTCGCGCGCGCATACGGCCGTGAAGATCGCGCCGCGGCGCAGTGGTCCGGTGGTCTGGGTCAAGGATGCGTCGCGCTCGGTGCCCGTCGCTGCAGCGCTGCTGGACGACAAGCAGCGGCCGGCCCTGCTGGAGGCCACCGAGAAGGACTACGCATCCTTGCGGGAACGGCACGCTCAGAAGAACGACCGGCCGATGCTGACGCTCCAGATGGCCCGCGCCAACCGAACACCGATCGAGTGGGACGGCTACACGCCGCCGGTGCCCGCCCAGGGTCTCGGCGTGCGCGAATTTTCCGCCTACGACCTCTCGGAGTTGCGCGAGTTCATCGACTGGCAGCCGTTCTTCAACGCCTGGGAGATGAAGGGCCGCTTCCCCGACATCCTCAACAACCCGGCTTCTGGCGAGGCCGCCCGCAAGCTGTACGACGACGCCCAGGAGATGCTCGACACCCTGATCAAGGAGAAGTGGCTGACCGCCAATGGGGCGATCGGGTTCTTCCCGGCGAACGCGGTGGGTGACGACATCGAGGTGTACACCGACGAAACCCGCAGCGAGGTACTTACCACCCTGCACAACCTGCGGCAGCAGGGCGAGCACCGCGACGGCATTCCGAACCGGTCGCTTGGCGACTTCATCGCCCCCAAGGAAACGAGCCTGGCGGACTACGTCGGCGCGTTCGCGGTCACCGCCGGGCTGGGCAGCGGTGACAAAATCGCGGAGTTCAAGGCGGCCAACGACGACTACAGCGCGATTCTGCTTGAGTCGCTGGCCGACCGGCTGGCGGAGGCGTTCGCCGAGCGGATGCACCAGCGGGTTCGCAAGGAGTTCTGGGGATACCAGCCCGACGAGCAGCTGGACAACGAGGCACTCATCGGCGAGAAGTATCAGGGCATCCGCCCTGCTCCCGGCTACCCGGCGTGCCCGGAGCACACCGAGAAGGTGACGCTGTTCGACTTGCTGGACGCCACCAAACGGACCGGTATCGAGCTCACCGAGTCGATGGCGATGTGGCCTGGCGCGGCCGTCAGCGGCTGGTACTTCTCGCATCCGCAGTCGCAGTACTTCGTGGTCGGCAGGCTGGCCCAGGATCAGGTCGCCGACTACGCCAAGCGCAAGGGCTGGACCCTGGCCGAAGCCGAGCGCTGGCTGGCCCCCAACCTGGGCTACAACCCCGAAGACTGAGTACGCGAATGCCAACGGCTCCAGGGCTTTTGGTGCAAGCTGTCGGCACCATCAGCCCTGTGACGCCGGTCACGCCGTCGTCACGATTTCACCGTGCGGACGACCTCTGACAGAATTGGTTGCATGCAAGCGGTGCTGTTCGACATGGATGGCACGCTCGTCGACTCCGAAAAACTCTGGGACATCTCGTTGGCGGCGCTCTACGGACACCTCGGTGGCGTGCTGACGCCGCAGGTGCGCGAATCGATGGTCGGTGGCTCCGCCGAGGACACCATGCGCACCGTGTACGCCGACCTGGGTCTGGAGATGGAACCGACTGCGATGGCCGATTCCATTCGCTGGCTGCACGACTACACAGCGGAGTTGTTCGACGCCGGACTGCCGTGGTGCGACGGCGCGCAGGAGTTGTTAGAAGCCATTGCTGCCGAACGCATTCCGATGGCACTGGTGACCAACACCCAACGCGAGCTCACTGACCGGGCACTGAACAGCATTGGTCGCCAGTATTTTTCGGTTACCGTGTGCGCCGACGAAGTGCCGCAGGGCAAGCCCGCACCGGATCTGTACCTGCGCGCGGCGGCGTTGCTGGATCTGCCGGCGTCGGCGTGTTTGGCCATCGAGGATTCGGCCACAGGAACTGCGGCAGCCGAAGATGCTGGTTGTCCGGTCTTGGTGATTCCCAATGACGTAGCGGTGCCCCGCGGGCCCCGCCGACGGCACATCTCGTCGCTTGCCGACGTCGACGTGGACGACTTGTATCGAATCTTCTCCGAAGTCACGTCTCAGTTCGGTGAACGCACCGCCTGAACCCACCAAGGGTGATTAGTGTGATGCTCGTCACGCAATCCTGTGGAAGGGCGCCTCATGACTCATGGACCCGTCGGTGATATCCCCGCAGGATTGGACTACGAGGAGTCCGAGCACAGCGGCCGTGTGGTCCTGATCGCCTCGGTGGCGGCGCTCGGCGGTTTTCTTTTCGGCTATGACAGCGCGGTGATCAACGGCGCTGTCTCGTCGATTCAGGAAGACTTCGGCATCGGCAACACCACCCTCGGCTTCGCGGTCGCCTCAGCTCTGTTGGGCGCCGCACTCGGCGCGGTCACGGCCGGCCGGCTCGCCGACCGGATCGGCAGGCTCTCGGTCATGAAGATCGCCGCCGTGCTGTTCCTGATCAGTGCGATCGGCACCGGTCTTGCACCCAATGTGTGGGTGGTGGTGATTTTCCGCATCGTCGGCGGTATCGGGGTAGGAGTGGCGTCGGTCATCGCGCCGGCCTATATCGCCGAGACCTCCCCGCCGCGCATTCGTGGTCGGCTCGGCTCGCTACAGCAATTGGCGATCGTGACCGGAATCTTCCTATCGCTGGCGGTCGACTATCTGCTGGCCCACCTCGCCGGAGGATCGCGTGAGGAGCTGTGGTTGGGACTGGAGGCCTGGCGGTGGATGTTCCTGGTGATGGCGGTGCCGGCCATTCTCTACGGGGGACTGGCCTTCACGATTCCCGAGTCACCGCGGTATCTCGTCGCGAAGTTCCGGATCCCAGAAGCCCGCCGCGTACTCACGATGTTGCTGGGCGAGAAGAACCTGCAACTGACGATCACTCGTATCCAGGAGTCCTTGAAGTCCGAGAAGCCGCCGTCGTGGCGTGATCTGTGCAAGCCGACGGGCGGCCTGTACGGAATCGTGTGGGTAGGGGTCGGACTGTCGGTCTTCCAGCAGTTCGTCGGCATCAACGTGATCTTCTACTACTCGAACGTGCTGTGGGAGGCGGTCGGTTTCAAGGAAAGTTCCTCGTTCACGATCACCGTGATCACGTCGATCACGAACATCCTCACCACGCTGATCGCGATAGCCCTGATCGACAAGGTCGGTCGCAAACCGCTGCTCCTAGTCGGCTCAACCGGTATGGCGGTCACGTTGGCGACGATGGCGGTCGTTTTTCAGACTGCCGAAATTATCGACGGGAAGCCTCATCTCGGGCCCGTTGCCGGACCGATCGCTCTGGTCGCTGCCAACCTGTTCGTCGTGGCGTTCGGCATGTCGTGGGGGCCGGTGGTGTGGGTGCTGCTGGGCGAGATGTTCCCGAATCGCATCCGGGGGGCCGCATTGGGATTGGCGGCCGCCGGCCAGTGGGCGGCCAACTGGCTGATCACCGTGTCGTTCCCGGCACTGCGCGACGTGCTCGGATTGGCATACGGGTTCTATGCGCTGTGCGCGGTGCTGTCTTTCATCTTCGTCTGGAAATGGGTTGAGGAGACCAAGGGCAAGCATCTGGAGGACATGCACAGCGAAGCGATGCACCACACCGCGAACCCCGCGCCGCACTAGTCCTCCTGTCGCTTTTTGTGGGAAACGTGGCGCATATGCCACGGTCAGTCGTTCTGTGTTCGAGTCCACACTGACTGCACCGGCCGACTTCTGGCCCGCCACAAGGAGACTCGACAATGACAGAACCGACCACGAACGATGCAGGCATCCCGGTGGCCAGCGATGCGCATTCGCTGACGATCGGTCCGGACGGCCCGATTCTGCTGCACGACAGCTACCTGATCGAGCAGATGGCGAACTTCAACAGAGAGCGCATACCTGAACGTCAACCGCACGCCAAGGGTTCCGGCGCGTTCGGCTATTTCGAAGTCACGCATGACGTCAGCGCATACACCCGCGCCGCCGTGTTCCAGCCGGGCGTGAAAACCGAGACGCTGATTCGGTTTTCGACGGTGGCGGGGGAGCGCGGCAGCCCAGACACCTGGCGCGACCCCCGGGGCTTCGCGTTGCGGTTCTACACCACCGAGGGCAACCTCGACATCGTCGGCAACAACACACCGGTGTTCTTCATCCGGGACCCGTTGAAGTTCCAGCACTTCATCCGCTCGCAGAAGCGCCGAGCCGACAACAACCTGCGTGACCACGATATGCAGTGGGATTTCTGGACGTTGACACCGGAAACGGCGCATCAGGTGGCCTGGTTGTTCGGCGACCGCGGCATCCCGAGCACGTGGCGGCACATGAACGGCTACGGCAGCCACACCTACAGCTGGGTGAACGCCGACGGGAAGATCTCGTGGGTCAAATACCACTTCATCTCCGACCAGGGCGTCGAGAACCTGACGCAGGACGAGGCCGACCGCCTGGTCAGCGTCGACGGTGACCACCACGCCCGAGACCTGCACGAGGCGATCAAGACCGGTGACTATCCCAGCTGGACGCTGAAGATGCAGATCATGTCGTTCGAGGACGCCAAGACGTATCGGATCAACCCGTTCGATCTGACGAAGACCTGGCCGCACGCCGAATACCCGCTGATCGAGGTCGGCAAGTTGGTGTTGAACCGCAACTTCACCGACCACCACACCGAGATCGAGCAGGCTGCCTTCGCGCCGAGCAACCAGGTGCCTGGCACTGGGCTGTCTCCGGACAAGATGCTGCTCGGCCGCACCTTCGCCTACGGCGACGCGCATCGGGCGCGGCTGGGAGTCAACTACAAACAGATCCCGGTCAACGCGCCGAAGGCGCCGGTGCATTCGTACTCCAAGGACGGCGCCATGCGGATCCACAATGCCACCGACCCGGTGTACGCGCCCAACTCCTACGGCGGACCGGTGGCCGACCCGGCCAGGGCCGCAGAGGTGGTGTGGGCGGCCGACGGGGAGATGGTGCGCGCCGCCAACACCCTGCACGTCGAAGACGACGACTGGGGTCAGGCCGGCGTGCTGATTCGCGATGTGATGGACGACGCCGAACGCGGGCGGCTGGTGAGCAATGTCGCCAGGCATCTGCGCAACGGCGTGTCTGAGGCGGTCCTGCTGCGTGCCTTCGAGTACTGGCGCAACATCGACAAGGTCATCGGCGACCGCATCGAGGAGGCCGTCCGAGGCAAACCCGCGTGACCGCGGCCGCGCGGGCGTGAAACAATCGCGTCCCGTGAAAACGTTCGATGCCCTGTTCGCCGAGTTGACGGAGCGCGCGCGCACCCGACCGGCGGGCAGTGGCACCGTCGCGGCCCTGGACGGCGGCGTGCACGGGATTGGCAAGAAGATCCTCGAGGAGGCCGGCGAGGTGTGGCTGGCCGCCGAACACGAGGGCGATGACGCCCTCGCCGACGAGATCAGCCAGCTGTTGTACTGGACGCAGGTGCTGATGATCTCGCGCGGCATCTCCCTCGACGACGTGTACGCCAAGCTGTGAACGGGATGCTGCGGGTCGCCGTACCCAACAAGGGAACGCTGTCAGAGCGGGCCGCTGAAATCCTGTCGGAGGCGGGTTACCGGCGGCGCACCGATGCCAAGGACCTGACCGTCCTCGATCCGGTCAACAACGTCGAGTTCTTCTTCCTGCGACCCAAAGACATTGCGATCTACGTCGGATCGGGCCAACTCGACTTGGGCATCACCGGCCGCGATCTCGCGCACGAATCCGATGCACCCGTTCGGGAACGGCTTGCGCTCGGCTTCGGCGCTTCGACCTTCCGCTATGCGGCGCCGGCGGGGCGGCAGTGGGACGTCGAGGACCTCGCGGGCAAGCGGATCGCCACCGCGTTCCCGAACTTGGTACGAAAAGACTTGGCCCGTCGCGGGATTGACGCCAAGGTCATCCGACTCGACGGTGCCGTCGAGATCTCGGTGCAACTCGGCGTCGCTGACGCGATCGCCGATGTGGTCGGTTCAGGTCGCACGCTGTCGTTGCATGACCTCGTCGCGTTCGGTGAATCGCTGTGCGATTCGGAGGCGGTTCTCATCGAACGCGAAGACGCCGGCGAGCAGAACGCCGCCGCCCGGGACCAATTAGCGGGCAGGGTGCAGGGTGTGGTGTTCGGACAGCAGTACCTGATGCTCGACTATGACTGCCCGCGCAGCGTCCTCGACGACGCAACCGCGGTCACACCCGGTCTGGAATCTCCGACGATCGCCCCGCTCGCCGATCCGGCGTGGGTAGCTGTGCGGGCCCTGGTGCCACGCCGCGACGTCAACGCGATCATGGACGAACTGGCCGCCATCGGAGCCAAAGCGATTCTGGCTTCCGACATCAGGTTTTGCCGCTTCTGATTCAGCGGGCTCAGTTGGGCGCTGCGTGTTAGCGTCCGGTTGTCTTTTTCGCGGCTCCGGAGGTTGCCATGACGCAGGTCGTCGTAATCGTGCTCGCGCTGCTGATCGGTGTGATCGCAGGCCTGCGGGCGCTGACCGCGCCTGCGGTGGTGGCATGGGGTGCGTTCCTCGGCTGGATCGACGTCGACGGCAAGTGGTCGGAGTGGGTGGCGCATCCCATCACCGTCACAGTGTTGACCATCTTCCTGCTCGTCGAGTTGGTCACCGACCAGCTGCCCAAGACCCCGAGCCGCAGGGCGCCGTCCCAGTTCATCTCCAGGCTCGTCACGGGGGCGTTCGCGGGCGCGGTCATCGGCAGCGTGTCGCATCACACCTTCATCGGGATGGGCGCCGGAATGATCGGCGCGGTGCTCGGCACGCTCGGCGGTGCGGAGGCCCGCACCCGGCTGGTGGCGGCCAACGGCGGCAACGACAGGCCGGTGGCCATCGGTGAGGACGTCGTGGCCGTCGGCGGCGGATTCCTGATCGCGTTCCTCGTCAGCTTCGCCCCGCTGGTTTAGCCGTCTATGCCGGAGAAATTCGACGCGATCATCGTCGGCGCGGGTCAGGCGGGACCGCCGCTGGCCGGCAGGCTGACCGAGGCCGGTCAGACGGTCGCGGTAATCGAACGCAAGCTCGTCGGCGGCACCTGCGTCAACTCCGGTTGCATCCCGACCAAGACGATGGTGGCCAGCGCACATGCGGCGCAACTGGCCCGCCGCGGCGCCGAATACGGCGTCGGCACAGGCGAAATCACCGTTGACATGACAAGGGTCAAGGCGCGCAAGGACAAGATCATCCTCGACGACCGCAGCGGCGTCGAGTCGTGGCTGGCGGGAATGGCGGGCTGCACCCTGATTCGCGGACACGCCCGCTTCGAGGGGCCGCACACGATCAGCGTCGACGGCCGGGAGTTGGAAGCCGACAAAATCTTCCTCAACGTCGGGGGCCGAGCGGTGGCGCCCGACATGCCTGGCCTCGATGGCATCGACTACATGACCAATGTCGGCATCCTCGAACTCGACGCCCTACCAGAGCATCTGGTGATCATCGGCGGAAGTTACATCGCGCTCGAGTTCGCACAGATGTACCGGCGCTTCGGTGCGCGGGTCACCGTGGTGCAGCGGGGACCGCGGCTGACGTCACGAGAAGACGAGGACGTCTCGGCCACCATCAAGGAAATATTGGAGGCCGAAGGCATCGACATCGTGCTGAACGCTGACGCGATTCGGTTTGTCAAGCAGGACCGCGGGTTTCATGTGATACCCGCCGACGGTGCCCAACCGATCGTCGGTACTCACCTGTTGATGGCTGTTGGACGGCAACCGAACACCGACGACCTCGGGCTGGAGAAGGCCGGTGTCGAGACCGACGGTCGCGGCTACATCGTCGTCGACGATCAATTGCGGACCAACGTCGAACACATCTGGGCGATGGGCGACTGCAACGGCAGGGGTGCCTTCACGCACACCTCGTACAACGACTACGAGATCGTGGCGGCCAATCTGCTCGACGACGATCCGCGGCGGGTCAGCGACCGCATCACCACCTACGCGCTCTACATCGACCCTCCGCTCGGTCGAGCAGGCATGACGGTCGACGAGGTTCGCAAGTCTGGCCGAAAAGCGTTGGTGGGCAAGCGACCAATGACCCGGGTTGGGCGCGCGGTGGAAAAGGGGGAGACCGAAGGCTTCATGAAGGTGGTCGTCGACGCCGAAACCGAGCAGATCCTCGGCGCCGCGATCTTCGGGGTCGGAGGGGACGAGGTCGTTCACTCCGTCCTCGACATCATGACTGCCAGGCTTCCCTACACGGCAATCTCACGCACTATGCACATCCACCCGACGGTCAGTGAGTTGGTGCCGACGATACTGCAGGAGATGAAACCGCTGGAGTGACGGAACGGCCGACCGCGAGTTGGCGCGTGACCACGGCGACCCGCCAGCCCAGATGGCGGCACGTCTGCACGTCCGACGGGTGCACCTGGTCGGAATCGGCGTCCACGTCGGTCTGCGCGCCGGCGCCCAGCCAGAAGCCAAGCCGGTTGAGATCGTTCTCGCTGCCGGACGCGCTGTTCCAGCCGGCGCCCAAACCCAGGCTGACCCAATGCATGTGGTGCTGCGCCGCGAAGATCGCCAGCGACACAAGGGTGTTCACCTTGTCGCCACTCTTGGCGCCGGAATTGGTGAACCCGGCAGCGACCTTGTCGCGCCAGCTGCCCTCGAGGCACCGCCGCCCGGTCTGTTCGGCGAAGGCCTGGAACCCGGCCGACACGTTGCCCATGTACGTGGCGGTGCCGAACACGATGCCGTCCGCGGTGTCAAGGATGTCCCACTGCTGCTCGGCCATGCGGTCGACAGCGATCACGTGGACGAGCGCACCCGCTTCCGTGGCGCCGGCGGCGACGGCATCGGCGAGCACCGCGGTATGGCCGAAGCCCGAGTGATAAGCGATGGCGAGGGTGGGCGCGGAGATATCAGAACCGTTGTGCGACATGTTAGTTCGCTCCCATTCGTTGGTTTACTTCCAGGCGGCGGGTTATCCAGTCGGGCAGCTTGCCGCCGGACAGAAAGGCCTCGAGCCGATCCAGGTAGGCATGCGTACCGCCGTAGAAACCGGACGCGTTGCGCACACCGAGGCCGCGGTGGGTGAACCGCAGCAGCGTGCCGTCGCCGTCGGCGGTGAGTTCGTAGCGCACCACGCCGTCCTCGACGATCGGCTGGTTCCACTCGTGCTCGAGCACATGCGGTGGATCCCACACCAGAATGCGACCGGTCATCCGCTTGCGCTCGGGTGGCAGCGGTGGTCCTGTCGCGACCATGTCGATGGTGCCGCCTTCGCGGGGCTCGATCGTGGTTTCGCCGAACCACTGCGCGCGTTCGTCGGGGTTGGTGATGGCCGACCACACCACGTCGATCGGAAAGGGAAGTCGGCGTTCGAAATTCAAGACCGCACGGTCGCCGTCGACCGTGAGTCGGCCGTCGCGCTCGTTCATCGTGACTCCCTGTGCTTGCGTTCGAGATGCCGTTCGAGGGCATCGAGATGGCCGGTCCAGTAGCGGCGGTATCGATTGATCCAGTCGTCGATCGCGACCAGTCCGTCGGCGCGCAGCGCGTAGATCCGCCGCTGGGCGTCGGGACGGACTTCCACGAGGCCCACTTCACGCAACACCTTCAGGTGCCGCGAGACGGTGGGCTGCGTCAGGCCGGGCAGCGTCGCGACGAGTTCACCCGCGGTGCGCTCACCGTCGATGAGTGCATCCAGCAGCGCGCGCCTACTCGGCTCGGCGACCGCTTCGAAGACGTCCATGCTTCGAGTATTGCACCGCATCTATATAGATGCAACCGCATATATGTGGACGCTCGAAGCTGCGGTCAGAACGCGGTGATTATGGGCGGCGTTGAACCAGCAGGGTCTGCGCCACGGTGCCGATAAATCCTTGGCGATCAAAGACATCCGCGGTCGTCACCCCGATGCCGTCGGGGCCGATGGAGCCGCGGGCACGCAGCCCGAAATCCTGGCCGGAGGGCAATCGGTGCAGATGCACGACGGTGTCGGTGTTCATAAACACGAACTTCTCAGGGTCAAGCGCGGCGCCGACGCCGTTGACCGAATCGGCCACCATCGCCAGCCGCTGCAGATCGGTTACCGGTTCGGAATCGACGACGGGAACCAGAGGGCTCAGCCACGCTTCGGATGTCTGCCCGTCGGCCAGCCGTTGTGTGCGCCACCTGACGGTCTCGAGATATCCCGTGGCACCGTGCCAGCTGTGCGGTACCGGAATCGAATCGCCTTCGACGAGTGGGGGATAGCGGTCGGTGGTGGCATCGGCGGTGTCGGTTGTCGCGAGTAGCCACGCAGTCACCCGTGCGACCGGCCGTTCAGTGGCGTCTGGCTTGGACGCCAGCATCTCGGCGGCCATCATCGAGATACGCGAGCCCGGACGCTCGACCCACGCCCGCGCGCGCACCGTGCTCACCGGGATGGCGCCGAGGATATCCAACGTCAACCGTCCGACGCGAAGCCCGGAATCGGCCGCCAGCTCCTCGATCAGCTTCGTCAGCAGCGCCAGCGGCGGTGAGCCATGCTGGATTTCGGGGTCCCAGTTGCTGCGGGTGCCGTCGGTGGACTCGAACGTCTGCAACTCGCCGTCGCTGCCGAGCCGACGGTAGAGGCAGTCGATCACGCCGCGGGCTCCGAGGTGCGCAACACGGTGTCATCATCACCCTCGGCGGGGACCTCCGGCCAACCGGGGTACGGCGGGGGAGTGCCGCCGAACACCGGGCAATGCGCATGGTGGGCGCACCAATCGCACAGCCGCGACGGTTGCGGCCGGAAGTCGCCTGTGACCCCTGCTGATTGGATGGCTCGCCAGATCGCCATCAGCGTCTTCTCGAAGCGCAGCAACTCGTCGAGGTCGGGGGTGTAGTCGAGGATCTGGCCGTCGGACAGATACAGCAGTCGAAGCCGAGTGGGTAGCACGCCGCGCGACCGAAACAGTGCCACGGCGTAGAACTTCATCTGGAACATCGCCTTGAATTCGGCCAGTGCGCGCGCCTCCGGCGGAGCCTTGCCGGTCTTGTAGTCGACCACTCGCAGTTCGCCGGTGGGCGCCACATCGATGCGGTCGACGAAGCCGCGCAGCAGTGTGCCGTCCGCCAATTCGACTTCGACGCGTTGCTCGCAGCTCTGCGGGTCGAACCGGGTGGGGTCCTCGAGCCGGTAGTAGCCCGACAGCAGCGCGCGCGCCTCGTCGAGCAGGTCCGCCTGCAGCGCAGGCGCGATCTCGGCCGCGACCTCCGGCTGGGCGGCGGCCACGCTGTCCCATGCGGGGGCCACGAGCGTCATCGCGGTATCACGGCCCCGCTGCGCCGCGGGCAACGCGTACAGCAGCTCCAGCGCCGCGTGCACGACCGAACCCCGGACCTGCGCGGCGGAGGCGGGCTCGGGCAGCCGGTCGATCGCGCGGAACCGGTACAGCAGCGGGCACTGCTTGAAGTCGCTGGCCCTGGACGGCGACAACGCAGGGCGACGGACCTCACGGGCCGGTTCGTCGCTCATGACTGCCAGCGTATGGCGACTGTCCGACAACCCCGCACACCCGACTCGGCGCGTCAACTGGCAGGCTGATCAGCTGTGCGAAGGACCGGTCCGTTCGAAGTCGGCGATCGGGTTCAGCTGACTGACGCGAAGGGCAGGCATTACACGATGGTGCTGACCCCTGGCGGGGAGTTCCACACCCACCGCGGGATCATCGCACTCGACAATGTCATCGGGCTGCCGGAAGGCAGTGTGGTGAAGTCGACGAGCGGCGATCAGTTCCTGGTGCTGAGGCCGCTGCTGGTCGACTACGTGATGTCGATGCCGCGCGGCGCTCAGGTCGTCTACCCCAAAGACGCCGCCCAGATCGTGCACGAGGGCGACATCTTCCCCGGAGCGCGGGTGTTGGAGGCCGGGGCGGGTTCTGGGGCGCTGACGTGTTCGCTGCTGCGAGCGGTCGGACCGGACGGCCGGGTGACGTCGTACGAGGTACGCGAGGACCACGCCGAGCATGCCGTGCGCAACGTCGAGACGTTCTTCGGTGAGCGGCCCGCCAACTGGGAACTGGTCACGGCCGACCTCTCCGACTACGCGGGCCCAGAAGTGGACAGGGTGGTGCTCGACATGCTGGCACCGTGGGAGGTCCTCGAAGCCGTCGCCAACGCGCTCGTGGCTGGCGGGGTGCTGATGATCTACGTCGCAACCGTGACGCAGTTGTCGCGCACGGTCGAGGCGCTTCGCGAACAGCAGTGCTGGACCGAGCCGAGGGCCTGGGAGAGCATGCAACGCGGATGGCATGTGGTCGGCCTGGCGGTGCGTCCTCAACACACCATGCGCGGCCATACGGCGTTTCTGATCAACGTGCGCAAATTGGCTCCTGGCGCCGTGGCGCCGATGCCGTTGCGGCGCAAGCGTCAGCTTGGCGGAAGTATCTAGTCGTCGGTGCTGCGGCGCAGTCCTCGGCGTGCGGAGAGCAGTTCGGTCTCCGGTCGCGCCGCCACCAGACGCTCGGCGGCGTCGAGAACCTCGACGATGTGCCCGCGGTCGGCCGACACCACCGCGATGCCGATGTTGGCCCGCCGGTGCAGATCCCGGTCGCCTGTCTCGGCCGCGGACACCGCGAATCTGCGCTGCAATTCGGCGATGACGGGACGGATGACAGAGCGCTTCTGCTTCAGTGAGTGCACATCACCGAGCAGCAGATCGAACTCCAGCCAACCGATCCACACGCGGTCAGGGGGGCGGCGTCGGCGTCGGGGCGGTGGGCTGCTGCCCCATCTGCAGCAGCAGGTCCGCGGTCTGTCGGGTCAGCTGCCAGGTGGTCTGCTGCGGGCTGAACTCCATCGGGAACTTCAAGTCCTTGCCCTCGGCCGCCGGGCCGTTCGGCTTCATCGTGATGTTGGCGATGACGTTGCCCGGCTGGTCCTGCGCCCAGATCATGTCGGAGGCATCGAAGGTCAGCGGCGCATAGCCGCTGTCGCGCAGCGCCTTGGCAAACCTGTCCAGCGCGGCCGCGTCGGCGGAGGTGCCGAACTGGATGAGGCCGACCTTGTCGGCGCCCGCCACGTCGGGGTCGGCGAGCCGGCCCATCAAATCGGTCAGCGTGGCCGCAGGGGGCAAGGGCGCACCGGTTTCGGTCGGCGGTGGCGGAACCGTCGGCGGTTTACTGAGTGCAAACGGCGTCGGGCTGGGTACAGAACCCGTATCGCTGCCGCACCCGCTAAGCCCGAGCGCCGCCACTAACGTGACGGCGCCCAGGGTTGCGATACAGGTGCGATGCACTAACTGCCTAGCCGACAGCCGACATCAATGCCATGAGGGACTGCTTGGACATCTGCCAGCCCGTGGGGCTCGGACCAGGCACGAACTGGATGTTCTGCGTCGCGACGCCACCGCTGGCCGCTGTGGCGGTCACGTCGGCGGTCACGAAGTCACCGTTCTGGTCGATGTTCGCGAGCGTGAACGACAGCGGGAACTTGCCGTCAGCCTGTGCCTCGCGCAACTTCGTATCCGCGACCCGGCCTTCGATCCTGCCGATACCGCCCTGGATGAACGGCGCCTTGCTGGCAGACAAGCCGGGCGCGCCGAGCGCCTGCAGCGTCTGCAGCAGCGGGGCCTGCAAGTCAGGGGCAGGCGTCTGCGGCATCGGAATGTCCCACACGACCGGTTGCACGGCTGGCGCCGGCGACGCGACGGGAGATGCAATGGAAGTCACACCTGCTGCCGCACCGCCCACCAGAGCAGCCGCTGCTACGCCGGTAACGAGGGTTTTCAGGGTCACGATTGTCCTTTCGATCGGCCCAACTCACGAGAGAGGTTAACAAGTGTTGCTGGTGTGTCGAATTCCTACACCGCACACAATGGCTGAATCGCCGGTAGCTTTGAAGTTGTTACTGCACCAACTTCCGGTGCGGGAAGGGGCGCAACATGAATGAGTCAGAGCGTTCTGAAGCGTACGGGACACCCGGTGCGTCCGGGATGTCCAGCGATGACGCCGCCGAATTGGAAGAGCTGCGACGCGAAGCCGCGCTTCTGCGTGAGCAGCTCGAGAACGCGGTAGGGCCGCAAAGCGGACTCCGCAGCGCCCGCGATGTACACCAACTCGAGGCGAGGATCGACTCGCTCGCGGCCCGCAACGCAAAACTGATGGAAACCCTCAAAGAGGCCCGTCAGCAGTTGCTGGCGCTGCGCGAAGAGGTGGACCGGCTTGGCCAGCCGCCGAGCGGCTACGGCGTGCTTCTTTCCGTGCAGGACGACGACACCGTCGACGTGTTCACTTCCGGCCGCAAGATGCGGTTGACGTGCTCGCCGAACATCGACACCAAATCGCTCAAGCAGGGCCAGACCGTGCGCCTCAACGAGGCACTCACAGTGGTCGAAGCCGGCAACTTCGAAGCGGTCGGTGAGATCAGCACGCTGCGCGAGATCCTGTCCGACGGGCACCGCGCGCTCGTGGTCGGCCACGCCGACGAGGAGCGCATCGTGTGGCTGGCCGAGCCGTTGGTGGCCGCCGAGTTCCTGCCCGAACTCGAGGTGATCGACGACGACGACGACCACCGGCCTCGCAAGTTGCGTCCCGGCGACTCGCTGCTCGTCGACACCAAGGCCGGGTATGCGTTCGAGCGCATTCCCAAGGCCGAGGTCGAGGATCTGGTGCTCGAAGAGGTGCCCGACGTCAGCTACAACGACATCGGCGGCCTCGGCAGGCAGATCGAGCAGATCCGCGACGCCGTCGAGTTGCCGTTCCTGCACAAGGAGCTGTATCGCGAGTACTCGCTGCGGCCACCGAAGGGCGTGCTGCTGTATGGCCCGCCCGGCTGCGGCAAGACGCTGATCGCCAAGGCGGTGGCCAACTCGCTGGCCAAGAAGATGGCCGAGGTCCGTGGCGACGACGCCCGCGAGGCGAAGTCCTACTTCCTCAACATCAAGGGCCCGGAACTGCTGAACAAGTTCGTCGGCGAGACCGAGCGCCACATCCGGCTGATCTTCCAGCGCGCCCGCGAGAAGGCGTCCGAGGGCACCCCGGTGATCGTGTTCTTCGACGAGATGGACTCGATCTTCCGCACCCGCGGGACCGGTGTTTCGTCGGACGTCGAGACCACGGTTGTCCCGCAGCTGTTGAGTGAGATCGACGGCGTCGAGGGGCTGGAGAACGTCATCGTCATCGGCGCCTCCAACCGCGAGGACATGATCGACCCGGCGATCCTGCGGCCCGGCCGTCTGGACGTCAAGATCAAGATCGAGCGCCCGGACGCCGAAGCGGCACAGGACATCTTCAGCAAGTACCTGACCGAGGAACTGCCGGTGCACGCCGACGATCTCGCCGAGTTCGGCGGCGACCGGGTCGCATGCCTGAAGGCGATGATCGAGAAGGTCGTGGACCGGATGTACGCCGAGATCGACGACAACCGGTTCCTGGAGGTCACCTATGCCAACGGTGACAAGGAAGTCATGTACTTCAAGGACTTCAACTCCGGCGCGATGATCCAGAACGTGGTCGACAGGGCGAAGAAGAACGCGATCAAGTCGGTGCTCGAGACGGGCCAGCCGGGTCTGCGCATACAGCATCTGCTGGACTCGATCGTCGACGAGTTCGCCGAGAACGAGGACCTGCCCAATACCACCAATCCCGATGACTGGGCCCGGATCTCGGGCAAGAAGGGCGAGCGGATCGTGTACATCCGCACGTTGGTCACCGGCAAGAGTTCGTCGGCAAGCCGCGCCATCGACACCGAGTCGAACCTGGGTCAGTACCTGTAGGTCTCAACTGCCGCGAGGGTGCGTGTCTGTACACGGACACGCACCCTCGCGGCGTGCAGTCTGCGCACACTCGCTAGGTCAGCAGCGTGTACGAACGAGCCGTTGAAAAGCAGTGCCCGAGCGAACATGTCGGAGCCGCGTCCTGGACGTCGTCAAACTATTGTGCCCGCCGCACGGTGTTTCCACGGAACTTGAAACCCGGCATCGATCGACCGGTGTATCGCTGAGCCATACGCTCAACCGTGGGTTATTCATTGCGCCCGAGCGCCCTTGAGCATTATCACCCGGGTGAATCGTGCTCAGGGGTGAAGACAGATGGGCCAGGGCCCGGCGATGCTTACTACTGACAAACTGTGCAACGTCGACCACGCAAGTCGCGCCATGACGTCTCAAGCTCGGTTCAGCAGTGGCCGCGGAGCGTAACGGAGAAGAGGAGGGATGAACTGCGCGACTTCCAGGAGCCCTACGCCGAAAAGCACGCGCAGTTGGTCGTTTTGGGTCGGCGCACGCGTCGACCGGGGCGCGGCCATAACGATGGAGCGCCGACCATCGTGCCGAGTCTTGAAATTTGCACGGCGCCTTTCACGGGAGGTCGTCGAGGCGATGGTCGCCTCGACCGTGCGGCCGGGGATCGTTGACGGCCACCAGCAGTCCCTGTGTTCCGGTGGTGTAATACGGCACTACTACCGAAGCGGTCAGCCGATATCGCGTTGTATTTCGGTGGGATCGGCCCTGGAGCCATCATCGCCGGGAGCGCGGCGGGCCACGAAGAACGGGCTGAGTGCTGGCGCGAAAGTCGCCGCAGCAAGACAGATTCGACGGGACCGTGCGCTGCGTTACTACTCGGGATGGAGAATCCGCGCGAGATCTCCACGGCTATAGCCCCAGCCGTCTACCACGCCGCAGTCCCGGACGCCGTGGCCACGAAGGGACACCACGTGGATAGCGGAATACCAAGCAGGAGAGAGAAATTGAGCGAGGCCCCACTTCACCGTCAACCGCAGAAGGCGAAACCGACCACCTCGGTTGTGATCATCGGCAGCGGGTTCGCCGCTTACGAGTGCGCGCGCCGACTAGCCCGACGGTTAGACAGGACGCGCGCCTCGGATGTGCCTGTTGGCACTCGATGAAGCATGCGGTGGCTGGTTTCGTCGTGTTGTTTGAGCGTGGCCAAAGGCCACACCTTCGCTCAGGCCAGCAACGCTGTGCTGGTGGGCTTTTGGTGGCGGCCACGATTGTCCGGCCCGCTGATCGGACTGGTGCTCAGCGCAATGGATGAGCTCGATCGGATCGCCGCCGACGTCCTCGGCATCACGCTGCGGCCCGCGCAGCGCCGAGCCCTCGCCGCGCTGACCACCACCGGCGATACCCTGGCGGTGTTGCCGACCGGCAGCGGCAAGAGCGCGATCTATCAGGTCGGCGGGTGCGCGCTCGGCGGGCTGACAGTGGTGGTGTCGCCCCTGATTGCCCTGCAACGCGACCAGTTGCGGTCGATGACCGCCCGCGGGTCTGTGCGAGCGGTCATGCTCAACTCCGCGCAGCACCACGCCGACCGGGTCTCATCGCTGGAGGCCGTGGCCAAGGGCGAGGTCGACTTCGTCATGCTCGGGCCCGAGCAGCTAGCCAACGCCGAGACGTTGGCCGCTATCCGGGGCAACCCCCGGCGCATCACGCTGGTCGCAGTCGACGAGGCCCACCTCATTAGCGAGTGGGGCCACGACTTCCGGCCCGACTATCTCCGACTGGCCGACGTGGTGGAGGCTGCCGGGCGCCCGCCGGTGCTCGCGCTGACCGCGACCGCCGCTCCGCCGGTGCAGGCCGACATCACCCGCCAGCTGCGGATGCGCCACCCGAAGATTATCGTGGCCGACTTCGACCGGCCCGACATCTCGCTCGCCGTGCGTCGGGCCCGGCACGACCTTCCGGAGGCTCAGGCTGTCGACGATCGCACGGTCGAGGTCGTCCTCGCCCACGACGGTCCGGCTCTGGTTTACGCGCTGAGTCACGCACGCTGCGAGAGCCTCGCCGAACGGCTGCGGCGCCAGGCATACCGGGCCGAGCCCTATCACGCCGGGCTGCCGGCGGCCCGCCGCAGCGAGGTGCAGGACGCATTCTTCGCTGGGAAGCTCGACGTGGTGGTGGCCACCAGTGCGTTCGGCATGGGCATCGACAAGCCGGACGTGCGCACGGTCGTGCACGCCGGGGTGCCGGGCAGCCTCGACGAGTACTACCAGCAGATCGGCCGGGCCGGACGCGACGGCCGGTCCGCTACGGCGGTACTGGTCTACGACCCAAGAGCCGTACGCATTCCGCGCCTGCTCGCGGCCCGCTCGAAGATGGGCGACGCGCCGGTCCACTCGGTCATCGACGCGATCGAGGCGGCCAGCGGGCCCGTCACCGTCAAGGCGCTGGCCGAAGCGAGCCAGGTGAGCCGGGTTGCGGTGTCCCGGGTCGTCGACGAACTGCTCGAGCTCGGCCTGGTCAAGCCGGATGGCAACGACGCGATCATGGCCGCGCCGATGGGTGACGCGCTCCGCCAAGTGACCGCGGCCGGCAACCGCCGTCAGGCGATCCTCCGCTCGCGCATCGAGGCAGCCCGCGGCTACGCCGAGACCACCCACTGCCGGCGGGCGGAACTGCTGGGTTACTTCGGCGAGCAGTACGAGCCTCCGTGCGGCTCGTGCGACAACGACGAGCACCCGCCGGCTCCTCCAACGTCCGCCACTCAGCCACCGGTCGCCGGACTCCGGGTGCGGCACAAGCTGTGGGGCCAGGGCACGCTGCTCAGCCGCGACAGCCATGAGTTGGTGATCGCCTTCGACTCCGTCGGCTACCGGCATCTGACAGCGACGTCGCTCACGAACGGGCTGCTCACGCAGGACGACTCGTGAGGAACTGCCGATCGACGTCGATGATCGTGAAGGTCGTCGATCGGGCGAAGAAGGGCGAAGAAGAACGCGATCACGTCGGTGCTCGAGACCGGTCAGCCCAGGCTTGCGTATCCAGCATCTGCTGCACACGATCGCTACGCCAGCAGCGTGTACGAATCGGCAAGGTCGTCCTGCGTCACGCAGGCGTCAATGGTCGTCGTGTCGACACGCAGTGGCGTCGACGGGGTCCGCGCCTGGAAACGCCACCCGTCGGGAACCGAGAGCCGACCCGCAAGCGCAGGCAGATCCGCGAGTGCCAGTCCGCGATCGACGGTCTGGCTGTAGGTCTGCATGACCCAGCGTCTGCCGTCGGGATCGACGAGTTCGTAGATCTCGCGGCCCGAGTCGAAGACGAACACCGCCCTACGGTCGACCCGGTTGACGTGGTAAGGCGCCGGATTCATCGACGCGAGCTTCACGGTCGCCTGGCGGACCATCTCGAGGCCGCCGAATGTCTTGTGCTGCTGCGCTTCTCGGCTCCTCTTGCCGATGCTGCTCATCAGCCAGTATCGGGGCCCGTTGAGCAATGCGGCGGCGGCGCCGTTGTCGGCCGCGATCGCCCGCGCGTCGAGTCTGTTCCACACGTCTGCGGGGCAGTCGTTGAGCGGGAAGGTGTTGTAAACGGTTGCCTCGGGGCCGTCATCGGTGGTCGATCATCGTGACGTCGTCGGCCATGGGCGGAACGTAACTCTCGCGGGCCGCGAGCGTGCGTGAAATGCCCACAAAACGCGGCGTGTCGGCGGGCAGACACGCACGCTCGCGGAGGGTGGGTTTACGGGTTACGGCGCGGCAACAGCGGCGCGGTAGCGGTGCCGCGCAGTCAACGTCAGTCGGAGGTCGTCGACAAGCGGATCGAAGAACCGCGTCCGGTATTCGTCGTCACTTATCGCCCGTGCACTGAGGTACATAAACGTCAGCGCGGCAAGGAAAAACGTGATCTGGATCAGGGAATCCGGCACGGGGATCGTCATGCCGAGCACGGTGCCGTCGCTGCGGCCGTTGCGCGTCCACTGCACCAGCAGCTCAGGCGACAACAGAATCAGCCCGAGGATCAGGAAGAGTGCGGCCGCCATCGCGGCGACGGCAAGGATCTGGGTGATCAGTGAGCCGGCGACCACGAACATGATGTTCACCCGCTCGACGCGGCTGAGAGGATGGGCCGTCGCGGGATCAGGCATGGACTCAAAAGGCGTGCCCGCCAATCGCACTGAGCGATCGTCCTGGTCGTCGGCCAGCAACATCGGCTTCACTCTGTCGCGCGTCACCGATACGACGAACACCGCCGCGATCGCGATCAGGAACGCCAGCGCCAACCACAGTCGCGTGCGCGAGACGGTGGCCGCCATCAACCAGACGGGGGAATTGAAGAACACGAGGAAGGTCAGCAACAGCAGCGGAAGCGCGCGGGTCACCATCGACCCCGCCGCCGCCAAATTGGTAGTCGTCATCTGCACGGCCCAGGCCATGATCGAACCCGCACCGCACCCGGTGAGCGCCAGGATGGCCCCGATCACGATTGCTTCGAGGATGAGGTCAACGAACACCCGCGGGCTGGGTCCGCCGAGAATGCCGCCGACGACCGCGACCGCGACCGCGACCGTCGCCGCCACGGTGCGACCCCGCACAGTGGAGATACGCGACACCAACCACCCGACCACCACGGCCACTGGCAGCACGAGGACAAGCAGGGCAAGGACGAACCATTCCGTGCGCGTCGGGTGACCGTCGATATCGATCGTGTGCTGACCGGTGGTGGCGACGACGACGGCGGAGTTGACCATGAAGACCGCGAACGCGGCCAGCGCGGGCGCCGAACGCGGCCACAGTCGTCGCACCAACGCTCCGGGCCGCAACACCGCGGGCAGCCCGCGGTCGAGGAACCACGCGTCGGCGGCCCGCCGCTGTGACACGTCAATCATGGAGAGCCCGCCGATCGGGTGTGGACGTCAGTTGAATCGCCGCCCGCCACAGCAGCAGCCCGGTCTGCACACCGACGGCGATCGACATCATCGCGATCAGGGTCGCGGTGAACACCGCGGTGCTGTGCGTGCCGAGCAGTTGGGTGACCCCCATGAAGCCCAGGGAGCCGGGGACCAACAACCAGAAGCCCGGCACCACCAGCGACATGGTCGGTGGCGTGCCGGGGCGGTGAGAGATCGCCAGCGCGAACAGGATCAGCGTCAGGCCGCCGCCGAATCCGCTGGCGTAGCTGCCCAGGACCGCGTTGCCGATCCACTGGCCGCCGTAGGCCACGTACAACATCAGCACCATCCACGGCAGGAACGTCGTCGGCGGCGCGTAGTTCAGCCAGATCCCGATGGCGTACACCAGCACCCCGAGAAATGGCGCCCATGGCCCGAGCCGGTTGTACTGGGTCGTGACGAGCGCGGCGTCGGCGACGCCTGCGATCTGCGCCGCGATCAGGATGCCGAAGGCCAACTGGGCGATCTGCATGAAGCCCGCCACCAACCTGCTGGCTCCGGACACCACATGCTGGGTGGTCAATTCGATGACCGCAAGCGTGATCGCCGCGCCAGGCAGGAACGTGGCGAGCGGCGCCGCGAGCGCCCGCAGGCTGTCGGTTCCGACGTGGTAGCGGTTCTCGAAGGTGAACACGATCAGTGCGACCAGAAACGCGCAGATGGTCGGCAACATGTGGCCGACCGCCTCGACGCGGCGGCCGACCACGGCAAGGCCTCCGACAAGCAGACCGAGGATTGCGGCGCCGTAGAGGCTCCACGGCGTCGGCTGCAGGATCAGTGCCAGCCCGACGCTTTGTACGGCATAGCCGACGATGGTGACCGACAGCGGAAACCGGTTGTCCAGGTTGCGAATTCGCTCGAGTTCGGCCATGCCCTCGTCGGGGCTGACCGTTCCTGACGGTGCCCGTGCCACCAACGTGGCCAGGGGGAAGGACTGGTCATAGCGCACCGTGAAATTCGGGTTGGCGATGTAGACGCCCGCACCCGACGGGCTGCCCACCTGAACGTAGTTGGGCAGCGCAAGGAACTCGTGGTCCAGTCCGTATGCGCGGGCGGTCTGTTCCATCACGCCGCGCACCATCGTGACGGGATAGTTCGCCGCAGCCATGGCTGCACCGAGTGCGGCTACGAACTGGGGCGCGGCCACATCGCGTTGCTCTGATGGCACGGTCGCAGGCTACTGCCCGGCGTCCCCTAGGCTGGGCACATGCAAAGGATTATCGGCACCGAGGTCGAGTACGGCATATCCTCGCCGTCCGATCCGACCGCGAATCCGATTCTGACGTCCACCCAGGCGGTGCTGGCGTACGCGGCCGCCGCGGGAATTCAGCGCGCCAAGCGCACCCGCTGGGACTACGAGGTGGAGTCGCCGCTGCGCGACGCCCGCGGGTTCGACCTCAGTCGCTCCGCGGGCCCGCCGCCCGTGGTGGACGCCGACGAGGTCGGTGCGGCGAACATGATCCTCACCAACGGCGCCCGGCTGTACGTCGACCACGCGCACCCGGAGTACTCCGCACCGGAGTGCACCGATCCACTGGACGCGGTCATCTGGGACAAGGCAGGTGAGCGGGTGATGGAGGCCGCCGCGCGGCACGTCGCCAGCGTGCCGGGGGCCGCCAAGCTGCAGCTTTACAAGAACAATGTGGACGGCAAGGGCGCCTCGTACGGCTCGCACGAGAACTACCTGATGTCGCGCCAGACGCCGTTCTCCGCGGTGATCGCCGGCCTGACCCCGTTCCTGGTGTCGCGGCAAGTGGTCACGGGTTCGGGTCGGGTCGGCATCGGGCCGTCGGGTGACGAGCCAGGCTTTCAGCTGTCACAGCGCTCCGACTACATCGAGGTCGAGGTCGGACTGGAGACCACCCTCAAGCGCGGCATCATCAACACCCGCGACGAACCGCATGCCGACGCCGACAAGTACCGGCGGCTGCACGTGATCATCGGCGACGCGAACCTGGCCGAAACGTCGACCTACCTCAAACTCGGCACGACCTCGCTGGTGCTCGACCTCATCGAAGAGGGGATGGACCTCACCGATCTGGCGCTGGCGAGGCCCGTGCATGCGGTGCACGTCATCAGTCGCGACCCGTCGCTGCGCGCCACGGTCGCGCTGTCCGACGGCAGGGAGCTGACAGCCCTTGCGCTGCAACGGATATACCTCGACCGGGTGGCCAAGCTGGTGGACAGCCGCGATCCCGATCCACGCGCGGCCGACATCGTCGAGACATGGGCGAACGTGCTCGACCTGCTGGAGCGCGATCCGATGGAGTGCGCCGAGATCCTGGACTGGCCCGCGAAGCTGCGGCTGCTGGAGGGCTTCCGGCAGCGGGAGAACCTGAACTGGTCGGCACCGCGGCTGCACCTGGTGGATCTGCAGTATTCCGACGTACGGCTGGACAAGGGGCTGTACAACCGGCTGGTGGCGCGTGGGTCGATGAAGCGCCTGGTCACCGAGCAGCAGGTGATCGACGCGGTCGACAACCCACCGACCGACACCCGCGCCTACTTCCGTGGCGAATGCCTGCGCCGGTTCGGCGCCGACATCGCCGCCGCGAGCTGGGACTCGGTGATCTTCGATCTCGGCGGCGATTCGCTCGTGCGGATTCCAACACTGGAGCCGCTGCGGGGCAGCAAGGCGCACGTCGGGGCGCTGCTCGACTCCGTCGACACCGCCGTCGAACTGGTGGAACAGCTCACCCAGTAGACGTGCTATCCAAGGCAAACCCGACGTCGAACGGTAGGGTGGAGTGACGGCGGGCGCAGTGAGCCCGCCGATGACTATCAGGAGGCAGCGATGGCTCAGGAGCAGACCAAGCGTGGTGGCGGCGGCGGCGACGACGACGACCTCACCGGCAGCACTGCCGCCGGCCAAGAGCGTCGCGAGAAGCTGGCCGAGGAAACCGACGACCTGCTCGACGAGATCGACGACGTTCTCGAGGAAAACGCCGAGGACTTCGTCCGCGCATATGTCCAGAAGGGTGGACAGTGACCTGGCCAAACCGCGAACAGCTGGCCGTCTCGTCACCCCTTCTAGGAGCACCCTCCGTTCCCGTGGATTTGTCGTCCTTCTCTGATTTGCTGCGCCGTCAGGCGCCCGAACTCCTGCCCGTGAACAGGTACGCCGTTCCGGCCGACGCCCCGTCCGATCACTTGCCGCACGGCACCACGATCGTCGCGCTGAAGTTTCCCGGCGGCGTGGTCATGGCGGGCGACCGCCGCTCCACCCAGGGCAACATGATCGCGGGCCGCGACGTGCAGAAGGTGTACATCACCGACGACTACACGGCCACTGGCATCGCGGGCACCGCGGCTATCGCCGTCGAGTTCGCCCGCCTCTACGCCGTCGAACTCGAGCACTATGAGAAGACCGAAGGCGTGCCGCTGACGTTTCGCGGCAAGGTGAACCGGCTCGCGACCATGGTGCGCGGCAATCTCGGCGCGGCGCTGCAGGGCTTCGTCGCGCTGCCCCTGCTGGCTGCCTACGACCTCGACGATCCGGATCCGCAGGCGGCAGGTCGCATCGTGTCGTTCGACGCGGCGGGCGGCTGGAATCTCGAGGAGGAGGGCTACCAGTCGGTGGGCTCGGGCTCGATCTTCGCGAAGTCGTCGATGAAGAAGCTGTATTCACAGGTGAGCGACGGCAATTCAGCACTTCGCGTCGCCGTGGAAGCGTTGTACGACGCGGCCGACGACGACTCCGCGACCGGCGGACCCGACCTGGTCCGCGGCATCTACCCGACCGCGGTGATCCTTCAAGCCGAGGGCGCCGAGGAGGTGCCCGAGACGCGGATCGCCGAGTTGGCCCGCGAGGTCATCGAAAACCGGTCCCGCTCAGACACATTCGGCCCCGACGCGCACCGTAGCGCCGACGCGCGAGGAGACTCGTGAGCTTTCCATACTTCATTTCGCCCGAGCAGGCGATGCGCGAGCGTTCGGAGCTCGCGCGCAAAGGCATCGCCCGTGGCCGCAGCGTGGTGGCGCTGGCCTATGCCGGCGGCGTGCTGTTCGTCGCGGAGAATCCGTCGCGCTCACTGCAGAAGGTCAGCGAGCTCTACGACAGGGTCGGCTTCGCCGCCGTCGGGCGGTTCAACGAGTTCGACAACCTGCGTCGCGGCGGCATCCAGTTCGCCGATACCCGCGGCTACGCCTACGACCGTCGCGACGTGACGGGCAGGCAGCTGGCCAACGTATATGCGCAGACGCTTGGCACGATCTTCACCGAGCAGGCCAAGCCGTACGAGGTCGAGCTCTGCGTGGCAGAGGTGGCGCACTTCGGCGAGACCAAACCGCCTGAGCTCTACCGGATCACCTACGACGGGTCGATCGCCGATGAACCGCACTTCGTGGTGATGGGCGGCACCACCGAGCCGATCGCCACGGCGCTCAACGAGTCCTACTCGGAGAACCTCGAATTGTCCGATGCGGTCAAGGTCGCTGTCGAAGCGCTGAAAGCGGGCGGCAACGGCAGTGCAGAACCGCGCACGCTCGGGCCGTCGACGTTGGAGGTCGCGATCCTGGATGCCAACCGCCCTCGCCGGGCGTTCCGTCGGATCACCGGTTCCGCGTTGGAAGCTGTTCTGCCAGCGCAGGATTCAGACGCGAAGCAGTCGGACGGCGACTAGCTGTTCGCCATGGCCGAGTTGGTGACGCCGGAAGCGCCGATCCTGCCTTGGCCGCGGATCCTGCGGCAGCAATGGCTCAACCTGTCGTTCCTGCATTGGACGGTCGAGCCCGCGGATATCGCTCACCTTTATCCGGCGGGAACCGAACCGGACACCTTCGAGGGCCGTAGCTTCGTCGGCGTCGTGCCGTTTCAGATGTCGCTGTTCGGCACGTTCCTCGAGACCAACGTCCGGTTGTATTCGGTGGACGGCACGGGCCGACGCGGGGTGGTGTTCCTGTCCTTGGACACCAACAGGCCCGATATCGTCGCAGGCGGCCGCCTGGTCGGCGCGCCATACCGATGGGCCCGGATGAGCTACCGGCGCAGCGGCGACCTCCGCGTCTACACCTCGACGCTGCGATGGCCGAACGTCTCCGCATCGAGTTCCATCGAAGTACGAGTGGGTGATTCGCTGACCTGCGGGCCGCTCGAGCACTATCTGAACGCGCGGTGGGGTGCCCATGTGGTGCGCGCCGGCCGAACCTGGTATGTGCCCAACGAGCATCCGGTGTGGAGGATGCGCAGTGCCGAGTTGGTCGACTTCCGCGACGACGGCCTTCTGCAGTCGGTGGCGCTCGGCGCTCTCGGCGGGCGGTCGCCCGACCATGTGGCGTTCAGCGACGGTGTCGCGGCCCGATTCGGGCGGCCGGTACTGGCGTCGACCCCGCGGGCCGTCTAGAGGACCGCGCGTACCGCCTGCTCGAAACCAGCGACGTGCTCGGAGGCCAGTTTGGCCGCCAGGTCGGCGTCGCCGTCGATGATGGCCCGTAGCAGCGCCACGTGTTCGGTGACGTGCTCGGCGACATTCGACAACCGGTCGAGGAACAGGCACCAGATGCGGGTGGCGTGGGCGTCCTGGCAGACCAGCACATCTTCGAGATACGGGTTGCCCGACGCCTTGTAGATCGCGGTGTGCACCCGGACGTCGAACCGCAGCAGCGTGCGCGGGTCATCGGTCGGATCCAGCTTGGCGATGTCGTCGGCGAGGTCCGACAGCTTGGTCCTGGTCTCCTGGGAGGCGGCGGTGGCGGCGCGCGCGGCGACGACGGGTTCCAGTTGCTTGCGGATCTCCTGTATGTGGGCGAGGTCGGTGATGTCGACCGTGGTGGCGAACGTGCCGCGGCGGGGATATGCGATCACCAGACGGTCGCGCTCCAGGCGCTTGAGGGCCTCACGCACCGGGGTACGGCCGAACCCGAGTTGTCGGGCCAGGCCCTCGTCGTTGATCGGTTCGCTGGGGCGGATGTCGAGCATGACGAGCCGTTCGCGAATGATCTGATACGCCAGGTCGGCGTTGGACTGAGTAGCGCCCTCGCTGGTCTCGACCAGGTCCACACTCATCGGCTGTCTCCTGTCCGATTGACCCTTGACGTGCACATCAACGTACCATACTGTGCTCCACAACTGATATATCAGTTACATGACGACTGTTCGATGGAGAGCCGCGTGAGTCAACTGGCGCCGGGTGCGCATCTGCCCGATCATCCCGACTTCCTCTGGCGCAATCCCGAGCCGAAGCGGTCCTATGACGTCGTCGTCATCGGCGGTGGCGGACACGGGCTGGCGACCGCGCACTACTTGGTGAAAAACCACGGCATCAACAACGTGGCCGTGCTGGAGAAGGGTTGGCTCGCGGGCGGCAACATGGCCCGCAACACCACCTTGATCCGGTCGAACTATCTGTGGGATGAAAGCGCTGCGATTTATGAGCATTCGCTCAAGCTGTGGGAAGGCCTCGAGGACGACCTCGGCTATCCGATCCTGTTCAGCCAGCGCGGCGTGCTCAACCTGGCCCACAGCCTGCAGGACGTTCGCGACAGCGTCCGGCGCGTCGAGGCCAACGTGCTCAACGGCATTGACGCCGAATGGCTGGAACCGGACGAGGTCAAGAAGATCTGCCCGATCGTCAACATCTCCACCGATCTGCGTTACCCGGTGCTCGGGGCGACGTACCAGCCGAGGGCGGGAATCGCCAAACACGACTATGTCGCTTGGGGTTTCGCGCGTCGGGCCGATGCGGCCGGCGTCGATCTGCTGCAGGGCTGCGAGGTCACCGACTTCGTCACCGACGGGGACCGCGTCACCGGGGTGCGCACCACACTCGGTGACATTGCGGCAGGCCAAGTGGCGATGTGCGCGGCCGGTCACACCTCGGTGCTCACCGACATGCTCGGGTTCCGGGTGCCGTTGCAGAGCCACCCGCTGCAGGCTCTGGTCTCCGAGTTGCTCGAGCCGGTCCATCCGACCATCGTGATGTCCAACGCCGTGCACGTCTATGTGTCGCAGGCGCACAAGGGCGAGCTGGTGATGGGTGCGGGCATCGACTCCTACAACGGCTACGGGCAGCGCGGCGCCTTCCACATCATCGAGCGGCAGATGGCTGCGGCCGTCGAACTGTTTCCGATTTTCGCAAGGGCGCACCTGTTGCGGACCTGGGGCGGCATCGTCGACACCACGCCAGACGCCTCACCGATCGTCGGCCGCACCCCATACCGCAACGTGTATCTCAACTGTGGTTGGGGTACAGGCGGATTCAAAGCCACTCCCGGGATCGGCTGGTGCATGGCCGACACCATCGCCAACGACGAGCCGCACCCGTACGTGGCTCCGTTCCATCTGGACCGCTTCGTCACAGGAGCGCTGGTCGACGAACACGGCGCCGCCGCCGTCGCGCACTGAGACTTCGAAAGGCTGGAGCAGCAATGCAACTCATCGAATGCCCCTACTGCGGGCCAAGGGAAGAGACCGAATTCCATTACGGCGGCCAGGCGCACGTCGCTTACCCCGACGATCCGTACGCGCTGACCGACGAACAATGGGCACACTATGTGTTCTTCCGCGCCAACCCCAAGGGCAAGTTCGCCGAGCGGTGGGTGCACAGCGCCGGGTGCCGTCGCTGGTTCAACGCCGTGCGCGACACCGCCACCTATCGCTTCGAAAGCGTCTACCGCATCGATGACCCGAAGCCGGTGATCTCGTGACCGCGCCGTTCCGCACCGCGAAAGGCGGCCGCATCGACCGCGGCACGCGATACGAATTCACCTTCGGCGGACGCACCTACACCGGCCATCGCGGTGACACGCTGGCGTCGGCGCTGCTGGCCAACGGCGTGCACAAGATCGCGACAAGCGTCAAACTGGGCCGCCCGCGCGGCATCTGCGCGGCGTGGGCCGAAGACACCGGGGGACTGGTGCAGATCGAGGCCCCGTTCCCCGAGCCCATGCTGCTTGCCTCGACGGTGGAACTGTACGACGGACTTGTCGCCCGCGGGCTGCCGGGACAAGGCAAGCTGGCCGACATCGTCGACTCCGCGCGCTATGACGCCATGCATGCGCACGCCGACCTGCTCGTGGTCGGCGCCGGGCCTGCCGGTCTGACTGCGGCGCTGACTGCGGCGAGGTCGGGAGCCAGGGTGGTGCTGGTCGACGAGCAGTCCGAAGCCGGTGGTTCGATGCTCGGCAGCGCCGACCAGATCGACGGCGTCGACGCGCTGGATTGGGTGCGGGCCGCGGTCGACGAGTTGGCGACGTACCCCGAGGCGCGGCATCTGCAGCGCACCACCGCGTTCGGTCACTACGACGACGGCTTCGTGCTCGCGCTTGAACGGCGCACCGACCACCTGGGCGCCGCCGCTCCTGCCGCCCTTTCACGCCAGCGGGTGTGGCGCATCCGGGCCAAGCACGTGCTGATCGCGACCGGCGCGCACGAGCGGCCGATCGTGTTCGCCGACAACGATCTGCCGGGAATCATGCTGGCGCACAGCGCCAGAACCTTCCTGCATCGCTACGGTGTGTTGGTCGGGCACACCACGGTGGTGTTCACCACCAACGACAGCGCCTATGCCGCGGCCTTCGACCTCGTCGATGCAGGTGTGCAGATCCAGACGATGGTCGACGCCCGCGGCGAGGTGCCCGATGTGCTGCGCAGCGAATGCGACCGCAGGGGCATTCCGGTGCGGGCGGGTGCGGTCGTGACCGGCACACGGGGTGACGAGCGCATCACCGACGCCCTGGTCGCCGACTTCGACGGGTCGAATGTCGTTGTGGGCGAGGATATTCCATGCGACACGCTGTTGGTGAGCGGCGGCTGGAATCCGGCGGTGCACCTGTTCAGCCAGGCGCGCGGGACGCTGCGCTACGACGCGACGCTCGGTGGCTTCGTCCCCGGTGAACACCTCGACGGGGTCAGCGTGGCGGGCGCAGCCAACGGCGTGATGGACTTGGCCGGGTGTCTCCGTGAAGGTCGCGACTCGGCGGTAGCAGCGCTCGGCCTGCCATCGCAGGAGGAGTTGCCGGAGGTGTCCGACACAGCCTGCGGCCCCGGTCTGGTGTTGTGGCGGGTGCCGGGACGCGAACAGGACCAGTACGTCGACATCCAACGTGACGCAACCGTCGCGGACGTGGCGCGCGCGGTCGGGGCAGGCATGCGTTCGGTGGAACACATCAAGCGCTACACCACCATCGGCACGGCACACGATCAGGGCAAGACGTCCGGGGTGATCGCCTCCGGCATCACCGCCGAACTGCTCGGTGTGCCGATCGAGAAGCTGGGCACCACCACGTTCCGGCCGCCCTACACGCCGGTACCGTTCGCCGCGCTGGCCGGCCGCGACCGCGGTGCGTTGTTCGACCCGGAGCGCACCACGGCGCTGCACGACTGGCATGTCGCCAACGGCGCGGTGTTCGAGGACGTCGGGCAGTGGAAGCGTCCGCGGTATTACCCGCAACCCGGCGAGGAAATGGACGACGCGGTGCTGCGCGAATGTGCCGCCGTGCGAACCAGTGTCGGGATACTCGACGGCTCCACACTCGGCAAGATCGACGTGTCCGGCCGCGACGCCGCCGAACTGCTCGACCGCATCTACACCAACCTGATGAGCAGCCTCAAAGTCGGCGCTGTCCGCTACGGCGTGATGTGCGGCGTCGACGGCATGGTGATCGACGACGGCACGGTGATGCGGCTGGCCGAGGACCGGTTCTTGGTGTACACCACCACCGGCGGCGCGGCGAAAATCCTTGACTGGATGGAGGAATGGCTGCAGACGGAATGGCCGCAGCTGCGGGTGTCGCTCGCCTCGGTGACCGATCACATGGCGACGTTCCCGGTGGTCGGGCCGCGGTCGCGCGATGTGATCGGCGCAGTGTTCGGCGACGTCGACGTCACCAACGACGCCTTTCCGTTCATGACGTGGCGCGAGACCACTCTGGACGGGGTGCCCGTGCGGTTGGGCCGGGTCAGCTTCTCCGGTGAGCTGGCCTACGAGGTCAATGTGGATTGGTGGCATGCGGCGGCGGTGTGGGACCGGTTGATGGCGGCAGGCGCCCCCTACGGCATCACGCCGTACGGCACCGAGACCATGCACGTGTTGCGCGCCGAGAAGGGATATCCGATCATCGGTCAGGACACCGACGGCACGGTCACCCCTCACGACCTCGGGATGGCCTGGGCGGTCTCCAAGAAGAAGCCGGACTTCATCGGTAAACGCTCGTTCAGCAGGGTCGAGAACCAGAATCCGCTGCGCAAGCAACTCGTCGGACTGCTGCCGGTCGACACGGTCAGCCGGCTGCCGGAGGGATCGCAGATCGTCGAGTTCTGCGACGGCGATGTGCTTCCACCGCCGCCGGTTCCGATGCTGGGCCACGTCACGTCGAGTTATCGCAGCGCCGAACTCGGTCGCACCTTCGCACTGGCCCTGGTCAAGGCCGGCCAGTCGCGTATCGGCGAGACGTTGCATGTACCCGTCGACGGGGCGCTGATCCCCGTCGAAGTCACTGGTTCGGTGCTGGTCGACCCGGAAGGAGCGCGACGTGATGGTTGACACCATGGAACGCGTCAGCCCGCTGCAGTTCGCGCAACTGCCGGCGGGGATCGTGGAAGAGCCGTTCGTCACGATGGTCGAACTGCGTGTCGACCCGTCTGGGCCCGGTGCGGCGGCCGCCGCCGGCGTGCTCGGTGTTGACCTGCCGACCGCTGCATCGACGTACACCAAAAGTGCTGACACCACAGTGATTTGGCTGGGCCCGGAGGAGTGGCTGGCGACCGGTACCGCACTGGCAGGCCCCGAGTTGGAGAGCCGGCTGCGCGAGGCGCTCGCACCGCACGGCGGCACCGCGGTCGACGTATCCGCGCAACGCACCACGCTGCGGATGCGCGGGCCGCACAGCCGCGACGTGCTGAGCAAAGGCTGCGCCGTCGACGTTCATCCCACGGTATTCGGCCATGGGGCGGCGGCGCAGACGACGTTGGGACGCACCGGCGTCATTCTGTTGGCCGTCGACGACAGCGGTGCCGACTACCGCATCCTGGTCCGCTCGTCGTTCGCCCGCTACGCGGCCGATTGGTTACTCGACGCTTCGCAGGAGTACTCACTATGACCCGTCAGCTCATCGACCCGTTGATGCAGCCGTTCGAACTGAAGAACCTGACGCTGCGGAACCGGGTCGTCAGCACCTCGCACGAACCGGCCTACACCGAAGACGGCATGCCCAAGACGCGCTACCGCCTCTACCACGAAGAGAAGGCGAAGGGCGGCATCGGGCTGACCATGATCGGCGGATCCGCGGTCGTCGCGCCCGACAGCCCGGCCGCATTCGGCAATCTGCACGTCTATAAGGACGAAATCGTGCCCTGGCTCAGGGAACTCGCCGACGGCGTACACGAGCACGGCACGGCAGTGATGTGCCAGATCACCCACCTGGGCCGCCGAACCAGCAACTACGACGGCGACTGGCTGCCGGTGGTGTACCCCTCGCCGCTGCGGGAGCCGGCGCACCGGGCGTTCCCGAAGGTGGCCGAGGAATGGGATATGGACCGCATCGTGCGGGCCTACGCCGATGCCACCATCCGCTGCCGCGAAGCCGGCCTTGACGGCGTGGAGATCGAGGCCTACACCCACTTGCTCGACGCGTTCTGGTCACCGCTGACCAACCACCGTGACGACGAGTTCGGCGGCAGCCTCGAAGCCAGGATGCGCTTCCCTCTGCGGGTGATTCGCGCGGTGCGTGAGGCGGCGGGGCCCGAGTTCGCCGTCGGAATCCGGATGTCCTTCGACGAGGAGATGCCCGGCGGCCTCGGCCGTGAGGAGGGGCTCGCGATCGCGCATCAGGTGGTCGCTGCGGGTGTCGATTTCATCAGCATCATCCGCGGGTACATGGCCAGCGACGAGGCGCTGTCCCGGGTCATTCCGCCGATGGGCACGCCCGTTGCACCGCATCTGGAGTTCGCGGGCGAGATCAAGCGCCAGGTGGGCGTCCCGGTCATGCATGCCTCCCGCATCAACGATGTGGCCACTGCCAGGCACGCCATCAGGGACGGCCTTCTCGACCTGGTCGGGATGACCCGTGCGCACATCGCCGATCCGCACATCGTTGCGAAAATCCAAGCGGGAGAGGAAGACCGGATCAGACCGTGCGTCGGCGCAAGCCTCTGCCTCGACGAGATCTATCAGGCCCGCGACGCCAAATGCATCCACAACCCTGCGACCGGGCGGGAGGACCGGTTGCCGCACCACGTGCCGCAGGCGACGGGTGAACCGCGCAGGGCCGTCGTCGTCGGCGCCGGCCCCGCGGGCCTGGAAGCCGCGCGGGTGCTCGGTCTGCGGGGACACCGGGTGGTGGTGCTGGAAGCCAGCGACGCTGCGGGCGGCCAGATTCGGCTGGCGTCGTCGTCGCCGCGACGGCGCGATCTCATCGGCATCATTGATTGGCGACTGGCCGAGTGCAAGCACCTCGATGTCGACATCCGGTTCAACACCTATGCCGAGGCCGACGACGTCCTCGCCGAAGAACCCGACCTTGTGGTGGTCGCGACCGGCGGCGTGCCGAACACTGAATTCCTCACCGAGGGCGCGCAACTGGTCTCCGACGGCTGGGACGTGTTGAGCGGCGCGTTCCGGGTCAAAGGTGATGTGCTGCTGTTCGACGACAACGGGCAGCACCCCGGCCTGGATGCCGCAGAGGTGCTGGCACGGGCGGGTGCGAACATCGAATTCGTCACGCCGGAGCGGGTGCTTGCCCCCGACGTCGGCGGCGTGAACTACCCCGGCTACTTCAAGGTGTTCGCCGAACACGACGTGCGCGTCACGCTGAACGAGCGGTTGACCGCGGTGCGCCGCAAGGACGGCCGGCTGGAAGCCGATCTGTACAACGAATACGCACACGTCACCCGGCAACGCATCGTCGACCAGGTGGTCGTCGAGCACGGCACCCTGCCGTCGGACGAGCTGTACTTCTCGTTGGTGTCGGGCTCGTCGAACCTCGGTGAGGTGGACCAGCAGGCGCTTCTCGAGCTCAACCCTCAGCGCGTGCAACGCAATCCAGCGGGTCGTTATCAGCTGTTCCGCATCGGCGACGCGGTGGCAAGCCGCAACATCCACGCGGCGGTATACGACGCGTACCGGTTGTGCCTGGCGCTGTAAGCATCGTTCACTACACTTCAGAAAGGTCTCTCCATGCCACAACAGGTTCAGGGTGTCATCGCCCGCAGCAAGGGCGCCCCGATCGAACTGGTCGACATCGTCGTCCCCGATCCCGGGCCGAACGATGTGGTCGTGCGCGTTCAGGCGTGCGGGGTGTGCCACACCGATCTGACGTACCGCGACGGCGGCATCAATGACGAGTTCCCGTTCCTACTGGGCCACGAAGCGGCGGGCGTCGTCGAATCGGTCGGCAGTGCGGTCACCCACGTGGAGGTCGGCGACTTCGTCGTATTGAACTGGCGGGCGGTGTGCGGCGACTGCCGGGCATGCAAGCGGGGCAGGCCGTGGTATTGCTTCGACACCTTCAACGCCAGTAAGCCGATGACACTGACGGACGGCACCGAGTTGACGCCTGCGCTCGGGATCGGCGCGTTCGCGGACAAAACCCTTGTGCACGAAGGGCAGTGCACGAAGGTCGACCCGAACGCCGACCCCGCGGTGGTCGGTCTTCTCGGCTGCGGCGTGATGGCCGGTCTCGGTGCGGCGGTCAACACCGGCAACGTGTCGCGCGGCGACTCTGTCGCGGTGATCGGATGCGGTGGCGTGGGCGACGCCGCGATCGCCGGGGCCAGGCTGGCGGGCGCGTCACCGATCATCGCGATCGACCGCGACGCCAAGAAACTGCAGATCGCAAGGGAATTGGGCGCCACCCACACCATCGATGCGTCGAAGGTGGACGCGGTCGAGGCGGTCCAGGAATTGACCGGCGGCTTCGGCGCCGACGTCGTGATCGACGCGGTCGGCCGCCCCGAGACCTGGAAGCAGGCCTTCTATGCGCGCGATCTGGCGGGCACCGTGGTGCTGGTGGGCGTGCCGACTCCGGACATGACGCTGGAGATGCCGCTGATCGACTTCTTCTCCCGCGGCGGCGCGCTGAAGTCGTCGTGGTACGGCGACTGCCTACCCGAGCGCGACTTCCCAACCCTGGTGGACCTGTACCAGCAGGGCCGGCTGCCGCTGGACAAGTTCGTCAGCGAGCGCATCAAGCTCGACCAGGTCGAGGACGCGTTCACGACCATGCACCGCGGCGAGGTGCTGCGGTCGGTGGTCGTGCTCTGAGCCCGCGCCGATTCCCCGAAGCTACGCTTTCTGACGGGATTTCACGTGATTCCCGTCAGAAACCGTAGTCTCGGCGTTCTCGACTAGCTTCTGATCCGCGTCATCTCCGGATCGACGAGCGGTTCGGCCGCCACGGTGGCGGCGACGCGCCGGTCGAAATACTGGATCTCGATGTGGGTGCCTTCCGTCGCGGAGGCGGGCAGCCAGGCGTAAGCGACCGGCGCGCCGACGGTGTGGCCGAACGCCGCACTGGTGACGTATCCGGCCGGCCTGCCGTCGACGAACACGGGCTCACCGCCCATCACGACCGATACGCGGTCATCGATGACCACGGTCATCAGGCGTCGCTGGATCGTGGAATCCGAAACACCTTGCAACGCGGTCCATCCGATGAAGTCGGTCTTCTCGGCGGACACGGCGAAACCCAGACCCGCCTCGTACGGGTTGTGCTCGGTCGTCATGTCGGTGCCCCATGACCGGTAACCCTTCTCGATCCGAAGGCTGTTGAAGGCGGCGCGTCCGGCGGCGATGACGCCATGCTTCTGGCCTTCCGCCCACAGCACGTCCCAGAGCCGCAGCCCGTACTCGGCGCTGGTGTACAGCTCCCAGCCCAGTTCACCGACATAGGACAGCCGCATGGCGGTGACCGGAACACCGCCGATGCGAACGGGTTTGGTGCGGAAGTACTTGAAGCTCTCGTTGGAGAAGTCGTCGTGGCTGAGGGCCGAGGCGATATCGCGTGCCCGCGGACCCCACAGGCCGATGCAGCAGGTGGCCCCGGTGATGTCGCGCACCTGTACGCCGGCGTCGGCGGCGGCATGTCGACGGAAGTAGTCCAGGTCGATGTTGCCGTTGGCCCCGACCTGGAAACGGTCCTGGGCCAGTCGGGCAACGGTGAGGTCGCTGCGGACGCCGCCTGCGTCGTCGAGGAGAAGTGTGTAGGTCACCGAGCCGACCGACTTGTCCATCTTGCCGGTGGTCAGTCGCTGCAATAGCGGCAGCGCTCCCGGCCCGGCGATCTCCAGTCGCTTGAGCGGCGTCATGTCGTACATGGCGACCGAGGTGCGGGTGCGCCAGGCTTCCGCCGCCGCGATCGGCGAGTGGAATTGGCTCGACCAGTCGTCGCGGGGCGGCGGCGTCCACGCGGACGGAAGGTGTTGCAGCAGAGGAGCATTGGCCTCATACCAGTGCGGACGCTCCCAGCCCGCGCTCTCCAGGAACACCGCGCCGAGCTCTTTCTGCCTGACATGAAACGGACTCACCCGCAGATCGCGCGGCGACAGCCGGGGCTGCAGCGGATGCAGGATGTCGTAGACCTCGATGAAGTTCTGTTGCGACGTCTCGGCGACGTAGTCGGGCGCGAGCTGGATTTCTTCGAATCGGTGCACATCGCAGGTGTGCACATCGGTGTCACTGCGCCCGTCGACCAGCAGTTGTGCGACCGCGCGCGCGACACCGGCCGAGTGCGTCACCCATACGGCCTCGGCGATCCAGAACCCGGAGATGTCAGAGGATTCGCCGATCAGCGGGCCACCGTCAGGGGTGAACGAGAAGATCCCGTTGAAGCCGCTGTCGACCTTGGCGCGCTCGAGGCAGGGCAGCAACAGCTTGCACTGTTCCCATGGGCCGACGAAGTCCTCATCGGTGAACGGCAGCATCGAGGGCATGCTCGACGCGGAAACGTCCGCGGCGTCGGTGAGGTCGCGCAGGTCCACCGGCATCGGCCGGTGGGCGTAGGACCCGATACCGAGACAATCGACGACCTCTCGGAAATAGAGATCCTGGTCCTGGTGGCGCAGGATCGGCAGGCCTGCTTCGCTGGCTTCGGTGTTGCGCCCGACCAATTGCGGAATCTGGTCGGTCTTGACGTACTGGTGCGCCAGAGGCAACAGCGGAACGTCCATGCCCACCATCGCCCCGACGTCGGGCCCCCAGAACCCCGCGCATGACACCACGATGTCGGCGGGGACGGTGCCCTCCTGGGTGGTGACCCCGGTGACGTGTCCGCCGCTGTGCTCGATGCCGGTGACCTTGGTCGAGTCGCGGAATACTGCGCCGCGCGCCTGGGCGCGCCGGACAAGCGCAACTACGACGCGCGGCGCTTTGGCCAGCCCATCGGTCGGCACGTACAGTCCGCCAAGGATTTTCGACTCGTCGAGCAGCGGATGCATGCGCAGGCAGTCGTCGGGCTCCAGCACCGTTGCCTCGACGCCCCAGGATGTCGCCCAGCCCTGGCGCCGATGCAGTTCGGCGAGGCGTTGCGGTGTCGTCGCCACCTCCAGGCCGCCGACGTGGTTGAAGCACCATTGGCCGTCGAGGTCCATGGCGGCGAACTTCTCGACGGTGTATCTGGCGAAGTCGGTCATCGCCTTGGTGGCGTTGGTCTGGAAAACGAGACCAGGCGCGTGCGACGACGACCCGCCGGTCAGCGGCAGCGGACCCTGATCCAGCACGGTCACCCGGTCCCAGCCGCGCGCGGTGAGTTCGTCGGCCAGATTCGCGCCGACGATGCCCGCGCCGATGATGACGACACGCGGAGTAGTCATGAATTCCTTCTAGAGGATGCCGAGAGTCGGAAATATGACGACTCTCGCCCGATTTCCGTCACAGTTCCGACGTTCGGCGGTCAACTGACGTCGCTTGGCTGTTGTTTGGGCTGATGCCGGTAGAACGGCACGGTCGCCGGCGCCAACGGCGTGTTGCCGAGGATCAGGTCGGCAGCCTTCTCGGCGACCATCATCACGGGCGCGTAGATGTTGCCGTTGGTGACGTACGGCATGACCGACGCGTCAACGACTTTCAGGCCTTCGATGCCGTGCACGCCCATCGTCTCGGGGTGGGTCACCGACATGTCGTCGGTGCCCATCTTGGCCGTGCACGACGGGTGCAGCGCGGTTTCGGCATCCCGCGCGACCCAGTCGAGGATTTCCTCGTCGGTCTCCACGCTCGGCCCCGGCGAGATCTCGCCGCCGTTGAACGGCGCCATCGCCGGTTGGTTCAAGATGTTGCGGGCCACCCGAATGGACTCGATCCACTCGCGGCGGTCCTGCTCGGTGGACAAATAGTTGAACTGTAGGGCGGGATGCACTTTCGGGTCGCGGCTGACGATCTTGCACGTGCCGCGGGCGTCGGAGTACATCGGGCCGACGTGCACCTGGTAACCGTCGCCGCCCTCTGGCTGGGAGCCGTCATAGCGGACGGCGATCGGCAGGAAGTGGAACATCAGGTTCGGATACGCGACATCGTCGTTGCTGCGTACGAAGCCCCCGCCCTCGAAATGATTTGTCGCACCTGGCCCTCGGCGCAGGAACAACCAGTTGGCGCCGATCCACGGTCGGTAGCGCCACTTCAGATACTTCTGCATGGTCACCGGTTGCTTGCAGGCGTACTGGATGTACACCTCCAGGTGGTCCTGCAGGTTCTCGCCGACGCCCGGCAGGTCGTGCACCACGTCGACGCCCAGCGCCGCGAGTTCGGCCGCGTTGCCGACACCGGACAGCTGCAGCAGTTGCGGGCTGTTGATGGCACCGCCGCACAGGACGACCTGGCCGGCGTTGACCCGCTTGGCGGCACCGCGGCCGCGCGTGTACTCGACGCCGACCGCACGCTTGCCTTCGAAAACGATTCGTTCGACGAATGCCCGAGTCAGAACGTCGAGATTCGGTCGGTTCATCACCGGATGCAGATAGGCCCTGGCCGCCGACAGTCGCCTGCCGTTGCGGATGTTGCGGTCGAACTTGGCGAAACCCTCTTGGCGGTAGCCGTTTACGTCGTCGGTGCGGGGATACCCAGCCTGTTCGCCCGCGGTGAAGAAGGCTTCGAACAACGGGTTGACGGCGGGGCCGCGCTCGAGCGCGAGCGGACCGCTGTGGCCACGATATGGATCGTCGGGCGTGGCGGCCAAACAGTTCTCCATCCGGTTGAAGTACGGCAGGCAGTGGGCGAAGTCCCAATTGCCCATGCCGGGGTCGGCGCCCCAGCGTTCGTAATCCATCGGATTGCCGCGTTGGAAGATCATCCCGTTGATGCTGCTCGACCCTCCTAGCACTTTGCCGCGGGCGTGGTAGATGCGCCTGCCGTGCATGTGCGGTTCGGGTTCGGACTCGTATTTCCAGTCGTAGAACCGGCTTCCGATCGGGAACGGCAACGCCGCGGGCATGTGAATGAACACATCCCACAACGAATCGTTGCGTCCCGCCTCGAGGACAAGGACCTTGTTGGCCGGGTCGGCCGAGAGGCGGTTGGCGAGCGCGCAACCCGCCGATCCGCCGCCGACGATTACGAAGTCATACCGTGTGGATGCATTTCCGGCCATCGCTGTCCTCCTGGAATCCTGGATAAAGGCTAGTGGCTAAGAAGCGTGATACGCATCAAGTTCCTCTATGTGCAACGACGTCTCGTATAGTTGCGCTGTGGGCAACGAGCGGGGTGAGAGCGGTGGGGGCGTGCAATCCGTCGACCGCGCCATCAGCGCGCTGGAGATCCTGGCGCAACGGGGGGAGGCCGGCGTCAGCGAAGTCGCCGCGGACATCGGCGTGCACAAGTCGACGGCGTTCCGGCTGCTCGCGGCGCTCGAGGAGCGAGAACTCGTCGAGCAGACCCAGGAACGCGGTAAGTACCGTCTGGGCTTCGGCATCCTGCGGCTCGCCAGCGCGGTGCCCGGTCAACTCGACGTCACCCATCAGGCACGCGCCATCTGCGAGCAGTTGGCCGCCCAACTCGGGGAGACCGTCAACATCGCGGTGCGACGCTCGCATTTCGTCGTCAACATCGACCAGGCGCGGGGCCCGAGTGCGGTCGCTACTCACAACTGGGTGGGCGAGCTGACACCGCTGCATGCGACGTCGAGCGGCAAGGTCCTGCTCGCTCATATGGCGCCGGACGAACGTCGAAAGGTGTTGTCCGCCTCGGGGCTCGCTCGGCTCACCCCGCACACGATCACGTCGCAGCGGCAGCTCGAGGAGCAGGTGGAAGCGGCCGCGCGAGACGGTTACGCATGCTCTCTGCAGGAACTGGAAGAAGGACTCAACGCGGTCGCCGCGCCGGTGCGCGACCACACGGGCGAGGTGATCGCGGCGCTGTCCGTGTCGGGCCCGGTGTACCGGTTCACCGAGGAGCGGATGCGTGAGGTGACCCCTGACGTCGTCGCTGCCGCCGCGGCGATCAGCAACCGGATGGGCCACCTCGACTGACACCACGGTCATTTCGTGAGCTTTGCCTGCACCCAGTTGTGGAACTCGCCGATGTGGTGCTCGCTGGGCACCAGCACCCCACCGTCGCGGTAGGTGCGTGAGCTCATCGCAGGCTGACACCGCTCGCACGCCGCGAAGTCCTGCTCGTTGACCCGGTGGAACAACTCGACCGAGCGACTGACGTCCTTGCCCGACTCGACCACGTCCGGCAGATACAGCCAGTCACATTCGACGACGGTGCGGTCCGCGGCGAGCGGAAACATCCTGTGCAGGATGACGTGGTCGGGCACCAGGTTGACGAACACCTGCGGTTTGATCGTGATCGCATAGTAGCGGCGGTCCTGCTCCTGCGCGACGGTTGGGATCTGGTCAAAGCCCGCCGATCCGTCAATCGTGAATCCTTCGATGTTCTCTCCGAATTCGGCACCGTGCCCGACGTGGTACTGCGCTGCCAGCCCGTCGGCGAACTCGGGTAGCACCTCGGTGAGTTCGGGGTGGATGGTCGCGCAGTGATAGCACTCCATGAAGTTCTCGATGATGAGCTTCCAGTTGGCCTTGACGTCGTAGACGATGCGACGGCCAAGGCTCAGGTTGGCAATGTCGTAGTGGTCGATCAAATCGCCGGCGCCGAGGCGTTCGGTGACGTCCTTGCGCACCGTGTCGTCGAACGACGGCGGGTTGTCGGCGAGGCACACCCACACATAACCAAGCCACTCCTGCACCGCGATGCGGCGCAGCCCGTACTCGACGCGGTCGATGTCGGGCATCTTGGTCAGGTTCGGCGCGGCCACCAGCTTGCCGTCCAAGTCGTAAGTCCAAGCGTGATAGGGGCATTGGAACGCGCGCTTGACCTCGCCGCTGTCTTCTGTGCACAGTTGCGCGCCTCGATGCCTGCAGACGTTGAAGAATGCCCGCACCTCACTGGTGCGCGACCGGGTGATCAGCACGCTCTCGGTGCCGACCTGGACGGTCTTGAACGCGCCCGGCTTGTCGAGGTCGGCCGAGCGCACCGCGCAGAACCACATCGACTCGAAGATCTGCGCCTGTTCCATCGCGAAGATCGTGGGGTCGGTGTAGTAGCTGCCGGGCAGCGTCGAGATCAGGCTCTGCGGCAGTCCGACGGTGGTCATCGAAATCCTCTCTGGGGGAAGCGAAGTCAGGCTGGAACCGGAACGAAAGTCAGTTGGCGACGCCATCGGGTGAACAGTTTCGGCTGGTCGACGCCGAGCACGGCGACCGGTTCGCCGCCTCGTCGGTACACGGCAAGAAAGCTGGTGTCGCGGGCCGAGCCGACCTCGAAGGTGACGTCGTCGCCGGCGTGGGCGATGCCGGCGAACTGGATGCGGTGGCCGTACTGGTCGGACCAGAAGTACGGCGGCTTGACCGGGCCGCCGGTGTGGTGCCCGCCTGCGAGCAGCGTGGCGACCGCGATAGCTGGCCGCTCCAGCGCGCCCGTCCAGTGTTCGACGCGGTGCGGGAATCCGACGGCGGGTTCGTGCCACGCCGCGCAGTCACCGACAGCGACGACATGAGGAACGGAAGTCGCCCCGCCGAGGTCGCAGACGACGCCGTTGCCCAACGCGATCGGGCTGGCGTGCAGCCACTCGACGTTGGGGATGGCGCCGATGCCGACGACGACGACGTCGGCGGCCAGTTGGCGCCCGTCGGCCAATTCGATGCCTGTCACTCGATCGGTGCCGATCAGACCGGCCACTGGCGCGCCGCACAACAGACGAGTGCCGTGTTCGGTGTGCAGCCTTGCGACCGCGGCGCCGAGTTGCACGCCCAGTGGGCCGGCGAGCGGTGCCAGCGCCGCCTCGACCACCGTGACGTCGAGGCCCAGTTTGATTGCGGTGGAGGCGACTTCGGCTCCAATGAAGCCGGCACCGATCACCACGAGCCGTGCACCAGGGCGCAGGTCGGCACGCAGCGCGACGGCGTCCTCGATGGTCCGCAGCACGTGCACTCCGGCGAGCTGTTCAGCACCCGGCCAGGTCCGCGCCCTGGCGCCTGTCGCGATGACGACGCCGTCGGCGTGGATCGTCGCCCCGTTGTCGAGGTGGACCGCGCCTGCGGTCGGGTCGAGTCGCGTCGCATGCGCCCCCAGCGTCCATTGGGCGTCGAGGTTGTCGTCCTCGGCTTCAAGGGCCAAGGCATCCTCGCCGATGTCGCCGGCAAGGAACTCCTTCGACAGTGGGGGTCGGTCGTAGGGCCGTCGCTCCTCGCCGCCGACGATCGTCAACCCGCCATCGAAGCCCTGGGCGCGCAACGCCCTGGCCGCCGACAGTCCAGCCAGCGAGCCGCCAATCACCGCAACAGTTTTCACTGCGTCGCCTCGCCAGCCGCGCGAGTCGTGACACCGGGTGGAAGGTTGGGCGGCGCGTCGTCGAGGACGACGTTGATCACGCCGTCGACGATGACCACTTCGTGTGTGCGCACTCCAAGCTTGGCCGGGGGCGCGTCGACTTGACCGGTGCGCAGGTTGAAACGCGAAGCGTGCAGCGGGCATTCGATCTCGCAGCCTTCCAGCCAGCCATCGGCCAGCGACGCGTCCTGATGCGTGCAGGTGTCGTCGATCGCGAACACCTCGCCGTCGTCGGTGTGGAAGACGGCGATCGGTGGATCGGCTTCGACCCTGCGCGCCTCACCTCGAGGCAGGGCCGCGAGTGGGCAGATTTCAAGCACGACCGTGGCCTCCCTTGATTGCGCTTTGTATCGGATTGTGAAACCTAATTCGTAATATGCAACAGCCTGCTGGAAATCGCCTGCCCTTGTCAAGAGTCGCGGCGCGCGAGTTTCCGTGTCGATACCTGTGTTCAGCAGGCGTTATGCGGCGTTTGCCGCGCCTGTGCCTGCCAGCCACTTGGCAACCAGTTGTGGATGCGCGTCGATGAACTTCTTGGCTGCCTCGTCGTCGCTCATGCCGTCTGCGATCGAGCGAGCCACGGAGTTCTGGTCCTCTGCCGTCCACTGGAAGTTCTTCACCAGCGTGTAGGCCGGACTGCCGGATTCCGCGAACTTGGTCGAGACGATCTTGTCGAGGTCGTAGGCGGGATAGTCGCATGCGATCTTGGCCGGATCGTCGTCGCAGCCCTTCGTGTACGGCGGCAACTTGATCTTGACCATCGGCACCTCGCTCAACAGCCATTGCGGCGAGTAGAAGTACGCGAGCAGCGGTTTACGTTGCTGTTGAGCCTGGCGAATGCTCGAGATCAACGCTGTCTCGCTGCCGCCCTGGACGACCTTGTAGTTCAAGCCGAGGTTGGCCACCAGCGCATCGTCGTTGGTCACGTACGCCGGATCACCATCGAGCAGTTGGCCTTTGTCGCCCGATTCCGAGGTCTTGAACAGGTGGGCATATTTGTTCAGGTTGCGCCAGTCGGTGATGTCGGGATATTGCTCGATCATCCACGGCGGGACATACCAGCCGATCTCTCCCTCGATGCCGGTGGAGCCCGCGCTCTGCGCGACGCCCATGTTGTCGATGTACTGCTGCCTGAGGTCGTCGTGGCCCCAGTTCTCCAGGATCGCGTCGACCTGACCGGTTGACATTCCCTGCCATGACACCTGTTCCGCGATGTGCCGCTGTTTGACGAAGCAGCCCAACACATTCTCCGCGAGGTAGGTGATGACGGCCGCATTGGCCTCGTAGCCGACCCACGAGTTGATGGCCAGGTTGAAGGTGCCGCACGGCCTGCTGCCGGGCTTGAGTTCGCCGCGGCTCTGCAGGTCTGAAACCTTTGTGGCGTTGCACCCCGATACGAGGAGCGCAAGCGCCACTGCCGCGATGGCGATTCGCTTCATTCGCCTACCCGTCCTATCCGTTTCGATGCTGCCGCGGTGGTGCGGTCGAGGATCGTGCCCAGCAGCACGATCGCCAGGCCTGCGGCAAGTCCCTTGCCGAACAAGCTGGTCTGCGCGAAACCGGCGACCACCAGATAACCCAGCGCGCCGCCACCGACCAGGCCTGCGACCACCACCATCGAAAGCACGTAAATAAGGCCCTGATTGGTGGCCAACGTCAGTGAGCGCACCGCCATCGGCAGCTGCACCTTGCTGATCACCTGCCAGGTGTTCGACCCCACCGAGCGCGCCGCTTCGACCGTCTCGGCAGAGACGCCCCGAATCCCGTCGGCCATGATCTTGATCGACACCGGCGCGGCGTAGACGATCGCGGCGACGATGCCGGTGAACCGCGACGCGGAGAACAAGGCCAGGAACGGCACGAGATACACAAAGGACGGCATGGTTTGCGCGGCGTCCAAGAAAGGCCGGACGAACTTGTCCGCGGTCGGACTTCGACCCATCCACACCCCGACCACGACGCCGAGTGCGACGACGATGACCGTGGCCACCAATACGGCGGCCAGCGTGTCCATCGTCGCTTGCCACAACTCGAGCGGCCACAGGATCAGCACCAGACACACCGCGGTGATGAGTGCCGCAACTCGGCCTCCGACGATCGCCGCGATCACCGTGATCGCGACGAACGTCAGCCACCACGGCGAGTTGTCCAGCAGCTTCTGCAACGGGTCGAGCGCCACCGCGGTGACCACGTCCTTAATGCCGTTGGTCACCCCGGAGAAGCTGGTCTGCGCCCAGTTGGTCACGGCGTTCGCGGCGTTGATGATCGGCGTGCCGACGTCAAGGCCGAGGTGAACCGAACCGAGTTGCAAAGACGACGGGAAGATCGCGACCAGTTGATATGTGTAGGACAGCCAGATCGCGATCGCCGTGACAACCGCACCGACCACGATGCCCGGACCGCGATACTTGGTGGGCTCAGCGGACTTTCGCCGCTGCGTTTCGACACGTTCGCTGGCCGCGGTGGTGGTGCGGTCCAGGATGATCGCCATGATCACGATGGCCAGGCCTGCGTTGAACGCGGTGCCGACATCTTGGGTCGACAGCGCCTGGACCACGACCTGGCCCAGACCGGGAGCGGCGATCAGCGCGGCGATCGTCACCATCGCCAGTGCCGCCATGATCGTTTGATTGATGCCAAGCACGATGGTGCGCTTGGCCATCGGCAACAGCGCCCCGAACAATTCCTGCGATCGGGTGGCGCCCAGTGACTCGACCGCCTCACGCGACTCAGACGGCACCGATCGAATCCCATGTGCGGTAAGGCGAATGACCGGAGGGGCCGCGTAGATCACGGTCGCGATGATTGCCGCCGCCGGGCCGATCAAGAACGCCAGGGTCAACGGCGCAAGGTAGACAAACGACGGCAGGATCTGCATGAAGTCCAGGACGGGGGTGATCAAGCGATTGAATCCGTCTGACACACCCGCCCAGATGCCAAGCGGGATTCCGATGAGCAAGGAGATCGCCACCGCCGCAATGGTCAGCGCCAACGTCTCCATGCTGTCCTGCCACAAGCCCTGCAGCCCCATGAACAAGAAGCCACACAGGGTGAGCAGGCCGACCTTCCAGTTACCCAACATCCAGGCCAAGAACGTCAACAGCACCACCACGCCCAGCCAACCGATGTAGGGCACCGGTCGCCCGTCCACCGGGTGGGCGATCAGGTCGGCGATCGCGGTGCCGAAGGCGTCGATCACCGATCGGATCGGGTTGAAGAAATAGGTGAAGAGCGGGTTGCTGTTTCGGCCTTCACCGACGCGGGTCTGCAGTTCCGACAGCCACACGTGCAGCGGTTTGGTGTCGGCGGGCGCCTGCGCCAGCGTGTTTCGGCCGGCCAGGAACTGATACAGAATCACCCAGAGTCCGAGCACCGCACCCATGACCGCGATGAACTGGGCAGGTCCCCTTTCGGAGAACCACGAGATCCCCGACCGAGCCTCCGGCGACGGTGGTGCCGGAGGTGCATCGACCGCGAGGGTGGCCATCACGCACCGCCCTCGTCGACCTTGCCGATCACCGCGAGGATCTCGCTGCGGCCGACCACACCGAGTAGTTCGCCGCCCGACACCACCTTGATCGGCTTGTCCGCGGCCAGCACGGGATCGACAGCGTCGCGAATCACGGTGTCAGGCGCCATCTCCGGGCCGTCGAGCGAGTCTTCGGCACGCTTTTCGCGCATGATCCACTTCAAGGTCAGCACTCGTGAGCGTGGCACGTCGCTGACGAATTCGCGCACGTAGTCGTCGGCGGGAGCGCCGACCAGTTCGTCGCCCGTGCCGATCTGAACCACCTCGCCGTTACGCATGATCAGGATCCGGTCGCCGAGCTTGAGCGCCTCGGACAGGTCGTGGGTGATGAAGACCATCGTCTTGCCCATCTCGTGGTGCAGCCGGATGACCTCGTTTTGCATATCGCGGCGGATCAGCGGATCGAGCGCTGAGAACGGCTCGTCGAACAGCAGCATGTCGGGATCGCTCGCTAGCGCACGGGCCAGTCCGACGCGTTGCTTCATGCCGCCCGACAGCTGGTCCGGGTAGGAGTATTCGAACCCGGCGAGCCCGACCAGTTCGGTGACCTCCGCAGCACGCTGCATCCGCTCCTTCTTCGGGGTGCCCTTGACTTCGAGGCCGTAGGCCACGTTCTCGAGCACCCGCCGGTGCGGTAGCAGACCGAAGTGCTGGAAGACCATGGACACCTTGCGCCGCCGCAGATCGCGCAACTGGTTCTCGTCGGCGGACATGATGTCGGTGCCCTGAAACACCACCTGACCCTTGGTCGGCTCGATGAGCCGCGTCAGGCATCGCACCAGTGTCGACTTCCCAGAGCCGGACAGCCCCATGACGACGAACACCTCGCCGCACCCCACGTCGAAGCTGACGTCGCGGACGGCGACCGCGCAGCCGGTCTTCTTCTTGATGTCCTGGACGGTGAGTCGCTCTATCTTCTCGTCGCTAGCGACTTCGGATGCCTTGTTGCCGAACACCTTCCACAGGCCTTCGACACTCAGTTCGGCGTCGCCGCGGCGGGGAGTGGGCGGCGCGGACACCGCTGTGGGCGCGCTGTCGGTGTGAATCGCCACGGAAATCTCCTAACTATGTGGGCTGTTGAACAAGCGAGCTTGCGGGGTCACCCCCGAAACCACCGCTCGGGCCGCGGATTGGTGTTCTGCCAGATGTGTTTGATTTCGCGATACTCGTCGAGACCGACGCGACCGAGTTCGCGGCCGTTGCCGGAGCGCTTCATGCCGCCCCATTCCGCCTGCGGTACGTAGGGGTGGTAGTCGTTGATCCAGATGGTGCCGTGCCGCAACCGGCTTGCCACGCGTTGAGCTTTGCCGGCATCCTGCGTCCATACCGCGCCAGCCAAGCCGTAGACGGTGTCGTTGGCCAACCGCACGGCGTCGTCTTCGTCGACGAAGGTCTCGACGGTCAACACCGGACCAAACGACTCCTCCTGCGTCACCGTCATTTTCGAAAGGCAGCCGTCGAGAACGGTTGGGGGATAGAAGAAGCCGTCACGCAAGTGTTCGTCGTCCGGTCGTCGTCCGCCGCAGCGCAACACGGCGCCCTCTTCGATGCCCGCCGCGACGTAGGCCTCCACCTTGTCGCGGTGTGCCGCCGAGATCAGGGGCCCGGTCTCGGCATCGGGGTCGAACGGCCCTCCGAGCCTGATCCGCTGGGCGCGCGCGACGACTTCGTCGACGAAGCGATCGTGCAGGGATTCCTCGACGATCAGCCGCGCACCCGCCGAACACACCTGCCCCGAATGCAGGAATACTGCGGTCAGCGCGAAGTCGACCGCGGTGTCGAAATCGGCGTCGGCGAACACCACGTTCGGGTTCTTGCCGCCGAGTTCGAGCGCGACCCGTTTGACCGTCGCGGCGGCGGCAGCCATCACGCGGGTACCCGACGGCACACCGCCGGTGAACGACACCATGTCCACGTCCGGATGCTCGGACAATGGAGCGCCGGCCGTGGGTCCGGCGCCGAGAACCAGATTGGCGACGCCTGCGGGTAGGCAGGCTTCTTCCAGCGCCCGCATCAACAGCACAGCGGTCGACGGCGTCAACTCACTTGGCTTCAGCACGAAGGTGTTGCCCGCCAACAGCGCGGGGGCGACCTTCCAACTCGCTTGCAGCAGAGGGTAATTCCACGGAGTGATCAGTCCACAGACGCCGACCGGCTCGTAAACGAGGCGGCTGATCGCATCGGCCTTGCCGGTGTCCACCACACGGCCGGCCTCGGTGCCGCCGACACCCGCGTAATAGCGCAGGCAGGCGACGACGTCGTCCATGTCGTATTCGGCCTCGACTATCCGCTTGCCGGTGTCGAGTGCCTCGGCGCGGACGAAGTCCTTGCGGTCGCGATCGATCAGATCGGCGGTGCGCCGCAACACCTCGGCCCGTTCCCGTTCCGGCGTGTGCGGCCACGGGCCGGTGTCGAACGCTTCCCGCGCCGCCGCGATGGCGGCGTGCGAATCTTCAGTGGACGCCTCCGCCGCCTGCGCGACGAGCTGCCCGTCGGCCGGACATCGAATTTCACGGCGAGCATCGCCGCGCGCGGGGCGCCATTCGCCCGCGATGTACAGATTCAGGTGTTCCGCCACCTAGTCGGCCTCTCGCCCAGCTACGTCAACGTTGCGTATCGCGCAATGAAACCCTCTACATGCAACAGAGTGGACCGTGGCGTACATCACTGTCAAGGCCAGCGGAAAACGAAACTCGCTGGTAACAAGCGAGAGGCAGGCGCCCTTGACCGCCGAAGCCGCACGCAGCTATGATGCCGGTCACACTCTGATATATCAGTTATCCAATGTCTGGTATTCAGGAAATTTCCCGCACATGAACGGAGCATTTTGCATGAGCGTGCTGGACGCACACCTGGCGGATTTCGACCCCGAGGTGGCCGAGTTCATCGACAGGGAACTCGATCGCCAGCGGACCGGCCTGGAGATGATCGCATCGGAGAACCACGCGCCGCTGGCGGTGATGCAGGCCCAGGGCTCCGTGCTGACCAACAAGTACGCCGAGGGCTACCCCGGCAGGCGCTACTACGGCGGTTGCGAACACGTCGACGTCATCGAGCAGTTGGCGATCGATCGAGTCAAGTCGCTGTTCGGCGCGGAGTTCGCCAACGTCCAACCGCATTCGGGGGCTCAGGCCAACGCCGCGGTCATGCATGCGCTGCTGACGCCCGGAGACACTATTCTCGGGCTCTCGCTCGACTGCGGCGGACACCTGACCCACGGGATGCGGCTCAACTTCTCGGGCAAGTTGTACACCGTGGCCGCATATGGGGTTTCGCGCGATGACTACCTGATCGACATGGATCAGGTAGCGGTGGCCGCCCGCGAGCACCGGCCGCAGATGATCATTGCGGGCTGGTCGGCGTATCCGCGCTTCCAGGACTTCGCCCGGTTCCGTGAGATCGCCGACGAGGTCGGCGCTTATCTGATGGTTGACATGGCGCATTTCGCGGGCCTCGTTGCGGCCGGCCTGCATCCGTCGCCAGTGCCGCACGCGCATGTCGTCACGTCCACCACACACAAGACCCTCGGTGGGCCGCGCGGCGGCATCATCCTGACGAAGGACGCCGACATCGCCAAGAAGATCAATTCGGCGGTGTTCCCCGGCCAGCAGGGGGGACCGCTGGAGCATGTCATCGCAGCCAAGGCGGTGGCCTTCAAGATGGCCGCCCAGCCCGATTTCGTCGAGCGCCAGCAGCGGGTCATCGAGGGTGCGCGCATCCTCGCGGAACGGTTGTCGCAGCCCGACGTCCGTGACGCGGGCATCGCGGTGCTCACCGGCGGCACGGACGTGCACCTGGTGCTGGTCGACCTGCGCAATGCGGAGCTCGACGGACGTCAGGCCGAAGACCGGCTGGCCACGATCGGAATCACGGTGAACCGTAACGCGGTTCCGTTCGATCCACGGCCGCCGATGGTGACGTCCGGCCTACGCATCGGCACCCCAGCCCTCGCGGCTCGCGGTTTCGAAGCGGAGGACTTCGCCGCCGTGGCCGACCTGATCGCGCAGTGCCTGACCGCCGCGCCGGACGCCGACACCGCGAAGCTCGCCCTCGGCGTGACCGAACTCGCCGAGCGTCACCCGTTGTACCCGCAGCTCTGAATGAGAAGGAATTTGCAGTGACAATCAGCGTCTTCGACCTGTTCAAGGTGGGCATCGGTCCGTCCAGTTCGCACACCGTCGGCCCCATGCGGGCAGCCGCGAACTTCGTCGCCGACCTCGAGGCTGCTGGGCTCCTGGAGCGGGTGGCCGACGTCCGCGTCGAGTTGTACGGATCGCTTGCGGCCACCGGTCGTGGCCACGGCACACTGCCTGCGGTGCTGCTCGGCCTCGAAGGGAATCGGCCGGAAACCATCGAGACCGCCGAGATGGAAGCCGGACGGGAACGGCTGCGCAGTACCGGCAAGATCATGCTGGGCGGCCGGGCACCGATTGCGCTGTCCGAGGACGACATCGCCCTCTACACCAGGACCGTGCTGGACTTCCATCCGAACGGCATGACGTTGACGGCGTACGGCGCAGACGACAGCACGCTTTATCGGCGAACGTACTTCTCCATTGGGGGCGGTTTCGTCGTCGCCGAAGGCGACGAATTGGCAGATGTTGCCGAAGGCGACGAATTGGCAGGTGTTGCCGCCGATTCCGACGCCAGGTCGTTCTCGTCGGCCGCAGAATTGCTCGCCCTGGCGTCGGGACGGTCGATCAGCGAAGTGATGCTGGCCCACGAGTGCCGCACGCGCAGCGTTCAGGAGGTCCGCACGAGGCTGCTTCATCTGCGCGACGTGATGGTGGAATGTGAGCAGCGTGGAATCGCCCGCACCGGACTGCTGCCGGGCGTGCTGCAGGTGCGGCGACGAGCGGGTCAGTGGTACGAGCGTCTCAGTCAGGAAGATCCGCATCGGGATCCACGATTCGCCGAAGACTGGGTGAACCTGGTGGCGCTCGCCGTCAACGAGGAAAACGCATCAGGCGGACGCATCGTGACGGCACCGACCAACGGTGCGGCGGGCATCATCCCTGCGGTGCTGCACTACGCGGTGCATTACACCGAGGCGGGGGCGTCCGACCCGGACGACGTCGCAGTGCGCTTCCTGCTTGCCGCAGGGGCCATCGGCTCGCTGTACAAGGAGCGGGCGTCCATCTCGGGCGCGGAGGTCGGCTGCCAGGGCGAGGTGGGGTCGGCATCGTCGATGGCGGCTGCCGGACTGGCTGAAATACTCGGCGGCACACCGGGACAAGTAGAAAACGCCGCCGAGATCGCGATGGAGCACAGCCTGGGGTTGACGTGTGACCCGATCGCAGGACTGGTGCAGATTCCGTGCATCGAGCGCAACGCGATCTCGGCAGGAAAGGCGATCAATGCGGCCCGGATGGCGTTGCGCGGGGACGGCGACCATCGGGTGAGCCTCGACGAGGTGATCGAAACCATGCGTGCCACCGGCCGCGACATGAGCTCGAAGTACAAAGAGACGTCGACCGGTGGGCTGGCCGTGAACGTGTCGGTGAACTACGTCGGCTGCTGAGCCAGGATCAATCCGGCGAACTGCTCAGGACTTTCGAGCGGGGTGAAATGCCCGGCATCATCCGCGAAATGAAGGCGGACGTTGGTGAAGTAGTGCTCGAGTTGATCCGCCCACTCTCGAGGGAACAGCGGATCATGCTGGGGCCACAGCACATCGGTTCGGACGTGGATCTTGATGGCCGCGTCGGGCCGTAGTTCCACGAGCGACTGTGCGACGGTGCCCGCGCCTGCGCGGTACCAGGCGATCGATGCCGTGAACGCACCTGGCAGAGCGTAGTCGGCCACCAGGCGGTCCAAATCATCTTCGGACAGCGCGAAATTCGGACCGGACCAGTGAGTCCAGAAGTGCCGCAGATACTCTCGGACCGCATCCGGATTGCCGTCGATGAGGTCGGCGGCAAGCGGAAGTTGGTGAAACGCCTGATACCAGAACTCGCCCTGCGCGTGGGCGGTGAGCACCCGCTCACCCGCGCCGGGCAGCGGGGGAGACAGCACAAGAGCTGACACCAGGTCTGGATGCATTCTGGCGATGCTTTGAGCGACGCGGCTGCCGACGTCGTAGCCCGCGATGACGACGTTCGACAGATCGAGTTCCTTGATCAACCCGATGACGCTGCTGGCTTGGGCGGTGGCGCTGTAGAAATGCCGGACCGCGACTTCGTGTTTGTCCGAGCCTCCGAAGCCGCGCAAATCAGGAACGATGACGTCGGCGTCGCCGCCGAGGATCGGGACGACCTTGCGGAAGTCATGCCGATTGCCGGGCCATCCGTGCAGCAGCACGACGGCAGGCGCGCCCCTTGTGCCGAAGCGGTCGAAGGCCAACCGGAACCCGTCGACGGGTGAGGAGCGCGACCACATTGGCCCATTCTGGCGGTATGTCAGCCGGTTTGGTGCAAGGTTTCCGAATCGCCAGTGATGACCGCGAGAATGTTTCGCCACGCGTCCGACGGCCAGTTGAGGACGTCGCTGTGCGCGCGTGGGCCGGCCATCAACCTGCCGTCGTCGTAATGCCCTGTGCTCAAACGAATTACGCCCGGCATTTCGTCGGGGTCAGCTCCGTGCGGCCCGCACGGGATGCCCTGCACGGTTTCGATGATGTCGCCTGGCGCCGTCATCGAGAATCGCAGCACGTCCGGGTTGCGGTTGTGCCAATCGCCGGGTTCGTCGACGCCGACCCCCGCGCCCGCTGCGGCCACGTACAGCGTCCGGTCAGCCGTCAGGCCCAACGCTTCGGCGGTGCCCACGATGGAGCCGCCGTAGGAGTGGCCGATGTAGGTGACCGGGATGGACCGACCCGTTGCGTCGACGGTGCGGTCGACATCTTCGCTGAATGCGACGAGTCGCGGCGCCATGCTGAGCGCATATCGCGGGTCGGCGGCCGCGACGGGCCCGGCCACCAGATTGCCGTGAGGGAAGGGCCCGCCCAAATACGTGATGGCGGCGATGTCGCCGCGGGTTGCGGAGACGAAGCGTCGCGCGGTGCGGGTGTTGGCCGCTGACGATTCGATCGTCGTGTTCAGTCCGGGAACCATCACGGCGACGCTCTTGGCGGTCGACAGGTCCCCGTTGAGTTCGACGAGCGATGCCCGTCCGGGATCGAACGCCAGGATTTGTCGGTCGATGCGATGACCGGCGCCGGCGGGGTCATCGATTTCCCCGACCAGGCTGCGGTACAGCGCGGTGCGCGATTGCGATGAGGGACCGTCGAAGCCGTCGACGATGGCTTGGGCGATGTTGGTGCGATTGGCGGCGACGCGCATCTGCCAGGGCACGCCGTCTGTATTGCCGACCTGATGCGGGAACTCGGTGATCAACTGCTGGCGCTGCGCGGCCGTCATGGCGGCGATCTGCTCGCCGATCCGGTCCTGGCTCATCGCGGGCCAGCCCGCCACCACGTCCGACGCCTGAACCGGCCAGGCGCCGGACGGCACGGTGGCCGCGGGGCGCGAAACCGGCGCGGCTGCGAAGGCGTCATCGATGTCGGCGACGGCATCAGCGTCAGCCGCGCCAAGTCGATCCAGCGCATCGGTGATCTGCGTCGTCAGTGCGTCGGCGCGCATCGTCAGCAGGTCGTGCGCAACGGTTCGGGCACCCCCGGAAAGGGCGACCAGCAGCGGCGGCGGGCCGGCGCGGATCGACACCGTCCCGTCATCGGCGACATCGAATCCACTGGCGTGTGCATCGGCGAGCGCTGACCGCACCGAGGTCTGCGCCGATTCAATCTGGTCGGCACCGTCACGGGCGGCGACCGCAGCAAGCACGAGGCAGCGCGCGGCGGCGTCCGCGGCCGTGGCGATGGCGCTCGCCTGGTCGCGCGAGGCCTCGGCGGCGGCACCGGTCCAGACGTCGTAGCTGCCGCGGATGTCGGTGACGACCGTGTCGAGGTGGGCCGTCAACCACCGGGCGGCCTCGTCCCAGTCGTCGGCGAGCCGACGCAGTGAGTCAGGCTGCCAGGCATCGGCTTGCGAGATGGTCGGCCGCGTCACTGCTCCAGGCTTTTGCCGTTGCGATGATCGGCTCGCTCGAAGGCGTCGGCCGACATGTGCGCCGCCGCCGCCCAGCCGCGCATGTTGTCGACGACTTCGGTAAGACGCCCAGCCACAAGAACGGGTGCGGCGACATTACCCACAGCTGATCCTGGTAGATCACCGGGATCCAATTTCGGCCAACGCATTTGAGCGATCCTCTCGGCGGATTCCATGACCCGGTTGGCCACGGTCCGCAGCCGAGTCAGATCGACTTCGACGATTTCCCCCATGCCTCATGCTGGCAGATTTTGGCGCAAGCGCGCCGACGTCATCCACAGGGTTGACGTGCGATCGCGGGCGCCCGCCGCAGGGTTTGACGGAGACCCCGATGAGTGTCAACCCGAAGCTTCGGCGCGGCTTGCCCGCCGAGGTCGGCCAGCAGCAAGTAGTCTCGATGAGGTGCAGAGACGAATCATGGGCATCGAGACAGAGTTCGGTGTCACCTGCACGTTCCACGGCCATCGTCGGCTGAGTCCCGACGAGGTTGCCCGCTACCTATTCCGGCGGGTGGTGTCGTGGGGCCGCAGTTCGAACGTGTTCTTGCGCAACGGCGCGCGGTTGTATCTCGACGTGGGCAGCCACCCCGAGTACGCCACCGCTGAGTGCGACAACCTGACCCAGTTGGTGACCCACGACCGCGCAGGCGAGCGGGTGCTCGAAGACCTGCTGATCGACGCCGAGCAGCGGTTGGCCGATGAGGGCATCGGCGGCGACATTTACCTGTTCAAGAACAACACGGACTCGGCGGGCAACTCGTACGGCTGCCATGAGAACTACCTGATCGTGCGGGCGGGCGAGTTCTCGCGGATCTCCGACGTGCTGCTGCCGTTCCTGGTGACACGGCAGCTGATCTGCGGTGCGGGCAAGGTGCTGCAGACGCCGAAGGCTGCGACGTTCTGTCTGTCGCAGCGTGCCGAGCACATCTGGGAAGGCGTTTCGTCCGCGACCACCCGCTCGCGACCAATCATCAACACCCGCGATGAGCCGCATGCCGACGCCGAGAAGTACCGGCGGCTGCACGTCATCGTGGGCGACTCCAACATGTGCGAGTCGACGACGATGTTGAAGGTCGGCACCGCGTCGCTGGTGCTGGAGATGATCGAGGCCGGAGTGCCGTTCCGCGACTTCTCGCTGGACAACCCGATCCGGGCGATCCGCGAGGTCAGCCACGATCTGACCGGCAGGCGGCCGGTGCGGTTGGCGGGCGGCCGGCAGGCCAGCGCACTGGACATCCAGCGGGAGTACTACCAGCGTGCGGTCGAGTATCTGCAGACCCGGGAGCCGAATTCGCAGATCGAGCAGGTGGTCGACCTGTGGGGACGCCAGCTGGACGCGGTGGAGAGCCAGGACTTCGCCAAGGTCGACACCGAGATCGACTGGGTGATCAAGCGCAAGCTCTTCCAGCGCTACCAGGACCGCTACAACATGGAGCTGTCCGACCCGAAGATCTCACAGCTGGATTTGGCCTACCACGACATCAAGCGCGGTCGCGGCGTGTTCGACCTGCTGCAGCGCAAGGGCCTGGCGTCGCGGGTGACCACCGACGAGGAGATCGAGGCCGCGGTGAATACGCCGCCGCAGACCACACGGGCCAAGCTGCGCGGTGAGTTCATCAGTGCCGCGCAGGAGGCCGGCCGTGACTTCACCGTCGACTGGGTGCACTTGAAGCTCAACGATCAGGCGCAGCGCACGGTGCTGTGCAAGGACCCGTTCCGGTCGGTCGACGAACGCGTCAAGCGGTTGATCGCCTCGATGTAGACGCACCTTCCAGGCAGAAATTGGCGCGGTGGGTGACACCGCGGCTCCGGTAGCATTTTTGCTGCACGACTGCTGGAGGGGATGCCGAATGTGCGCGCCGGAATCGCACCTGCTGCGAATTGTGCTGTTCGGGTGTTTCTGAAGGTGGTTGAGTGACTTTCACAAGGCTGCGCGACGCGAATGCCGAGTGCCTGACAATTGCTGCGCCCTGGTTGCTGAGCGGTGACGTAGCGACTCGTTGCCGCACGTCGGGTCTGAGTGTTAGCGGAGGCGATCACGTCCTCAGGTGTGTGGCCGCAGATGGATCAGCTATTGAGCGCGACTTGGCAGGGGGACCGGCCTGATGCCCGGAGAGTTGAGGGTCGACACGACACCGCTCGCCACTGGCGGTCAGGGATTCTTGAGCGCCGCGGGGGACATTCCAGAGCCACCGCTGCCGTTCACGGCGACGGGCGCAGACGCGTTGTCGACAATTCTCTATGCGCGCACGCAGGCGATCGAGGCGCCGTTGATCGCGGGCTTGCCGGTGACGAAAGCGGACGCATTGCGGACAGCGCAGAACATCATTCAGGCAGCCGCGAAGTACGAGGGCGTCGATCAACACCTGGCGGACCAGGTTCTCAAGGCGTTGGCCGAACTCGAGGGCGCCGAGACCGCAGGCGCAGGGGGAGCGGGCGGAACTGGCGGTGGCGCGGCGGGCGCCACAGGTGTGGCTGGCGAGGCTCCTGCGTCGGGTGCGGCGGGTGCGGCGGGTGCCGCGCAGCAGGCGGGCCAGCTTGGCCAGATGATGGGCATGCCGATGCAGATGGCGCAGCAGGCGGCCCAGATACCGATGCAATTGGCGAGCATGGCGGCGTCGATACCGCAGGGGATCATGCAGGGCGTCCAGAGTGCGATGCAGCAAGCCGGCCAATTGGCCGACGGCGCGGGGGAAAAGACGGATCCGGATCAGCAGGGAGAAAGCTCGCCGGACGAAGCCAAGCGCACTGAGTCGGAGGAGAGGGCGCCGGAGCAGAAAGCCCCTTCCGAAGGCGCGGCGGGCCCGGGTGCGGCCGAACGCGCGCCTGCGGAGCCGAAGCCGGTACCGCCCACGGAGGCACAGCCGCAGCCGCATAAGCCGGCGCCGACGCGCCCGGCGACCTCAGGTCCGGAAAGTGCTCTGTGACATGACTATTTGTGACGCCAAGGTGTGCCGATGAGTGTGCCGCCGCCACCAAACCAGTGGGGTTCGCAACCGCCGACAGGCGGTCCGCAATGGGGACCGCCTCCGGGCCAGCCGAGTGGGGCTCCGCAGTGGGGCGTGCAGCAGCCGTGGGGTCCTCCGCCAGGACCGCCGCCAAGACGAGGTGGCAAGGGCAAGTGGATCTTTGGCGGCATCGCGTTACTTGCAATCATCGCGGTGACGGTCGTCGTCACGGCGTTGGTTGTCGGCAAGAACTCCGGAGGTGGCGGGTCGCCGACGCCCACGAATGGCAGCGACTCCGAGTTCGCCAGCGCGAATGACAAAGGGCCCGTTGGCATCATCACGGAAGATCCAACGTGTGCGGCGTGGAGCAAGGTCGGCGCCGGGCTAACCGATGCTGAACAAAGGGTCCGTTGGCTCGATCGGGACGCGTCAGTGCCGGCCGCATCTTGGACGCTTGATCAGCGCACAACTTTCGAATCGGTTGGTCAGGCGATGGTTGGCGCTGCCGATCAAGCCGCTGCGCTCACGAAGACTACACCGCACCGTGTGATGCGTGAGCTATACGAGCAATTCATCGCGTATGCCCGCGCCTTCGCTGAGCGGATACCGAGCTACACGCCGCGTGATAACGACCTCGCGAGGGTAGCCGATGGCGTGGGGGGAGTGTTGGCAAATGTATGTGGCGCAATCACTTACGGTTCCGCGCAGGCGGAAGCTCCCTTAATCCCGCCGGTGGATCCCCCGTCCTCTGTGTCACCTCCGAGCAATCCAGCGGACGCACGACGCCTACTTACGGACGACGATCCGATTTGTTCGGAATGGGTGCCGCTGTTGAAGAGATTCTTCGACGACACGGCCGCATGGCAAGCGATAAGTGAGACGATTCCAGCCACGCAATGGACGTCTGAGCAGAAAGCTGCTTACGAAGCCGTAGTGCCTGTCATGTCGAAGTTCGCAGACGATCTAGAAGCGTTAGGGCGCCGAAGTGGAAATGCCACGATGGAAGACTTCGCGGTGCTTTCTGCTCAATATCGTCGCGCATTCGTAAAGGCCATACCGACATACACAGCAGCAGACAACTACTTGGCCAGCACTGCTACGTATGTCGCACTGACTGTCGATCAGGCATGTAAGGCGGTGGCCAGTGGGTAAGAGCAGGCCAGCCGGCCCGCACGCCGCTGAGATGACGGGACCCGGCGCCTGGCCAGAAGCTGACGAAGACTTGTTTAGCGGACGGGCGAACGAGCTAGGCGGAGTTCTGAGCCAAGTCAATGCGGCGCTCTCCAACTGGCAGAGGCATCAAGCGACAATCTTCAACGGAGTTCACGTCTGGTCGGGTGACGCTTCCAAAGCTGCGAGCTCAGCGGTCGAGGGCGCCACGAAGGCGCTGCAAGATCACGCCAAGCAACTCACCGATGCGATCGCGTGGTGCAAGAACGCCGCAACTACCATCGTCGATGCGAAAGACACCATCACGTCAAATGTGAGCGCTGCCCAGCAGGAAATTAAGTCGATCGAAAAAGCAGCAGCAAAAAGCAACCAAAACCCCGATGGCGCAATCAAAACCCTTGTGCAGCGCGAGTATAAAGAGAACGCCGACGTCGTTAACACGTTTGCATTAGCGTGGGGCGCCAAACCGGGAGATTTACCGCGGTCGCCGACTGACGAGCCCGCGAAGCCACATCCTGATCAGCCGCAAGACATGCAAACACTCACCGCACGGCACCCCGGGAGGCCGGGCTATGACTCTCTAAATGGCAGTCCGCCACCGCTAGAAGGCCAGCTGGCTGAAGCGCAAGGCCGGCCAGACTACGAGTCCCTTGCTGGTAACCCAGCCCCGCCAGTTCCCGCGGTGCCGGTCTCTACTAGCGGCCCATCAGGAAGGCCTGCGTACAGCGCTTTAAACCAAAATGCCCAGCCTCCACCGGCGCCATCAGTGGTGGAGCGGCCGGTCCTAGCCACACCCGCCGCGCCCGGAGTCTCCGCAGGTCCTGCCCCTGCCGCGCCTGGCGCCCCCGCAGCACCCAGCCTCGGCGGTGGCTCTTCACCTGGGCCGTCGGCGTCTCCCGGCATCAGCAGCCCAAGCTCGCCATTGTCGACGACCTCGGGTTCACCCGGAGGCCCGGCAACGACTCCGCCCGTCAGCCCGGGCTCAGCGGGCGACGGCGGACTGCAGGGCACACCAGGCGCAGATGCCGCGAAAGCCGCAGCGTCCGGTCAGCCCACTGGCCTTCAACAGACCGCGCCCCTGACCAATCCGGTAAGCAGCCCGCCGCTCGCCGCCCAACCTTCCATCCCCACTCCACCGCCCGGTCCGGCGCCCATTCCCGATGCCCCCGCGCCGACACCCAGCGCGCCTGCGCCCTCCGGCGCGCCAGCCGCGCACGCCGCGCCGCCGCCACCCGCTCCGTCCGTCGGCGCGGCGCCTGGAAGCCCAGCGGCCCCCTCGATGCCGCTCGGCCCGCCGCCCACACCGCCACCCGCCGCGCCGCTCGGCGCTCCAGGCACCGCGGCGCCTGCCGCCACATCGGTCGGCCCGGGCGTAGCACCGGCCTCCGCCGCCGGAGCCAGCAGCGCCGTGGGCGCGCCTGCGCCCGTTCCGGTTTCGGCCGCCCGCGCCGAGCGCGACGCCATCGCCGCGGCAGCGACCGCCGACGCACTGCGCCGCCAGAGCACCAGCGGCAGCGACCCATTGCAGATCGCTCGTCGCATCGGCGCCGCGCTCAATGCCGAGCCCAACCTCGATTTCGGCTTCTTCTGGATAACCGCACTTACCCAGGACGGCCAGATCGTCGTCGCCAACAGCTACGGCATCGCCTACATCCCCGACGGCGTCAACCTGCCCGAGCAAGTCCGCATGGCCAGCGCCGATGAAGCCATCCCGCTCGGCGAACGGGCGAAGTGGGCCACCTATCCGATCCTCGCCGTCCAAGGGTGGGCGCAACACCACAACCTCAGGCTGCGCGCCGTCGTCGCGACCGTCGACCAGTTCAAGGGCTTCGACCCCGGCACAGCGAAGGTCATTTTGCAATCCGACGACATCCCCGACAGCGGAAAGATGCAGGGCCGCAACCGGTTAGCGATCATCGCTCCCGACGCGGCCGCACGCCTGGCCGGTGTCAGCGCCGGCGGTTTGTCAGAGCTGCTGCCGCCGCCGCCGTCGGACACCAACCCTCCGGCCGACGAGAGCAGCAAGCTGTGGTTCGAGGTGATGAAGCCGATGATGAGCACCAATCCCGACCGCGGGATCGCGCATCTCGAGGCATTCGTCAACTACGCCAACCACGCCCAAGAACAGGCTCTGTATCGAGCGCACACCGCCGCTGACGCTGCCGCTCAACGAGGGGCGATCGCCGATTGGATCTACTGGCAGCACCTGAGCGTTCTCATCTCCGACGCGCTAGCAGGTGCCGCAGCGAAGTGACCGCGACCGGAAGCCCTAAGCTGTCACGAGTGGGTATTTCCAAAGTCGAGCGGCTGATGAACCTCGTCATCGCGCTGCTCTCCACCCGCACGTACATCACCGCCGAGCGGATCCGCGAAACCGTTTCCGGCTACGCCGACAGTGCCAGCGATGAAGCCTTCTCCCGCATGTTCGAGCGCGACAAGAACGAACTGCGCGATCTCGGCATCCCGCTGGAGACCGGCCGGGTTTCGCAATTCGACCCCACAGAGGGTTACCGCATCAACCGCGACGCCTACGCGCTGCCTGCCGTCGAATTGACCGCCGACGAGGCCGCCGCCGTCGCCGTCGCCACCCAACTGTGGGAATCGCCCGAACTGATCACCGCCACCCAAGGCGCGTTGCTCAAGCTGCGCGCTGCAGGCGTCGACGTCGACGCCACCGACTCCGCCATCGCAATCTCCTCGACCGGCGTGCTACCCGGTCTGCGCGGCTCCGAAGATGTCCTGGGAATCCTGTTGTCAGCCATCGACTCCGGCCAAGCGGTCCAATTTCCGCACCGGCCATCCCGCAGCGACCCGTACACCGTCCGGACCGTCGAGCCGTGGGGCGTCGTCACCGACAAGGGGCGCTGGTACCTGGTCGGGCACGACCGCGACCGCGACGCCACCCGAACCTTCCGGCTCTCACGCATCGGTGCCGACGTCACCCCGATCGGCCCGACCGGCGCGGTGAAACTGCCCGAGGGTGTCAATCTGCGCGAGATCGTCGACCGGGCGGTAGGAGAGTGGCCCGCCGCCGGCCAGGCCCGGGTTTGGGTCGCCGAGGGCCGTGCCACCGCACTGCGCAGGCACGCCACGGTCATCGGACCGCGAACCCTCGGTGGCCGTGAAGGCGAGGAGATCACCGTCGAGATCGGCATGATGGACCGCCTCGCCCGCGAAATCGCCGGATACGGTCCCGACGCCGTCGTCCTCGACCCGCAATCACTGCGCGACGACGTGCTGGCGCGCCTTCGCGCCCAAGCCGGCGAGGTGCCCGCATGACCGCCGTTTCCACCCGTCTGGTCCGGCTGCTCAACATGGTGCCGTACTTCCAGGCCAACCCGAAGATCACCTACGCCGAGGCCGCGACCGACCTCGGGGTCAGCGTCAAGCAATTGCGCGACGACCTCAACCAGCTGTGGATGTGCGGGCTGCCCGGCTACGGTCCCGGTGACCTCATCGACTTCGAATTCTCCGGCGACACAATCGAAGTCACGTTCACTGCGGGCATAGACCACCCGCTACGGCTGACCTCGCCCGAAGCCACCGGCATCCTGGTGGCGTTGCGCGCGCTGCTTGACGTGCCCGGCATGGTCGACCCCGAGGCGGCGCGCAGCGCGATCGCCAAGATCGAATCCGCTGCGGGCACAGTGGGTCAGGGTGCTGAAGCCGCAGTCGACGCGCCCGCGCCCGTCGAAAGCGAGGCCGCCGCCGCCGTGCGCGCCGCCGTACGCAACGGCCGTGCCCTGTCGATCGAGTACTACTCGGCCTCCCACGACGTGCTGACCAGCCGCATCGTCGACCCCATCAGGGTGGTGCTGGTGGCCGACCACAGCTATCTGGAGGCTTGGTGCCGCTCGGCCGAAGGCGTGCGACTGTTCCGCTTCGACCGCATCGTCGACGCGCACGTGCTCGACGAGCCGTCGACTCCGCCGCCGCCCGCTGTGCAGGCGGAACCGGACACCTCGCTGTTCGACGCCGACCCGTCACTGCCGGCGGCGACACTGCGTATCGACCGGTCCGCGTCGTGGATGTTCGACTACTACCCCCTGCGGGAGATCCGCGAGCTACCCGACGGCGCCTGTGAGGCTGCGATGACGTACGCATCCGAGGAATGGATGGCCCGGTTCGTGCTGGGCTTCGGATCCGCGGTACGCGTCCTGGAGCCCGAATCGCTGGCTCAGCGGATCCGCAATTCGGCCACCGCGGCGCTACGTGCCTACGAGGTCGGAGCGGACAGCGTCGGCAGGTAGACTCGGTCCAGACGTCTGGAGGTGACCAAATTGGGTGGTCTACAACCCTGGCACTGGTTGATTGTTATCGCCGTGTTCGTGCTGCTCTTCGGTGCCAAGAAGCTCCCCGACGCGGCGCGTTCGCTCGGTAAGTCGATGCGGATCTTCAAGTCGGAGATCAAGGAGATGCAATCCGACTCGAAGCCGGAGGCCACCGCGCCGCCGGCCACACCGATCTCCTCGGAGCGCGTCGACACGCCGCCGCCTGCTCCGCAGGCCGAGCAGCCGTCGGACCAACGCCCGGCCTGACCGACGCCAACCCAGAGGCCGCCTCATGACGCGGCGTAATTAACCCGTGCAAACCCCCGGAATCTTCAAGAAACTCGATCCGCGCCGACGTCGGTCGTGCGTCAATCCTGACGGCACCATGTCACTGGTCGAGCATCTGACCGAACTACGGAGTCGGCTGCTGATCTCGGTGGCCGCGGTGGTGCTGACGACGACCGTCGGCTTCTTCTGGTACAGCCACAGCTTCTTCGGATTCCACAGCCTCGGCGAGTGGCTGCGGGGGCCGTACTGTTCGCTTCCGCCGTCCGCGCGGGCCGCCATCGCCCCCGACGGCGAATGCCGCCTGCTGGCCACTGCGCCGTTCGACCAGTTCATGCTGCGGCTCAAGGTGGCGCTGACCGCGGGCATCATCCTGGCCTGCCCGGTATGGCTGTACCAGATGTGGGCGTTCATCACGCCCGGGCTCTACAAGAAGGAACGCCGGTTCGCCAGCGCGTTCGTCGCTGTCGGAGCGGTGCTGTTCGTCACCGGCGCCGTGCTCGCCTACATCGTGTTGGCCAAGGCGCTGCACTTCCTGTTGACCGTCGGCAGCGACGTCCAGGTGACCGCGCTATCCGGTGACCAGTACTTCGGCTTTCTGATCAACCTGCTGCTGGTGTTCGGCATCAGCTTCGAGTTCCCGTTGCTGATCATCATGCTGAACCTCGTCGGCATCCTCACTTACGCGCGGCTGAAGGCGTGGCGGCGCGGGCTGATCTTCGGGCTCTTCGTGTTCGCGGCGTTCGCCACTCCTGGGTCGGACCCCTTCTCGATGCTGGCGCTGGCGCTGGCGTTGTCACTGCTACTCGAGGTTTCGATTCAACTCGCCCGCATCCACGACAAGCGCAAGGCCCGGCGGGAAGCGGCCGAGGACATTCCCGACGAGCTTGCCGCGCCGATCGGCAACGTCGAACCGATCGAGGCGCCGAGCACCGTAGCTTCGCCAGCCCGGGTCGTAATTGATGACGACGCCACCTAACGGCCAACTCGCCAACTTCGCAGCGCAGTTACCCTTTGCGCTGGACGACTTTCAGCAGCGCGCCTGCCAAGCACTGGAGAACGGGCACGGGGTGCTGGTGTGCGCGCCGACTGGGGCCGGGAAGACTGTCGTCGGCGAGTTCGCCGTGCACCTGGCGCTGGCGGCGGGCCGAAAATGCTTCTACACCACGCCGATCAAGGCGTTGAGCAACCAGAAGCACAACGATCTTGTCGCCAGGTACGGTCCCGAGCGTATCGGCCTGCTCACCGGCGACCAGTCCATCAACGGCGACGCTGACGTCGTGGTGATGACCACCGAAGTGCTTCGCAACATGCTGTATGCGAATTCGCCGACATTGCAGGGGCTTTCGCATGTCGTGATGGACGAGGTGCACTTCCTGGCCGACCGGATGCGGGGGGCGGTGTGGGAGGAGGTGATCCTGCACCTGCCCGACGAGGTGCGGTTGGTCAGCCTGTCGGCGACGGTCAGCAATGCCGAGGAGTTCGGTGGCTGGATCCAGACGGTGCGCGGCGACACCACCGTCGTCGTCGACGAACACCGTCCCGTCCCGTTGTGGCAGCACGTGCTGGTCGGCAAGCGGTTGTTCGACCTGTTCGACTACCGCAACTCGAAGACATCGAAACCGGGCCGAGACATGCTCGTCGACCCTGAACTGCTGCGCCACATCGCGAATCGACGCGAGGCCGACCGGCTGGCCGACTGGCAGCCGCGTGGGCGTGGTCGATCCCGCCCGAGCATCTACCGGCCACCCGGCAGACCCGAGGTGATCAGCTCACTCGACCGCGAAGGCCTGTTGCCCGCAATCACTTTCGTGTTTTCCCGAGCCGGCTGCGACGCTGCGGTCAAGCAGTGCCTGCGCTCGTCGCTGCGGCTGACGTCTGACGACGAACGGGTCCGCATCGCCGAGATCATCGACCGGCGCACCGTTGAACTCAACGACGCCGACCTCGTCGTCCTGGACTACCACGAATGGCGTGAGGGGCTGCTGCGTGGGCTGGCCGCCCACCACGCGGGAATGCTGCCGATCTTTCGCCATACCGTCGAGGAGCTGTTCACCGCCGGCTTCGTGAAGGCCGTGTTCGCCACGGAGACATTGGCTTTGGGCATCAATATGCCGGCCCGGACTGTGGTGCTGGAACGGCTGGTCAAGTTCAACGGCGAGCAGCACATGCCGTTGACGCCGGGGGAGTACACCCAGCTGACGGGTCGGGCGGGTAGACGCGGTATCGACGTCGAGGGCCACGCGGTGGTGTTGTGGCATCCCGACATTGACCCGGCGGAAGTCGCTGGCCTGGCGTCCACGCGAACGTTCCCGCTGCGAAGTTCCTTCGCGCCGACGTACAACATGACGATCAATCTGGTGACCCAGATGGGGCCTGTACAGGCGCACAAACTACTGGAGAGCTCGTTCGCGCAGTATCAGGCCGACCGCTCGGTGGTCGGTTTGGTGCGTGCCGTCGAGCGCGGCGAACGGTTACTCGACGAAATCGCAGGAGAACTCGACGGCGGACGCGACGCGCCGATCCTCGAGTACGTGCGACTTCGACAGCAAATCTCGGAACGTGAACGCGCGCAGTCGCGGGCATCGCGCGTGCAACGGCGCCGGGCCGCCAACGATGCGCTGGCCGCGCTGCGCCGTGGCGACATCATCACCATCACCCACGGGCGCCGCGGCGGATTGGCCGTCGTGCTGGAGGCGGACCGTGACAGCGACGATCCGCGGCCGCTGGTGCTCACCGAACACCGTTGGGCCGGGCGGATTTCGTCGGCCGACTACTCGGGAGCCTCGGAACCTCTCGGTTCGATGCCGCTGCCCAAGCGGGTCGAACACCGCAACCCGCGGATGCGGCGCGACCTGGCGTCAGCGCTTCGCTCGGCGTCGACCGGGCTCGACGTGCCCTCGGCCAACCGCCACCGCAGCGGTCCGCCGAAGGAGCGCGACGTCGATCCCGAACTCGCGGGGTTGCGGGAACAGATGCGGCGTCACCCCGCACACCAGCTACCCGAACGAGAGGCCAAGGCCCGGTTGGCCGAACGCTACCTGCGCACCGAACGCGACAACGAACAACTCCGGCAGAAGATCGCCGCCGCGACCAACTCGCTGGCCCGCACCTTCGATCGCATCGTGGTGCTGCTGACCGAGCGCGGATTCATCGACGGCAACGGCGCCGACCCCAAGGTCACCGACGACGGCCGACTGCTGGCCCGGATCTACAGCGAGAGCGACCTGCTGGTGGCCGAATGCCTGCGCAGCGGCACCTGGGAAGGCCTGGAATCCGCTGAACTGGCAGCCGTCGTGTCGTCGGTGCTCTACGAATCCCGCGGCGACGCGCCCGGCGCTCCCGACGGAATCCAGGTGCCGACCGGCAAGGTACGCCGCGCGCTGAACCAGACCCGCCGGCTGTGGACCGAATTACGCGCCGATGAGCAGCGCCACCGAATCACGCAAAGCCGCGAGCCGGAAGAAGGTTTCGCAACCGCCATCTACCGCTGGGCCACCACCGGTGACCTGACCACCGCGCTGGCCGCATCCGACGCGTCCGGCACCGGGACACCGTTGTCGGCGGGGGATTTCGTGCGGTGGTGTCGACAAGTGCTCGACCTGCTCGACCAGGTTCGCAATGCCGCGCCAACGCCGGCGCTGCGGGCGACCGCGAAACGCGCTATCAACGACATTCGACGCGGCGTCGTGGCTGTTGATGCCGGGTAGTCTGTTCGCCAGCAGTGCGACCCGTGAGCAAGGAGAGAAATGAGCGGACCGCAAGGATCTGATCCGACGCAGCCGTGGCCCGGCCAACAGCCGGAGTCCGGGCAGGATCAGCCGTCAAGCGAACCGTCGGCGAATCAGCCGTGGCAGCCGCCGGCTCCTGGGGGCGAGCAACCGACGACCGCAGCGCCCGCCTGGCAGCCTCAGCCTGCTTACGACCCGCAACAGCAGCAGTATCCGCAGTATCAACAGCCAGGCCAGGGCGTCCAGCCGCCGGCCTATCAGCCGCCGCAGCAGTACCCGGGCGAGCAGTACGGCCAGCAGCCTGGCGCGTATACGCCGCAGGCGTACCCGGGTCAGTATGGTCAGCCTGGTCAGTACCCCCAACCCGGCCAGCCGTACGGCCAGCAGCCCGGTCAGTACGGCCAGCAACCGGATCAATATGGCCAACAACCAGGTCAGTACGGGCAGTTTCCGCAGTACACCGCGCCCGGCTCCGAGGAAGGCTCGAAGCGCTCACTTGGCGTCATCCTCGGCGTGGTCGGTGCTCTTCTGGTGCTGGTCATCGCGGCGGTGGTGGTGCTCGGCTTCGTCACACCGGGCTGGTTCGTCACCACCAAGCTGGACATCAACGCCGCCCAGACGGGCGTGCAGCAGATCCTCACCGACGAGGCCAACGGGTATGGCGCCAAGAACGTCAAGGACGTCAAGTGCAACGACGGCAACAGTCCCACGGTGAAGAAGGGTGAAACCTTCAATTGCGAGGTCAGCATCGACGGGACCAAGCGCCAGGTGACCGTGACGTTCCAGGACGACAAGGGCACCTATGAGGTGGGACGCCCCAAGTAACCGTTACCTCTAGCCGGGCAGCCCGTCGAGCGCCTTCTGGAGCCGCCCGATCGACGATGTCACTCCGTATTGCTCGGCGAGCTTCGCGACCTTGCGTGGATGTTCGGCGGCCAGCGGCAGCTTGTCGGACTCCGTGGAGAAGTTGACGTCGGCATCCGACGCCACGCGCACGACAGCCCCCGCCGCCTCGATGTAGTCGGTGGCGGCCAGCAATTTGGTCCGATACGCCTTCGACATCTTCGACTTCGGATTGTGTGCCGCGGCCAGAATGGCGTCCAACGAGCCGTGCTGTGCCAACAGCGTCGCGGCGGTCTTTTCGCCGACCCCCGGCACACCGGGGAGCCCGTCCGACGGATCGCCCCGCAGCAACGCCAACTCGGCGTAGGCGGGTCCGGCGCGCTCGACCGGCACACCATAGGTCTCGGCAACCTCCGCCGGTCCGAACTTGGTGGCCTTCGCCAGCCCACGGCCCAGGTAGAGGACGCGCACCTGAACCGGGTCGTCGCACACCAGTTGCAGTAGGTCCCGGTCACCGCTGACCACGACGACGGGGTCGCGGCGCTCCTGGTTAGCCAGCGTCCCGAGGACATCGTCGGCTTCACATTGCGGTGCGCCTGCGGTGGGAATGCCGAAGGCGTCCAGAATCTCCATGATCATGTCCACCTGCGGGGTCAGCTCGTCGGGTACCTCCTCCACATCGGGCTGGCCATCCGGGTTCTCCTCGAGCACGCGGTGAGCCTTGTACGACGGGATCAGATCGACGCGCCACTGCGGGCGCCAGTCGTCGTCGCGGCATACCACCAGCCGTGTCGGTTGCTCCCGGGTGATCAGTGTCGCAACGGCGTCCAGGAATCCGCGTACCGCGTTGACGGGCCGCCCGTCGGGCGCCTTGATCGATGAGGGCACACCGAAATACGAACGAAACCACATGCTGGCGCCGTCGAGCAGCAACAAGGACATGCCGGTCATCCTGCCAGGGGTGGCGCGGCGCTTTCTCGGGTATCCGGTCGGCATGCCGCAGGTTCAGGTCTTCGCCGACGTCTATCGCAGCGCCGATTCGATGTGGCGTGACCTCGGTTCGTTTCAGGGCATCCGAAGCTGGCATCCCATGGTGACCACCGCGTCCGGCGATGGTGAAGAGCCCGGCGCGACGCGGACTTTGGAGACCGAAGACGGCCTGCGGTGGGAGGAGCGATTGGTCGAACGCGATCCGGCGCAACGCGTCTACCGATACGAGGCCACGGTCTCCGAACTTCCGATCGCCGATTTTCACGGCGAGTTCCGGATCCGCGCTGGCGGACAACACCGATGCACCGCGATCTGGAGTGCGCACTTCACCGTCACCGATGGCGACGAGAAAACTGTCAGTGATGCCGTGCGCCGGTTCTTCCGGTCCGGCGCACGTGCCATCGAAAGGCAGTACGCGCCCCGGCCGGTGGCAGCGTTGCGCCGCCGGGTGCGAACGCTGCAACGCCGCCTTTGAGTCGACCCGCGAACATTGACGGGGCCAGACTGGACGTGGAGGTGGCCCGATGATCGAAATGTTGCCCGATATGCCCGCGGGGGTGACCGGCTTGCGTGTATCAGGTCGTGTGCGAGGCGACGACCTCCGCGATTTCAAGCCGACGATGGATGCCCTGGCCAAAACCGGACAGATCAGGATCGTCGAGGTGATCGCGCCCGACTACGAGGGCTTCGGGCCGGGCGGCCTGGCGGAGGACCTGCGGCTGGGGCTCGGTGCATTGATTCACCATCATTCGGCGTTCAAGCGAATTGCGGTTGTTTCCGACAAGGAATGGGTGGCCCACGCGCTACACGCGTTCGCCTGGATGGTCCCCGGCGAACTCGCGCTGTTCGGTCTCGACGAGATCGAGCGGGCCGCACAGTGGGCCGCCGGCTGACAGAGGAGAGCAGATGCCCTTCGGTGTTGATCGCATCGACCACGTGGTGCTGAATTGTCGCGACGTCGAGGCCACCGTCGACTGGTATGTCCGGGTGCTCGGTATGCGGCGAGAAGTATTCGGCGACAACCGAATTGCGCTGGTGTTCGGTAACCAGAAGATCAACGTCCGGCCTACCGGCGCGCCGAACTGGGAGACCGGTGCCGTCGACGCGCCAGGGTCGCTCGACCTGTGTTTCATCGCCGACGTCAGCGCCGACGAGATCGGGGCGCACCTGCGGGACTGCGGTGTGACGATCACCGCGGGCCCGGTGCCGAAGACCGGCGCGATGGGCCCGATGACGTCGCACTACTGCCGTGACCCCGACGGCAACCTGATCGAAGTCGCCAGCTATTCGGCCCACGATTAGCCTTCATGGCATGACCGCCAGTCGATTCAGCACCGATGTCTACGCACAGCGTCTCGATGCCGCCGCTACGGCCGCCGCCGAGGCGGGCCTGGCCGGGCTGGTTATCACGCCCGGCTACGACCTGCGCTACCTGGTCGGCTCGCGGGCGCAGACCTTCGAGCGGCTGACCGCGCTGGTGCTGCCTGCCAGCGGTGAGCCGACCGTCATCGTGCCGCGGCTGGAACTGGCGTCGCTGAAAGAGTCCGCGGTCACCGAACTCGGTGTGGCGGTGCGCGACTGGGTGGACGGCGACGACCCCCACCGCTTGGTTGCCGACGCTTTGGGCGGCGCGCCTGTTGCGACGGCTGTCACCGATGCCATGCCCGCGCTGCACCTCCTGCCGCTCGCCGAGGTGCTCGGTGTGGTCCCGGTGCTCGCCACCGGGGTGCTGCGACGGCTACGAATGATCAAGGATGCGGCCGAGATCGACGCGCTCCGCAAGGCCGGCGCCGCAATCGACCGGGTACACGCCCGCGTCCCGGAATTCCTGGTACCCGGCCGAACCGAAGCCGACGTCGCCGCAGACATCGCCGAAGCGATTGTGGCAGAAGGCCATTCGGAGGTGGCATTCATCATCGTCGGCTCCGGCCCGCACGGTGCCGACCCGCACCACGAGTGTTCTGACCGCGAGTTGCGCGCCGGCGACATGGTCGTCGTCGACATCGGCGGGCCGTACGAGCCGGGGTACAACTCCGACTCGACGCGCACATACAGCATCGGGGCACCGGACCCCGAGGTGGCCAGGCGCTACGCCGTGCTGCAACGCGCCCAGCAGGCCGCGGTCGAGGCGGTGCGGCCAGGGGTGACCGCCGAACAGGTGGACGCCACCGCGCGCGACGTGCTGGCGGCCGAAGGCCTCGCCGATGCCTTCGTGCACCGCACCGGCCACGGCATCGGCCTTTCGGTGCACGAGGAGCCCTACATCGTCGCCGGCAACAACCTGCCGCTCGAGCCGGGGATGGCGTTCTCCGTCGAACCGGGCATCTACTTTCCCGGCCAGTGGGGCGCCCGCATCGAGGACATCGTGGTGGTCACCGCCGACGGCGCCGTGTCGGTGAACAACCGGCCGCACGATCTGGTCGTGGTGCCCGCGGAGCCGTCCGCCTAGTACCTCCGGTGAGCAGACGTAAACCTGCCCTTTTTCGCCGGCGGTTTCTAGCGCTCTATGCAACAGCGGTCGGTGTGGACGGGTTGGAGAGTAGTTCGTCGAGGGCTTCGGCGGGTGTTTTCCAGTCCAGTGTT